>NZ_VIUN01000004.1:0-440050 GCF_007828335.1 Pseudomonas sp. SJZ103
GCTTGGACGAGGTATGACCCGCGTCCAGGCCTCAAATGTGTAAACGATGTCCCCGGTTTCAGATGTAAACGATGTCTACGGTTCTACACCCCGATTGCGCCATTCCAGACACATGCTGCCAAAAGCCTGCCCATCAACCTCTTGCTCTCCAATCTAGCCTCTCTAAGCACATCTTGAGAGGGCCAGGGAATGGCAGATTTACCCGCTTCACACCGCCTGCACATCGGTCGATTCAGCGAACCCAACCGTATCTACCTCATCACCACCAACACCCACGAACGCATACCGATATTCGACAATTTCCATCTCGCTCGCTTGGTGGTCTGGCAATTTCGGTTGGCGCAGTACCAAGGGCTCGCCAACTCGCTGGCTTGGGTGATTATGCCGGACCATTTCCATTGGCTGCTTGAACTGAAAAAAGGCTCGCTGGCGGACTTGATGTGCCAGGTGAAGTCAAAGAGCACCAGGACCGTCAATGGTGCAAGCGGACGCAAGGGACGGCTCTGGCAAGAAGGCTTCCATGACCGCGCACTGCGCAAGGAAGATGACTTGGTGAAAATGGCCCGGTATGTGGTGGCAAATCCATTGCGGGCGGGCTTGGTCGAGCGGATTGGCGACTACCCACTGTGGGATGCCATCTGGATTTAACGTCAAACACAGTTCAAATGTGGGAGGGGGCTTGCTCCCGATCGCGGTAGGTCAGTCAGCTTATCTGTAACTGATACACCGCTATCGGGAGCAAGCCCCCTCCCACATTTTTTACCCGCATTTCAGGCGGCGAGTTTGCCGCTGGCGATGGCTGCCGATGCAGCCACCATGGCCCGCAACAGCACTGCACACCCAGCTGCCAGGTCATCCGGCGCGGCGTTCTCGATTTCGTTATGGCTGATACCCCCCTCACACGGCACAAAGATCATCCCCGCCGGCCCCAACTCGGCGACGAAAATCGCGTCGTGCCCTGCCCCGCTGACGATGTCCATGTTCGACAAGCCCAGCCCATTCGCGGCATCGCGCACGGCGTCAACGCAGCCTTTGTCGAAGTACAGCGGCGGGAAGTCAGCCGTGGGTTCCATTTCAAAACTCAGCCCATGCTTGGCACAGGTCTCGTCAATCACCGTGCGCACCTCGGCAATCATCGAATCCAACCGCGCCGGTTCCAAGTGACGGAAGTCCAGGGTCATGCGCACTTCGCCAGGAATGACGTTGCGTGAACCGGGATACGCCTGCAGGCAACCGACGGTCCCGCAAGCATGCGGCTGATGCCCCAGCGCCGCCGCATTGACCGCCGCCACCACCGCTGCCGCGCCTACCAGGGCGTCCTTGCGCAGGTGCATCGGCGTCGGCCCCGCATGCGCTTCAACGCCGCGCAGTTTCAGGTCGAACCACTTTTGCCCGAGGGCGCCGAGCACCACGCCGATGGTCTTCTTCTCATCCTCCAGAATCGGCCCTTGTTCGATATGCGCCTCGAAATACGCACCGACCTTGTGCCCACTCTCAGGACGGGTTCCCGCGTAGCCAATCGCATTCAGTGCATCACCCACGCTGACCCCGTCCGCATCGACCTTGGCCAAGGTATCCGCCAGGGTGAATTTCTCCGCAAATACCCCCGAGCCCATCATGCACGGTGGGAAGCGCGAGCCTTCCTCGTTGGTCCACACCACCACTTCCAAGGGCGCCTCGGTTTCGATCTTGAGGTCATTGAGCGTACGCAACACTTCCACCCCCGCCAGCACACCGAAGCAACCATCGAACTTGCCGCCCGTAGGCTGAGTGTCGATATGGCTGCCGGTCATCACCGGCGGCAGGTTGGGATTACGACCGGGACGGCGCGCGAAGATATTGCCGATACCGTCGACGGTCACGGTGCAACCGGCGTCTTCGCACCACTGCACAAACAGGTCGCGGGCCTTGCGGTCGAGGTCGGTGAGGGCCAGGCGGCACACGCCGCCCTTGGGGGTGGCACCGAGTTTGGCCAGGTCCATCAGCGACTGCCACAAGCGGTCGCGGTTGATGTGCTGGTGGGTCGATTGCAGAACGTCAAGGGCAGCGTTCATGGGGATCTCCTCAGGCGTGTATTTCTTATGAATTGACAACGACCGGGCTGGCTCCGCGCCTGGCATTCAGGCCGTAATACAACAACCCGCCCAAGGCCGAACCGGTAAACCAGCCGTAGCTGTAGAACCAGCTGAACGCATCACTGCCCAACGACAGCAACGTCAACACCACCGGCACGCCAAAGGCGATAAAGCCGCTCCAGTTCCACGCCGGGTACACGTCGTCGCGGTACAGACCGGCCAGGTCCAGTTGCTGTTTGCGGGTGATGAAGTAGTCCACCACCATGATCCCGGCGATCGGGCCCAGCAGGCTTGAGTAGCCCAGCAGCCAGTTGGAATATACGGTTTCCAGGCTCACATCCGAGACGATCAAGCCAAGTTTTTTCAGCAGTTCATGGCCCATCAGCACCAACCCCACCAAACCGGTGAGGATCACCGCCGTGGTGCGGTTGATCAGCTTGGGCGCGATGTTCTGGAAGTCGTTGGTGGGCGAGACGATGTTCGCGGCGGTGTTGGTGGACAAGGTCGCGACGATGATCAGCGCCATGGCCACGGCCACCCACACCGGGCTCTGGATATGGCCGATCAGGGTCACGGGATCGGACACACTGACGCCCACCAGTTTCACCGAGGCGGCGGTCATGATCACGCCGAGGGCGGCGAACAGGAACATGGTCAGCGGCAGGCCGAAAATCTGCCCGAGGATCTGGTCCTTCTGGCTTTTGGCGTAGCGGCTGAAGTCGGGAATATTCAGCGACAAGGTGGCCCAGAAGCCCACCATCGCGGTCAGGCCGGCCATGAAGTAACCGGTAAGGCTCGCGCCCTCGGGACGCTTGGGCGGGATCGCCATCAGTTCGCTGAGAGACACATTCGGCATCGCCCACACCAGCAGGCCAATGCCCACGGCCACCAGCAACGGCGCCGACAGGGTTTCCAGGCGCTTGATCGACTCGGCGCCGCGCAGCACCACCCACAAATTCAGGCACCAGAACATCATGAAGCCGATCACTTCACCGGTGCCGCCGAGGGACTTCCATCCCTCGAAAATCGAGCCCAGGAACAGGTGAATCGCCAGCCCGCCAAACATCGTCTGGATACCAAACCAGCCGCACGCCACCAGCGCGCGGATCAGGCACGGCACGTTGGAGCCGAGGATGCCGAAGGACGAACGCAGCAACACCGGAAACGGAATGCCGTACTTGGTGCCGGGGAAGGCGTTGAGGGTCAGCGGGATCAGCACCACGATATTGGCGAGCAAAATCGCCATCAGCGCCTCGCCCACCGACAACCCGAAATACGCGGTGAGCACACCGCCCAAGGTGTACGTGGGCACGCAGATCGACATGCCGACCCACAGCGCGGTGATGTGCCACTTGTTCCAGGTGCGTTCGTGCACCTTGGTCGGTGCCATATCGTGGTTGTAGCGAGGGCTGTCGAGGACGTCGGGGCCGGCGTCGAGTTCGTACAGGCCGTTGCGCTCAATAACTTGCGATCTGTTCTGTTGCATGGCCGCTCCACGGTTTTTTCGAATTATTGTTGCTCACCCCGCGCTGAACGCTGGGTGGCCGGAGTACCTCGTAAACAACATGACATCACGGGTCCGGCCAGCCGCCACTGCACTCAATAACCGTGCCGACAACCGCTCTCGAACCCGCACCGCTTATATAACTCGCTGATGTTAATCAGCTTTCCGATTGTGCCTGCGGTACTTGCCGCGCTACTCAGGCTAAATAACGCGCCAGTTATCCGAACGGTCAGGACTCAATCTGGTGCACCACAATTATTTTTATTTACCGACCCCGTCAAGAGGCATGTCTCAAGCGTCTGATTTGCAATAAGAAATGTTGCTCATATTGAGAACCTGTCAAGTGCGTCAAAATGGTGAGAGACCGCTACATTTTGGTGATTTTGTATTTTTATCCTTATAAATCAATAGATTAAATACTGCATAAGCTTATAAAAAATCTTCTTGCTCAATCGAAAAACTCGGGCTAGTTTCTATTCCTGTCACCGATGACAGGAATTAACCGACCATCGGCGCGTAGCAATACAACACTTAGAACTGGCACAAGCCGGTCAAGCCTGTGAGGAACTCGACATGTCGCTGTTGATCCGTGGCGCCACCGTTATTACCCATGATGAAAGTTACCGCGCCGATGTTTTATGCGCAGGCGGTCTGATTCGCGCTATTGGCACGGACCTGGATATTCCCGCCGGCACTGAACAACTCGACGGCAGCGGACAATATTTGATGCCCGGCGGCATCGACCCCCATACCCATATGCAACTGCCCTTCATGGGCACAGTGGCCAGTGAAGATTTTTTCAGCGGCACGGCGGCGGGTCTGGCCGGGGGCACCACCTCGATCATCGACTTCGTGATTCCCAACCCGCAGCAATCGTTGATGGAAGCGTTCCATCAGTGGCGGGGCTGGGCAGAAAAGTCTGCGTCCGACTACGGCTTTCATGTGGCGATCACCTGGTGGAGCGAACAGGTGCGCGAGGAAATGGCCGAGCTGGTCAGCCACCACGGCATCAACAGCTTCAAGCATTTCATGGCCTACAAGAACGCAATCATGGCGGCCGACGACACCCTGGTGGCCAGCTTCGAACGCTGCCTGGAACTCGGCGCCGTGCCCACCGTGCATGCGGAAAACGGCGAGCTGGTGTACCACCTGCAACGCAAGCTGATGGCCCAGGGCATCACCGGGCCGGAAGCGCACCCGCTGTCGCGCCCTTCCCAGGTGGAAGGCGAAGCGGCCAGCCGCGCAATCCGTATCGCCGAGACCATCGGCACGCCGCTGTACCTGGTGCACGTGTCTACCAAGGAGGCGCTGGATGAAATCACCTACGCCCGGGGCAAGGGCCAGGCGGTCTACGGCGAAGTGCTCGCCGGCCACCTGCTGCTGGACGACAGCGTCTACCAGCACCCCGACTGGCAAACCGCCGCCGGCTATGTGATGAGCCCGCCGTTCCGTCCACGCGGGCATCAGGAAGCGCTGTGGCATGGCCTGCAATCGGGCAACCTGCACACCACCGCCACCGACCACTGCTGCTTCTGCGCCGAGCAAAAAGCCGCCGGGCGTGACGATTTCAGCAAGATCCCCAACGGCACCGCCGGTATCGAAGACCGCATGGCGCTGCTGTGGCACGAAGGGGTCAACACCGGACGCCTGTCGATGCAGGAGTTCGTCGCGCTGACCTCCACCAACACCGCGAAAATCTTCAACCTCTACCCGCGCAAAGGCGCGATCCGCGTGGGTGCGGATGCCGATCTGGTGCTGTGGGACCCCGAAGGTACGCGGACCATTTCCGCCAAGACGCACCATCAGAAGGTCGACTTCAACATCTTCGAAGGCAAGACCGTGCGCGGCGTGCCGAGCCACACCATCAGCCAGGGCAAGCTGGTCTGGGCCGATGGCGACCTGCGCGCCGAGCGCGGCGCCGGGCGCTATGTGGAACGGCCGGCGTATCCGTCGGTGTTTGAGCAGTTGAGCAAGCGGGCGGAGCATTCCAGGCCGGTTGCTGTGAAGCGCTGAGACCGCTATCGGGGTCAAGCCCCCTCCCACACTTGACCGCATTCATTCAGATACAACTCGGTCGAATATGGGAGGGGGCTTGCCCCCGATGAGGCCAGTACAGGCAACAAAAATGCCCACTTAGAGGCAATCCAAAAAAACCGTGAGGCCAACACCGTGATCCAGACCCTGACCCACCTCCCCCATCCCCATGAAGACGGGGCCACCCTCGCCAGCCATTTCACCGACCTGGCGCCGCCTCTCAACGCGCGCCAGGCCCAACTGGAAGCCTCGCGCTGCCTGTATTGCTACGACGCCCCGTGTGTGAACGCGTGCCCCAGCGAAATCGACATCCCGTCGTTCATCCGCAATATCCACACCGACAACGTCCAGGGCGCCGCGCACAAGATTCTCTCGGCCAACATCCTTGGCGGCAGTTGCGCGCGAGTCTGCCCGACAGAGATCCTCTGCCAGCAAGCCTGTGTCCGTAACAACGCCGAAGAATGCGCGCCGGTGCTGATCGGCTTGTTACAGCGCTATGCGGTAGACAACGCACACTTCAGCGAACACCCGTTCCAGCGTGCCGCACCGACCGGCAAACGCATCGCCGTAGTCGGTGCGGGTCCCGCAGGGCTGGCCTGCGCTCATCGCGCAGCCCTGCACGGGCATGACGTGGTGATCTTCGAAGCGCGGGAAAAAGCCGGCGGCCTGAATGAATACGGGATCGCCAAGTACAAGCTGGTGGACGACTTCGCCCAGAAGGAACTGGATTTTCTCCTGCAGATCGGCGGCATCGAAATCCGCCACGGCCAGCGCCTGGGCGACAACCTGACCTTGAGCGAACTGCACCAGCAATTCGACTCGGTGTTCCTCGGCCTGGGCCTGGCTGCGAGCAAGCAACTCGGCTTACCCCATGAGGACGCGCCCGGCCTGCTCGCCGCCACCGACTATATCCGCGAACTGCGCCAGGCCGACGACCTGACCCAGCTGCCCCTGGCCGACCGCTGCATCGTGCTCGGCGCCGGCAATACCGCCATCGACATGGCCGTGCAAATGGCCCGGCTCGGCGCCCGTGATGTGAACCTCGTCTACCGCCGTGGCCTGGCCGACATGGGCGCCACCCACCATGAGCAGGACATCGCCAAGGCCAATCAGGTGCGCCTGTTGACCTGGGCCCAACCCGAAGAAGTCCTGCTCGACGACCAGGGCCACGTACGCGGCATGCGCTTCGCCCGCACCCGCCTGGAAAACGGGCGCCTGCACCCTACCGGAGAAACTTTCGAACTGGCCGCCGATGCCATCTTCAAGGCCATCGGGCAGGGTTTTGACGGCGAGGCCTTGCACGATCCCCTGGCGCAACAGCTGCACCGCGTCGGCGAGCGTATCTTCGTCGACGAACAGCTGCGCACCAGCATCCCTGGGGTCTATGCCGGCGGCGACTGCGTCAGCCTCGGCCAGGACCTCACCGTGCAGGCGGTGCAACACGGCAAGCTGGCCGCCGAAGCCATGCACGCCCAACTCATGCTGAATGTGGAGGCTGCGTAATGGCCGATCTCTCGATTGTGTTCGCCGGTATCAAGGCCCCCAACCCGTTCTGGCTGGCCTCCGCGCCACCCACCGACAAAGCCTACAACGTGGTGCGTGCGTTTGAAGCGGGCTGGGGCGGCGTGGTGTGGAAAACCCTGGGTGAAGACCCGGCGGCGGTCAATGTGTCATCGCGGTACTCGGCGCACTACGGCGCCAACCGTGAAGTGCTGGGCATCAATAATATCGAGCTGATCACCGACCGTTCCCTGGAGATCAACCTGCGGGAAATCACCCAGGTGAAAAAGGATTGGCCCGACCGCGCGCTGATCGTGTCGCTGATGGTGCCCTGCGTTGAGGAATCCTGGAAAAACATCCTGCCCCTGGTGGAAGCCACCGGCTGCGACGGTATCGAGCTGAACTTTGGCTGCCCTCACGGCATGCCCGAACGCGGCATGGGGGCGGCGGTGGGCCAGGTGCCGGAGTACGTGGAACAGGTGACGCGTTGGTGCAAGACCTATTGCTCGCTGCCGGTGATCGTCAAGCTCACGCCGAATATCACCGACATCCGTGTGGCGGCGCGGGCAGCGTATCGCGGCGGTGCGGACGCGGTGTCGCTGATCAACACCATCAACTCCATCACCAGCGTGGACCTGGAACGCATGGTCGCCCTGCCGATGGTCGGCACCCAGAGCACCCACGGCGGTTATTGCGGCTCGGCGGTCAAGCCGATTGCCCTGAACATGGTTGCCGAAATCGCCCGCGACCCGCAGACCCAGGGCCTGCCGATCTGCGGGATCGGCGGCATTGGCAACTGGCGCGACGCCGCTGAATTCGTCGCCCTCGGTTGCGGCGCGGTGCAGGTGTGCACGGCGGCGATGCTGCATGGTTTTCGCATCGTGGAGGAGATGAAGGATGGGCTGTCGCGATGGATGGACAGCCAGGGCTACACCAGCCTGCAAGAATTTTCCGGGAGGGCGGTGGGCAACACCACGGACTGGAAGTACCTGGACATCAACTACCAGGTGATCGCCAAGATCGACCAAGAGGCGTGCATTGGCTGTGGGCGTTGCCATATTGCCTGTGAGGATACCTCGCACCAGGCCATCGCCAGCCTGAAACAGGCGGACGGCACGCATAAATACGAAGTGATCGATGATGAGTGCGTGGGCTGCAACCTGTGTCAGATCACCTGCCCGGTGGCGGATTGCATCGAGATGGTGCCTATCGACACGGGCAAGCCGTTTTTGAATTGGACGCAGGATCCGAGGAATCCCTATCGAGAGGCGGTGTAGTCCTTCAGGCCACTATCGGGGGCCCCCTCCCACACCACACATCAAATGTGGGAGGGGGCTTGCCCCCGATGAGGCCCTAAGCCCCACCACAATACTCAAGGCTCCAACCCAATCCCACGCAAAATCACACTGGTCACCGTCTGGATCGCCTTCTCGAACTGCATATCCGACAACGGCTGGTGATCATTCAAAATCTTCACCTGGTGGTCAAAGTCGGCATAGTGCTGGGTCGAAGCCCAGATCATGTACAGCAGGCTCGAAGGCTCCACCGGCAGGATGCGTTTGTCTTCCACCCACTGGCGAATTTTCGCTTCCTTCATCTTGGCCCAGTCGTACAGGCTCTCATCCAGGGCCTCACCGAGTGTCGGCGCGCCGTGGATGATCTCGTTGGCCCAGACCTTGGAGCCATAGGGCCGTGTGCGCGAGCGTTGCATCTTGGCGCGGATATAGCTGCTGAGCACCACCCGGGGGTCATCGAAGGTCTCGAAGCTGAGGGCGTCCTGCTTCCACACTTCCAGCAGGTCGAACAGCACCGCGCTGTACAGCTCGCTCTTGGTGGTGAAGTAGTAATGCAGGTTGGAGCGCGGCAGTTGCACTTCTTCGGCAATATCGGCCATGGCGGTGCTGCCGTAGCCCTTTTCGGCGAAGATCTTCTCCGCCGCCAGCAGGATTTTTTCGACGTTGACCCGGCGAATTCCGCTCTTGTGATTGCCCATAAGGGCTCCCTGACAAAGACATGACCCAAAGACTACCACCGCTCTAGATCGGGGCGACAGGCGCAGTCGAAACTTCGTACACTGCCCGCTCCTAACCATTGATGGGTATTGCACAATGTTGATCAAGAAAACCCTGACCACTGTCGCCCTGCTCGCCTCCCTCCTGGGTGCCTCCGCAGCATTTGCCCATGCTCATCTCAAAAGCGCCACGCCTGCGGCAGACAGCAGCGTCGCCGCGCCTGCCGATCTGCGCCTGACCTTCAGCGAAGGCGTCGAAGCCACCTTCACCAAAGTGTCCTTGAGCAAGGACGGCACCGAAATCGCCATCAAAGGCCTGGAAACCCCGGACGCCGACAAGAAAACCCTGGTGGTGACGCCTGCCGCACCGCTCGCGGCCGGTAACTACAAAGTGGTGTGGAATGCGGTGTCGGTCGACACCCACAAAAGCAACGGTGAATACAGCTTCAAGGTCGGCCAATAACCCATGGCAACGCTGCTGGTGCTGTGCCGGTTCGTGCATTTCAGCGTCGTGCTGTTGATGTTCGGGGCCTGTGTATTCAGACCCTGGCTCCTGGGCGCTGAACCGCAGCCGCTGCTGGACCGGCAATTGTTGCGCATCACCCGCGGGCTGGCGTGGACGGCCCTCGCGTCGGGGATGATCTGGTTAGGGTTGATTACCGCCAGCATGGCCGGTTCATGGCCGGCGGCGCTGGAACTGTCGACCGTGCAGTTGGTGCTGGGCAAGACCTTTTTTGGCCAGGTGTGGACCTGGCACCTGATGTTGAATGGCTTGCTGGTCATTGCCCTGACGACCGCGTGGAAGGCCCCGCGCCTGCCGTTGATCACGCTGTTGCTGATGACCCTGGCCCCGGTCGGCCATGGCGCCATGCTCGATGGGCTGAGCGGGCAGTTGTTGATCCTCAACCAGGTGGTGCACCTGATGTGCGTTGGCGCATGGTTGGGGGGGTTATTGCTGCTGGTATTGATCCTCAGGCCGCCACACGGTGTTGAGCTGGCGCCGGTCCTGCGTCGTTTCAGCGGCGTGGGTTATGGCCTGGTCACCGGTTTGCTGGTGACCGGCCTGATCAATGTGCGCGTACTCACCGGGCAGCTGTGGCCCACCCCCTTGTTCAGTGGTTTTGCCCTGATTCTGCTGATCAAGGTGATGCTGGTGCTGGGCATGTTGGCGCTGGCATTGTTGAACCGGTTGCGCCTTGATAGCGGAGAACAGCGACTGGGCAGCTTGAAGGCCAGCGTGATGGTGGAATGGCTGCTCGGTGTTTGTGCAGTAGCTGCCGTTTCACTCCTTGGCACTTTGCCGCCGATGGTCCTGGCGGGCTGAATGTGGGAGGGGCGGTGCCCGTTCTAGATCAACCCACACCCAGTCATCGCATAACTTCCGCTTGACACTCCACGAAAACCCCGCAAATATCCGCCTCAACGTTGTACGACGACGTATAACAACTAATAAAAACAACAAATGAAAGGGAGCGTCACTGTGAGTCAATTCGCCCGTAATTCCTCGTCGTGTATCAGCCTTATCGGTCTCGGCAGCCTGGCCTTCGCCCTGCCCCTCGTCGCCCACGCCGACGGTTTCGTCGATGACGCCAAGGCCACGCTCAACCTGCGCAACGCCTACTTCAACCGCAACTTCACCAACCCGAACAACCCCCAGGGCAAGGCCGAAGAGTGGACGCAGAGTTTTATTCTCGACGCCAAGTCCGGCTTCACCCAGGGCACCGTAGGGTTCGGCATTGATGTGCTGGGGCTGTATTCGCAGAAGCTCGATGGCGGCAAAGGCACCGGCGGCACCCAGTTGCTGCCGATCCACGATGACGGCCGCCCCGCCGATAACTTCGGGCGCTTGGGCGTGGCGCTGAAAACCAGGCTGTCGAAGACCGAATTGAAGGTCGGCGAGTGGATGCCGGTGCTGCCGATCCTGCGCTCCGACGATGGCCGCTCGCTGCCCCAGACCTTTCGTGGCGGCCAGGTGACGTCCAACGAAATCGCCGGCCTGACTCTCTACGGCGGCCAGTTTCGCGGCAACAGCCCGCGCAACGACGCGAGCATGGAAGACATGTTCATGAACGGCAAAGCCGCGTTCACCTCTGATCGCTTCAACTTTGGCGGCGGCGAATACACCTTCAACGACAAGCGCACCCAGGTCGGCGTGTGGTACGCCGAGTTGACTGATATCTACCAGCAGCAGTACGTCAACCTGACCCACAGCCAGCCCGTGGGCGACTGGACCCTGGGTGCCAACCTGGGTTTCTTCAACGGCAAGGAAGACGGCAGCGCCCTGGCCGGCGACCTCGACAACAAAACCGTGTTCGCCCTGCTCTCGGCCAAATACGGCGGCAACACCTTTTACGTTGGCTTGCAGAAACTCACCGGCGACAGCGTGTGGATGCGCGTCAACGGCACCAGCGGCGGCACCCTGGCCAACGACAGCTACAACTCCAGTTATGACAATGCCAAGGAAAAATCCTGGCAGGTACGGCATGACTTCAACTTCGTGGTGCTCGGTGTGCCAGGGCTGACCCTGATGAACCGCTATATCAGCGGCAGTAACGTGCACACCGGGGCGATCACCGATGGCAAGGAATGGGGACGCGAATCGGAGCTGGCCTACACCGTGCAGAGCGGTGCGTTGAAGAACCTCAACGTGAAATGGCGCAACGCAACCATGCGCCGGGATTTCAGCACCAACGAGTTCGACGAAAACCGGATCTTTATCAGCTATCCACTCTCCCTGCTGTAGAACCTAGTCTCCCAGCCCCAGAAAATCCCCTGTGGGAGGGGGCTTGCTCCCGATGGCGGTGGGTCAGTAACAGATGCATTCACTGGCATGCCCTCATCGAGGGCAAGCCCTCTCCCACATTTTGCTCCGCACTCTGTCCGCAAGAACGTTGACAACCTGGGGGATCCCTACCAATACTTCGGCATAGTCATACGACAACCTACAACAAAAATTTGGAATCCCCATGACCAAGACCACCTCCACGCCCTTCAACCGTCTGCTGCTCACCGGTGCCGCCGGCGGCCTCGGCAAAGTCCTGCGCGAGCGCCTGCGTCCTTACGCCCAGGTGCTGCGCCTGTCGGACATCGCCACTATGGCCCCGGCAGCCGATGCTTCGGAAGAAGTCCAGCCCTGCGACCTCGCCGACAAACAAGCGGTGCACCACCTGGTGGAAGGCGTCGACGCCATCCTGCACTTCGGCGGTGTATCGGTGGAGCGTCCGTTTGAAGAGATCCTCGGCGCCAATATCAGCGGTACCTTCCATATCTACGAAGCCGCGCGCCGTCATGGGGTCAAGCGCGTGATCTTCGCCAGTTCCAACCATGTGATCGGTTTCTATAAGCAGACCGAAACCATCGACGCCCACTCTCCACGCCGCCCCGACAGCTACTACGGCCTGTCCAAGTCCTACGGCGAAGACATGGCGAGTTTCTACTTCGACCGCTACGGCATCGAGACCGTGAGCATCCGTATCGGCTCCTCGTTCCCGGAACCGCAGAACCGCCGGATGATGCACACCTGGCTGAGCTTCGATGACCTGACCCAACTGCTCGAACGCGCGCTGTATACGCCGAACGTCGGCCACACCGTGGTCTACGGCATGTCGGATAACCTCGACACCTGGTGGGACAACCGCTACGCCGCACACCTGGGCTACGCCCCGAAAGACAGCTCCGAAGTCTTCCGCGCCCAGGTCGAAGCCCAGCCACCGGTGGCCGCCGATGACCCGGCCAAGGTCTATCAGGGTGGCGCGTTCTGCGCCGCCGGGCCATTCGATGACTGAGTTCACACCCACCCAAGGGAATGAGTTGCCATGACTGCTGAATTGATCGTCGACGCCCGCAATGCCGTGGGCGAATGCCCGGTGTGGGTGCCCGAGGAAAACGCCCTGTACTGGGTGGACATCCCCCACGGCGGCCTGCAACGCTGGAGCGCCGCCACCGGCAACGTTGCCGCTTGGAAAGCCCCGCAGATGCTCGCCTGCATCGCCCGCACCACCGCGGGCAACTGGGTCGCCGGGATGGAAACCGGTTTCTTCCAACTCACGCCGCACAACGACGGCAGCCTCGACACCACGCCGTTGGCCAGCGTCGAGCACCCACGCCCGGACATGCGCCTGAACGACGGCCGCTGTGATCGCCAAGGACGTTTCTGGGCCGGCAGCATGGTGCTGAACATGGGCGCGAATGCCGCCGAAGGCATCCTCTATCGCTATGCATCGGGTTCAGCACCCCATGCCCAGCTGGAGGGTTTTATCACCCTGAACGGCCTGGCCTTCAGCCCCGATGGCCGCACGATGTACGCCTCGGATTCGCACCCGCTGGTGCAGCAGATCTGGGCCTTCGACTACGACATCGACACCGGCACGCCGTCCAACCGTCGCGTGTTCGTCGATATGCACCAGCACCTCGGCCGCCCCGACGGCGCCGCCGTGGACGCCGATGGCTGCTACTGGATCTGCGCCAACGACGCCGGCCTGATCCACCGTTTTACCCCCGATGGTCGCCTGGACCGCTCCCTGAGCGTACCGGTGAAAAAACCCACCATGTGCGCCTTCGGCGGCAGCCGCCTGGACACCCTGTTTGTCACCTCGATCCGTGACGACCAGAGTGAACAGTCAGTGTCCGGCGGCGTGTTCGCCCTCAACCCCGGCGTCCAAGGACTGCCTGAACCGACGTTTACTCTCTAGCTGCATCGCTGTGCCTTGAATACAACAATAACAACACAGGAGTGACTCCCATGGACTTCAAACGCACCTTGCTCGCCGTCGCAGTCTTTACCCTCAGCAGCGCCGCCCACGCGCTGGAAATCAAATTCGCCGACATCCACCCCGCCGGCTACCCCACCGTTGTTGCCGAAGAAAACATGGGCAAGGCCCTGACCAAGGAAAGCAACGGCGAACTGACCTTCAAATACTTCCCCGGTGGCGTGCTGGGCTCCGAGAAAGAAGTGGTCGAACAGGCCCAGGTCGGCGCCGTGCAGATGACCCGCGTCAGCCTCGGCATCGTCGGGCCAGTGGTGCCGGACGTGAACGTGTTCAACCTGCCGTTCGTGTTCCGCGACCAGGCGCATATGCGCAAGGTCATCGATGGCGAAATCGGCGACGAGATTCTCGCCAAGATCACCGACTCCGAGTTCGGCCTGGTGGCCCTGGCCTGGATGGACGGCGGCACGCGCAACCTCTACACCAAGAAGCCGGTGCGCAAGATCGAAGACCTCAAGGGCATGAAGATCCGTGTGCAAGGTAACCCGCTGTTCATCGATGCCTTCAACGCGATGGGCGCCAACGGCATTGCCATGGACACCGGCGAGATCTTCAGCGCCCTGCAGACCGGAGTGATCGACGGCGCGGAGAACAACCCGCCGACCATGCTCGAACACAACCACTTCCAGAACGCCAAGTACTACACCCTCACCGAGCACCTGATCCTGCCTGAGCCCATCGTGATGTCGAAAATCACCTGGAACAAGCTCACCCCGGCGCAACAGGTCATGGTGAAAAATGCCGCCAAGGCCGCCCAGGCCGATGAACGCGCGCTGTGGGATGCCAAGTCCGCCAGCAGTGAGGAAAAACTCAAAAAGGCCGGTGTCGAGTTCATCACCGTCGACAAAAAGCCCTTCTATGACGCCACCGCAGCGGTTCGCGCCAAGTACGGCGCGCCTTACGCCGACATCATCGCGCGCATCGACGCCGTTCAATAACCTCTCCTGCCTCTCGCAAAAGGCCCGGCGCGGTCTGCACCGACGCGCCCGGTTACGGTGAACGCCATGAAGAATCTACTGCTGCGCATCAACGACCGCATCTACATGACCTGCATCTGGGTCGCCGGCCTCTCGGTTCTCGGCGTCGCACTGATCATCCCCTGGGGCATCTTCGCCCGCTACATCCTCGGCACCGGCTCCAGCTGGCCGGAACCCACCGCCATCCTGCTGATGCTGGTGTTCACCTTTATCGGCGCCGCCGCCAGCTACCGCGCCGGTGCACATATGTCGGTGGCCATGGTCACGGACCGCCTGCCGCCCGCCCAGCGCCGCATCGTCGGCATCCTTTCGCAACTGCTGATGGGCACCATCTGCCTGTTCATGGCCATCTGGGGCACCAAGCTGTGCCTGTCGACCTGGAACCAGTTCATGAGCGCCATCCCGACCCTGCGCGTGGGCATCACTTATATGCCGATTCCAATTGGCGGGCTGCTGACCCTGATCTTCGTGGTGGAAAAACTCCTGCTCGGTGACCAGAGCAACCGGCGCGTGGTGCGCTTCGACCTGGTGGAAGAAAGCGAAGGGGCTGCCTGATATGGACGCATTGATTCTGCTGGGCAGCTTTATCGCCCTGATCCTGATCGGCATGCCGGTGGCCTACGCCCTGGGTTTGTCGGCGCTGATTGGCGCGTGGTGGATCGACATCCCGTTCCAGGCCCTGATGATTCAGGTCGCAGGCGGGGTGAACAAGTTTTCGCTGATGGCGATTCCGTTCTTCGTGCTGGCGGGGGCGATCATGGCCGAGGGCGGCATGTCGCGCCGGCTGGTGGCGTTTGCCGGGGTGCTGGTGGGCTTTGTGCGCGGCGGCCTGTCGCTGGTGAACATCATGGCCTCGACGTTTTTCGGCGCCATCTCCGGCTCGTCGGTGGCCGACACCGCCTCGGTCGGCTCGGTGCTGATCCCGGAAATGGAGCGCCGTGGCTACCCACGGGAATTTGCCACCGCAGTCACGGTGAGCGGTTCGGTGCAGGCGCTGTTGACCCCGCCCAGCCATAACTCGGTGCTCTACTCCCTGGCGGCGGGCGGCACGGTGTCCATCGCCTCGCTGTTCATGGCCGGCGTGGTGCCTGGGTTGTTGATGAGCGCGTGCCTGATGGTGCTGTGCCTGATCTTCGCGAAAAAACGCAACTACCCCAAGGGCGAAGTCATCCCTTTGAAACAGGCCCTGAAAATCTGCGCCGACGCGCTGTGGGGCCTGATGGCCATGGTGATCATCCTCGGCGGCATCCTGTCGGGCATCTTCACCGCCACCGAGTCCGCCGCGATTGCGGTGCTGTGGGCGTTCTTCGTGACCATGTTCATCTACCGCGACTACAAATGGAGCGAGCTGCCCAAGCTGATGCACCGCACGGTGCGCACCATTTCCATCGTGATGATCCTGATCGCCTTCGCCGCCAGCTTCGGCTACATCATGACCTTGATGCAGATCCCGGCGAAGATCACCACCCTGTTCCTGACCCTGTCGGACAACCGCTACGTGATCCTGATGTGCATCAACGCCATGCTGCTGTTGCTCGGCACGGTGATGGACATGGCGCCGCTGATCCTGATCCTCACGCCGATCCTGCTGCCGGTGGTGCTCGGTATCGGCGTCGACCCGGTGCACTTCGGCATGATCATGCTGGTCAACCTCGGCATTGGCTTGATTACGCCGCCGGTGGGTGCGGTGCTGTTCGTGGGTGCGGCGGTGGGCAAGGTGAGTATCGAGAAGACCGTGAAGGCGCTGCTGCCGTTCTACGCGGTGCTGTTCCTGGTGCTGATTGCGGTGACGTACATTCCGGCGCTGTCGCTATGGCTGCCAAGCGTGGTGTTGTGATGATTGAACTTGAAGACAGCCTGACCCACCTCACCTTGAATCCGGCCGTGGGCGGCAGCATCGTCAACTGGTCCGTGCGCGCCACCGGCCAGCCGTTGCTGCGCCATAACGATGAGCAGGCGATCCATACCGGTTTGCCGGGCAAGCTGGGGTGCTATCCATTGGTGCCCTGGTCCAACCGCATTGCCCACGGCGGTTTCGACAACCCCGACGGTTGGCTCGCGCTCACGCCCAACAGCCTGACCGATCCTTTGCCGATTCACGGTTCGGCCTGGCAACAGGCGTGGCAGGTGGTCAGCCAGTCGGCGGATGAAGCAGTGCTGGAAGTACGCTGTGACACGCCGTTTGCCTATCGCGCCGAGCAGCGGATTCGCTTGATCGACGGGGCGTTGAGTATCGAGCTGCGGGTGACGCACCTGGCCGAAACAGCGGCGTGGCATGGCGTGGGCTTGCATCCGTACTTTCCGCGCCGGCCGGGTACCCGGTTGCAGGCCAGGGCTGCGCAGGTGTGGATGAGTGACGCGTCCAAGCTGCCGACCGGGTTGACGCCGGTGCCGGGCGAGTGGGATTTCCAGGTATTGAATACCCTGCCCGAAGGCCTGGTGGACAACGGGTTTTGCCAGTGGGACGGGTATTGCCGGATCGAACAGCCGGACCTGGGCTATGCGCTGGAATGCCAGGCCAGCGGGGCCGACTACTTTCTGCTGTACTGCCCGCCGGGGCTGGGGTTCTTTTGCATCGAGCCGGTGAGTCATCCGGTGAATGCTCATCACCTGACGGGACGGCCGGGCCTGAAACTGCTGGAACACAATCAGTCGGTCCAACTCAATTTCAACCTGAAATACACCCCCCTGTAGGAGCGAGCTTGCTCAAGGTGGGGAGTTTTTCAGGCGCCCAGCCGTATCGATACTCACGACAACCGACAACCCCGGCCGCAACCGTTCGCTCTCAGCCTGATCCGGGTCCACCGTAATCCTTACCGGCACGCGCTGGGCAATCTTCACAAAGTTGCCCGTCGCGTTGTCCGCCTGCAACAGGCTGAATTCCGACCCCGTGGCCGGGGAAATATGCTGCACCGTGCCGTGAAACCTGCGGTGGTTCAGCGCATCCACGGTGAAGGTCACCGGCTGGCCGACCTGCACATTGTCCATCTGGGTTTCCTTCATGTTGGCGATCACCCACAGCTGCTTCGGCACCAGCGCCATCAACTGCGCTCCGGAGTTGACGTAGGCTCCCAGACGCACGCCAATCTGCCCCAGCTGCCCGTCACGCGGCGCGGTGATGCGGGTGTTGGACAGGTCGATACGCGCCAACTCCACTGCGGCCTCGGCACTCGCGACCGCCGCTTCCAGGGAGCCGCGATTGACGATCACCGTTTGCAAATCCTGCCGCGCAATTTCCAGGCTCGCCTGGGCCTGTGCCACCGCCGCGATGGTCTGCGCATTGGCGGCGCGGGTCACGTCCAGCTCGCGCTTGGACACCGAACCGTCGCTGATCAGCTCTTCATTGCGGCGCAGGTCGGCGGTGCTTTTGCGCGCCTGGGCCTGGCTATCCACCAGTGCGGCCTGGCGCAGCTTGATGGTGGCTTCGGCACTGTTGCGTTGCTGCACCACATTGGCCAGCGAAGCCTTCTGCACCGCCAGTTGCGCCAGCGCCTGGTCGAGGCGCTGCTTGTAGATGCGGTCATCCAGGCGCACCAGCAGGTCGCCGGCCTTGACGTACTGGAAGTCCTGCACCGGCACCTCGAACACATAGCCGCTGAGCTGCGGGCCGATGATGGTTACCTGGCCACGCACCAGAGCGTTCTCGGTGGTTTCCACCGCGCTGCTGAACGGCGGCAGTTGCCAGGCATACAGCACGATCAGCACCCCGACGATGGCAATCGCGGCGAAGCCCAGTGACGAGAGGATGCGCACGCGCAATGAGCGCGGTTCGGTGACCGTGGCGCCGGGCGGCGTGGTGCCTTCCGGGGTGGCGGCGATGGCGTTGGTGGTCGTGGTGGTCGGTTCGGTCATGAAGTAGCGCCGCTGGGTTGAACGGGAGTGGCTGCTTTAGTGGTGCTCATCAGCCACAGACTGCGGATAAAGATCCAGATCATGGTCAGGATCGCGATAATCGCGATCAGCATGAACACATCGTTGTAGGCCATGACATTGGCCTCACGGGTCGCCGCGGTGGCCAGGCTGCGGATGCCCATCAGGTTGCGCAGTTCCGGGTCGGCGACGATACCGCCATAGGCCGACCCGCCGCTCTGCACCCGCGCGGCCACACGCGGGTCGAGCAAGGTCAGGTGCTCGACGATCATGCTGGAGTGATACTTCTCGCGCACGATCTGGAAGGTGCCGAGCAAGGCCGCGCCGATCAGGCCGCCGAGGTTCTGGCAAATCCCGAACATCACCGAAAAGCTCACCAGGTTACGTGGGTTGGCCAACACGTTTTTGGTCCCCAGCACCATGGTAGGCCCCAGAAAGAACGTACCGCCGAAGCCTAGCAGGAACTGGCTGATGTACAGGTTCTGCGGACGCGTGAGGTTGCTGGAGAAACTGTCCATCACCGAGCCGGTGGCCATCAGCGCCAGGGAAATCACCAGCGGCATCAGCAGGTGCGCCGGGTTGATCGTCAGCGCACTGACCACCAACCCGGCAATCGCCCCCACCAGCATCACCACGTACAGCGTGTGCATCTGCTGGTAGCTCATGTTCAACATCTGCATGAACCCGACAGCGCCGGTGGACTGCTCCGACAGCACCATGCGAATCAGGATCACCGCCAGCGCCAGGCGAATCATGGTGCCGCTGCCCAGCCAGCGCGTCATCAGCAGCGGGTTGGCGCGGTTATGTTCGATGGCCAGGCCGGCCATGATCAGCACCAGGGAACAGGCCGAGGCCACGCCGATCCAAGGGGCCTCCAGCCACCAGTCGATACGCCCCAGGGACAGCACCGCGCACAGCAGGGCCACGCCGCTGGCGAGGATGGCGAAGGTGAGGAAATCAAGTTTTTCAAAGGTCTTGAAGCGGTCGCCGGGGGGCAGCTTGAGCAGGAACACACAGCCCAGGCAGATCAGCGCCATGCCCAGTTCGAACAGGTACAAACCACGCCACTCGGCAATTTGCAGCAGGTCTTCGGAGAACAGTCGCGCCAGCGGCAAGGCCAATTGCGCCGTGCCCAACCCCAGCACCAGGGATTTCAACCGCCACTTCGCCGGGAACGCCTGGATCATGTAGTACAAGCCCAACGAACTCAGCGCCGCGCCGACCATGCCATGGGCCGCCCGCACCGCGATGGCCGAGTTAAGGTCGTTGACGAACAAGTGGCCGAAGGTCACCAGCGCGTACAGCACCAGGAACACCTCGGTAAACGCCCGCAGGCCGAATTGCTGGCGAAACTTCACCAGCAGCAGGTTCATGCACACGTTGGTCATCACATAGGCGGCGGGCAGCCAGGCCATTTCCGCGGTGGTCGCACCGAGGGCGCCTTGCAGGTATTGCAGGTTGGCGATGACCAGCGCGTTGCCCAGGCCACCGGTGATTGCCACCAGCACGCCGACCAGCGCATACAGCCAGCGCTTGTGGGTGGGGTGCCACGGCGTCGACGGCGAACCGGGCAGGCTCGGGCGCTCGTGGGGTTCCCAGGTGTGGGGGGTGTATTTATCCATTCGATGACCTAGATGACCCGACGGGTGACGTCGGTAAAACCACTACTCAGAGACAGTAAACCTGAGCAGAGTTCATCTTGCCATCTTGGACGTATCAGTCAGCGCCCATCTTGCCACTCATGCGCTGCTTTCTTTACTCGATGGCAGGGATGCCATTATCTCAGCGCGGCACGTTTCCAATATTTCATCCGCCAGGGCCGAGTCATCCGGACACGCCCGCGACAGCATGACCGCACCGATTGCATGGGCCAGCAGGTCGATCATTTTCGCGCGGGCCTCTTGCCTGGTGACATCCACACCCGCCGTGTACTTGTCCTCGAGTGCTGCAAGCGTGTTTTCAACGCCACTGGCAAAGGTCGCCTTCAGATCATCGGACTGACGGGCGGCGTCACCACACAGGGCTGCCAGGGTGCACCCCGCTCCCCTGCCGTCTCGGTGGTCCCTGGACACGTACAGGTTTACAAATTCCGGCACGTCGAGATCGCAGGTACTCGACAGGGATTTGGCCAGGCTGTTTTCGGCCGCTTCGGCCATCAGATCGGCCTTGGAGCCAAAGTGTTTGTAGAAGCCTCCCTGGGTAAAACCCGCAGTAGCCATGAGTTCTGCCACACCCACACCGTCATAGCCACGCTCACGAAACAGCTCTGACGCCGTCTCCACAATATGAGCTCGGTTGGCGAGTGATTGCGTCTTGGTGATCTTCATTTCGCGCCCCTGCGACTCCTGAACAATGGCCTGATCATACTCTGATGTCGTTCATAATCAAAACTATTGACACCTTTGATTATGATCGACATCATAAAACCACCCGCACATGTCTCTGCGGCTGTGCGGCGCGGATCGCCGTCTCTGATCATCCTGAACAATCAAGAGCATCTACCTATGAGCACCCCAGAAACCGTACTGATTACCGGCGCCTCAACAGGCATTGGCGCGACCTACGCCGAGCGTTTTGCCCAACGTGGGCACAACCTGGTGCTGGTTGCCCGCGACAAAAGCCGGCTGGACGCATTGGCCTCGCGGCTGCGTGAGAAACACGCGGTTTCCATTGACGTGATCCAGGCCGACCTGACTCAAACCAGCGACCTGACCACCGTCGAAGCTCGCCTGCGTGATGACGCCAGTATCGGCATCCTGGTGAACAATGCGGGCGCCGCCCTGTCCGGCAGCTTCATTGAGCAATCCATCGACAGCGTTACCAACCTGGTCGCGCTCAACACCACCGCCCTGGTGCGACTCGCCAGCGCCATCGCGCCACGCCTGGCACACGCCGGTAACGGCGCGATTATCAACATTGCCTCGGTGGTGGGTCTGGCACCGGAATTCGGCATGAGCGTCTACGGTGCAACCAAGGCGTTCGTGCTGTTTCTATCCCAAGGGCTGAGCCTCGAGCTCTCGTCCAAAGGCGTCTACGTGCAAGCCGTTCTTCCAGCGGCCACCCGCACGGAAATCTGGGATCGCGCGGGCATCGACATCAATACCCTGAGCGAAATCATGAGCGTGGACGAGCTGGTCGATGCTGCGCTGGTCGGTTTTGATCGTCGCGAGCCGGTGACCATTCCGCCATTGCAAGACGCCGCCCGCTGGGATGCCCTGCAGGCCGCCCGCCAAGGTTTGCTGTCAGAGATTCGCCAATCGGTCGTCGCCGAGCGCTATCAAGCCAAGGCGTGATAGTCACGCGAACCATGGGAACTGAACGATGAAAGCCTTCCTGATCGACCGTTACGGCAAGAATCAAGGACGCCTTGCCGAGGTACCGGACCCGGAACCAGGCATCCACGACGTGCTGATCAAGGTGCATGCCAGCAGCGTCAACCTGCTGGATTCGAAGATCAGCAAGGGTGAATTCAAACTGATCCTGCCGTACCCATTCCCGCTGATCATGGGCAACGACGTGGCCGGCGTCGTCGTTCGCGTAGGGTCAGGCGTGCGCAGCTTCAAGCCCGGTGACGAGGTCTACGCGCGCCCGCCCGACGCGCGCATCGGTGGCTTTGCCGAGCTGATCGCGATTGAGGAAAGTGCCCTCGCACTGAAACCCAAAAACACCAGCATGGAACAAGCTGCCGCCCTGCCCCTGGTTGCACTGACCGCCTGGCAGGTGCTGGTTGAAACAGCCCGCTTGAAGAAGGGACAAAAAGTCTTTATCCAGGCGGGCTCCGGTGGTGTCGGCAGCATTGCCATCCAGCTTGCAAAACACCTGGGGGCTTTCGTTGCCACCACGACCAGCACCCCCAACGTGGAGTGGGTCAAGGCGCTGGGAGCAGACGTCGTCATCGACTACACGCAGCAAAACTTCGAAACCGTGTTGCGTGACTACGACGTCGTATTGAACAGCCTGGGCCCTGCCGAACTGGAAACATCCCTGCGCATTCTCAAGCCGGGTGGGCAGCTCATTTCTATCTCAGGGCCACCAACCGCCGAGTTCGCACGCGAGCAAAAGCTGTCCTGGGGACTCGGTTGGATCATGCGCCTGTTAAGCAGTGGCATACGCAGAAAAGCCCGCAGGCAGGGCGTCGACTATGGGTTCGTGTTCATGCGCGCGAGCGGTGCGCAATTGCAGAAAATCACCGTGCTCGTCGAGTCCGGCGCTATCACACCCGTGATCGACCGAACCTTCCCTTTCGAGGCAACGGCTGAGGCATTGAGCTACGTCGAACGGGGCAGAGCCAAGGGGAAGGTGGTCATCAAGATCATATGACCCAGCACACACTCAACAACCGGCGGAGCCTCAAATGAAAACACCTTCCGAAAGAACTGCGATAGTCACCGGTGCGTCGTCCGGTATTGGTCAAGCGACTGCTGAAGCACTGGTGCGTGCAGGGTATAGGGTATTTGGCACAAGTCGGAAAGCGGGGGCCAGCTCAACGCCGGTGTCCATGCTCACCTGCGACGTGACAGACGACACCTCTGTCAGTGCGCTCGTCTCCACCGTGCTCGCACAGACCGGGCGGATCGATCTGCTGGTCAATAATGCCGGCATCGGCCTGCTGGGCGGCGCTGAAGAATTCTCGCTCCCACAGGTACAGGCACTGTTCGACGTCAATCTGTTCGGCGTCATCCGCATGACCAATGCGGTACTCCCGGCAATGCGAGAGCGTGGCCAGGGGCGCATCATCAATATCGGATCGATTCTAGGGGTAATCCCCGCGCCCTACTCCGCTCATTATTCGGCGGTCAAGCACGCGCTGGAAGGCTATTCCGAATCCCTTGACCACGAGGTGCGTGCCTTCAATATTCGCGTCTCGGTCATCGAGCCCGCATTCGTGCGTACCGTCTTCGATCAAAACGGCATTGAGCCAGACTCGCTGCTGAAGACCTACGATCAGCCCCGAGCCGGGTTCAAGGCACTGCTGGCCGAGGTGATGCCGAAAGCCGACCGGCCAGACGTCGTCGCGGCAGTCGTGGTCAAAGCCGCGACCGACATCCACCCTCAGCCTCGCTACACGGCTGGCAAGGCCGCACGACAAATCAGCCTGCTGCGCCGCTTCGCCCCTGCTGGGTTCTTCGATAAGGCCTTGCGTAAGCAATTTCGCCTGCCGGTTTGAATCACAAGATGTGCAGACTTGTGGCGAGAGGGCTTGTCCCGCGTTGGGCTGCGCAGCAGCCCCAAAACCAGCCACTACGCAATATCGGGTACACCGCATTCGTCCTTCATTGGGGGCGCTTCGCACCCCAACGGGGGACAAGCCCGCTCGCCACAGGGGTTCCAGTTTGCTGTGCGACCAGAAGCGCATTTCAAATCAGATCCAACCGAGCCAGCTCCAGTAAGTCGCCGCAAACACCAACATCAACCCATACCCGATCAACGTCACCAGAATCCCCACCTTGGCAAACTGCCGCGCCGTAAACGTCCCGGTCCCCAGGCACACCATGTTCTGCGGCGCATTGATCGGCAGGATAAACCCGTAGCTCATCACAAACCCCAGCAGCATGGTCATGCCCAAGCGGTTGAACTCCCCCGGCAAGGTCTGCAACACCGCAATCAATATCGGCAACAGCGCCGAGGTCAGCGCCGTGGCGCTGGCAAAGCCCAGGTGGATCACGATCAAAAACGCCCCCAGGATCGCAAACACCCCCAGCGGCCCGACCTGATCCAGGCCGGTATGCGCCACCACCTGGGAACCCAGCCACTGTCCGGCCTGGGTGGTCAGCAGCGCGGTACCGAGGCTGATGCCCACGCCAAACACAATCACCGTGCCCCATGGAATGCGCGACTGCACATCCTTCCAGGTCATCACCCCAATCCCCGGCAGCAGCAGGAACACCAGCCCGGCGTAGGTGGTCGAGGTCGTGTCGAAAGGGTGCAGGCGCCCTTCCGTCGCCCATGCCAACAGCAACAACACCGACACCGTCAGCAAGCGTTTCTGCGGGCCGGTCATCGGGCCGATGTCCACCAGGGACTGGGCCACGGCTTCCTTGCCACCAGGGATGCTGTCGGTTTCCGGCGGCAGCAGCTTGATCACAAGGAACAGTAGCACCGCCGACATGATCACCGCCCACGGCGCGCCGGCGATCAGCCAGTCGATCCACGACACGCGCTGGCCGAGCATCTTGTCCATAAAGCCCACGGTCAGCAGGTTTTGCGCGGCGGCGGTCTGGATGCCGACGTTCCAGATGCTGGTGCCCTGGGCCACCACGATCATCAGGCCGGCGGCGATGTTGGAGCGCTTGTCCACGCCAAACGCGGCGACCACGCCCATCATGATCGGCACCACACAGGCGCTGCGCGCAGTGGCGCTGGGGACGACGAGGCTGAGCAGGATCGTCACCGCAATCGCCCCAAGCAGAATGCCGCGGGTGCTGGTGCCGACGCGGGTCAGGGTCACCAGGGCGATGCGCCGGTCCAGGCCGGTGTGGGTCATGGCCGCCGCAATAAACAACGCGCCCGCCACCAGGGCCAGTGCCGGGTTGGAAAAGCCGGTGAGCGCCATGCTGATGGCCGGGCTGGAGCCGATCAGGTGGGTGGGGTCTTGCAGCGACGGTGCCGTGCCAAGCAAAAACGCCATGAGCGAGGTAATCATGATCGCGCTGGCTTCATAAGACACCGCCTCGGTGATCCACACCACCACGGCAAACGCGAGGATCGCCAGCATGCGCTGCCCAGCCACCGGTAAGTCGACGGGCATCGGCAACAGCAGCACGCCGACCATCACCAGTACACCGATCACCAGGCCCAGGGGCAACTTGAAGGATGCTGCGGTTGTTGCGGGGGCGTTCATGGCGGGCTCCGTCGGGCTCTGAATCAGAGCCCGCAGCATGGGGCAAAGCGCCGCAACGGGTGTTGACGGGTATCAAGACCCTAGGTCAATAACTGGCTCAATACCGCCCGCAACTTGCCGGGCTTGAGCGGTTTGTTCAACAACGGCGCGTCCAGGCGACGCAGCACGCGGCGGCACTGGTCGGTGCGGTCGGCGGTGATGATCACGGCGGGGATGTTCTGCGCGAAATGCTCGCGCAGGTGCTTGACCACCGCACAGCCCACCACGCCGTGGTCAAGGTGGTAGTCGGCGAGGATCAATTCCGGTGCCCTGCCCTGCAGCGCCAGCAACGCCCCGGCCTGGTCGGTGGCGGTAATCACCTCACAGCCCCACTGCCCCAGCAGCGCGCGCATGCTGTCGAGGATGCTCACCTCGTTATCGATTACCAGTAAACGCCGCCCCGGCAGCGGGTTGCCCGTGGTCGGCAGCACCGGCAGTTGGCTGATCGCCAGGGGCATCTCTTCGCTGATGGGCACCTCGATACTGAACATCGAGCCACGCCCCGGCCACGAACGGACCGCCACCGGGTAGCCGAGGATCTCGGCGATGCGCTCGACAATCGCCAGGCCCAGCCCTACGCCTTTGCGGTCCGAGGCACGGCCGACGTCGAGCTGGTTGAACTCGAGGAAGATCGCATCGAGCCGGTCGGCCGCGATGCCGCGCCCGGTGTCCCACACCTCCAGGCGCAGGCGATCGCCACGGCGGCGCGCGCCGAGCAGGATGCAGCCCTCGTCGGTGTAGCGGCAGGCGTTGCTGAGGAAGTTACGCAGGATCCGCGTCACCAGGCGCAGGTCAGTGCGAATCGCATAATGGCCGGTACGCGCGCGCAGGTTCAGCCCGGCCGCCAGCGCCACCGACTGGAACTCCGAGACCAGCGGCGCAAACAGCTCATCCAGGCGATACAGCGCCACATCGGGCTTGACCGCCGCCTGGTCGAGCCGCGAAATATCCAGCAGGTCGGTGAGCAAATCCTCGGCGCCTTCCAGGGCCTGGTGCGTACGTTCCACCAGCACCTGCTCGACGCTGGGCAAGTTGCGTTCGCGCAGGGTCGAGATCAGCAGCCGCGCCGCGTTAAGCGGTTGCAGCAGGTCATGGCTGGCGGCGGCGAGGTATTTGTCCTTGCTGCGGTTGGCAGCTTCGGCGGCGTCGCGCGCATCGCGCAGCTCCTGCTCGACCTGCTCGCGCTGGGCGATCTGTTGTTGCAGGTTGCGGTTGGCTTCCAGCAGTTCATCGGTGCGCGCCGCCACCCGCTGCTCCAGCTCATCGTTGAGACGGATATAGCGGTTGCGCTCGGCCTCCAGCTCGTCGAGGCGCGCGGTGAGTTCCGGGTAGTGGCTCTTGCGCGCCGAGTGATTGCCCAGGCCCAGCAGCCCGGCCAGGGCCTGTTGCTGGTCGTCAGAGCGCTTCGCCATATACGACCTCGACATCACGCTGGCTGGACTCGCGCGGGTTGGTGAGGATGCACGGGTCGTGCATCGCATGTTGGGACAGGAACGGAATATCCGCCACGCGCACCCCATGCAAACCGAGGGTTTCGTGAAAGCCGATGGCGTGCTTCAGGGCAATCAGATGCTCCACCAGCCGCCCGCGAATCTGCCGATGGCTGAGGCCCCGGCAATCGATGCCAAAGGTCTCGGCAATTACCTTGAAGCGCTCCGGCGCCGAGTTGTAGTTGAACGCCACCACGTGTTCCACCAGCACCGCGTTGCACAAACCATGGGGCAGGTCGAGAAACCCGCCGAGGCTGTGGGACATGGCATGCACCGCGCCGAGGATCGCATTGGAGAACGCCAGGCCGGCCTGCATGCTGCCGAGCATGATCTTCTCGCGCAGGGCAATGTCACCGGGGTTGGCGATCATCTGCACCAGGTTACCGTTGATCAGGCGCATGGCCTCCAGCGCATGGGGGTCGGTCAGCGGGCCGTGGCCGGTGGACACGAACGCCTCGATGGCATGCACCAGCGCGTCGATGCCGGTACAGGCGGACAGGAACGGGTCCATGCTCGCCGTGGTTTCCGGGTCGATCAGCGACACATCCGGCACCACCGCCTTGCTGACGATGGAGAACTTCATGCGTTCCTGCTGGTTGGAAATGATCACGAACTGCGAGACATCCGCCGACGTGCCGGCGGTGGTGGGGATCAGGATCAACGGCGGGCTCGGCACACGGATGGTGTCCACGCCTTCGAACTCGAGGATACAGCGCCCATGGGCGACCACAATGCCGATGGCCTTGCCGCAGTCCATGGGGCTGCCGCCGCCGATGGCCACGATCACGTCGCAATGGTTTTCCCGATACACCTCGGCACCGAGCATCACTTCTTCGACGCGCGGGTTGGGCGACACGGCGCTGTACAGGCAGTAGTCGATACCGATGGCCTGCAGGCTGGCTTCCACATCGGCGACCCAACCGGCAGCGATCACACCGGGGTCGCTGACCACCAGCACCTTGCGCGCACCAAAGGTCTTGGCGTAGTTACCGACGTTGTGCCGGCAGCCGGCACCGAAGATGATTTCAGGCGAGACGAATTTACGCAGGAGGCTCAGATTGGGGCTCATTGGAAAGCCTGTTCTTATTATTTTTGGGAGATGCGCTTCACACTAACCCATTCCGGGGCGAATGCAATCAGACCAAAGGGTCATTCCCAATACGGCACCGGCCAGCGCGAGGCTGGCCGGAGATGGATCAGCGGCTGGCGAAGTACATGGTCACTTCGAAGCCGATACGCAGGTCGGTGAAGGCGGGTTTGGTCCACATAGGGAGAGTCCTCTTGTTGTGCCGGAAGATTCCGGTAAGGGCATTAATGCATGGGGGGATGGGGGTGCGAATGCTACTTTCGAAGGAGCTCGCACCCGCATTGGTAGCGGGTATACGCCGATCAAAATGTGGGAGGGGGCTTGCTCCCGATAGCAATGTGTCAGCCACATCACTGTTGACTGACCCACCGCCATCGGGAGCAAGCCCCCTCCCACAGGGGACCGCGTTGCAATCCGAGGGTTAGAAGAAACCCAACGGATTGATGTCGTAGCTCACCAGCAAATTCTTGGTCTGCTGGTAGTGATCGAGCATCATCTTGTGGTTCTCACGCCCCACGCCCGACTTCTTGTAGCCGCCAAACGCCGCATGCGCCGGGTACAGGTGATAACAGTTGGTCCACACGCGACCGGCCTTGATCGCCCGGCCCATGCGGTAGGCGCGGTTGATGTCGCGGGTCCACAGCCCGGCGCCGAGGCCGAATTCGCTGTCGTTGGCAATCGCCAGGGCTTCGGCTTCGTCCTTGAAGGTGGTGATACCCACGACCGGGCCGAAGATTTCTTCCTGGAACACGCGCATCTTGTTGTGGCCCTTGAGCAGGGTCGGCTGGATGTAGTAACCGCTGGACAGGTCGCCCTCCAGGCGCTCGGCCGCGCCGCCGGTGAGCAGCTCGGCGCCCTCTTCCTGGGCGATCTTGAGGTAGGAGAGGATCTTGTCGTATTGCTGTTCGGACGCCTGGGCGCCGACCATGGTCTCGGTGTCCAACGGGTTGCCGCGCTTGATCTTGACGATCTTCTTCATCACCACTTTCATGAAGTCGTCGTAGATCGACTCCTGCACCAGCGCCCGCGACGGGCAGGTGCACACTTCGCCCTGGTTGAAGAACGCCAGCACCAGGCCTTCGGCGGCTTTTTCGATGAACTGCGGCTCGGCCTGCATGATGTCTTCGAAGAAGATGTTCGGCGACTTGCCGCCCAGTTCCACGGTAGAGGGAATGAGGTTCTCGGCGGCCGCATGCATGATGTGCGCGCCGATGGGGGTCGAGCCGGTAAAGGCGATCTTGGCGATGCGCTTGCTGGTGGCCAGTGCCTCCCCGGCTTCGCGGCCAAAGCCCTGGACGATATTCAGCACGCCCGGTGGCAGCAGGTCATTGATTAACTCGGCAAACACCATGATCGACAACGGCGTCTGCTCGGCCGGCTTGAGCACGATGCAGTTACCGGCGGCCAGGGCCGGGGCGAGTTTCCAGGCGGCCATCAGCAGCGGGAAGTTCCACGGAATGATCTGCCCGACCACGCCCAAGGGCTCATGGAAATGATAGGCCGCGGTGTGTTCGTTGATCTCGGCGGCGCCGCCTTCCTGAGCGCGGATGCAGCCGGCGAAGTAGCGGAAGTGGTCAGCGGCCAGGGGCACGTCGGCGTTGAGGGTTTCGCGCACGGCCTTGCCGTTGTCCCAGCTCTCGGTCACGGCCAGCACTTCGAGGTGCTGCTCGATACGGTCGGCGATTTTCAGCAGCACCAGCGAGCGATCCTGGGGCGAGGTCTTGCCCCAGGCGTCGGCGGCAGCATGGGCAGCGTCGAGGGCCTTGTCGATATCGGCGGCGTTGGAGCGCGGGAATTCGGCGATCACTTCACCGGTCACCGGCGAAGTGTTGGTGAAGTACTCACCGCTCAGCGGGGCGACGAATTCACCGCCGATGTAATTACCGTAGCGCTGCTTGAAGCTGACGATGGCGCCAGGGGTGCCAGGTTGTGCGTAGATCATGTTAAAGCCTCTGTCTGGGTCCGGGCCTGTCGGTCAACAGGCGATGACCCGATAGTAAAGAGCCCCCGTTGCCGGGCGAATGCGCCGTTGGCAGGGGGGCACTTGTCATTTGGTCGTAGATTCAGTGTTTGGCGACCAGCTCTTTGGGCAGCTTGAAGGTCCAGAGCATGCCGCCCTGGTTGAAGTCCTTGATGCGCTTGGCCACTTCACCGCCCCACAACGGCACGGCGCCGCCCCAGCCGGAGAGCACCGAGACGTACTGTTCGCCGTCCATTTCCCAGGTCACAGGCGAGCCGAGCACGCCGGAGCCGGTCTGGAATTCCCAGACCTTCTCGCCGGTCTTGGCGTTGAACGCCTGCAGGAAGCCTTCCGGCGTGCCGGTGAACACCAGGTTGCCCTTGGTGGTCAGCACCCCGCCCCACAGCGGCGCGAAGTTCTTGTGGCGCCAGACTTCCTTGCCGGTCTTCGGGTCAATGGCGCGCAGCACGCCGATATAGTCTTCGTTCAATGGCTTGATAGTGAAGCCCGCACCGAGGAACGCCGCGCCTTTTTTGTAGGCGATGCCTTCGTTCCACATGTCCATGCCCCACTCGTTGGACGGCACGTAGAACAACCCGGTGTCGCGGTTATAGGCCATCGGCATCCAGTTTTTCGCGCCCAGGAACGCCGGTGCGACGAACACCGAGGTGCCCTTGGCTTCGCTGCCCGGGGCGCCAGGGCGGCTGGCGTCGTTGTAGATCGGCCGACCGTCCTTGTCCAGGCCGGTGGCCCAGGTGATCTTGTCGACAAACGGGAAACCACGGATGAACTTGCCGTTGGTGCGATCAAGCACGTAGAAGAAGCCGTTACGGTCGGCTGTGGCGGCGGCTTTGATCTCTTTGCCGCCTTCCGTGTAATTGAAGGAGACCAGCTCGTTCACGCCGTCATAGTCCCAGCCGTCATGGGGCGTGGTCTGGAAGTGCCACTTGATGGTGCCGTCGTCCGGGTTCAGCGCCAGGCGCGAGGACGAGTAGAGGTTGTCGCCAGGGCGCAGGTGCGAGTTCCACGGCGCCGGGTTGCCGGTGCCGAACAGCAGCAGGTTGGTTTCCGGGTCGTAGTAGCCGCCCAGCCACGGTGCGGCGCCGCCGGTTTTCCACAAGTCCCCGGGCCAGGTCTTGCCCGCCTCGCCACCGGAGATGCCGTTCTCCACCGCCTTGCCGTCCTTGTAGACGTAGCCCATATGGCCTTCGACCGTCGGGCGACTCCATAGCAGTTCACCGTTTTTCGGGTCATAGGCTTCGATCTTGCCCACCACGCCGAACTCGCCACCGGCCACACCGGTAATCAGCTTGCCGTTGATCACCAGGGGCGCGGCGCTGATGGAGTAGCCTTCTTTGTGGTCGGCGACTTTCTTGCTCCACACCACTTTGCCGGTGTCTTTGTTCAGCGCCACCAGCTTGGCGTCGAGGGTGCCGAAGAACACCAGGTCGCCGTACAGCGCCACGCCACGGTTGATCACGTCACAGCACGGGCGGATGTCATCGGGCAGACGCGCATCGTACTGCCAGAGCTTCTTGCCGGTGCGCGCATCCACCGCGAACACCCGCGAGTAGGAACCGGTGAGGTACATCACCCCATCCTTGATCATCGGCTGCGCCTGTTGCCCACGCTGCTTCTCGCCACCAAAGGAAAACGCCCAGACCGGGCGCAGTTCCTTGACGTTGTCGACGTTCAGGGTGTCGAGGGGGCTGTAGCGCTGGCCCTGCACGCCCAGGCCGTTGGTGACGATCTGCCCGGGGTTTTTCGGGTCCTGGAGGATGTCCTCATCGGTGACCGAGGCCATGGCCTGGCCAGACAACAGGATGGCACCGAGCAACACACTCAAGGCGAAGGGTTGGCGGCGTGCGGGTTGGGTCATGACGGCTACCTCTGCGGTTTTTGTTATACCCGGGAAATTTTCCCGGTCTGGTGCAGATTCTTGGGCGCAGGGGCAGTTGTCACAATTGACCGCAGTATCAAGTTTGCTAGTTCCTTAGTAGCGGGTCAGCGCGCCGAATCCACGCGTTGCATCTGTTCGCGCTCGTATCGCGGGTACAGGTGGCTGACGCTGCGGATCAGTTCATAGCGGCTCAGGCTGATAGCGGCGAAGCGTTCGGGGATGGGGCTGCGGATCATCTCGGCCATGTCGCTGCCGTGGGCCGCGCCGTCACGCAGCAGTTGATCGAGCCAGGTCAGGTAGTCGCGCATCTGCGTGAAGGGTTGCGCGTCGCTGGCCACCGGGCCATGGCCGGGCACGATCAGGGTCCAGGGCAAGGCTTGCAGGGTGCCGAGGTCGGCCAGCCACACCGCCAGCCCCGGGCTGTTGGGGGTGGTGAGCGCGCGCTGGTAAAACACCAGGTCGCCGGCGAACAGCACGCCGGTGCTCTGGTCGAAGATCGCCAGGTCGGCGCCGGTGTGGCCGGTGAGCGCGAGCAGGCGCAAGTCGTGGCGGCCGACGCTCAGCACACCGGGTTCCAGCACCTGGGTGGGCAACACTACCTCGGTACCGCGCATCCAGTCGCCGACCATGCGGTAGAGGTTTTCCGCCATGCCGTCGCCCTGCTCGTGCAGCAATCGTGTGGTCTCGGCCAGGGCGCCGATGGGCACGTCCTTGAAGGCCTGATTGCCCAGCGCATGGTCGGGGTGATGGTGGGTAATCAGCACCTGGATCACCGGTTTGGGGGTGATACGGGCGATGGCCTCGCGCATGGCTTCGCCGTAGCGCCGCGACGGCCCGGTGTCGATCACCACCACGCCAGCCTCGGTGACAATGAAGGCGGTGTTGACGATATTGCCGCCATTGGCCTTGGCAAAATTGTCGGTGCTGCCTTCAAGCAGCCAGGTGTCATCGGCGATCAACCGGGGCTTGAGGGCGTAGTCGAGGTCCGCCAGGGCGGGCAGGCTCAGGCCCAGGCATAACAATAGAATCCAGCGCATGCCGCGCTCCTTCTGGTCAGGGGATGGCCGCGTCGAACTCATTGCCGCTGTTGTCGCGCAGCACCAGGCGGGTGGGCCCCGGCGCGTCGATGTCGAAGGCCAGGTTGGGGTTCTCGCTGACCGCCGGGAACAACTCAAGATCAGCCAGCACCTGGCCGTCCTGGCCGCGCAGTTGCGCATGGTTGATAAAAAACTCGGGGATGCCGCTGACCATGCCATTGTCCATCGGGTGCGCCACCTGCACACGTACGCGGCTGAACTCGCCACGCGGGTAACGGCCGCCTAGCACTTCGCCGATGTGCTCTTCCCAGCCCGGCTGGGTGCGTACCATGCTGGGCGCGGTGCAGCCGCCACCGGCAGCTTCGATCAAGGTCGAGCCCACATGCCACAGCCCGTCATCGGTGAGCACCGCCGCCCGCAACGGCGTGGCCTGCTCGATACGAATCCGCAGCGACAGCCACGGCAGCACGCCGGCCTTGGGTTGGAAGTCGACGATTTTCGGCAATGGGTTGAGCTCGGCCCAGGCGAGGATTTTCACCACATGTCCGTTGAAGGCGCGGGCGTCGATTTCCAGCGGCACCTGGCGCGCATCTTCGGCGAACGGCGGCGCGAGCAGCTTGACTCGGTCGTCGAACACGAACGGCGCCTCGGCCAGGAACTGCTTGTGATAGAACGCCCACATCACCGACGGCACCGGGTCGACCTCCACGGCGTGAGCCGCCAGCGGCAGCCAGCACGCCAAAATGCAGCTCAGTCGCCAATTCATCGCCTGCTCCTATTGATACATCTCGGGGACTTCGTACTGCAGGCCGTAACGGGCATAGATGGCTTGCACCGCACCGTCGCGGATCAGGCCTTCCAGCGCCTCTTCCACCGCATAGGCCAACTGGCGATTGCTCTCGTGCACCGCCATGCCGATCTCCCAGCGTTGCTTGCCCATGTTCGGGTAGGCGTTTTCGGCCAGGGCCAGTTGCGGGTCGTGGGCTTCATGCACCTGCCAGTCGACTTCGCCGCGCATCGCCATCACCGCATCGACCTCACCGGCTTTCATCGCCGCAAAGGCCTGGGGGACGTCGGGGTAGTGATGGGTCTTGGCGGCGAGCATGCCGCTGAACACCGAGGTGAGGTAGAACGACGGCACGCTGTCGACTTCGACGCCAATCGGGTGCTGCTCGAACACCGCCACGCTGGCAACCCTGTCCAGGCGCCGACGGTCGTAAGCCACCTGCCATTGTTCGTTCTGGTACGGCCCGAACATCACCACATGGCCGTTTTCCAGTTCGCCCTGGTCGTTGCGCTTCTGTGCGTAATCGTGATCGTAGGGCGCGCGCATCATCAGGTCGGCCAGTTGCTGGTTGTGCAACTGGCTGCCACGCCAGATGTAGTCGCGCAGGTCGTCGTCGAGCTTCTCGCCGGCCGGCGCCCAGATCAACTTGAGCTGCACCCCCAGCGCCGTGGCCAGGGCCTGGGCCAGCTCCACGTCGACCCCGCGCGCGGTGGCGCCGTCTTCGAAACTGTAGGGGGCAAAGTCCTTGTACACCGCCACGTTGATTTCGCCGGCGGCGATCATCTGGTCATAGCTGCGCACCTGCGCCTGTGCCGGCTGGCAACACAGCAGGGCCAGGCCAAGCACATAAGCGAACAGGCGCATGGCTTACTCCTCGACGTGCACGCTGTCCAGGTAGGTGCGCACGGCCCACAAGGCTTCCTGGCTCAGGTAGTCGGCCATTTTCGGCATGTACACGCGGCCGTCACGCACCGCGCCATGGCGCACGCGCTCGACGAACCATTCATCACCGGCTTCGCCCACATCGAGCATGCGCAGGTCGGGGGCGATGCCGCCGGACTTGGCTTCCAGGCCGTGGCAGGCGGCGCAGTTCTGGTTATAGGCGGACGAACCGATTTCCACGGCGCGGTCGTGTTCAGGCGAGGTACGGTACGGATTGACCGCCGCCCAGCCGTCTTCGTTGACCGGCACGCCGGCATCCTTGATCGAGGTCAGGCCCTTGGTTTCCACCGCTTGCGGGACCACGTTGCCGTGGGCCCAGGCAGAGCCCCCGGCGATCACACCGACCAACAGCCCGGCGACGAGCAAGGCATTGTGTTTTGTTGTCATTATTTTGCCCTCAGGATTGCACGCAAAACCTCATTGCAGAGGTTATGGCAACCATCTTAGAAACCCCGGGGCATGGGCCGTATGCTGCTTTGGTGGCCGCCTTCTCCTCCCTTGGTAGTAGGGCTTGTGGGGCACGCCTAAAACAGCGGCGCCTCGGGAAGTCTTCCCGGCCACAGCGGGACTTTTTCCGTATCCGCCCGGCGCCCCGGCGTTCCACCCTGTGCAGGCCAAAACCTCCACTGGGAACTGCAACCATGACAATAAGATCGCTACCCGCCCGCTCACCTTCAAGCCTTGCCGTGCAAGCCTTTGTGCTGGTGGGCAGCCTGTCCCTCAGTGCCGTAACGTTCGCGGCCGCCGACCCCGCCAAGCCGACGCACAATGTCACCTGGGAAGACATCGCCAACGACCACCTGACCACCAAAGACGTGCTGCAATACGGCATGGGCACCAACGCCCAGCGCTGGAGCCCGCTGGCCCAGGTCAACGACAAGAACGTGTTCAAGCTCACCCCGGCCTGGTCCTACTCGTTCGGCGATGAGAAGCAACGCGGCCAGGAATCCCAGGCCATCGTCAGCGACGGCGTGGTCTACGTCACCGGCTCCTATTCCCGCGTGTTCGCCCTTGACGCAAAGACCGGCAAGCGCCTGTGGACCTACAACCACCGCCTGCCCGACAACATTCGCCCGTGCTGCGACGTGGTCAACCGTGGTGCGGCGATCTTCGGCGACAAGATCTACTTCGGCACCCTCGACGCGCGCCTGATCGCCCTCGACAAGAACACCGGCAAAGTGGTGTGGAACAAGAAGTTCGGCGACCACGCCGCCGGCTACACCATGACCGGCGCCCCGGTGCTGATCAAAGACAAGGTCAGCGGCAAGGTGCTGCTGATCCACGGCAGCTCCGGCGATGAATTCGGCGTGGTCGGCCAGCTGTTTGCCCGCGACCCCGACACCGGTGAAGAAGTGTGGATGCGCCCGTTCGTGGAAGGCCATATGGGCCGCCTCAACGGCAAGGACAGCACCACCACCGGCGACGTCAAGGCCCCTTCGTGGCCGGATGACCCCACCACCGAAACCGGCAAGGTCGAGGCCTGGAGCCACGGCGGTGGCGCCCCTTGGCAGAGCGCGAGCTTCGATGCCGAGACCAACACGATCATCGTCGGCGCCGGCAACCCCGGCCCGTGGAACACCTGGGCGCGCACCGCCAAGGACGGCAACCCCCACGACTTCGACAGCCTCTACACCTCCGGTCAGGTCGGCGTCGATCCGAGCACCGGCGAAGTGAAGTGGTTCTACCAGCACACCCCGAACGACGCCTGGGACTTCTCCGGCAACAACGAGCTGGTGCTGTTCGACTACAAAGACAAGGACGGCAAAGTGGTCAAGGCCACCGGTCACGCCGACCGCAACGGCTTTTTCTATGTGGTGGACCGCAACAACGGCAAGCTGCAGAACGCCTTCCCGTTCGTCGACAACATCACCTGGGCCAGCCATATCGACCTGAAGACCGGGCGTCCGGTGGAGAACGAAGGACAGCGCCCGGCCAAGCCATTGCCGGGTGAAACCAAAGGCAAACCGGTGGAAGTCTCGCCGCCGTTCCTGGGTGGCAAGAACTGGAACCCCATGGCCTACAGCCAGGACACCGGCCTGTTCTATATCCCGGGCAACCAGTGGAAAGAGGAATACTGGACCGAAGAGGTCAACTACAAGAAGGGCTCGGCGTACCTGGGCATGGGCTTTCGCATCAAGCGCATGTATGACGACCACGTCGGCACCCTGCGCGCGATGAACCCAACCACCGGCAAGGTAGTGTGGGAGCACAAGGAAGCGTTGCCACTGTGGGCCGGCGTGTTGGCCACCAAGGGCAACCTGGTGTTTACCGGTACAGGCGACGGTTTCTTCAAGGCCTTCGACGCGAAAACCGGCAAGGAGCTGTGGAAGTTCCAGACCGGCAGCGGCATCGTCTCGCCGCCGATCACCTGGGAGCAGGATGGCGAGCAGTATGTCGGCGTGACCGTCGGCTATGGCGGCGCGGTGCCGTTGTGGGGCGGCGACATGGCCGAGCTGACCAAGCCGGTAGCGCAAGGCGGGTCGTTCTGGGTGTTCAAGATCCCGAGTTGGGATCAGAAGACCGCGCAAAAATAACCCCTGCGAGAATGCCGGGCCGCCCTTTGTAGCAAGCGGGTTCCCTTGTGGTGAGCCCGCTCACCACAGGATCCCCAGAGGTTACACGATGAACTACCTGCCCTTGTTACTCCTGCTCTCCCTGCCCCTGGCGCACGCCGACGACGGCGACGACGCCCCGCTGATCATCAACGGCTGCACCATCGCCGAACACAGCCAATGCCCCGGCGCCAACCTCAAGGGCGCCAACCTGCGCAACCAGGACTTGAGCAAGATGAACCTGGCCGGCGCCGACCTGCGCGAGGCGGATCTGCGCCATGCCAACCTCGACCTGGCCAACCTGGAAAAAGCCCAGCTGCAAGGCGCCAACCTGACCCGCGCCAGCCTGCAACAGGCCAACCTGCGCCTGGCCAACTTCAGCGGCGCCACGCTGATGGCGATCCAGGGGTGGGGCCTGTTCGCCCAGGGCGCGCAGTTCGAAAACGCCAACCTCAGTGCGGCCTACCTGCAATTTGCGCGGCTGTCCGGGGCAAAAATGCACAAGGCCAACCTGCGTGCGGCCGACCTGGAGATGACCTGGCTGAGCAAGGCCGACCTGCAAGATGCCGACCTCAGCGACGCCAACCTGCAGGAAGCCAAGTTCGGCGAGAGCAACCTGGAACAGGCCACCCTCACCGGCAGTCGCCAGCACTATGCGAATTTCCAGGATGCGAATATGGAGGGCTGCCAGGATTGCCCAACGACCTGGGATCGCTGAAACGACGCCATTGAAATGTGGAAGGGGGCTTACCCCCTCCCACAGTGGGTTTTATGCACACCCGGTTATCCAACCACCCGCACCACGCCCATATCGATCCCCAAGTGCACCAGCTCGGCATGGGAACTCACCTGCAATTTGCTCTTGAGCAAGGTCAGGTGATTGGACACGGTCTTGCTGCTGATATTCAGCTGGTCGGCAATCGTTCGGGTGGGCGTGCCCCTGGCCAGCATCAGGAAAATCTCCAGTTCACGTGGGGTCATGCCCTGCAAGCGTTGATCACCGGGGGTATAGGCCAGTTCGGTGGCCAGAGCCTGTTCGATGTAGGCGTGGCCGTCGAGGATGCGCCGCACCGCTTCGATCAACACCTCGGGTGCCGAGGTTTTGGTCAGGTAGCCAGAGGCCCCGGCGTCCAGGGCCTGGCGCACCAGGGGCAGTTCGTCGTGCATGCTGAAAAACAGCACACGCAGGTGCGGCAGGCGCTGGCGCAGACGCCGGGTGGTTTCCAGGCCGCTGATGCCCGGCAGGCCGAAGTCCATGATCACCAGGTGCGGCAGCGCTTCCTGGACCCGGCTCAACGCTTCTTCACCACTGGCCGCCTCGCGCACTTCAACGGCCGGCAGCAGCGCGCGCAGCAGGCTGGCATAGCCCTGGCGCACCACGGCGTGGTCATCCACCAACAGAATATTCATGAAGCCTCCAACGGCATGTTCAACGCCAACGCCCAGCCGGCGCCGGGCTGGCTGATGATCTTCAATTCGCCGCCCAGGCAGCGGGCGCGTTCGGCCATCGAATACAGGCCCACACCCGGCCGCTGGGGCGTTTCTGCACCGCGACCGTTATCACGCACCCACAGGCGCAGGCGCGAACCGTGATGTTGCAGGCGCACGCGCACCTGGCTGGCGTCGGCATGCCGCAGGATGTTGGTCAGGGCTTCCTGGAGCAGGCGGTACAGATGGGTCTTGCTGGCGCCGGGCAACAGCGGCAGGTCCGTACTGACTTGCAGGTGGCAGGGAATGCCGTGGCTGGCCTGCCACTGCGTGACCAGCATCGAAAACGCCTCGGCCATCGGCAGGTGTTGCAGGGCCACCGGATAGAGATCGTGGACCAGCGCCCTGAAGCCTTGCTGCAAGTGCTCGCAGTGATCCTCCAATTGCGCCACCGTGGACGCCAGCAGATGCGGCTGGTCGGTAACCAGCCGCAACAGGCAGGCCTGGGCGCGAATGCCGGCCAGGTATTGGCCGAGGTCATCGTGCAGGGTCTGGGCCAGGTGGGTGCGCTCCTGCTCCTGCACCGCCAGCAGGGTCTGGGTGAGCCGGGTGTTATCGGTGCGCGCCTGCTCCAGGGCGGCGGTCATGCGGTTGAAGTGCAGCGCCAATTGCCGTGCTTCCGGCGCGCCTTCACTGCGCAGGCGCACGTTAAGCTGGCCGGCGCACACCTGTTGCAGCGCGCGCAGCAATTCATCCAGCACGCCCATACCACGGCGCACCGCCCAGCGGATGGTCAACAGGCTCAGCACCAGGGCCAGGGCGCACAGGCCCAGCAGTTGTTGCAGGGAGTCCCAGACCTCGTCGATTTCATCCCGTGGGTCAACGGCGATGGACACGCGCCGACCGTCCGGCAAGTCCAGCACCTGGGCACTGCGTCGCGCCTCGGCAAACAGCAGGCGCCCGAGCCAGGCGTCCAGCCCGTCCGGGGCCGGCGCTTGCGCGGTGTCGCCGCTCGCCAGCCAGTGCACACGTACATGGCGCAAACTCGCGGTGAGGTGGGGTTGCAGGCTGGCCGGGTCGCGCTCGGCGGTTTCGCTCAGGTAGTGCACCACCGCTTCGGCCGATTGCAGCTCGCGCTCCACATCGGCCAGGGCCTGGTGCAGCAACAGCGCGGTGCAGGCGCAGGTCACCAGGGCGAAGAAGCCGCACACCCACAGGTTGATGCGCCACAGGGCCGACAGGCCGGGCCGGGCGGTGAAGACGCGCATGCTCGTGTCACTCCTGTGAATAAGACCGTTAGGGACCCATGCTAAAACCGCACCCGCTGCGCGTGGCTACTACCTTGGTACTGCCCCAGCGCTACTTTCTGCATATTTGCAGCGACGTTCAGGGTTCCTATGCTGGCGCTACCTGTCATGGAGTGCCCTATGCGCCAGCTCGCCCCCTACGCCGTGATCTGCCTGCTGGCAATCGCCTGGGCCGCCACCGGCCAGGCCGCTGAAGCGCCCTTGCAGGTGCAGATCGGCTACCTGGGTTATCGGCCCGATCCGGGCCCGCTGCTGTCGAATGTGATTCCCGAGCCCGCCGATGCCGGGCAGCGCGGCGCTGAACTGGCGATCATCGACAGCAACAGCACCGGCGCCTTTCTCAACCAGCGCTACAGCCTGACGACCGCCACGGTAGACACCCCAGACGCCCTGCTCGCCGCCGCCCAGGCCCAGCATGCTCAGGGCCTGCGCCTGTTCGTGGTCAACGCGCCCGCTGCCAGCCTGCGCCAACTCAGCGCGGCGTTGCCCGACAGCCTGTTGTTCAATGCCGGCAGCCCGGATGACAGCCTGCGCAGCACCGACTGCCTGGGCAACGTGCTGCATACCCTGCCCAGCCGCGCGATGCTTGCCGATGCGCTGGCGCAGTTCCTGGTAGTGCGCAAATGGCAGAAAGCGCTGTTGATCGTCGGCCCCACCGAGGATGACCAGGCCTACGCTGCCGCCCTGCGTCGCGCCGCCAAACGCTTCGGCGTGCAGCTGGTGGCGGATAAGGCCTGGCGCTTCGACAACGACCAACGCCGCAGCGCCCAGGCGGATATGCCGCTGTTCACCCAGACCGCCGAATACGACGTGGTGTTGGTGGCCGACGAGCGCGGCGACTTCGGCGAGTACGTGCCCTACCAGACCTGGTACCCGCGCCCCGTGGCCGGCACCCAGGGTCTGACGCCCACCGGCTGGCACAAAACCGTCGAGACCTACGGCGCCGCCCAATTGCAGAAACGCTTCGAGGCCCTGGCCGGGCGCTGGATGAACGACCGCGACTTCGCCGCCTGGATGGCCGTGCGCAGCATCGCCAGTGCCGTGAGCAAGTTGCGTCAGGTCGAGCCCATGGCGATCCGTCAACTGGAAATCAGCGAGCAACTGCCCCTGGATGGTTTCAAGGGCCGCAAGCTCAGCTACCGCCCCTGGAACGGCCAATTGCGCCAACCGATTCCCATCGTGCAGCCCCGCGCGCTGGTCAGCACCTCGCCCCAGGACGGTTTCCTGCACCCCACCAACGAAATGGACAGCCTGGGCTATGACAAACCCGAGGTGACCTGCCGCTTCCCTTGATCACCTACCCACAATAATAAGGAATCCGCCATGCGCCGCACCCTGCTCTCATGCGCCCTGCTGCTTGCCGCCGGGCACGCCATGGCCAGTACCGCCTGGGTCTCCAACGAGAAAGACAACAGCCTGAGCCTGATCGACATGCAGACCCTGCAAGTCACCGACACCCTCAAGGTCGGCCAGCGTCCGCGAGGCTTGCTGCTGTCCCATGACCATAAGCTGCTGTACATCTGCGCCAGCGACTCGGACCGCGTGCAGGTGATGGACGTGGCCACGCGCAAGATCATCAAGGAACTGCCCTCCGGCAAAGACCCCGAGCAGTTCGCCCTGCACCCCAATAACCGCTGGCTGTACGTGTCCAACGAAGACGACGCGCTGGTCACCGTGATCGACACCGAGACCTCCAAGGTGCTCGGCCAGATCAACGTCGGCGTCGAACCCGAAGGCATGGCCGTGAGCCCGGATGGCAAGTGGGCGGTAAACACCAGCGAAACCACCAACATGCTGCACTGGATCGACACCAGCACCCAGACCCTGGCCGACAGCACCCTGGTGGACCAGCGCCCGCGCTTCGTCGAGTTCAACCACGATGGCTCGCAGCTGTGGGCCTCGGCGGAAATCGGCGGCACCGTGACCATCCTCGACGTGGCCAGCCGCGCGATCCTCAAGACCCTGACCTTCAAGATCAAGGGCGTGCACCCGGACAAAGTCCAGCCGGTCGGCATCAAGCTCAGCGCCGACGGCAAGTACGGCTTTGTCGCCCTCGGTCCGGCCAACCATGTGGCCGTGATCGACGCCAAGACCTTCGAGGTCCTCGACTACCTTTTGGTGGGCCGCCGCGTGTGGCAGATGGCATTTACCCCGGACGAGAAACAGTTGCTGGCCACCAACGGCGTGAGCGGTGATGTGTCGGTGATCGATGTGGACAGCCTCAAGGTGATCAAGTCGGTGAAGGTCGGGCGTTATCCATGGGGCGTGGTGGTCACGCCATGAACGCCCTGGAGGTGCGCGACGTGAGCTTCGCCTACGGCGCACGGCAGGCCTTGTGCGAGGTGGGTTTCAGCCTCGCACCGGGGCGCTTTGCGGCGCTGCTGGGGCCCAATGGCGCCGGCAAATCCACCTTGATCGCCCTGCTCACGCGGCTGTATGACCTGCAAAGCGGCGACATTCGCGTGGGCGGTCATTCCCTGCGTGAGGCGCCGCGTGCAGCCCTCACCCAGCTGGGTGTGGTGTTCCAGCAAAGCACCCTGGACCTGGATTTGAGCGTGGAACAGAACCTGCGCTACCACGCCGCGCTGCACGGTTTATCACGGCGCCAGACCGACCTGCGCGTAGCCGCCGAACTGGCACGCCAGGCCCTCACCGAACGGCGCCGCGAAAAAGTCCGCGAGCTCAACGGCGGGCATCGGCGCCGGGTGGAAATCGCCCGGGCGTTGCTGCATGAACCGCGCTTGCTGCTGTTGGATGAAGCCAGCGTCGGCCTCGACCCGGCCAGCCGCCTGGCGCTGAACCAGCACGTGCGAAGCCTGTGCCTCGAACAGGGTATCAGCGTGCTGTGGACCACCCACCTGCTCGACGAAGTACAGGCCGACGACGCGTTGATGATCCTGCATCAGGGCCGTCTGGTGGCCAGTGGGCAAGTCGATGCCTTGATCGCGCAACAAGGCGGCGACCTCGGCAGCGTGTTCGCGCGCTTGACACGCCCCACCACGACGGGAGCTGCGGCATGAACGCTTACTGGCAATGCCTGCGCGGCATCGTCCTGCGCGAGTGGCTGCGGTTTGTGTTGCAGCGCACGCGGTTTCTCAGTGCGCTGGTGCGGCCATTGCTGTGGCTGCTGGTGTTCGCCGCCGGGTTCCGCGCCGCGTTGGGCATCTCGGTGATCGAACCCTACGACACCTACATCCCCTACGAGGTGTACATCATCCCGGGGCTGGCCTGCATGATCCTGCTGTTCAACGGCATGCAAGGCTCGCTGTCGATGGTCTACGACCGCGAGATGGGCAGCATGCGCGTGCTGCTGACCAGCCCGTTGCCGCGCACGTTTTTGCTGTGCAGCAAGCTGTTGGCCACCGCGCTGATTTCGCTGTTGCAGGTGTATGGGTTCCTGGCGATCGCCTGGGTGTACGGCGTGCAACCGCCGCCCATGGGACTGTTGATCGCCCTGCCGGCGTTGCTGCTGGTGGCCTTGATGTTGAGCGCCCTGGGCCTGTTGCTGTCGAACGCGATTCGCCAGTTGGAGAACTTTGCCGGGGTGATGAACTTCGTGATCTTCCCGCTGTTTTTCCTGTCGTCGGCGCTGTACCCGTTGTGGAAGATGCGCGACTCCAGCGAATGGCTGTACTGGCTGTGCGCGGTCAACCCGTTTACCCACGCCGTGGAGCTGGTGCGCTTTGCCCTGTACGAACGCTTCGCGGGCCTGGCCTTGGCAGTGTGCCTTGGCTTGACCGTGCTGTTCGCGGTGTTGGCGGTGCTGACGTTCAATCCCCAGCATGCGGCGTTGCGCAAAAAGGGCTGAAGGCGGCAAAAACTACTACTTTAGTACTGGTTTTCCTGTCTATCGTCGCATTCCCAAGGGCTCGGGACTCACGTGTAATGCGCGCATAACGATAAGGATCGCCCTGCCATGCTGTACGCCCGACTGCCTCTGTTGGCACTGCTGTGCCTGTTCGTCGCTAACGTTCAGGCCGACACTCCACTGTTTTCCGCCGACGGCTACCGCATCAGCCTGTACCGCAGCCCCACGCCCGACCACCTGCCAGGCGCCACGATTGTCGACACTTCGGCCCTGCAAACCCTGCTCAGCCAAACCCCCGCGCCCGTGCTGATCGACGTGTACCGCCGCCAGTGGCTGCAAGGGCGCTTCATCGAAGACCAGCCCCACGCCAACCTGCCCGGCAGCCACTGGCTGGCCAATACCGGCGACGGCGACCTGACGCCGGAGTGGCAAAACTATTTCGTGCGCCACTTGTATACCTACAGCGGCGGCGACCTCGAACGACCGTTGGTCTTCTATTGCCGCTCCGATTGCTGGCTGAGTTGGAACGCGGTAAAACGTGCCGCCAACCTCGGCTATACCTCTGTGTACTGGTATCGCGACGGCCTGGATGCCTGGGAAGCGGCGAAGCTGCCGGTGACGGTCGCCCAACCCGAGCCATTTCAAACATCACAATAAGAAAGGTGAACGGCCATGTACAAAATCCTGATTGCCGACGATCACCCACTGTTTCGCGAAGCGATCCATAACGTCATCAGCGACGGCTTTCCCGGCAGCGAAGTGATGGAAACCGCCGACCTCGACAGCGCCCTGGCGCTGACCCAGGAACACGACGACCTCGACCTGATCCTGCTCGACCTGAACATGCCCGGCATGCACGGCCTCAATGGCCTGATCAACCTGCGCAACGAGGCGCCGACCATTCCGGTGGTGATCGTCTCGGCCGAGCAGGACAAGCAGGTCGTGCTGCAAGCCATCACCTATGGCGCCGTGGGTTTTATCACCAAATCCTCGCCGCGCCTGCAAATGACCGAGGCGATCCAGCAGATTCTCAACGGCAACGTGTACCTGCCGCCGGACATCATCCGCACCCAGAAGCCCGGCACCCACCGGCGCCTCAACGAAAACCCCGGCTTCGCCCCCGAACTGCTGCAAGCCCTGACACGCAAGCAATTGCTGGTGCTGGAACGCATGACCAAGGGCGAGTCGAACAAACAGATCGCGTACACCCTGGAAATTGCCGAGACCACGGTGAAGGCTCACGTGTCGGCGATCCTGCGCAAATTGAACGTGCATAACCGGGTGCAGGCGATCCTCAGTGCCGGGGATATCGATTTCGGCTCGTACCTGCGCCGCTGACCCGTCTGACACAACACAAATCAAATGTGGGAGGGGGCTTGCTCCCGATGGCGGTGCATCAGTCAGTTATGATGTCGACTGACCCACCGCTATCGGGAGCAAGCCCCCTCCCACACTGGATCTCCGTTTATCAGGGCCGGCCGAGTAAGTGGCTCATGGCAGTCTTGAGCTTGATCAGACGTACCTGCGCCGCCAATCTTCCAGGCACAACACCGGTCAAATGTTGGAGGGGGCTTGCCCCCGATAGCTGTGGACCAGTCGACATCTGCTTGGCTGAAACACCGCCATCGGGAGCAAGCCCCCTCCCACATTGGTTCTCCGTTTATCAGGGCCGCCCGAGTAAGTGGCTCATGGCAGTCTTGAGCTTGATCAGACGTACCTGCGACGCCAATCTTCCAGGCACAACACTGGTCAAATGTGGGAGGGGGCTTGCTCCCGATAGCATCAGGTCAGTCAACACATGTGCTGGCTGATGCACCGCTATCGGGGCAAGCCCCCTCCCACATTGGTTCTCCGTTTATCAGGGCCGGCCGAGTAAGTGGCTCATGGCAGTCTTGAGCTTGATCAGACGTACCTGCGCCGCCAATCTTCCAGGCACAACACTGGTCAAATGTGGGAGGGGGCTTGCTCCCGATGGCGGTGCATCAGTCAGTTATGATGTCGACTGACCCACCGCTATCGGGGGCAAGCCCCCTCCCACACTGGATCTCCGTTTGTCAGGGCCGGCCGAGTAAGTGGCTCATGGCAGTCTTGAGCTTGATCAGACGTACCTGCGCCGCCAATCTTCCAGGCACAACACCGGTCAAATGTGGGAGGGGGCTTGCTCCCGATGGCGGTGCATCAGTCAGTTATGATGTCGACTGACCCACCGCTATCGGGGGCAAGCCCCCTCCGACATTTTGATCTCCACTTGTGGGTATTTCGCCGTTCATTTGCCGAGCAGGTGGCTCATGGCGGTCTTGAGTTTCATTGGGCGTACCGGCTTGTGCATCAAGGTGTGCCCCAACTCACGGATCTGCAGCTTCAACTCGTTGCTGTAGTTGGCGGTGATCATCAGCGCCGGTATCGCGCGGCCGCGGCGTCCATTGATGCGGGCGACGGCGTCGACGCCGTTCTGGTCGTCGTCGAGGTGGTAGTCGGCGATCAGCAAGTCGGCTTCGGCATGGTAGTTGTCCACCTGCCGTGCCAGGTCTTGCTCCGACAACGCCGTGATCACCTGGCAGCCCCAGCCTTCCAGCAAGGTGCGCATGCCCGCGCAGATCGCCGCGTCGTTATCCAGCACCCACACCCGTGCGCCTTGCAGGCGTTCGAGCATCGGCTCGCTCATGGCCAGCATTGGCAGCGACTTGGGCGCCGTGGCGCTCAACGGCACCTCCACCGAGAACATCGAGCCCTTGCCCGGCCAGGATTTGACGCTGATGCGATGACCCAGGATCCCGGCGATCTTTTCCACAATCGCCAGCCCCAGGCCCAACCCACGGTCCTGGTCGGGCCGCTGCACATCGCCGCGCTTGAACTCCTGGAAAATCTCCTCCAACCGCTCCTCGGCGATGCCCATGCCGCTGTCCCATACCTGGATCAACAAACGCTGATGCTGGCGGCGACAGCCCAGCACCACACGGCCCTTGTAGGTGTAGCGAATCGCGTTGCTCAACAGGTTGCGCAGAATCCGCGCCAGCAACTGAATATCGCTGCGCACCAGCGCCGAACAGCCGACAAAATGCAATTCGAGGCCCTCGCTGCGGGCCAATTCGGTGTACTCGGCGGCCAGGTTGTCGAGCAGTTCACTCAGGGCAAACGGCGCGATGTCGGCCTTGATCACCCCGGCATCCAGCTTGGAGATATCCACCAGGGTGCCCAGCAGGTTTTCCACGTCTTCCAGGGAGTTGCTCACGTTGCGCACCAACGTTTCGCTGGGCCGCTCCAGCAGCGCGCTGGTAAACAGGCGCGCCGCATTCAAAGGTTGCAGCAGGTCATGGCTGACGGCGGCGAGGAATTTGGTTTTCGACAGGTTGGCCTGCTCGGCCTCGAGCTTGGCTTCACGCAGGCGCGCCTCCACGCGGCGGCGCTCGTCGATCTCCTGCAATAACTGGTCGTTGAGCGCGGTCAGTTCCGAGGTGCGCTGGGCCACGCGTTGCTCCAGGTGCTGATAGGCCTGGTGCAGGGCTTCGGCGGTGCGGCGGCGTTCGGTGATGTCGCGGATCAGCACGAAGATCCCCACCACTTCGCCGCTGGCCAGCATATTCGGCACATAGGAGCGCAGCATGTAGCGCTCCTGGTTATTGATGTTGGTCTCGGCGAATTCAAAGGTCACGCTCTCCCCCGCCAGGGCGCGGGCGACGTAGGCATCCAGGCGCTGGCAGTGCTGCTCGCTGTGGACTTCGCGCAGGCTCTGGCCGAGCATCATGCCGCGCGGCCAGCAATACCATTCTTCATAGACTTTGTTGGTGAACTCGTAGACCAGGTCGGCATTCAGGTAGCCGATCAGGGCCGGGACGTTATCGGTGATCAGGCGAATCCAGCGTTCGCTTTCCTGGGCCTTTTGCGCGGCCGCCTGTTCGCCGCGCAGGGTTTCGGCGCGCAGCCGCGCGTTGATCAGCAAATGGTTGCTGGCCTTGAGTTCGGCCATCGCCTGGTTCAGCGCGTCGGTGCGTTCGCGCACTTGTTCGGCCAGCACCACCGAATGCTGAAAGGTAGTGTAAGGGTTATTGCCCTGGACCATGCCGGACTCGATGCGCTCGATCAGCGCCGCGTTGATCCGCGCCAGCTTGTGGTTGTCCTGTTGCAGCTGGGCAACCTGGGCGAGCAGTTCAGCGCCGACCTCGGGCAATGGCGACTCCAGTGAAGGTCTGGTTGATATGCATGCCATTGAACTGTTCTCCGTAGGTGTTGAAGCCCATCACCCGCTGGTCACGCAGGAAACCGCCGATCTGTTCCAGATTGTCGCTGTCTTCCAACTCCAGGCGGCGCAGGAAGCAGTCGCAGCCGATGGTCAACAGCAGGTCGCCCAGGCGCGCTTGCAGGCCGTCGAACAGGGTTTGCAGGTTTGGCAGGATCGGCCCGGGTTTCATCACGGTGAGGACGATGCCGTTTTCCACCGCGCAGTAGAAACTCAGGTTCAGGTCGTCGTGCACTTGCTGGATCGCCCGCACGTAGTACTGGTCGTGGATGCGCACTGCCAACGGGTGCGCCGCGAAGACGCGGTGATCGAGATCGGCCACGGCCACGCCGATATGCCGCGCGTACTCTTCGGCGGCGGGTTCGGCGTTGAGCTCGAAGACCCGGCGCGACGGGCTGTCGGCGCCGGTCACCACCAGCTTTTCGTTGCGCGGCAGGATGTGGTGGGTGGTGAACACCTCGAAATCCAGCCAGGTATTGACCAGCACCACCACCGCCGCGCCGCTGTGGAAGGCGCCGTTGAAGTACACGTGGGTGTGGGTGAGGAAGTTGTCGTCACCGGCCGAACCGCCGAAATGCGGAATGTCGCCGAGCGCCGCGCTGAGGGCGGCGAGCACCACCTCTTCACGGCTGGACAGGCCATCGAGCAGGGTCAGAGCGAAGGTGTTGCCCTTGATCGGCGCCAGGGTATTGCTGCGGCAACCGCCGACCAGACGTTCAACCATCTGCTGGGCGTCGATCAGGCTGAAGTGTTCCACCTGGTCGATCAGCTCCGTGGCGATGGAAAAGTGCGCGTGGTTAAAGCCCATTGCCGTCACGCAATTGCGGCCGTAGCCCTGGGGCGTGATCTCGCCGGCGCTGGTGCAGCCCACTACGCGCACGTTGCCGAAACATTCTTGCAGGGCGTGGCCCAGGGCCTGCAGGTCGTAGGAGGCCGAGCAGAAAAACAGCACGAAGCCCAGGTACGGATGCAACAGTTGCCGCGCCAACTCCTCGGCGGCCTGCCCGGCATCGGTGGCCTGGGACATGGCACTGACTACGCCTTCACTGTTATGCATCGTTACCTCCCCCTCTGAGGCATGAGTGTACGAAGGGCGGAGGGTGGGACCTATGCTACTTGGGTACTGGGTGGGGGGATGCGATGGGATGAATCGCTCAAAAACAAGGGAGATTCAAATGTGGGAGGGCATTTCAGGTTCAAAGCACGGCGTTGACCAGCATGCCAATCGCCACCAGCACACACAGGCTGGCAAACCCCACCTGCAAGGTGCGTGCGGCAATCACCGAGCACAGGCGTCGGCCGATCAGCATGCCGACGATACTCGCCGCGATGAACACCCAGCCCACGGGTTCGATGCGCACCCCGGCATGGAACGCGCCGGCCACGCCGATCAGCGAAATCAGGCTGATCACCATCAGCGACGTGGCGACGATGCCACGCATCTGCACGTCGGTGAGTTGCTTGAACGCCGGCACGATCAAAAAGCCGCCGCCCACCCCGAGCAAACCCGAGACCGCCCCCGTCACCGCGCCCAGTGCGGCCAGGGTGGCGCTGCATTTGGCGGTCCAGGCCAGGCGCCCGGTCTGTTGATTGAGCATGCAGTTCTTCTGGCCCCAGGACGCCGCGCCATGGTCACTCGGCCCGGCCTCGAGCTTTTCGCGCTGCAACATGCGCCAGGCCACCAGCACCATCAACACACTGAACAGCCCCATCAGCACCGGCTCCGGCAACTGGTGGGCGAGAAACACCCCCAGCGGCGAAAACAGCGCGCCGAGCAAAGCGATCAACAGCGCGGCGCGGTAACGCACCAGGCCGTGGCGTAACCCGTCAATCGCCCCGACGGCCGCTGCCGCGCCCACCGCCAGCAACGACACCGGCGCGGCCTGGGTCATCGTCAAGCCCAACCCCAGCACCAACGCCGGCACCCCGAGGATGCCGCCGCCCGCGCCGGTCAGGCCCATGACCAGGCCCATCAACATCCCCAACACACTGGCCAGCAGCATTTAATCCACCTTGCTCAGACGGGTCAGCCACTCGCGGCCCTTGAGCATGCCGTTCCAGTAGAACCACGGCAGCCAGGTCGCCTTGAGAAACCACATCGAACGGCGCGCCCGGGTCGGGTCGAGGGGAAAGGTCGGCAGCAACTTGCCGCCGTAGCCGAACTCGGCCAATACCACCTTGCCCTTCTCCACCGTCAGCGGGCACGAGCCATAGCCGTCATACTTGAGCGGCAGCGGCGCCTGTCTGCGCAGGGCCAGCAGGTTTTCGGCGACCACCACGATTTGCTTGCGCACGGCGGCGGCGGTCTTGGCGTTGCTGGTGCCGCACACATCGCCCAGGCCGAATATCTGCGGATAGCGCAGGTGCTGCAGGCTGTGGGGGTTCACCTCGCACCAGCCGGCAGCGTCGGCCAGCGGGCTTTGGCGGATAAACTCCGGGGCAACTTGCGGCGGCACCACGTGCAGCAGGTCGAAGGATTTTTCCTCGAGCGTGACGTTGCCCTCGGCATCCTTCACCTCGAACCAGGCCTTGCGCGCCGGGCCGTCGACCTTGACCAGGTTGGCGTTGAACGCCAGGCGCGCGTTGTATTTCTCCACGTATTTCATCAACGGCGGCACAAAGGTCGCCACGCCGAACAGCGCCGCGCCGGCCAGGTTGAACTCGACGTCGATGTGTTTAAGGTCGCCCTGCCTGAGCCAGTGATCGCAGGACAGGTACATGGCCTTTTGCGGCGCACCCGCGCATTTGATCGGCATGGCCGGCTGGGTAAAGATCGCCTTGCCGCCCTTGAGTTGCTGCACCAGTTGCCAGGTGTAGGCGGCGCTTTCGTAGCTGTAATTGGAGGTGACGCCGTGCTGGCCCAGGGTCTCTTCCAGGCCTTCGACCTTCTCCCACGCCAGGCGCAGGCCCGGGCAGACGATCAGGTTGTTCCAGCTGACGCGCTGGCCGCTGTCGAGCACCAGGGTGCGCTCGTCCGGCGACAGTTCGGTGACGGCGGCCTGCACCCAGGTGACGCCATTGGGCAGCACATCGGCCAGGGGGCGTCGGGTCTTTTTCAGGTCGTAGGCACCGCCGCCGACCAGGGTCCAGGCCGGCTGGTAGCAGTGATGGTCGCTGGGTTCGATGAGGGTGATGTTCAGGTCGGGGTCGCGCTTGAGCAGGCTGGCCAGCAGGCCGATGCCTGCCGAACCGCCGCCGATGACGACGATATCGCCACTGATGGTTGGCCCCCAGTGTTGGTCGGTCATGGTCTATTGCCTTTTATCGTCAATGCACACAAGGGTCGCTGCCGTATGGCATCACGCCCAGCGATGGGTCGATGCTTTGCCTCGAATCGTTTTTTTGCCTTAAGCTCGCAAGCCTATGTGGAAAACATCTCGAATGTAACCCGCAATTCGCTACCAAGGACCGCCGCCAATGCCAGCGTTGATTCAAGCCTTTCTGGACGAGGCATCGTCGACCTACACCTATGTCCTGCATGAGGGCGATGATGGCCCCTGCGCCATTGTCGACTCGGTGCTCAACTACGATCCGGCATCAGGGCGCACCGACACCCGTCAGGCGGACAAAGTGATTGCCTATGTGCGCGAACATCGTCTGCAAGTGCAATGGCTGCTGGAGACCCACGCCCATGCCGACCACCTGTCGGCAGCGCCGTACCTGCGCCGCACCCTGGGCGGCAAGATCGCCATCGGCCAAAGCATCAGCAAGGTGCAGGACGTATTCAAGAATCTTTTCAACCTGGAGCCGGAATTTCGCGTCGATGGCTCGCAGTTCGACCACCTGTTTGCGCCGGATGAAATCTTCCACATCGGCACCATCAAGGCCCAGGCCCTGCACGTGCCGGGGCATACCCCGGCGGACATGGCCTACTTGATCGACGACCGCCTCATCCTGGTCGGCGACACCCTGTTCATGCCCGATGTCGGCACCGCTCGCTGCGACTTCCCCGGCGGCGATGCGCGGCAGTTGTATGCGTCGATGCGCAAGCTCTTGGCCTTTGCCCCCGATACCCAACTGTACGTGTGCCACGACTACCCGCCCGAAGGCCGCGAGGCCAAATGCCTGACTACGGTGGCCGAACAGCGGGCGGGAAATATCCATGTGCATGACGGGGTGGATGAAGCGACGTTCGTGGCGATGCGCACCCAACGCGATGCCGGGCTGGGGATGCCCACGCTGTTGTTGCCGGCGATCCAGGTGAATGTGCGAGCGGGGAATATGCCGCCGGCGGAAGAGAATGGGGTTACTTACTTGAAGATACCCCTCAACCAACTCTGAGATGCGGGAACAATGTGGGAGGGGACCTGCCCCCTCCCACATTGGTAATCTGTTGCATCAGCTACCGAGGCTGATGCCATTGGCAGGCAACGGCAACGCTGTTTTGTAGCGCACTTGCTTGAGGGCAAAGCTGGAACGAATATTCGCCACCCCCGGCACCTTGGTCAAAAAGTCCATCATGAACCGCTCCAGCGACTGGATCGTCGGCACCAACACCCGGATCAAATAGTCCGGATCGCCGGCCATCAAATAGCACTCCATCACCTCGGGCCGGTCGGAAATCGCGCCTTCAAACTGCTGCAACGCCAACTCGTTCTGTTTTTCCAGGCTCACATGGATAAACACGTTGACGTGCAGCCCCAGCAAATCGGCGTCGAGCAGGGTGACCTGCTCGCGAATCAGGCCCAGTTCTTCCATCGCCTTGACCCGGTTGAAACAGGGTGTAGGCGACAGGTTGACCGAGCGGGCCAGGTCGGCGTTGGTGATCCGCGCATTCTCCTGAAGGGCGTTGAGAATGCCGATATCGGTACGGTCCAGTTTGCGCATGAGACAAAATCACCTGTTTATTATGTTTATGCAGGTTTTTTATCCGCAATTGATCGCGGGCGCAACGAAACAGAGATAAATATTCTTCTACGCCACGCCTATGATTGTTGTAGGACAAGATTTCTCTTACCCGGAGACTGACTGTCAGCTAGCGCGCCCACTACAAGAAATTCACAAGATCGAGCGTAGAAAGCCATGAATCAGCCGTATGCCCCACTGCGCCTGCACGTTCCCGAACCGTCGGGTCGCCCAGGCTGCAAGACCGACTTTGCCTACCTGCGCCTGACCGACGCAGGCACCGTGCGCAAACCCGCCATCGACGTAGAACCCGCCGACACCGCCGACCTGGCCAAGGGCCTGATCCGCGTGCTCGACGACCAGGGCCAGGCCCTGGGCCCGTGGGCTGAAGGGGTTCCGGTAGAGATCCTGCGCAAAGGCATGCGCGCCATGCTCAAGACGCGGATCTTCGACAACCGCATGGTGGTCGCCCAGCGTCAGAAAAAAATGTCGTTCTACATGCAAAGCCTTGGCGAAGAAGCCATCGGCAGCGCCCAGGCCCTGGCCTTGAACATCGACGACATGTGCTTCCCCACCTACCGCCAGCAAAGCATCCTGATGGCCCGCGACGTGCCGCTGGTGGACCTGATCTGTCAGTTGCTGTCCAACGAGCGCGACCCGCTCAAGGGCCGCCAGCTGCCGATCATGTATTCGGTCAAGGACGCAGGCTTCTTCACCATTTCCGGCAACCTCGCCACCCAATTCGTACAGGGTGTAGGCTGGGGCATGGCCTCGGCGATCAAGGGCGATACCAAGATCGCCTCGGCCTGGATCGGCGACGGCGCCACCGCCGAATCCGACTTCCACACCGCCCTCACCTTTGCCCACGTGTACCGCGCGCCGGTGATTCTCAACGTGGTCAACAACCAGTGGGCGATTTCCACCTTCCAGGCCATCGCCGGTGGCGAAGCCACCACCTTCGCCGGACGCGGCGTCGGCTGCGGCATCGCCTCCCTGCGCGTGGACGGCAACGACTTTATCGCGGTGTACGCCGCCTCCGCCTGGGCCGCCGAACGTGCGCGCCGCAACCTCGGCCCAACCCTGATCGAATGGGTCACCTACCGCGCCGGTCCGCACTCCACCTCGGACGATCCGTCCAAATACCGTCCCGCCGACGACTGGAGCCACTTCCCGTTGGGCGACCCGATTGCCCGCCTCAAGCAGCACCTGATCAGGATTGGCCAGTGGTCCGAAGAGGAACACGCGGCGGTCAGTGCCGAACTGGAAGCCGAGGTGATCGCCGCACAGAAACAAGCCGAACAGTACGGCACCCTGGCCGGTGGTCAGATTCCAAGCGCCGCGACCATGTTCGAAGACGTCTATAAAGAGATGCCGGAGCACTTGAAGCGCCAGCGTCAAGAGTTGGGGATCTGACATGAACGATCACAACAACAGCATCGAATTGGAAACCGCCATGACCACCACCACCATGACCATGATCCAGGCCCTGCGCTCGGCCATGGATGTGATGCTTGAACGTGATGACAACGTGGTGGTGTTCGGCCAGGACGTCGGTTACTTCGGCGGTGTGTTCCGTTGCACCGAAGGCTTGCAGACCAAGTACGGCAGCTCGCGGGTCTTCGACGCACCGATCTCCGAGAGCGGCATTATCGGCGTGGCCGTGGGCATGGGTGCCTATGGCCTGCGCCCGGTTGCCGAGATCCAGTTCGCCGACTACGTCTACCCCGCCACCGACCAGATCATCTCCGAAGCGGCGCGCCTGCGTTATCGCTCGGCCGGCCAGTTCACTGCACCGCTGACCATGCGCATGCCCTGCGGCGGCGGCATCTACGGCGGCCAGACCCACAGCCAGAGCATCGAAGCGGTGTTCACCCAGGTCTGCGGCTTGCGCACGGTGATGCCGTCCAATCCCTATGACGCCAAGGGCCTGCTGATCGCCTCGATCGAAAACGATGACCCGGTGATCTTCCTCGAGCCCAAACGCCTGTACAACGGCCCGTTCGACGGCCACCACGACCGCCCGGTAACGCCGTGGTCGAAACACCCGCAGGCGCAAGTGCCGGACGGTTACTACACCGTGCCGCTGGACGTGGCCGCCGTCGTGCGTCCGGGCTCGGCCGTCACTGTGCTGACCTACGGCACCACCGTGTATGTGTCGCAGGTCGCCGCCGAAGAAACCGGCATCGACGCCGAAGTCATCGACCTGCGCAGCCTGTGGCCGCTGGACCTGGAAACCATCGTCAAATCCGTGAAGAAGACCGGCCGTTGCGTGGTGGTGCACGAAGCCACCCGCACCTGCGGCTTTGGTGCTGAATTGGTGGCGCTGGTGCAGGAGCATTGCTTCCACCACCTGGAAGCGCCGATCGAACGCGTCACCGGTTGGGACACCCCCTACCCGCACGCGCAGGAGTGGGCGTATTTCCCAGGCCCGTCCCGAGTGGGCGCGGCGTTGAAACGGGTCATGGAGGTCTGAATGGGCACGCACGTTATCAAGATGCCGGACATTGGCGAAGGCATCGCGGAAGTTGAACTGTCGCAGTGGCATGTGAAGGTCGGCGACCTGGTCGTCGAAGACCAGGTGTTGGCGGATGTGATGACCGACAAGGCGATGGTGGACATTCCCTCGCCCGTCCATGGCAAGGTAATTTCCCTCGGCGGCGAGCCGGGTGAAGTCATGGCAGTGGGCAGTATTCTGATCAGCATTGAAGTGGAAGGTGCGGGCAACGCCAAGGAGGCGCCCGTGGTGGCGGAGCCGGTGAAAGCGGCTGCCGTTGTCGAGGCCAAACCGGCACCGGTGATTGAAAGCCAGCCCGCGCCCGTCGTGACCGCACAGGCCCCTGTGGCCCGCGATGTCGACGAACGCCCCCTGGCCTCCCCCGCCGTGCGCAAGCACGCGCTGGATGCCGGGATTCAACTGCGTCTGGTACAGGGCTCCGGCCCCGCCGGGCGGATCCTGCACGAAGACCTTGACGCCTACCTGCAACAAGGGCCGTCAAAAGCTTCGACGGCAGCCAACCCTTACGCCGAACGCAACGACGAAGAACAGATCCCGGTGATCGGCATGCGCCGCAAGATCGCCCAGCGTATGCAGGAAGCCACCCGGCGTGCCGCGCATTTCAGCTATGTGGAAGAGATCGACGTCACCGCCCTCGACGAGCTGCGCGTGCACCTCAATGAGAAGCACGGCGCCACGCGCGGCAAGCTGACGTTGCTGCCGTTTATCGTGCGCGCCATGGTCGTGGCGTTGCGGGATTTCCCGCAGATCAACGCACGTTACGACGACGAAGCCCAGGTCATCACCCGCCTCGGCGCGGTGCATGTGGGCGTCGCCACTCAGAGCGACGTGGGCCTGATGGTGCCGGTGGTGCGTCACGCCGAGGCACGCAGCCTGTGGGGCAACGCCGAGGAAATCGCGCGCTTGGCCAGCGCCGCGCGCAATGGCAAGGCCAGTCGCGATGAACTGTCGGGATCGACCATTACCCTGACCAGCCTGGGCGCCCTGGGCGGTATCGTCAGCACCCCGGTGCTGAACCTGCCGGAGGTGGCCATCGTTGGCGTCAACCGTATCGTTGAGCGGCCGATGGTGATCAAGGGCCAGATCGTGATTCGCAAAATGATGAACCTCTCCAGCTCCTTCGATCACCGCGTGGTCGATGGCATGGACGCGGCGCAATTCATCCAGGCCATTCGCGGCCTGCTCGAACAACCCGCCAGCCTGTTCCTGGAGTAAGGGCATGACTCAGACATTGCATACCACGCTGCTGATTATCGGCGGCGGCCCTGGCGGTTATGTGGCCGCCATTCGTGCCGGCCAACTGGGCATCCCGACGATCCTGGTGGAAGGCCAGGCGTTGGGCGGCACCTGCCTGAACATCGGCTGCATTCCGTCCAAGGCCTTGATTCACGTAGCCGAGCAGTTCCAGCAAACCGTGCACCACAGCCAAGGTTCCCAACTGGGAATCGAGGTGGATGTGCCGACCCTGGACATCCGCAAAAGCGTGGAATGGAAAGACGGCATCGTCGACCGCCTGACCACGGGCGTCGCTGCACTGCTTAAAAAGCACAAAGTGCAGGTGATCCACGGCTGGGCCACGGTGGTGGACGGCAAGACCGTCGACGTCGGCGACCAGCGCATCCAGTGCGAACATCTGCTGCTGGCCACCGGTTCGACAAGCGTCAACCTGCCGATGCTGCCGATTGGCGGGCCGATCATCTCCTCCACCGAAGCCCTGGCGCCGACCCGCGTGCCCAAGCGCCTGATTGTGGTGGGCGGCGGCTACATCGGCCTGGAGTTGGGGATTGCCTACCGCAAGCTCGGCGCCGAGGTCAGTGTGGTCGAGGCGCAGGACCGCATCCTGCCGGCCTACGACGCCGAGCTGACGCAACCGGTGAACGAATCGCTCAAGCAGTTGGGCGTGAAGCTGTACCTCAAGCACAGCGTCACCGGTTTCGAGCACAACAGCCTGCAGGTGCGCGACCCGAATGGCGACACGTTGTCGCTGGCGACGGACCAGGTGCTGGTGGCCGTTGGTCGTAAACCCAATACCCAGGGCTGGAACCTCGAAGCGCTGAACCTGGAGATGAACGGCGCGGCGATCAAGATCGACAGCCGCTGCCAGACCAGCATGCGCAATGTGTATGCCATCGGCGACCTGAGCGGCGAGCCGATGCTGGCGCACCGGGCCATGGCCCAGGGCGAAATGGTTGCCGAACTGATCAGCGGTCAACACCGCGAATTCAACCCGGCCGCGATCCCGGCGGTATGCTTTACCGACCCGGAACTGGTGGTGGTCGGCAAGACGCCCGATGATGCCAAGGCCGCCGGCCTGGACTGCATCGTGTCGAGTTTCCCGTTTGCCGCCAACGGCCGCGCGATGACCCTGGAGTCGAAAACCGGCTTCGTACGGGTGGTGGCACGCCGCGACAATCATCTGATTGTCGGCTGGCAAGCGGTCGGCGCCGGCGTGTCCGAGCTGTCCACCGCCTTCGGCCTCAGCCTGGAAATGGGCGCGCGCCTGGAAGACGTGGCCGGCACCATCCACGCCCATCCGACGCTCGGCGAAGCGGTGCAGGAAGCTGCGCTCAGGGCGCTGGGGCATGCGCTGCACCTGTAAATAAACACCCCCTGCAGGAGCGAGCTTGCTCGCGAAGAACCTGAGGGCGCCGCGTTCATTCTGGTTTGACGCGTTATCGTTGACGATTTTCGCGAGCAAGCTCGCTCCTGCAAGGGACGCGGGGGATGCGAACGGGCCTGCGAATGAAGTATTGTTGCGCCCATTCAGAAAAAAACCGACTTGACCAAAGATAGAGGGTGTCATGGGTAACGAAAGCATCAATTGGGACAAGCTGGGTTTTGACTACATCAAGACCGACAAGCGGTTTCTCCAAGTCTGGAAAAACGGCGAATGGCAAGCCGGCACCCTGACCGACGACAACGTGCTGCACATCAGCGAGGGCTCTACCGCCCTGCACTACGGCCAGCAGTGCTTCGAAGGCCTCAAGGCCTACCGCTGCAAGGACGGTTCGATCAACCTGTTCCGTCCGGACCAGAACGCCGCGCGCATGCAGCGCAGCTGCGCCCGCCTGCTGATGCCGCACGTCCCGACCGACGCGTTCATCGACGCATGCAAACAAGTGGTCAAGGCCAACGAGCGGTTCATCCCGCCGTATGGCAGCGGCGGCGCGCTGTACCTGCGCCCGTTCGTGATCGGCACCGGTGACAACATCGGCGTGCGTACCGCGCCGGAGTTCATCTTCTCGGTGTTCTGCATCCCGGTCGGCGCCTACTTCAAGGGCGGCCTGGTGCCCCACAACTTCCAGATCTCCACCTTCGACCGCGCCGCGCCACAGGGCACCGGTGCCGCCAAGGTCGGTGGCAACTACGCCGCCAGCCTGATGCCGGGCTCGGAAGCGAAGAAATCCGGTTTCGCCGATGCGATCTACCTGGACCCGATGACTCACTCGAAAATCGAAGAAGTCGGCTCGGCCAACTTCTTCGGGATCACCCACGACAACAAGTTCATCACACCGAAGTCGCCTTCGGTGCTGCCAGGCATCACCCGCCTGTCGCTGATCGAACTGGCCCAGACCCGCCTGGGCCTGGAAGTGGTCGAAGGCGAAGTGTTCATCGACAAGCTGGATCAGTTCAAGGAAGCCGGCGCCTGCGGCACTGCCGCGGTGATCTCGCCGATCGGCGGTATCCAGTACAACGGCCAACTGCATGTGTTCCACAGCGAGACCGAAGTCGGCCCGATCACCCAGAAGCTCTACAAAGAGCTGACCGGCGTGCAGACCGGCGACGTCGAAGCGCCAGCGGGTTGGATCGTAAAAGTCTAAACCCGCAACACCGCACATCAAATGTGGGAGAGGGCTTGCCCCCTCCCACATTTGTTTTGCAGTGTTCTTAGGATTGAGTCGGAATATTCTCGGCAACCTTTTTGCCCATGCTGATCCTCGCCTCCACCCCATACCCCAGCGCCTCGTAGAACCCCGCCACCGCATCATTGCCACTGGTGATCTGCAGGTTGATCTTCATGCAGCCCAGGGCCATCAATGCCTGTTCCGCATGCCGCACCAGCGAGGAACCCAGGCCATGACGCCGATAGTCGGCGTGCACGGCCACCGAATACAGCCAGCCGCGATGGCCGTCGTAGCCGGCAAGAATCGTCCCGATCACGGTTTTCTTGTCCGTCGCTACAAAAAACAGCCCGTCATTTACCGCCAGTTTCTTATCGATCGCCAAGGTCGGCAGGTTATGCGCCGTGTCATAACCAAACGCCTCCTGCCATAACGCCACCACTTGCGCCCGGTGCTGACGGTCGCGGTACGGCCCGATGGGATGGCGCGACAACAGCGCCTTTTCCATCACCAGCGTGCGCTCATTGCCGTGGTAGACGTCGCGTACCGTGTGAAACCCCAGTTTGGTGTAGAACGGCTCGGCGGTCAGCGAAGACGGCACACTCAGCGTCGTCACCCCCGCTTCCCGCGCGCGCAGTTCGATTTCAATCATCAGCAACCGGCCAACGCCCTGCCCTTGCGCCGCCGGATTGACGAATACCGAGCGCACCACATTGGTATCCAGGGCCGCCGTGGCGACGATCACCCGGTCCTGGACCGCCACCAGCACCACCCGCCGCTTGAGCAGCTCAAGCACCGCGTCCGGCGTGAAGTTGCTGGCCACCCGGGCAATCACATCCACCGGATAATCCCGCGCATTGCTGCTGTGCAAGGCCGCCAGGATGACCTGGCTGATCCCTTCGGCATCGGCGGATTGGGCGAGACGTACGACGGTAGACATGATTCCTCCTGGCTGAGACAGCTATGGCAAATACCACAATACCCTCTCCCGCCTTTTGATCCCATTACAGACCTCACAGCCGATTCGGCTGCATCACCCACCTTTTCAGCTTTACCCGCTGGGCGCGCCCCTTGTTTCAGCCGGGATTCATCGGCCCGAACGCAGACAATAGCCCGGCTGCCCACGCTTGCTGCGCCGAGCTACGCACAGCAGAAAACGCTCGCCGCGTTCACCGCAGCCCCTCTCGAACAACAAGGAGCCTCTCCATGACCCGCTACATCGACGTCAACGACCTCAGCTATCTGGTCGCGCAAAAAGGCCTGCAAACCTGCATCATCGAAATGGCCGAGTACATTCGCGCCGACTACCTGCGCTGGCAGGATTTCGAGAAGTGCGCACGCCTGGCCAATCACTCCCCGGAGGGTGTGATCGAACTGATGCCGGTGTCCGACGCCTCGCTGTATGCCTTCAAGTACGTCAATGGCCACCCGAAAAACACGCTGGCGGGCATGCTCACGGTCATGGCATTCGGCGCCCTGGGCGATGTGGACACCGGCAAACCGTTGCTGCTGGCCGAAATGACCCTGACCACCGCCATCCGCACTGCCGCCACCTCGGCACTGGTGGCGCGCTACCTGGCCCGTGACAACAGCCGCAGCATGGCGTTGATCGGCAACGGCTCCCAGAGTGAGTTCCAGGCCCTGGCCTTCCACGCGATGCTCGGCATCGACGAGATTCGCCTGTTCGATATCGACACCAAGGCCACCGCCAAGCTCGCAGCCAACCTCAAAGCGTTCCCGGCGATCAAGGTGATCCTCGCCGCCAGCGTGGCAGACGCTGTGAAAGGCGCGGATATCGTCACCACCGTTACCGCCGACAAAGCCTACGCCACCATTCTGACCGACGAGATGATTGAGCCGGGCATGCACCTCAACGCCGTGGGCGGCGACTGCCCGGGCAAGACCGAACTGGACCGACGCATCGTCGAGCGCGCCCGTGTGATTGTCGAGTACGAACCCCAGAGCCGCATCGAAGGTGAGATCCAGCACATGCCGCACGACTCACCAGTGACCGAACTGTGGCAGGTGATCAACGGCCAGCTCCCTGGCCGCGAACATGCGCAACAGATCACGCTGTTCGACTCAGTCGGGTTTGCCATCGAGGACTATTCGGCCCTTCGTTATGTGTTGGATGCAGCCAAGGCACTGGACCTGGGCAGCGACTTGGAACTGGTGCCCGTGTTGGACGACCCCAAGGACCTATTTGCCCGCCTGACCCTGCAGCCTGCCGCGCAACAGAAGAAACGCGCCTGACACCTGCAGGCCCAGTGGCAAAGTCATGCAGACGTTGGCCAGGGAAGGCCGTACCATACTTGTCACGCAACCGTTGAACGCTTGCTCACCCTTCTTCCCAACCGTTTGAAGTGAACCCCATGGATACCAAGGCCAACGGACCCCACTCCGCCCCTGCGCTGGATCGCATCGATGAGGCGATCATCGAAGTGCTGCGCCATCAGGGGCGTATCACCTACGAAAAGCTCTCGTCACTGGTGCACCTCACCCCCAGGCCCTGCCTGGAGCGGGTGCGCAAGCTGGAGCGACGCGGGGTGATTCGTGGGTATGGGGCAATCATCGATGTGCAGATGGTCTCGCCAGGGCTGTCGCTGCTGGTGCTGGTGGCCTTGTCCAACCAGAGCGGGCGTTCGGCGCAAAAGGCCTTCGAAGCGTGTATGAAGGCCTGCCCCCAGGTGTTCGAATGCCAGCTGATCAGCGGGCCGTTCGACTACAGCCTGCGCATGCGCTGCCGGGATATGGAGCACTACCGGGTGGTATCGGAGATCTGGCTGAACAACGATGAGTTGCACATCGATAAGTTGGTGGCGCATCCGGAGTTGGCGGTGGTGAAGAATACCGCCATCGAACTGGCCTGAGCCCCACTCGCCAAGCCAATGAGGATCGAATGTGGGAGCAAGTCGAATCGTCGCACCGCCCCTCCCACATTTTTAACCATGCCCGCTTAAGATTTTCTTACCTTGGCGCGCCCCCACCAGCTTCGCCTGCCCATCCTTCTGCTTCCCTGTACGCGCCTCGCTGATCAACGCCGGGATCAACTTGCCCTCCGGCAGATTCTTCCAGAACCGGCTCGGCAAGTGCCCTTCCATCACCTTGGGGTTCAACCGCGCCGGGTTGAAGATGTGGCTGTAGTACGTCAGCCACATCGCGCTGTGGGGATCCTCGACGTTCTGCGCCAGCTGCCGCCACGCCTCGGGGCACTCACGCTGGTGGAGTAACTGCTCGCCGTCGTAGTACACCCCGTCCAACGGCGTGGCGATCATCCAGCGATGGCGCCCCATGCGCCCGACAAAATGCTGGCTGGCCGACTTGAGAATGTCATGGGCCGGTTCATGCCAGGCCACGTACTCCGGCAGCTCAGGCCCCGCCCCTGCCGGCAAGGCGATAAAGCGCACAAACGCATGCAGGTGATGGGCCTCACGGCTGACCTGCTTGATGCGCCGCTGCAACTCGCTGCCGAGCTTATCCCCCGCCAGCATCGCGGTGCGGTCGCCATGGCTGACGCGCCACAACACCTCATACAACAGACTCCAACGCTGATCACCTTGGTAGCAGGCGGCCGACTCCAGCAATTCCAGCAGCGCCTTGGGAATTCGCGCCTGGAACGGACCCAAGCCTTCGGGGATCGGCTCATCGGTCGCAAACAGGTCCGCCGCCTGCACCTCGCCCCAGCTCACCTGGCTCGGGTCGACCTGATGGCTGAGCAGCCAGCGCGCCTGTTCGCGCCAGGTGCTGAAAAGGTTGTCGCATTCCAGGCTGATCATCCCCACAACCCCATCTGCTGCGGCTGCGGGCGGTCACGCAGTTGTTCGCGCAGCAGCACGCTGGTGCTGTCGGCCTGTTGCGGGTGGTAGTCACTGGTGATGAAAAACGGCTTGGCCTTGGCTAGCACGCAACGCATGCGTGCCAGGTCTTCAAAGCGGATCTTGCGTTCGCGGCGCAGGTCCACCAGGCGCTGGGTGGTGCGCAGGCCGATCCCTGGGATGCGGGCGATCAAGGTCGGCTCGGCGCGGTTCAGGTCCAGGGGGAACACCTCGCGGTGTTCCAGGGCCCAGGCCAGCTTGGGATCAATGTCCAGGGCCAGGTGGCCAGGGCCTTCAAAGAGTTCGTTGGCGCTGAAGCCGTAGCTGCGCAGCAGGAAGTCGGCCTGGTACAAGCGATGCTCGCGCATCAACGGCGGCGCGGCCAGGGGTACGCTTTTCGGGCTGTTGGGGATGGGGCTGAAGGCCGAGTAGTACACGCGGCGCAGCTTGAAGTTGCCATACAGCGCCTCGGCACTGTGGAGGATGGTGCTGTCGTCGGTCTCGTCGGCGCCGACGATCATCTGGGTGCTCTGACCCGCCGGGGCGAAACGCGGCGCGCGGGGTTCGTTCAGGACCGTCTGCTCGCCGGTATAGATGGTCTGCATGGCCTGCTTGATCGAGACGATCTGTTTTTCCGGCGCCAGGGTTTGCAGGCTGGCATCGGTGGGCAGTTCGATATTCACGCTGAGGCGGTCGGCGTAGCGCCCGGCCTCGGCAATCAGCGCCGGGTCGGCTTCGGGGATGGTCTTGAGGTGGATGTAACCGCGAAAGTCATGCTCTTCGCGCAGCAGTTTGGCCACCCGCACCAACTGCTCCATGGTGTAGTCGGCCGAACGAATGATGCCCGAGCTGAGGAACAGCCCGCTGACGCAGTTGCGCTTGTAGAAATCCAGGGTCAGGGTGACCACCTCCTCCGGGCTGAAGCGTGCGCGGGGCACGTCGCTGGAGCGGCGGTTGACGCAGTATTGGCAGTCGTAGAGACAGAAGTTCGTGAGCAGTACCTTGAGCAAAGATACGCAGCGACCGTCCGGCGTGTAGCTGTGGCAGATGCCCATGCCATCGGTTGAGCCCAGCCCCGCCTTGCCTTCCGAACTGCGCTTGGGCGCGCCACTGCTGGCGCAGGAGGCGTCGTACTTGGCGGCGTCGGCGAGGATGCTGAGTTTTTCGATCAACTGCATGGAAGGCTACCGATACTGGTTTTTTGTACAGTATCAGCCAGCCCCCCGTGTCACAAGTGCAGCTTGTCAGCTGGCGGTGGCGAGGAGCAGATCCTGCACCGAACGCGCCTTGCCGCGGCTACGGTCGTTTTCAAACAGCGACGCCGCAATCTCATCCGCGCGAATCGGCAGTACCGACAGCAGCGTATCGCTCAAGCCATGGCTGGCCTGGCTGAAGCCCTGGATGTAGATGCCGGCCTTGCAGCGCTCATCGGTGACGATGCGGTAGTCGCGCGCCACTTCAAAATCACCCAGATACTCCTCCAGCGGCGCCAGCAGTGCGCGATGCGTCTCGCGCTCGTAGCCGGTGGCAAGGATCACCGCGTCGTAATGGTTGACGCTGGTTTCGCCGTTGGCGTTGTTGCGCAGGGCCAGTTCGATGCCCAGGGGGCCGGGGGTGACCTTCTCGACCACGGTCATGGTGCGGAAGGCCTGGCGGGCGATGCCGGAGACTTTCTGGCGGTAGAAAATCCCGTAGATGCGCTCAATCAGGTCGAGGTCGACCACCGAATAGTTGGTGTTCTGGTACTCGGCGACCAGGCGCTCGCGCTCGGCACCGACTTGCTGGAACACCAGGTCGGTAAAGGCCGGCGAGAACACTTCGTTGACGAACGGGCTGTCATCGGCCGGCTTGAGTGCCGAACCGCGCAGGATCATGTCGACCTGCACCGAGGGGAAGCTGTCGTTCAGGTCGATAAAGGCTTCGGCCGCACTCTGGCCACCGCCGATGATTGCGACGCGCATCGCCTTGCCGTCCACGCAAGGCTGGGTGGCCATGCGCTCCAGGTACTGGGAATGGTGGAACACCCGGCTGTCGCCCTTGAGGGCCTTGAACGCTTCGGGAATACGCGGTGTGCCGCCGGCGCTGACCACCACCGAACGGGTGGTACGCACATGCTGCTCGCCCAGCGCATCGCGGGAAATCACGCGCAGCGCCTCCACCTGCTGCTGGTGCAGGATCGGCTCGATGGCCAGCACTTCCTCGCCGTAGCGGGCCTGGGCCTGGAACTGCCCGGCAACCCAGCGCAGGTAGTCGTTGTACTCCATGCGGCACGGGTAGAAGGTGCCCAGGTTGATGAAGTCCACCAGGCGGTCATGGGCTTTCAGGTAATTGACGAAGGAGTACGGGCTGGTGGGGTTGCGCAGGGTCACCAGGTCCTTGAGGAACGAAATCTGCAATTCGCTCTGGGTCACCAGGGTATTGCCGTGCCAGCGATAGTCGGCCTGTTTGTCGAGAAACAGCACGTCCAGTTTGCCCTGCGCCTTTTCGCGCTCCTGCAGGGCGATGGCCAGCGCCAGGTTCGAAGGGCCAAAACCGATACCGATCAGGTCGTGAACCGCGGGCGAAGCAATTGCCTGTGTCATTCCAGTGTCCTCTGGATAAGCCCCTTGGCGGTGGGGCGGGAATACCTTCGAGACCTGCACAACAGGTCATGTGTTGATAGGAAACGAGGACAATGAAATAAAATTTACCTGATCAGTGATCAGTGCGCGTCCCACTCGCGTATCCGCACCCGGCAGTGCTTCATGGCATTGACAATGTGTTTTTCCACCAGGGTGCGGGAAATACCCAGGCGCTCGGCGATTTGCAGGTGGCTCAGGCCCTCGAGTTTGCGCAGCAGGAAGCTGTCGCGACAGGCCGCCGGCAGCTCGGCCAGGGCGCGTTCGAGCATAGCCAGGCGTTGGCCGTAGTCGTGGGTGGCATGGGGCGAACCGGCGGCGAAGCGCTCCTCGCTGTCGAGTACATCCAGGGGTTCGACCTGGCGCAAGGCGTTACGCCGGTGACCATCGATCACCAGGTTCAGCGCGGTGCGATACAAAAACGCACGGGGCTGTTCGATGGGCGTCTCGCTGGAACGTTCCAGCACCCGGACATAAGCGTCATGCACCACATCCTCGGCCACCTGGCGGTTGCCCAGCTTGGCGTTGAGGAAGCACACCAGCTCGCGATAGTAGTTTTCCAACATGACTCCTGGCCCCCGGGCGGCGGCATTTGGTCCTGCAGGAGCGAGCTTGCTCGCGAAGTACCTCAACGATAACGCGGGAAACCAGAGTGAACGCGGCGTCCCTGAGCTCTTCGCGAGCAAGCTCGCTCCTACAACAAATACAGGCCATTCAGTAATGGCAGTTTGGGTAGGTGCAATTTATAGTAATTCTCATCTACTTTTAAACAAGACTTGCATCTACAGGCCGATTTTTTTCTGCACACGACCTGTAACCGCTTATGTATCAGCCTAAATCTTTGGGCAATTCTCTCGTTTAACTGTCAGCTCTGCGCAACTGCGCTCCGAACTTTCCTGGCTGGAACCTAAGCATGAAACGCCCTCGCCCTGCCCGACGCGCCTTGCTAGCTATTGCGTGCCTGATTCCCATCATCGCCGTCGCCGCCTGGCAGGTATTGCCGACGGGGGGTGAGACCCTGACCACCGTTACCGTCACCCGCGGCAATATCGAAAACAGCGTCACGGCCCTGGGCACCCTGCAACCGCGCCGGTATGTCGACGTGGGCGCCCAGGCGTCCGGACAGATTCGCAAGATCCACGTCGAAGCCGGCGACCAGGTCCAGGAAGGCCAATTGCTGGTGGAGATCGACCCCTCGACGCAAAAAGCCAAGCTCGACGCCAGCCGCTATGCCATCGAAAACCTCAAGGCGCAGCTGCAGGAGCAGAAAGCCCAGCACGCACTGGCGCGCCAGAAGTACCAGCGCCAACAGCGCCTGGCCGCCGGCAACGCCACCCGCGAGGAGGATGTGCAAACCGCCAAGGCCGAATTGAGCGCCACCCAGGCCCGAGTCGATATGTTCCAGGCGCAGATTCTCCAGGCCCAGGCCAGCCTGCGCAGCGATGAAGCGGAACTGGGCTATACGCGCATCTACGCACCGATGACCGGCACCGTGGTGGCGGTGGATGCGCGGGTCGGCCAGACCCTCAACGCCCAGCAGCAGACCCCGCTGATCCTGCGGATCGCCAAGTTGTCGCCGATGACCGTGTGGGCGGAAGTCTCGGAAGCCGACATCGGCCACGTCAAACCCGGCATGACCGCCTATTTCACCACCCTCAGCGGCGGCAACCGGCGCTGGTCCAGTACCGTGCGGCAGATCCTGCCGATCCCGCCCAAGCCGCTGAATGAAACCCAGGGCAGCGGCAGCCCCAACAGTTCCAGCAAGAGCGGCAGCGGGCGCGTGGTGCTGTACACCGTGCTGCTGGACGTGGACAACAGCGACAACGCGCTGATGGCCGAAATGACCACCCAGGTATTCTTCGTCGCCAGCCAGGTCAAGGATGTCCTCACCGCACCGGTGGCCGCGCTGCTGGGCACCTCAAGTGCCGACAAACAGATCGCCCGCGTGGTCGCCACCAACGGCCGCATCGAAGAACGTGAAGTGCACCTGGGCATCAGCGATCGCCTGCGGGTCGAAGTGCTCGACGGCCTGCACGAAGGCGATCACCTGCTGATCGGCCCGGCCGACGGCAACGGGGGTTGAGGTGACCACACCCCTGATCGAACTCAAGAACATCCGCAAATCCTACGGCGGTGGCGACAGCCCGCAGGTTGACGTGTTGCGCGGCATCGACCTGTCGATCCATGCCGGGGAATTTGTCGCCATCGTCGGCGCTTCCGGTTCCGGCAAGTCCACGCTGATGAATATCCTCGGTTGCCTCGACCGCCCAAGCACAGGCGAGTACCTGTTCGCGGGGGAAAACGTCGCCCACCTGGACAGCGACGAACTGGCTTGGCTGCGCCGCGAGGCGTTCGGCTTTGTGTTCCAGGGCTACCACCTGATCCCCTCGGGCTCGGCCCAGGAGAACGTCGAGATGCCGGCGATCTATGCCGGCATCAGCGCTACCGAGCGCCATGCCCGCGCCCACGCCCTGCTCACCCGCCTGGGCCTGGCCGAGCGCACCGGCAACCGTCCGCACCAGTTGTCCGGCGGTCAGCAACAGCGCGTCTCGATTGCCCGCGCGCTGATGAACGGCGGCCACATCATCCTGGCGGATGAACCCACCGGCGCCCTCGACAGCCACAGCGGCGCCGAGGTGATGACCCTGCTCGATGAACTCGCGAGCCAGGGCCATGTGGTGATCCTGATCACCCACGACCGTGAAGTGGCGGCGCGGGCCAACCGCATTATCGAGATTCGCGATGGCCTGATCATCAGTGACTCGGCCGATGACGGTGCCGCGCCCCCACCGGCCACCGGCGGCGCGTTGCAAGCCGTGGACCTGCGCCAGCGCTTGGCCGACGGCACCGAACACAACGGTGCCTGGAGGGCCGAACTGGTGGATGCCGTCCAGGCTGCATGGCGGGTGATGTGGATCAACCGCTTCCGCACCGCACTGACCCTGCTGGGGATCATCATCGGCGTGGCCTCGGTGGTGGTGATGCTGGCGGTCGGGGAAGGCAGCAAGCGCCAGGTCATGGCGCAGATGGGAGCGTTCGGCTCCAACATTATCTACCTCAGTGGATCATCGCCCAACCCGCGCACGCCGCTGGGTATCGTGACCCTCGACGACGTCCACGCACTGGCGGCATTACCCCAGGTCCAGCGCATCATGCCGGTCAACGGCAGTGAGGCCGGGGTGCGCTTCGGCAACGTCGACTACATGGCCTATGTGGGTGGCAATGACACCAACTTCCCGGTGATTTTCAACTGGCCGGTGGTCGAGGGCAGTTACTTCACCGCGGCCGACGAGCGCGCCGCCGCCACCGTGGCGGTGATCGGTCACCGTGTGCGTGAAAAGCTGTTCAAGGGTGAGGTCGACCCCATCGGCCAATACATCCTGATTGAGAACGTCCCGTTCCAGGTGATCGGCGTGCTGGCGGAAAAAGGCGCCAGCTCCGGCAACAAGGACAGTGATGACCGTATCGCCATCCCCTACACCGCCGCCAGCGTGCGCCTGTTCGGCAGCTACAACCCCGAATACGTGGTGATTGCCGCCGCCGATGCGCGCAAGGTCCGCGAGGCCGAGGTGGCCATCGACCAGTTGATGCAAAAGCTGCACAACGGCAAGCGCGACTACGAGCTGACCAACAACGCGGCGATGATCCAGGCCGAGGCGCGCACCCAGAACACCCTCTCGCTGATGCTCGGCTCGATTGCCGCGATTTCCCTGCTGGTAGGCGGCATTGGCGTGATGAACATCATGCTGATGACCGTGCGCGAACGCACCCGCGAGATCGGCATCCGCATGGCCACCGGCGCGCGCCAGCGCGACATCCTGCGCCAGTTCCTGACCGAGGCGGTGATGCTGTCGGTGGTCGGCGGCCTGTGTGGCATTGCCCTGGCCCTGCTGGTGGGCGGCGTGCTGGTGCTGGCCCAGGTGGCGGTGCAGTTTTCCCTGGTGGCGGTGCTTGGCGCATTCGGTTGCGCATTGGTCACCGGCGTCGTATTCGGCTTCATGCCGGCCCGTAAAGCTGCCCGGCTCGATCCGGTTAAGGCGTTGACCAGTGAATAAACGATCCATCCCCGCGCACCTGCCCGCACTCGGCCTGTGCCTGCTGCTCACGGCCTGCGCCGGTGACCCGTCCGCCGTGGACAGCGGTATCGCGCCGCCGGCCGCCTGGCAGTTCGCCGAGCGCGACGCCGCCCAGGCCACCAACCAGCGCTGGTGGACGCAGTTCGGCAGCCCGCGGTTGAACCGCCTGGTCGACCAGGCCCGGCGTGACAGCTTCGACGTGGCCGCCGCCATGGCACGCGTGCGCCAGGCCCAGGCCAGTGCGGTGATTGCCGGAGCGCCACTGTTGCCCGAGGTGAAGTTCAACCTCGCCACCAGCCACCAGAAACTGTTGCACGGCCCGGGCGGACCGGACCTGGACGTCTCGCAAAGCGATGACGCCGTCGACAATTTCGGTGTCAACCTTACCGCCAGTTATGAGGTGGACTTCTGGGGCGGCCGCGCCGCTGCCCGTGACAGCGCCCTGCACAGCCTGCGCGCCAGCGAGTTCGACCAGGCCACCGTGGAGCTGACCTTGCTCAGCAGCGTAGCCGACCGCTACGCGCAAACCCTCGCGGCCCGCCAGCGCCAGCAGATCGCCGAGTTGAACCTGGCCAATGCGCGTAACGTGCTCGACCTGGTGCAGACCCGCTACGACGCAGGCTCCGCCACGGCCCTGGAACTGGCCCAGCAGAAAAGCCTGGTGGCCAGCCAGCAACGCCAACTGCCGTTGATTCAACAACTGGCCGAAGAATCCCAGATCACCCTTGCCGCCCTCCTCGGCCAGCCGGTTCAGGCCCTGGACCTGGGCGCCGAACCTTTCCAGGACCTGACCTGGCCAACCATCGGTGCCGGCATGCCCAGCCAGCTGCTCAGCCGCCGGCCGGACATCGCCAAGGCCGAGGCCCAACTGGCGGCAGCCCAGGCGGACGTCACCGTGGCCCGCGCCGCCATGCTGCCGGCCCTGACCCTCGGCGCCACACTCGGCTCCGACGCCTACAAGGCCCTGGACATCCTGCGCAGCCCCTACTACACACTGACGGCCGGCCTGGTCGGGCCGATCTTCAACAACGGCCGTTTAAGCGCCGAGCGCGACAAGGCGCGCGCCCGCCAGGATGAGCTGTTGCAAACCTACCGAGGCGCGATCATCAATGGCTTTGCCGATGTGGAAAAAGCCCTCAGCAGCATCACGCGCCTGGACCAGCAGCGCCAATGGCAAACGGAAGAACTGCAACAGGCCCAAACCGCCTTCCAGATCGCCGAAAGCCGCTACCAGGCGGGGGCCGAAGACTTGCTCACGGTGCTGGAAACCCAGCGCACCCTGTATGCCGCCCAGGACTTGAACGTGCAATTGCGACTGTCGCGCCTGCAGGCCAGCATCGCGCTGTACAAGGCATTGGGCGGCGGTTGGAAAACCAAAATCTGATAAACAAAACTCCAATTTCGTACACGAGTCGTCTACCGCCCCTACATTCTTCGCCCCAGGTTCCTTGGTAAAAAATGCCGCTATCACACGGCTGCCAGGGACCACTGGATGAATGTTGCAAAATACCTCGCGTGCGGCTGTTTCTGGTTGATGGCAAACCTTGGCCAGGCAGAGCCACTGATCAAACCCACCGCCATTGATTGGCTGCTCGATTGCCCCCTTCCCGCCGCCGAACGGCTGGACCCCGAGGTGCTGTCGCGCACCCAGTGTGGCATCGTGACCGTACCGCGCAATTACGCGGCGCCGCGTCAAGGCAGCATCCGTCTCTACCTGACCCGTGTGGGCGCCCGCGAGCCGCTGAACCGCGCCGGCCTGGTCTTTGCCCAGGCCGGCAACGCCTCGAGAAGCAACACCGGCGGCACCTTCGCCATTAAGTTGGCCAGCCGCTGGAGCGACTACTCCACTCAGGCTTACCGCAGGCTGCTCAATTACTATGACGTCATCGAACTCAGCCCCCGCGACCTCAAGCACGACAAAAGCGTCGAACAGGCCGCACGGGACATGGAGTTCGTACGTGCCCAACTGGGCGATGCGCAACTGCTTTACCTGGGCAATGCTGACGCCTCGCGGCTGGGCAACCGCTACGGGACGCTGTATCCGGAACGCGTCGCGCGCATGGTGCTGGTCAATGCCCCATACGGAGAAAAGGCCGCACCCTTGGTCGAACAGCTGCACCTCAAGGAGGCGGCTCAGACGGGGACCAGCGGCTGCGTCAACCAGTGGGTCGGCGACTTCCTGGCCTATGGCAAGCAACCACCCCCTTCTACGCGCTGCCTGGATTCAGGTAATTGGGAGTAGGGCGTCATTTACGACCTGTTGCCGCCGAAAACGACACCCTGCGTTGACGCTCCGTCTCAATCGTTATTAAGTGCTATTTATCCGCATTAATACGATAAATCGACCCCATGCTGACTCGCCCGCTACGCCGCAAACGCCAGAAGCTGTCCGACGTGATTGTCGAGTCGGTCAAGCGCTCCATTGTCACCGATGCCTTGAAGCCCGGCGACCGCCTGCCCACCGAGCGTGAGCTGATGGAAAGCTTCCAGTGCTCCAAGGGCTCGGCCCGTGAAGCGCTCAAGGCCCTGGAGGTCGAGGGGCTGGTGAGTACCCGCACCGGCCCCAGCGGCGGCGCCTACCTGAACCAGGCCGGCACTGAACCCGCCAGCCGTGCGCTGCGTAACTACCTGCACTTCCAGCACCTGGATGGCGAGCAGGTGTACCAATTGCGCAAGGTCATCGAAGTGGAACTGGCGGTGTCGGTGCTCGGGCGCCTGAGTGAAGACGACTACCAGGCCCTGCAGGACAACGTGGATTTCTGCAGCGCTCCCGAAGACAGCGAAGCCGGCCAGCGCGAGCAACGCCTGGCGGAACTGGAGTTTCATAACCTGCTGGCCAAGGCCTGCCCCAACCCGTTGCTGAGCTTTATGGCGCAGTTTCTCAACGATCTGCTGCGCGACCTGGTGGTGCTGAAAAAAGCCTACAAGCCCAAGCGCAAGCAGTTCGACGCCGCCAACCTCGACTATCACAAGCAACTGCTGAGCGCCTTTCGCGCCGGGGATGAAGGCGCGGTACGCAGCCTGATGCATGAACATATGTGCGACGCCGAACACCATATGACCGCGCTGGAAGGCCAGGTCAGCCCGCACTTTCTACTGGAGTTCGATCACTCTTAAGACCCCCCCTCCCACAGTTGACTGCATTACAAACCGCACATTGCGTTACCCCAATAACAGGCCTGCCCACAGGCCCTGCTCCACCGTATCGCCATTGCTACTCCTGCCAATAACTAAACCAGGGAGTCACCCCATGCAGCGTCGTACGTTATTAAAAGCCAGTCTTACTGCGGCCGCCGCCCTCAGCCTTCCGCTGAGCGTACGGTCCGCATTCGCCGCCGAGCCCTTTACCTTTTACGGCCTCAAGTCCATGTCCGGCGCCTTTGCCAGCTATGGCAAGTTTGCCGACATGGGTTCGCGCCTGGCGGTGGCACAACACACCGAGCTCCTGGGCCGCCCATTGAACTACAAGGTCATCGACACCGAGGGCAACGCCGGCAAAGCCGTACGCAAGGTACAGGAGGCAATCCAGCAGGACGGCGCGCGGTTCTTCCAGGGCTGCACGCTGTCGTCGTCGGCGCTGGCGGTGGCCAAGGAAGTCGACAAGGTCGGCGGTGTATTCATGACCCCGGTCGGGGCCGATGAAGTCACCGGCAAAGACTGCAACCACGCCACGTTCCGCTGGTCGGTGCCTACCTACGGCGCCATCCGCGAAACCATGGTGCCGCTGATCAAACTGCTGCCGGACGCCAAGCGCTGGTACACCATCACGCCACAATATGTGTTCGGCGAAGCGCTGCTCGAAGGCGCCAGAAACGTGCTCAAGGAACACGGCCTGGAACACGTCGGCAACAGCTACCACTCGCTGCAGGAACAGGAATTCTCCGGCTACCTCACCAATGCCATTTCCACCAAGCCGGATGTGCTGGTGTTGCTCAACTTTGGCAGCCAATCGTCCAACACCCTGCGCCAGGCGGTGAACTTCGGCATCAAGGAGCGCATGAAAGTGCTGTTGGTGTGGTCCGCCGGACTCGACCAGTTCCAGGAACTGGGCAGCGACATCCTCGAAGGCGTGTACCTCGGCGCGCAGTACTGGCATCAGGTCGACACCCCGCTCAACCGCGAGCTGGTCAAGCTGACCCAGGCCAAGTACGGCATCAACCCCACCTACCCGTTGGCCGCCGACTACATCAGCACCAAAGTCATGCTCGACACCATCATCGCCACCGGCAGCTTCGACGGGCCGACCGTGGCCAAGGCCATGCAGGGCCTGAGTTTCGAAGGCCCCACCGGCAAGGAGTCGATTCGCGCCGGCGACCACCAGGTGATCAAGGACTACTACCTGCTGGTCGGCAAGGCCGCCGGCGACATGGCCGACAAGGATGACCTGGCCAAGGTGCTCAACGCCGGCCAGTCATTCCCGCCGGTGGAAGCCACGGGCTGTACGCTCGCCTGATCCGCTAAAACTTCACCGGTTGTACACGGCAGGGCCGCCCCGGCGGCCACCTGTTCGAGGGTTCCTGCATGCTTAATCTTTACCTGTTCCAGATACTCAACGGCCTTGGATTGGGGATGATCTACTTCCTGATCGCGGTCGGGCTGACGATCATTTTCGGCCTGCTCAACTTCGTCAACTTCGCCCACGGCGCGTTCTTCCTGCTGGGCGCCTACATCTGCTACACCGCCGTGAGCCTCACCGGCAGCTTCTGGCTGGCGCTGTTGATTGCGCCGCTGGTGGTGGCCGCGTTGGCCTGGGTGATCGAGCGTGTATTGATCCAGCGGATCTATCACTTGCCGCACATGTTCCAGATCCTGGTCACGCTGGGCATCGCGCTGATCATCCAGGAAGCCAGCGTGATGATCTGGGGCCCGGTGGGCAAAAGCGTCGCCGTGCCGGAACTGCTGCGCGGCGTGCTGGTGGTGGGTGATTTCGTCTACCCCTACTACCGCCTGTTCCTGATTGTGTTTTCCGGGTTGGTTGGCCTGGGCCTGTGGCTGCTGCTGGAGCGCACGCGCTTTGGCGCCCTGGTGCGCGCCGGCAGTGAAAGCACCGAGACCGTGTCGCTGCTCGGCACGAATATCTTCCGCCTGTTCTCCATGACCTTCGCCCTCGGCGTCGGCCTGGCCGGCATGGCCGGTGTGCTGTTCGCGCCGTTGCGCGGCGCCCAGCCGTTCGTGGGCCCGGAGATTCTCGGCATCGCCTTCGTGGTGGTGGTGATCGGCGGCATGGGCTCGTTCAGCGGTGCACTGGTCGGCGGTTTACTGGTGGGCGTGGTGCAAAGCCTGATGACCACACTCTGGCCCCAAGGCGCGAGCCTGATGATCTACGGCGCCATGGCCGTGGTGATTCTGGTACGTCCTTACGGCCTGTTTGGGAGAGCCTGACATGAGCGAGAAAAATCCCCTGCCGTTTGCCAAAACGCAATCGCGCGCCATGTTGCTGTGGGTAGTGGCGGTGCTGATCGGCCTGCCCTTGATATTGCCCTCGGCGACCCTGGCCACAGAGATACTGATCTTCGCCATGGCCGCCCTGGCCTGCAACCTGTTGCTGGGCTACACCGGGCTGCTGTCATTCGGCCAAGGCATCTTCTTTGGTGCCGGCGCCTACTGCGCGGCGCTGCTGATGATCCACCTGCAACTGGGTTTGTTCACCGCGTTGCTCGGCGCTGCCGTCGCCGGTGGTTTCCTGGCCCTGCTGGTGGGCGCCCTGGCGATCCGACGCACCGGCATCTACTTCGTGATGCTCACGTTGGCGTTCAGCCAGATGGCCTACTTCGTCGCCTACACCTTGAGCGACTGGACCGGCGGCGACAACGGCCTGCTCAGCGTGCCGCGCCCCGAGGTTCGCCTCGGTGACACCGTGCTGCTGTCCCTGGCCGACGCCCGTGCGTTCTATGGCTTTGTCGCGGTGCTGTTCCTGCTGATCTTCGTTGGTGCACGCCGGGTGATCGCCTCGCCGTTCGGCAGCACGCTGATGGCGATCCGCGAAAACGAAACCCGCGCCTCGGCCATCGGCTACGACACGCGGCATTTCAAGATCCTGGTGTTCGTGCTGTCCGGCGCAGTCACCGGGATTGCCGGGGCGCTGTACGCCATGCTGCTGCACTTTGTACCGCTGTCGAATATCGACCTGGCGATGTCCGAGAACATCCTGATCATGACCATTATCGGCGGCACCGGCTCGCTGTTCGGCTCGTTGCTGGGTGCCGGTTCCATCGTACTGCTGGGGGATTTTCTCTCCGACCTTTGGCCGCGCTGGCTGATGTTGCTGGGGGTGATTTTGATCCTGGTGGTGATCTTCATGCGCGGCGGTTTGTGGGGCGGCCTGGCCGCGTTGTTCGAGCGCGTGCGCGGCAGTCGCAAGGCAGCCGTCGTCGCCAAGGAGGAAGGGCTATGAGCATCCTGCTGGAAACCCGAGACCTGGAACTGGCCTATGGCGCGTTCCGGGCAGTGAACGGCGTGAACCTCAAGGTCGAAGCCGGCACCATCCACACCATCATCGGCCCCAACGGCGCAGGCAAGACCAGCCTGTTCCACTGCCTGACCGGTGAACGCCAGGCCACGGCCGGGGCGATTCATTTCGACGGCAGGAACCTGATGCGCAAGCCGGCCCACGGCCGCGTCGGCCTGGGCATGGCGCGCTCGTTCCAGCTCACCAGCCTGTTCCAGAACCTCAGCGTGCGCGAGAACCTGCGCCTCGCTGCCCAAGGCCGCGACGGTGCACGTGCGCTGAATTTCTGGCGCCGCGTGGACAGCAAGCGCGAACATCTGGAGATGGCCGACCAGGTGCTCGAACGCCTGCAACTTACCGCCCGTGCCGAGACCCTGGCCGGCGAGTTGTCCCACGGCCAGCAACGGGTGCTGGAGGTGGGCATGTCGATCTGCTCCAAGCCGAAACTGTTGATGCTCGACGAGCCCACCTCGGGCATGGGCATCGATGACATCCCGATCATGACCCAACTGATCAGCGACCTCGGCCGCGACCACACGGTGCTGTTGATCGAACACAACATGAGCATCGTCATGTCCATCAGCCAACGCATCACGGTGATGAGCCACGGGCAGATCCTGGTGGAAGGCACGCCGGAGTTCGTGCGTGCCGATGAACGCGTGCGCAGTGCTTACCTTGGGGAGGCCGCCTGATGCTGATCGTCGAGAATATCCATTCCTACTACGACAAGAGCCACGTGCTTGAAGGCGTGTCGCTGAGCGTCAACCCCGGCGAACTGGTGACCCTGCTCGGGCGCAACGGTGCCGGCAAGACCACCACCCTGCGCAGCATCCTCGGCATCATCTGCCCGCGCCAGGGCCAGATCCACTTCAACGGCCAGGCACTGGTGGGTCGGAAGATTTTTGAGATCGCCCGCCAGGGCCTGGCGCTGGTGCCGGAGAATCGCGGGATCTTCCGCCTGCTGAGCGTCGAGGAAAACCTGCGCATCGCCGTCCGCAAGACCAGCCGCTGGCAGCTCCAAGACGTGTACGGCATGTTCCCGCGCCTCAAGGAGCGGCGCAAGAACGCCGGCCATGCGCTCTCCGGCGGCGAGCAACAGATGCTCGCCATCGCCCGCGCCCTGCTCAATGATCCAAAACTGCTGATCCTCGACGAACCCACCGAAGGCCTGGCCCCGGTGATCGTCGACGAGCTGGTGAAGATCCTGCGCAAGGTCAAGGACGACGGCCTGCCGGTGCTGCTGGTGGAACAGAACCTGATGGTCTGCGACAAGCTCGCCGACCGCCATTACGTCCTCGAACAGGGCCGCGTGGTCTACGAGGGCAGCGCCGCCGCCTTCCGCGCCGACCCGACGATCAAGAACCGCTACCTGGCGCTGAGCGCCTGACGGGAGATTGCAGATGAACAGTTTTGCGCAACCGCTCCAGAGCAACGCCCCGCTGATCAACCGCGACCGCCTGTGGCAATCGCTGATGGACCTGGCGCAACTGGGCGCCACGGTCAAGGGCGGCGTGTGCCGCCTGGCCCTCACCGACCTGGACCGCCAGGCCCGTGATCTGTTTGTACAGTGGTGCGAGGCCGCCGGGTGCAGCGTCAGTGTCGACGCTATCGGCAATATTTTCGCCCGTCGCCCTGGGCGCAATCCGGCCCTACCGCCGGTGATGACCGGCAGCCATATCGACACCCAGCCCACCGGTGGCAAGTTCGATGGTTGCTACGGCGTGATGGCCGGGCTGGAAGTGATACGGACGCTCAATGACTTGAAGATCGAGACCGAAGCGCCGCTCGAAGTGGTGGTGTGGACCAACGAAGAAGGCTCGCGTTTCCCGCCGTGCATGATGGGCTCCGGGGTATTTGCCGGTAAGTTCGACTTGCAGGATACCCTCGACAAACGCGACGACCAGGGCCTGTCGGTGGGCGCTGAATTGCAGCGCATCGGCTATGCCGGTTCGCGCGCGGTGTTGGGCCACCCGGTCGGCGCGTATTTCGAAGCGCATATCGAACAAGGCCCGGTGCTGGAAGACCAGGCCACCACCATTGGCGTGGTGATGGGTTGCCTGGGCCAGAAGTGGTTCGACCTGACCCTCACCGGCGTGGAAGCCCACGCCGGCCCGACGCCCATGCACCTGCGCAAGGACGCCCTGGTCGGCGCCGCCGAGGTGGTCAGCGCGGTCAACCGCATCGCTCATCAGCAACAACCTCACGCCTGCGGCACCGTCGGCTGCCTGAGCCTGCACCCGGGCTCGCGCAATGTGATTCCCGGCCAGGTGCACATGACCATCGACCTGCGCCACCTGCATGCCGATAAGCTGCAAGCCATGGTCGATGAAGTGTGCGATGTGATCGAAACCACAGCCGCCCGGCACGGGTTGATCTTCGAACTGACGCCCACCGCCGATTTCCCACCGCTGGATTTCAACCCGGCCTGCGTCACTGCCGTGCGCGAGGGTGCCCAGGCCTTGGGTTTGAGCCATATGGATATTGTCAGCGGCGCCGGGCATGACGCGATTTTCGTCGCCGAACTGGGCCCGGCCGGGATGATCTTTGTGCCGTGCGAAGGCGGCATCAGCCACAACGAAATCGAGAACGCCGCGCCGGATGACCTGGCGGCCGGTTGCGCGGTATTGCTGCGCGCCATGGTCAATGCGGCGCAGGGAGACAGGGCATGAGTGAGATGGGCCAACTGACAGCGGTGCAACTGCTGGAGCATTTCCGTAACAAGACCTTATCGCCGGTGGACATCGCCGAAGATGCGCTGCTGCGTATCGAGCGCTACAACCCGGTGGTCAACGCCTACTGCCATGTGGACCCCGAGGGTGCGCTGCGCGCCGCGCGGGCGTCGGAGCAACGCTGGTTGAAGGGTGAGCCCTGCGGTGCCCTGGATGGCGTGCCCGCATCGATCAAAGACCTGACGCTGACGATCGGCATGCCCACCCGCAAGGGCTCACGCACCTCGTCGGCCGAGGGGCCGTGGGACGTCGACGCGCCCTTCCCGGCCTTTATGCGCAAGGCCGGCGCGGTGCTGCTGGGCAAGACCACCACCCCGGAGTTCGGCTGGAAAGGCGTCACCGACAACCCGCTGTACGGCATCACGCGCAACCCGTGGGACACCCGCACCACCGCGGGCGGCTCATCCGGCGGTGCGGGCGCGGCAGCCGCGTTGAACCTGGGTGTGCTGCACCAGGGCAGCGATGCAGGCGGCTCGATTCGCATCCCCTGCGCGTTTACCGGCACCTTCGGGATCAAGCCGACGTTCGGCTACGTGCCGCAATGGCCGGCCAGTTCGATGACCATCCTCTCGCACCTGGGGCCGATGACCCGCACCGTGGAAGACAGCGTGTTGATGCTGCAAGCCGTCGCACAACCGGATGCGCGGGATGGCCTGATCGGTGCGCCGAGGACCACCCCATGGCTCACGCCGCAGACGGATTTGAAAGGCCTGCGCGTGGCCTACAGCCCAACGTTTGGCTACGTGGATGTCGACCCGCAGGTGGCCAGGGTAGTCGCCCAGGCAGTCGAAGGCCTGGTGCAGTTGGGTGCCCATGTCGAGCAGATCGACCCTGGTTTCAGCGACCCGCTGGAGGTGTTCAGCACCTTGTGGGCGGCGGGCGCGGCACGCCTGGCCGGATCCATGAGCGACGCGCAGAAGCAGCTGCTGGACCCTGGGCTGCTGCGCATTGCCCAGCTTGGCGAGCGGTTGAGCCTGGATGACTTCAACGCGGCCCTCGAAGCCCGCGCTGCGCTGGTGGCACGGATGGCGGCGTTCCACGAGCACTACGACGTGCTGGTTTCGCCGATGATGCCGATCACCGCGTTCGAGGCCGGGCACAACGTACCGCCCGGTTCCGGGATGCAGGAATGGACCGAGTGGACGCCGTTCACCTACCCCTTCAACCTCACCCAGCAGCCGGCAGCGTCGGTGCCGTGCGGCTTGGCGGCGAATGGTTTGCCGGTGGGGTTGCATGTGGTGGGCGCGCGGTTTGCCGATGAGCACGTGTTGCGAGTGTGCCGGGTGTATGCCAAGGCGTTTCCGACCCGGCACTTACAGAGACCGATCACCCCAACACCGTAGATCCAAATGTGGGGAGGAGCTTGCCCCTTCCCACATTTTCTGACCGCATTCCAATCCCCTGCCTCTACAATGTCCCCATTCATCCCCGGGGGCTTCATGGACATCGAACTGGCACGCACCTTCCTGGAAATTTCCCGCTGCGGCAGCCTGGCCGCCGCCGCCGAGAAATTGCACGTCACCCAGACCGCCATCACCGCACGCGTCAAAAACCTGGAAAACCAGCTGGGCTGTACGCTGTTCGTGCGCAACCGCGCTGGTGCGCGCCTGACCGCCGATGGCGAGGCATTTGTGGCGTACGCCAACCAGTTGCTGCAAACCTGGGAAGCCGCGCGCCGCGACCTGCCGTTGCCCGATGGTTATCGCAATGTGCTGCATATCGGCGGTGAAGTCAGCCTGTGCAACCCGCTGATGCTCGGTTGGGCCCGGGCCCTGCGCGAACAGATTCCCGGGCATGCCCTGCGTACCGAAGTGCGTGAAGGTGAATACCTGCTGCGGCAACTGGAGCTCGGCGTACTCGATGCGGCGCTGGTGTTCCAGCCGCAGTACTGGCCGGGGTTGCAGGTGGAGCAGGTGCTGGAAGAAAAGCTGATCCTGGTGCAGTTGGTGAGCAAACCGGACCCGTACGTCTACATCGACTGGGGCCCGGGTTTCCGCCAGCAGCACGACGCCGCCCTGCCCGACAGGGCTCGCGCTGCGGTGAGTTTCAACCTCGGGCCGCTGGCGTTGCAGTACATCCTCGAACAGGGCGGTGCGGGCTATTTCCGCACACGCGTGGTGCAAAGCTACCTGGACAGCGGCGTGATGCAGCGCGTGCCCAAGGCCCCTGAGTTCAGTTTCCCGACGTTCCTGGTGTACTCACGGGCGCGGGATTCGGCGGTGTTGCAACAGGCGCTGGGGCTGCTGCGTGAGGTGGTCAAGGCCGAGAGTGACTGGTCGCAGCGCTGGGACCCGCTGATTTGAATCACCGTATGTCGCCGCGCATGCTAGCCTGCGGGTGTGTCCTCTCGCAGCCTTACCGATGAACAAGAAAAAGTCCGTCACCATCAGCGACATCGCCAAACGCGTCGGCATGACCACCATCACCGTGTCCCGGGCGTTGAGCAAACCTGACCTGGTCAAACCGGCCACCCTGGCGCGCATTCTAGACGTAGCACGCGAACTCGACTACGTGCCCAACGCCTTCGCCCGCGGGCTCAAGCGCAGTGAAAGCCTGATCATCGGCGTGATCACCGCGTCAGTGGACAACCCGTTCTACAGCGAGATGATCAAGGCGATTTCCCGCGAGGCCAAACAGCACGGCTACACCATCATGCTGGTGGACACCGATGAGCTGGAGGAGTTGGAAAGCAAGGCGGTCGATACCCTGCTGGGCTACCGCGTGGCGGGGATCATCCTGTCGCCGGTCTCCGACGAGCCGAGCTACCAACCCGATTACCTGGAGCGCCTGGGCAACGGCAAGACCCCGGTGGTACTGCTCGATCGCACGATCCACGACAGCCCGTTCAGCCGCGTGGTGCTCGACAACTACCACAGCGGCATCCAGGCTGCACATTACCTGCTGCGCCAAACGCCCGATCTCAAGCGCCTGCTGGTGCTGACCGGCCCCGAGCATTCGCGTATCACCGTCGAACGCCTCAAGGGCCTGCGTGAGGTACTGGCCGAACACCCGCAGGTGCAAGTGCAGGTGCAAGCCGGCGACTACACGCTGATGCCCTCTTACCTGCACACCCTCGACTACCTCGCCGAACACTCGGCGCCGGATGCGATCATGGGTTTCAACCAGTTGATCACCCTGGGTGCCCTGCGCGCCCTGCGCATGCACAACATCCCCCATGACAGCCTGACCATCTGCGGCATCGACCGCCTGCCCTTCGCCGATATCTTCGGCGTACCGATTGCGTGCGTGGCCCACGACGCCTCGCTGGCCGGCAGCAGCGCGGTACGGCTGCTGCTCGACCGCCTGGAAGACCCGCACAAACCACGGGACAAGGTGGTGATCGCCGGCAAGCTGGAGAACGGCTAGCGGCTGGTGTAGCCACCGTCGATCGGCAGACTCACGCCGCTGATCATGCTGGCGGCATCGCTGAGCAGGAACAGCACGGGTAACGCCACTTCCACGGTCTCGGCAAAGCGTCCCAGTGGGATTGCCGCCAATGCAGGATCACGCCTGGCCGGGTCGGACCAGGCCATGGTGGCCATCGGCGTGAGCGTCACCGTGGGGTTGACGCTGTTCACGCGAATGCCAAAGCGGCCCCATTCGGCGCACTGCACACGGGTGATCGAATCCAGTGCGGCCTTGGAGGCGCAGTAGCTGAGGTGGTCGTCCAGCGCGACCAACGAGGCTTGGCTGGAGATGTTGACAATGCTGCCGGCGATGTTCGCTTCGATCATTTTGGCCGCCACACGACTGGCCACCTGGGCGGCGGCGCGGGCGTTGACCTGCATGACCTGATCAAAGGCTTCTGCACTGATGGAGGCGGCGGGCTCCAGGCGCGAGATGCCCGCGCAGTTAACCAGGCCGTGCAACGGCGGCAAGTTTTGCAGGGCGTTGTCGAGGGCGGCGCTGTCGGCGATGTCCAGGCACAGGGTGTGGCAGCCCAGTTGCGACAGGGCATTGGCGTCGCGGCCGAGGGCAAAAACTTCGGCACCGCTGGCGATCAGTTGCCGGGCAATTTCGCGGCCGATGCCACTGCTGGCGCCAGTGACGAGAATGCGTTGGTGGGTGAAGTTGAAGACTGCGTTCATGATCACTATTCCCTAGGCGATAAAGATCCCCTGTGGGAGTGAGCAAGCCCGCTCCCACATTTTTGGACCGTGTTGATTCAGGTAGCTTGCAGGTTGTGCATGATCGGTCTCAGGGCCGGGTACAGTTTCAAATACTCGGCGAACACCCGGTCATACGCCTCGACGTTTTCCGCTTTGGGCTCAGCCCGCAACGCCAGGTGCACCCACCCTTTGTCCATTGCCCCATCACTCACCAATCCCACCGTATGCGCCGCCAACAACGCCGCGCCCAAGGCGGCCTCGACTTCCTGGACAATGGTGTACACCGGTAACCGCGTGACGTCCGCGATGATCTGCATCCACAAATCCGAATGGCTTGCGCCCCCTACCACGATCAAGCGCGGGTCCAACGAGTGCGCGCCACGAGTACCCGCCTCGATGTTATGGCGCAGGGCAAAACTCACCCCCTCCAATACCGCACGGTACAGGTGGATACGGCTGTGATACAGGTTCAGCCCGACAAAACTGCCGCTGGCGCGGTCGTCCCATACCGGGCTGCGCTCGCCCATCAGGTACGGCAGGAACAACACCCCTTCGCTGCCCGCCGGAATGTTCATCGCGCTCTGTTCCAGCAGTACCAGGCTGTCCTGGCCGCTGGCCTTGGCCTGTTGTTCCTCGGCCTGGCAGAACTGTTCGCGAAACCAGCTCACCGACGCCCCGGCGGTGATCGCGCCGCCGAAGATGTACAGGTCCCGGTGGCCGTTGTAGACATGGGGCATGCTGACCAAGCCGTGGTGCGCATCCACCCGCTGGTTCAGGTAGCCCCAGCACATACTGGTGCCGATCATCGCCACATGGTTACCCGGCTGCGTGACGCCGGCTGCCAGCGTTGCCATGGCCGCGTCCACGCCACCGGCAAGCACCGGCATGCCCGCCTGCAAGCCCAGGCGCGTAGCCCAGTCTTCAAGCAAACCACCGACGACTTCACCGCAATACAGCAGTCGCTGCGGCATCATCGCCAACGGTATATCCAGCGCCGCAAGCATTGTTTCGGACCACCCCCGCGCCGCCATATCGTAGACCCCGCCGATATTGCCGGCGCTGCTATGGTCCACCGCCAGCTCACCCGTGAGGCACCAGTTGATATAGCTGTTGGGCGGCAGCAAGTAGCGGGTTTTCGCCCAGACCGCGGGCTGGTGCTGCTTGAGCCAGAGCATCTTGGTGAAACCGTAATAACTGTCCACCGAGTTGCCGGTGATCGTGAACAAACGATCCAGGTCGACATGCTCGCGCACCCACGCCACCTGCTCGCCGGCGCGGCGGTCCATCCAGATCAGGCAGGGGTGCAAGGGCGTCATCTGCCCATCCACTGCGATGCCCGAACCGCCATACAGGCTGCTGATGCACAGCGCCTGGACCTGGTCTTTGGCCACTCCGGCCTTAACCATGCACTGCGCCACGCAGGTCTCGACCGCATCCAGCCAGACCTGCGGCCATTGCTCGGCCCAGCGCACCTTGGGGGTATCCACGCTATACCCCTGGCGGTGCTGGGCAATGATCGTGCCTTGAGCATCCACCAGCAGCGCCTTGGTACTCTGGGTTCCTATGTCCACACCCATCACGTAGTTCATGCTGCTACTCCTGGGATGGCAGCACCGGCTTCAACAACACCTTGATCGACTTGGTCGAATTGGCCAGCTCAAAGGCTTCGGCAAAATCATCCAGCGGGAAATCATGGGTGACGATGCCCTTGGAGGTGACCAGTCCGCGCTCGAACAGGTCGATGGCAATCGGGTAGCAGTAGGGGCCGAGGTGGGCGCCACGCACGTCCAGCTCCTTGCGGTCGCCGATGATCGACCAGTCCACGCTGGTCTCGGCACCGAACACACTGAACTCGACAAACCGACCAAGCTTGCGGATCAGATCCAGGCCCTGCGTGACGCCGGCCGGCACGCCGGTGGTTTCGATGTAGACGTCGCAGCCGTAATGGTCGGTAAGGCCATTGATCATCTCGCGGGCGTTGTCCCGCGCCGGGTTGATCACCACGTCGGCGCCGAATTTTTTCGCCAGCTCCAGGCGCTCATCGACCATGTCGATCACCACCAGTTTCTTTGGCGTTTTGAGCGCCGCGACCTGCACCATGCACAGCCCGAGGGTACCCGCACCGGCGATCACCACCACGTCGTCAAGCTGGATATCGCCGCGGTTGACGGTGTGGATCGAGCAGGCCATCGGCTCCACCAGCGCCGAGTCTTCCAGCGACACCGACGCGGGAATCTTGTGCACAATGGCGGTCTTGGGAATGCGCATGTACTGCGCCATGCCGCCTTCGGCCACTTCACGCTGGAAGCCGAAGATATTGTGCACTTCACACATCCAATACTTACCCGACTTGCAGAAACGACACTTGCCGCACGGCACGATCTGCTCGGCGATAACCTTGTCGCCCACCTGTACCTCGAAGTGCTCCTCGGCGCCCTCGCCCACTTGCTCCACATAACCGAAAAACTCGTGGCCCGGTACCACCGGCGCCTTGACCCAGGGGTTGTCGCCGCCCCAGAACATCGCCGCGCCCGAGTGGCACTTGCAGTCACTGGCGCAGATGCCGCACGCGGCGATGCGGATCACCAGTTCATTGGGCCGCGCCTGGGGTTTGCCGATGCGTTCCAGGCGGTAGTCTTTGGGGCCGTGGCAGACGACGGCTTGCATTTGGGTGTGCTTGTCCATGATGGTTGGCCTGTATGAGAGAAGTTTATTTATGGCGCTGACGGCTGATGAAAATCGCCAGCAAAATGATCCCGCCCTTGATCACGCTCTGGACGTAGGGCGACACCCCGAGCATGTTCAATCCGTTATTCAAGACCCCGAGCAGCATGGCACCGAGCAAGGTGCCGACAATCACCCCACGCCCACCGGCAATCGACGCGCCACCGAGTACCACGGCGGCAATCGCATCCAACTCGAACGACACACCGGCATTCGGCTGGCCGCTCATCAGGCGTGAGGTGAGCACCAGCCCGGCAATCGCGGCGGTAAGGCCGCTGATGCCGTACACCAGCACCTTGAAGCGCGCCGCGCGTACGCCGGACAAGCGCACGGCTTCTTCATTGCCGCCGATGGCGTAGATATAGCGGCCGATGCGCGTGTGTTGCAGCAGCACATAGGCGGCCAGGTAAGTGATCAGCATGATCAGGATCGGCACCTGGATGCCGAACACGCTTTCGCGACCGAAAAAAGCAAACCAGTCCGGCAACCCGGAAATCGGGTAGCCGTCGGTGTACATCAGGCCCAGGCCACGGGCGATGCCCATGGTCGCCAGGGTGACGATGATCGGCGGCATGTGCAGGTAGGCCACGAACAGACCGTTGCCGATGCCGAACGCCACGCCGATCAGCATGCCGGCACCTATCGCCAGCCCCGGCGGCAGCCCCGCGACCATCAGCCCGGCCGTCAGCGTGCCGGACAACGCCATCACCGGCCCCACCGACAAATCGATGCCACCGGTGAGGATCACGCAGGTCATGCCCACCGCGATAATCGCGTTGATCGACACCTGGCGCGCGATGTTCGTCAGGTTGCTGGCGGTCAGGAACGTGTCGCTGGCCAGGATCATCACCAGGGTCACCACCACCAGTCCCACGAACGGATAGAACGCCGGCGAGCGCACCAGCCGCGCCAGGTTCAGGCGCAGCCGCGCGGTGTCAGCGCGGTTAATGGACGTATTCACTTGAGCCCCCTGTTGCATGGCGCATGACCTCTTGAGGATTGACGGCGGACGCTTCCAGGACCTTGACGATCGCGCCCTTGTGGAACACGGCGACGCGGTCGCACATGCCGATGACTTCGGGCAGTTCGGAGGAAATCATGATGATCGCGTAGCCCTGTTCGGTGAGGCTGCGCATCAGAGCGTAGATCTGTGCCTTGGCGCCCACGTCGATGCCGCGCGTGGGTTCGTCGAACACCAGCACGTCGCAGTGGTGGTTGATCCAGCGGGCAATCACCACCTTTTGCTGGTTGCCGCCGCTGAGGTTGAACACCCGGCTTTCGCCGCTCGGGGCCTTGATCGACAGCTGCTTCATCAACGCCTCGACGCTGGCGCACTCCTTGGCCTTGTCGATCAGGCCACCGGCGTTCTGGTACTTGGGCAGGTTGTTCAGGGAGATATTTTCGCGAATGCTGAAATCAGTGATCAGCCCTTCGCTCTTGCGGCTTTCCGGCAGCAGCCCGATGCCATGGGCCAGCGCCTGGGCCGGGTCGTCGAGGCGGATTTTTTCACCACGCAGCCACACCTCTTTGCTCACCGACGGCAGCGCGCCGAGCATGCCCAGGGCCAGTTCAGTGCGGCCGGAGCCGACCAGACCGGCAAAGCCGAGGATCTCGCCCTTGTGCAGTTGAAAGCTGTTATGCGGACCGTTGCGCACGAGCTGGATGTCCTTGACCTCCAACAACAACGGGCCGCGTTCGGTGCCGGACTTGGGCGGGAAACTGCATTCCAGGCGGCGGCCCACCATCATTTCCACCAGGCGGTCGATATCGCTGTCGGCCACATCGGTCACGCCCACGTTGCCGCCGTCGCGCAGTACGCTGATGCGGTCGCACACCTGGAAAATCTCTTCCAGGTGATGGGAGATAAAAATCACCGCCACGCCCTGGCGCTTGAGCTCACGCATGATCTCGAACAGCAGTTCGGCCTCGCTGGGTGTCAGGGTCGCGGTGGGTTCATCCAGCACCAGCAAACGCGCATCCAGGGCCAGGGCCTTGGCGATTTCGACGAATTGCTGCTCGGCCACGCTCAAATGCTTGACCGCGCAATGCAGGTCGATGCTCACGCCCAGACGCAGGAACAACGCCTCGGCGGCCTCGACCATCTCGCGTTTGCGCAGCAGGCCAAAGCGGTTGCTCAGCTCATGGCCGAGGAAGATATTTTCCACCGCCGTGAGGTAGGGAATCAGGCTGAACTCCTGGAACACGATACCGATCCCGGCAGCGATTGCGTCGCGGTAAGTGGCGAAACGTTGCGCCTGACCGTCGATGAGGATGCGCCCTTCGTCCTGATGCTCGACGCCGCCGAGGATCTTCATCAGGGTCGATTTACCCGCGCCGTTTTCGCCGAGCAAGGCATGGATCTCGCCGCGCTCGACTTGCAGGTTGATGGACTTGAGGGCCTGCACCCCCGGGTAACGCTTACAGATATTTTCCAGCTTCAGAAGACTGCTCATGCCGCCGACCTCTCGCTCAGAAGGATGACCAGGGCCCCACGCATACCGAGGGGCCTGGGCGGTTTACCAGCTGAAGTCCTTGGCCTTGGCCTGGTCGATCAGAGTGATGTCCACCGGGATAGTGGCGGGCACTTGCGAGCCCCACTTCTTCGCCAGGGCAATGCCCAGGGCCAGGCGGATCTGGTCGCGGGGGTACTGGGCCGAGGTGGCGATGAATTTGCTGCCGGGCTTCTGGATCGCCTTGATCGCTTCCGGCGCGCCGTCGACGCTGACCAGTTTTACGTCCAGGCCGCTGGCCTCAATGGCAGAAAGCGCACCGAGGGAGCCGTTGTCGTTCACGCTGAAAATGCCCTTGAGACCGGGTTGGGCCTGTAGCATGTTTTCGGTGACGGTCAGCGCCTGGTCACGCTCCTGCTTGCCGTTCTGGACGCTCACGATCTTGATGTCCGGGTGCTTGGCCACGGCCTCTTTGCAGCCGCGCACGCGCTCCAGGATCGGCACCACGGCGATACCGTCGAGGATGGCGATATTGCCTTTGTCGCCGATGTGCCTGGCCAGGTATTCACAAGCCTGGAAACCGGCGTCGAAGTTCTTCGAACCGACGAATGAATCCAGCGGGCCTTCGGCCTGGGCGTCCACCGCCACCACCACGACACCGGCGGCGTGAGCGGACTTGACGGCCGATTGCACGCCTACCGAATCAGTGGGGTTGATCAGCAGGATATCGATGCCTTTTTGCAACATGTCTTCCACGTCGCTGACCTGCTTGGACACGTCGTGGCGGGCATCGGTGATGATGAGTTTCGCACCGATGCTCGCGCCGGCTTCTTCCAGGGCGTTTTTCATGGTGACGAAATAGGGGTTGTTGATTTCCTGGAACGACGCGCCGATGCGGATCGGTTTGGGGGCGTCGGCGAATGCCGGTACAGCGTTGCCGAGGGTGATGCTTACAGCCAATAAACACAGGGTTTTCGGGAGCATTTTCATGGCGTGGTCTCTGTTTTGTTTTTATTTTTAGAGCAAATGTTATCGTTAACATTTTGCGAGAAACTAGCAAGGAAACCAGGCCGGTGCAAGAGGCCGTTGGTCAGTCCCGAACAAATGTGGGATCGCCGGTGGTGAGCCGGTCGCCGAAACGAGCGTTGGCGAAACGAAAAAAAAGGAGCAGCCGGTTCCGGCTGCCCCTTTCATTTATCGCGATGTATCAGTGTGTGATGTTCTGGGTGCAGATGTGTCCCAGGCTCACGTAAGGGACGTTATCACCGCCCACTCCCACACCTTGGAACTCATCCAGCTCGATGCGCCAGCCACCGAAGTTGAAGGTGGTGTCCCAGTTGTACGCCACACCGGTGCTGCTGTCCGGGATTACCACACGGTAGTCGCCGAAGCACTCACCCAGGGAGGCGCTGGCCAGGGTCGCGCCTGCACTGTTGGTGGTGGCCTTGAAGTCGGTCCAATGGAACTCGGCACCGTCAAAGCGTTTGTCGACGCGCAACACCGGCGTTACCCCCAGCAGCGGCACGCCCGTGGAGTCGGCCCATTGGGTCGACCAGTTCAACGTGCGCGCGGTCTGCGTTGCCAGAGGGAACACTGACACCGGTACCCGCACAATGTTGTCGCCCTTCACGTCGAAACTCTTCAACTGCGGCGCCGAACCCAGAGTCAGGTTGTATTGGACACTCGGATCCTGGGTGACGCCAGGGTTGGCACGTACCCGCACTTGCGCCACATAGCCAGGTGCCAGACCGGAGGCAACCAGGTCATCGCCGACCAGTACCTGGACCCAGTTGTTACCTTCCAGACGCTCGAAGATCCACTGGTCACTCACCTCTTTTTTGTCATCGCTCAGGGACATCGCCACGTTTTGGCCACGGGTGGCCTGGAAGGCGAAGTAGTCGACATCATCCGGGTTGTCGAGATTGCCCGTCACCTTGTTCAGGGCGTCGGGCAGCACGAACGAGGCTTGCGGGGTGTCGTTGGGTTCATAGGCATCGATGTTGGTGTCCACCGCCACGCCAAAACTGAACTGCGCGTCGGTGGCCTCATTGGCCACCATGTACCAGTAATAATCCCCCGCCGGCAGCACGCCCCCCAGGAATTCATCGGCATTGCCCGCGTTGTCGGAGGTACCGATCAGTTGGGGATTGCCCTGGCCGTCATCCCGGAACAGGCTCAGCGACATATTGGCACCGGCACTTTGGTCAATCAGTTGCACCAGTATGCGAGCACTTTGCGGCAGGTTGAAGTGGTAGGGAAACTCCTGGCCTGTCTGCACATCGGTAATGGTGTAGAGGGTATTGACGTCCAGCGTCGGAAACAGCGGCACGAATTCGGCGACCGCCGTTTTCAGCTGGTCCTGGGCGGGTTTCTTCAGTTCGCTGTCAGCGGTGGCAACCGTGGTGGTTTTTGCCGGTTGACTGGCCACGGCCTTGGATTTTCCGGCCGCCTTGACCGCCATCGCCGCCTTGAGTTTTTGCTGCAACTGCGCGGAGATGGGCTTGGTTTCGAGCGTACCGCCCGACTTGAGGGCTTTTTCCGCAGCCTGCTTGGCCGTCTGTGCACTCAGTTTCGGGGTGGGCTGCGAAGGGTATTGCTCGGCCAGGGCGAAGGCCGAAACGAAGCAGGAGGCCGCCATGGCCGCGCCCAGCATAAAGGCTTTTTTCGATTTCATTTTTTATCCATCCATAGTTAAAAACTGAAGGTCAGGTGACATCCGGTCACCTGGGATGGAATGTAGGACATTACTGGATGTATGTACAGTATTTTTTCAGATGAATGTGGCCTTAAGGAAAAATACGTGTAGGAAAAACTAGCCCCCTCGAACCTCTGCGTTTTCACTGAAGTAGCTCTCCAGCTGGTCGAGCTTCGTATATTCGGCAAAAAGTATCAGTCCCACGACAACCAACATCCCGACAAACCACACAATGGTGTAAGCAAGAAAAAAACTCATGGCTAAGCCCCCTCTGGCTGGAATATCAAATCACCATTGACCTCCAGGATCTGTCCCCCCAGAAACGCTCCGCCATCGCCGAATAAATTGCCTCCCGCATACCCACCCGCAGCACTTCCGATAACGCTACAGATCAGTTCACCACGCCCTTTAGCCGCAATGCCTAAAAAAATGTTGCATGCGCGCCGACCCAGCTTAGCGCCAAAACTCGCAGCTCCAGCCGCCCCAGCCACTCCCCCCACCAACCTCCCCGTCTCCACATACTTCGCCCTCCTGCACTGCGCCTCCCGCCCCGTCACACACGCCTCCTTGATCTCCAGCCCGGTCACGCCCACATCCAGCGCGATCCCAATGAAAGTTCCCTTACCCAGCCACTTGGACGTCTGCGCAATCTCGCGCATGCGCTGCGCATACCCCGCGATCTCGCCTTTATGCAGATAGCTGTTAGTCGAAATCCCCAGCACCTTCTTCAACGACTCACTGCCCTGCAACCCCGTGCAGAACCGTGCATCGCCTTGCAGTTGCAGATCCAGGCGCCGGAACAGGGCCTGGCGCTGTTGGATAAAACCATCCCGGTCCAAAGCACCGTCCTTCAAGCGCTGATGCAACCGCTCGATGTCCTCCAGGGTCTGCGCCACCTCATTCAGATGTCGCGACCAGGCCGGGGCGCAGGTGCCGGTTCAGCACATCAAAATGGTCAGAACGTTGTCGGCTCGGGGCAGCGCCCATCAGGCGGGATTTCAAGCTGTTGTAGTCCGTTGCGCGGTCGTTGATATAGCTCTGCGCCATGCCTTACATCCGGGATGCAATGAAGATGGCGTCGAAATATAAGCAAGCACCTACGCCCCGAACACAAGCGCAGGTGGGCTGAATTGCATTTGGGAAGTTGCCTACTTCACGAAGAAACTGGGCCTACAGAAACAACCCTAATAACCGGTCATCTCCAGGTAACCCACCCCACCCTCAAACCGCACCGGTCCTTCCCAATACGGAATACTCAGGTTCATCCAGGCGTTGGGGTTGACGGCCTGGGTGGTGATATCCAGCTGCTTGCTGGGAATCTTCAGCGACCAGCGTGTGGGAATCTGGCGTCCGTCGATGGCTGTTGTGTCCAGCGGTGCCAGTTGGATATCGGCGTTGTGCAGGGTCTGGGTGTGGCCTTCGCGGTCGATCCAGGTGCCGGTCAGGTAGGACGCGCCGTCGGTTTGCCGCACACGAAACAGCATCAACTGCTCACCACGGTCCAGGTGCAGGGAGAACCAGTCCCAACCGGTCTGACTGGCGGTCAACGGTTGGCTGCTCCATTCGCGGTCGAGCCACGCCGGGCCGCTGACCTGATACGTCTTGCCGTCGATGCTGACGCTGCCATCTGCGGTAAAAAAGGGTTGGCTGTAGTAGTACGACGCCTGGCCCTGGTCGGATTTGCGGCTGTAGCCGTTGTCGCCCTGCAGCACCAGCGGGCGGCTGGAGGTCAGGCGCAGGTCGTAGGCAAATTGCGCACCGCTGGCCTTGAGCTGCATGTCCGCCAACGCGCTCGCGGCGCCGGGCTGGCTGGCGAAATTCCAGTCGTCGATCCACGCGTTGAACGGCACTGCCTGCGCCCCGGCCTGGCCGACGCCGCCGCGGGCGAAGCGTTCGGCGGCGTAGTGGTGGGTGGCGGAAGTGACGGCGGCGTGGCCAAGCCATACGGTCGAGTCGTGCCAGCCGGCTTGCGTCGGCTCGGCCTTGAGGGCGTTGCGAAACAGCGTCCATTGCACGCCGAACACATTGCCTTGTGCGTCCTTGAGGTTGGCGGTGACGTACCACCACTCGATACGAAAACCATCGTGGGGGCCGTGGTCCTCGGGAAAGCTGAAGACCTTGCCGGGCAGCACCTGGGCAAAGTCGGCCGCGTCACTGCCCAGGCCGGCGAAGCTTTCCGGCGGCGCAGGTTGTTGGTCGCACGCGCCTAACAGCAACAGAAGAAGCCCTGTAGGAGCGAGCTTGCTCGCTCCTACAGAGAGTACAGCCAGGAACAGGGACTTAATCTTCATGGGCAAACGTCCTCAACAAATCCACCGGACGACTGCGGTACAGCTGCCACAGCGGCCAGGCCGATGCCAGCAGCGTGGCCAGCAGCGCCAGCCCCAGCAATTGAGCGAGCTGCCACGGGAACACTTGCAACGGCAGGCGCCAGCCAAAGGCCTGCACGTTGATCACCGCATCCAGGCACCACGCCAGCAACAGGCCCAAGGGCAATGCCAACACCAGCGTAAGCACCGCCAGCAACCAGGTTTGCCCCAGGTTCAGCAGCATCAATTGCCTGCGCGTCACCCCCAATGCCCACAGCGGAGCGAGTTGGCCGAGGCGGCTCTGGCTCTGGGTCAGCAGGCTGATGAACAGCGCCACACCGGCCACGCCCAAGGTCAGGCTGTTGAGCGCGGCGGTGGCGGCGAAGGTGCGTTCGAACACCTGGCTCGACCAACCCTTGAGTTGCTGTTGATCGACGATACGGCTGTCTTCCAGGGCAAAGGCGCGCTGCACTTCACCCACCAGCGGCGCCACGTTTTCCGGCAATACCCGCAGGTTGAAACGCGCCGGCGTCAGTGTCGGCCAGTGAGCCAGCAGGTGGCGGGAATTGACCAGCACGTGGCCCTTGGGATTGCCGTAATCGGCGTACACCCCCACCACGGTCGGCGACCACACACCCTGCGGCGTGGGAATGCTCACCGTATCACCCAGCGTCACCCCCAGCCGCCGCGCCAGTTGCTCGCTGAGCATCAGGGTCTCGCCTTGCTGCAACTGGTCCCACGGCGCGCTCGCCGCTTCCAGCAGCGGCCAATGCTGACGGTAGGTCGGGTCGTCGACCACGCCAAACAGATCCGCCGGCCAGCCCTGCAATTGCACCGCGACCTGCCAGGTGGGCAACACGGTTTGTACCAACGGTTGCTGCGCCAGCCAGGCACCGAGGTGTTCTGCCTGGGCCGGGTTTTGCGGGTTGAGGTACAGCTCGGCGGTAAGGCGTTGCTCCAGCCAGTTATTGAAAGTGTGGCGAAAGCCCGAGGTCATGGAGCCCGCGCCGATATTCGCGGCCAGGGCCAACAGCAGCGCCATCAATGCGAGGCTCAGGGCCGGCAGTTGTTGACGGCAGTCAGCCAGGAACCACTGGCCGAGTACCGAACGGCTGCGCCCCAATACGACCTTCAACAGCCCATTGAGCACGACCGGCAACCCCAGGGCGGCGCCGAGCAACAACCCCGCCATCAACACAAAGCCCGCCGCCAGGCTATCGCCCAACCATAACGCCAACAACGCGATCAGTAAGGCCGTAGCCGCGACCCAGCCCTGGCGCCGCAACCAGCGCCCATGGGCCTCGTGCCAGGCCTGGGCATTGGCCAGCGCCAGCAACGGCAAACGTGCCGCGCGCCACAGGCTGCTGGCGCCGGCAAGCAAGGCACCGAGCAAACTCAAGCCCAGCCCCGCTGCCCACCACCCTGGGTTCAAGCTCAATTGGCCCGGTACCTCGGCGCCATACAGGCCGCGCAGGCTGGCGGCCACATCCGGCAGCAACAGGCTGGCCAGCAGGTAACCGCTGGCGACGCCGAGCACGCCCCCCAGCAGCGACAGCGCCCCCAACTCCACCCCCAGGCCGAGGATCAACATCCGCGCACTCACCCCACAGGCGCGCAACGTGCGCAACAACCCCCGCCGCTGCTCCAGGGCCAGGCCGATGGCCGCGTGCACAATGAACAGCCCCACCACAAACGACAGGAAGCCCAACGCATCAAGGTTCAGGTGAAAGCTCTCGGTCAACCGCGCGAGGTTATTCTCCTCGCCCTGCTTGAGTTGCAGCCCGGCGGGCGGTGTGGGATGGCGAGCGGCGAAGGCCTTGTCCACCAGCAGGCGCGAGAGCTGGCCGGGCATCTCCAGCAGCGGCTGGGCAAAACCGATATCGGTGAGCAACAGGCCGGGCGCCATATCCGCCTGGACCTGCAACGGTGGCAGGCGCTGCCCATTCAGTGTGAGCGGTTGCTGGCCTGCGCGCAGCCCCAGGGCCTGCAAGGTGTGCGGCGCAATCCAGGTACGCCCCGGCGGTTCAAAGAAGGCCAGCATCTGCGCCTGGCTCAAGCGCTGCCCCGCCACCGCGCCGCCACCGCGCCGCCACCGCGCCGCTGCCGGGCAACGACAGCGGCTCAATGCCCATCAACTGCAGGCGCACATCCTCATGCCCTTTGAGTTGCAGCCGCCCCTGCACCACCGGCGACACCGGCCACCCGGCGCGGCGCAGTTGGGCAAACAGCGTTTGCGGGAAACTGGCGGCGTCCGGCGCACTGAGGCTGGCCTGGGGTTCGCCGCCGATCAATTGGCTGGCGCGCGCGTAACTGTCACGGGCCTGGCTGTTGAGGGCCTGCACCCCGGTCAGCAGCGCGGTGGCCAGCCACAGGCCGGTAAGTACGCTGAAAAACTGCACCGGATGGCGTCGCCAATGGCTGAGCAAGGCGCGCATGGTCCAGTAAAACACGCTCACGTCGGCAGGACCTTTCCATGATGCAGCACCACTTGCCGGTCCAGGCGGGCGGCGATGCGTGGGCTGTGAGTGACCATCAACAGGCTGGTGGGACTGTCGCGCAGCAGGTCCAGCAGCAGTTGCAGCACCTCGTCGCTGGTGGCTTCGTCGAGGTTGCCGGTGGGTTCGTCGGCCAACAGCAAACCCGGGCGCGAGGCCAACGCCCGTCCGACCGCCACCCGTTGCTGCTGGCCGCCCGAGAGTTGTTCCGGATAGCGCTTGAGCAAGTCCCCCAGGCCCAGGCGTTCGACCAATTGCGCCTGCCACTGCGGATCAAAACGCCCCGCCAGGCGGGCCTGGAATGCCAGGTTGTCGTCGACACGCAAGCTGCCGATCAGGTTGAACTGCTGGAACACCAGGCCGATCTCGGTACGCCGCCAGTGGGCCAGTTGCGCCTCGCTGAGCTGGTCGAGGCGCTGCTCGCCCACCTGGATAGTGCCGCCGTCCACCCGATCGAGCCCGGCCACCAGGTGCAGCAAGGTGCTCTTGCCGCTGCCGGACTCGCCCATCAAGGCCAGGCTGCTGCGCTCGCTCAGATGCAAATCGACCCCCGCCAACACCGGCAGCGGGCCTTGGGGAGTGGCGTAGCTTTTAAAGACACCTTGCACCTGCAACATGGCAACACTCGTCTGATGGCTGGCAATCGAGAATAACGGCTAAGGATTCACGTCACGCAAATTTTTCACATTGATTTCACCGGTTGCCCACCCACCGCCCTTTAAATTACCGGCCAAACGTCATTCGTCGGCAACTTGTTAGTTACCACGCCTGGCAACTTTTAACTGCAGCATGTTCAGCGAAAAGACAGCCGCCCTGTGACAGCCTCCCGCTTCACTTCGGGCACTCGCCGACAAGTTGCGCCTCATGAATACAATATTGCCGACAGTGACCATGGTGAATGAAGTGGTTGACCTTACCCTGACCAAACCACGCTCACGCCGGGCCTTTCTGAAGCGTTGGCAAACCCTCTGGCTGGGGATCGTGGTGGTCGCCTTGCTCATTACCGGCAGCCTGTTCTGGCCTTCATCACCACAAGACCTGGGCGTGGGCAATCGCTTGTTGAGTTCCCAGGTGCTGCCGCTCTGGCGCGATGGCGACCTGATCGTGCTGGTACGCCATGAAGAGCGTTGCGATCGCTCGTCCAATCCATGCCTGGGGCCGGTGGAAGGCTTGACGATCAATGGCAGCCAACACGCTGAAAAACTTGGGAAAGCCTTTAAAACACTGGGTATGGATGGCAGCGACGTGCTCGCAAGTCCAGCCATTCGCACCGCCCAGACCTTACGTTTCATGTTCGGCAAAAACGAGCTGACCTCCGGCCAGCAGGCCGTGTGCGGCACGGCCATGGGCGAAGAATTACTCAGCCACAAAGCACCCGGGCGCAACCTCGTCTTCGTCACCCACAGCGGTTGCATTGCCGACTTCGAAACCGCCCTGGGCTTCCCCCACGCCAAGTTTTCCGAGTACGGCAGCGCGCTGTTCGTACAGGTGCTGGCCAACGGCAAGTTCAAGGCCCTGGGCATCATGAAAAACCAGGATTGGCCAGCCGCACTTAAACAAATCTAAGTCATTCCCTTCCCGCCCCTACGGCCTATGTTCAGCAAAAAGACAGCCCTGTTCTGGCATGTTTAGTTGCGCCCTTTAATTAAGGTCGTTATGACTATTTCCTGTTACTTAGTGAACGCTGTGACGACTTTCGCCATTACTTCATTAGTTGAAAAAACTACCATCAGGCGTCAGGGAGTGACGTTTTCATGACCCGCCTGAAACCCCTGCCGGTGTTATTACTGGCCTTCGTCGCGTTTTATCTATTGCCCCTGGGCCTGCACGGTTTGTGGATACCGGATGAAACCCGCTACGCCCAGATCAGCCAGGAGATGCTCCTGAGCGGCAACTGGGTGGCGCCGCACTTCATGGGCATCCGTTATTTCGAAAAACCCGCTGCCGGTTACTGGCTGATCGCCCTGGGCCAGGCCGTGTTTGGCCAGAACCTGTTCGGTGTACGCATCGCCTCGGCCCTGACCACTGGGTTGAGCGTGCTGCTTGCGTACCTGATCGCCCGCCGCCTGTGGAACGACCCACGCAAGAGTTTCGCCTGCGCCCTGCTCTACCTGAGCTTTGGCCTGGTGGCCGGGCAAGCGGGGTACTCCAACCTCGATCCGCAATTCACCTTGTGGGTCAACCTGAGCCTGGTGGCGCTGTGGTTTGCCCTCGACAGCAGCCTCCTGCGCAGCCGTCTGGGCGCCTGGGCCGTGCTGGGATTCGCCTGTGCCATGGGGTTCATGACCAAGGGTTTCCTGGCGTGGGCGCTGCCGGTACTGATTGCCGTGCCTTATATGCTCTGGCAACGGCGCCTGGGCGAGCTGCTGCGGTATGGCCCGTTGGCAATCGGCGTGGCCGTGCTGGTGTGTTTGCCCTGGGTGCTGGCGGTCCACACTCAGGAACCGGATTTCTGGCGCTTCTTTTTCTGGAATGAACACATCCGCCGCTTCAGTGCCGATAACGCGCAACACGTGCGGCCCTGGTGGTTCTTCCTGCCGATCATGGCGGTGGCTTGCCTGCCGTGGGCCGGGCTGCTGCCCAACACCCTGCACCAGGCCTGGAAAGAAAAGCGCCACCCGGCGATCGCCTTCCTGGCCCTTTGGCTGCTGTTGCCCCTGGGCTTGTTCAGCCTGAGCAACGGCAAGCTGCCGACCTACATCATGCCGTGCCTGCTGCCCCTGGCGTTGCTGATGGGGCATACCTTGAGCGACCTGGTCAGCCAAGGCAAAACCCAAGCCCTGTGCCTCAATGGCCTGTTCAACTTCGTGATCGGCATGGCCGCCATGGTCGGCCTGATCTACCTGCAAATCGCCAGGCCGCTGTACAGCAACAGCCATGCCGAGATGTTCAGCCTGTCGCTGGCGTTTATCGTGCTGCTGGGCTGGATCCTTGCCAACCTGCTGCAGGCCTTGCGTCCGCTGACGTTGTGGGCGATGCCGGCCCTGGGCATCGGCCTGCTGGTGATCCTGCTGCCGGCGAGCATGCCGGCGCAGATCGCGGATAACGAAATGCCCGACCAATTTGTGCTGGAGCATCTGGATGAGTTGCAGCACACCCACGCACTGCTGAGCAATGAACTGGAGAGCGCCAGCGCATTGGCCTGGCGCCTGCAACGCGCCGACGTGGTGCTGTATGACACCGAAGGCGAGTTGCGCTACGGCTTGCAGTACGCTGGTGCCGTAAAACGCAAAGTGGGGTTGGAACAGGTTCAGGGCTGGCTCAAAGAAGCACGCCAGCACGGCTCGGTCGGCGTGCTGCTGCGGGTCAACAGCACCAGTGAAATGCGCGAGGCCGGGCAATTGCCGCCCGGAGGCAAACGCTATCACAAGGGCTACCTGGAACTTATCCTCTACCCGCAGGCGCCATGATGCCGGGTTATTTCAAGACCGAACGCGGCGCCCTGCTGCTGTTGCTGGGCGTCTCGGCCCTGCTGCTGCTCACCGGCCTGGGCGCGCGTGACCTGTGGGGCCCGGAAACCCGCTGGGCGAATATCGCCTTGCAGATGCTGCAGAGCGGTGACTATTTCGACCCGTACCTCAAGGGCCTGCCGTATTACGACAAACCCCTGCCCTCCTACTGGCTGATCACCGGCGCGGCCCACCTGATGGGGGGCCTTGGTCCCTGGTCGTTGCGCCTGCCGTCGGTGATCGGCGCGTGGTTGAGTGTGTGGCTGGTGTACCTGATCGGCGAACGCCTGTTCCGCAAGGGCACGGGGCTGATCGCCGGCTGGATGCTCGCCACCACGTTCTACTTCCTGTTCTGGGCACGCGTGGCCACGGCGGATGTGCTCACCGTGTGCGGCGTGCTGGCGGCCGTCGCCTGGTATTGGCGTGGCCCCGACGACACGCGGCTGTGGCGCTACACGGTGTTTTTCCTGTTGCTGGCCCTGACGTCGTTGTTCAAGGGCCTGATCGGCTTTGTGCTGCCCGGCCTCGTGCTGTTGCCGCACCTGCTCGGCGAGCAACGCTACAAGCGCCACCTCAATCTGCGCCTGGTGCTGGCCGTGCTGATCGCCGCCGCAGTGTATGCGGTGCCGTTCGTGCTGTCGCACGTCTACGGCGCACCGACCTATGGCGCGAGCGGCCTGGCGTTGGTGTTCCGGGAAAACGTGGTGCGTTTCTTCGACCCGTTCGACCATATGGGGCCGATCTACACCTACCTGATCTACCTGCCCGCCTACACGCTGCCCTGGACTCCGTGCTGGTTGCTCGGCCTGTGGCTGGCCGTGCGGCACTGGCGCCACACCGCGCCGAACGCGCGCTGGCTGGTGTGGGGCCTGGGCCTGCTGTTTGTGTTCTTCACCGCCAGCGGCAGCCGGCGCAGCTACTACGTGCTGCCGCTGGTGCCCTTTGCCCAATTGCTGGCGGCGTGGTGGCTGAGCGAGCGCGTGTTGAAAAAGCCCGCCCTCTGGCCGCGCTGGCAGAAGGGTCTGGGGATCGCTGCCGCACTCATGCTGTTGATACTCGGCGTGGCCTATCCCTGGTCTAACGGCAACGGCGGCGTGACCCGCTTCGCCGAAGATGTGCAAGCCGAGGCCGTGAAAAGCGCGCCCTGGAACCAATGGCAGATGGTGCTGGTGGAAGTCGACAACAAGGTCCCGATGTACCTGCAAAATGGCGGCAAGCCGTTCTACTACATCGCCGAGACCCAGGACTTTCCCCGCCAGGGTGACACAGCCGCCTTCATGGCCTGGCTGGAAAAAACCAGCGGCCAAGGCTTTGACCCGCAACGTACGATCATCGTCGCGCAGTTCTCCAAGGACGATCCGACGCCGCTGGCGTATTTGGGTGCGGATCATCAGGTGATCACGACCCGGCCGGACAATGGCGAGCGGCTGTTTCACAAGCGTGACGAGGGCAGTGTCGCGTTTATCCCTGCGTCACGCTGATAGCTGCGTATCAGGTGTGCTTGTACCGCGCTGGGCGGGGCGTGGGGACAGTGAGCCGCTTGATCATGGCAAACAGGTTTTGGGGTGAACAGGCTTTTTGTGGCCTTATTTCGGTGGAACCACCGCCTCCGCCTCTATTTCGATCAACCACTCCGGCAACGAAAGCCCACTGACAATAATCCAGGACGACGGCGGCGGGTTATGGGGGAAGCGCTCACGGAGCGCCCGGGCTATGAGTTCCTGCTGATCACGCGCGGATTCGACGATATACAGCCGCAGCATCACCACATGGGACAAGTCACCCTCGACCTCGGCCAGGATCTTTTCGATATTGTCCAACGCCGTAGCGGTTTGCTCGGCCATGCCTGGACCCACGGTACGCTCCTGGGCGTCCACACCTACCTGGCCGGAAAGCAGAATACGCCGGCCATCAGGCACTTCGATGGCTTGGCTGAAGCCGTATTGCAAGGAGTTGAATACGCTCTTGGGATTGATGACCTTGGGTTGCATGACGCGTCCTTGTTGTCGGTAGGAGTGCAAGGCTAACGTTAAAAGTCTTACGTCTCCAGGAGAGGGCTTTGGGTGATGACGATGAGCAGGTCCATCGGACCGCTCTTACGCAACTTTCGGGTTGCGTCTGATCCACCTCGCCGCTAACCTTCGCGGGTCGCTGCAAATTCAGCGAATGGGTGTGGTAGCCCAGTTCTTTCATAGACCCCAAAACGCTCAAGGGCGTTTTTTTGTGCGGGCTGCTTTGTGGCGGCTGTGCATGGGAGGCTTCGGCCTGCCGGGTTTCTATGACCGGTCTACCACCCCGTGTACAGTCGCCTCCTGACTTCGTGTGGTAGCGAAATGGAGGTGCTCATTCATAGGAGCTTCGCCATGAAGAAAGTCACACCCAATCCCCCGCCATCCACCTCGGATGACAATCCGCAAATACCCCCCGATGTCATCTTCACCGTCCGTCCCGGCCTGAGTACGGAAGCCGCCTTGAGTAACGCCAGCGAGATGCTTGAATCGGCCACAGTCTGCGCGTACGACTGCGCCGAACGTCTTGACAGTCACCACCGCAGGCAGGTGCTGGCAGTGGTGCAGATGATCGAGATTGCGCAGTTATTGGTGGATGAAGCCCTTAACCGGGAATGCCCGGCGGCCTGATCACACAGCGCAAACTCAAGCAGCACAGCAGAGCCCCAGTGGGAGTTGTCGAGCTAAAGCTCGACAGCTCTTAACTTCAAATAACTTACTGATTTAAAAGGGTTAAAATTTCACCCTGACGTCGTGAGTCTTGCATACACAATTTCAGGCGACCGCATTCCTGTGGCGAGCGGGCTTGTCCCGCGCTGGGCTGCGCAGCAGCCCCAAAACCAGGCGCAGAGGCGTACCTGATACACCGCATTCGTCTTCATCAGGGCCGCTTCGCAGCCCAACGCGGCACAAGCCCGCTCGCCACAGAGGTCCCCGTTTGCTGCGCGGCAGCGCTACGTCGAGCAGGATAAATACGCTGACGCTACCAACCGCCCATCGCCAGGCTGAACGGCGAAAACTCCGCGAACTGCCACCGTAACGCCAACGCCGCCGGGCGGCGGACCACGTGGTCCACGGTCACCGTCCATAACCGCTGCGCGCCTTCGAAGCGGGCGACTTCAGGGCCGTCGAGGATCAGCGAGGTATGCCCGGCGATCTGCAGCACATCCCCCGTTTCAAAGTCGATAAACAACAGCCCCGCCACCGGGTTGGTCGCCAGGTTGCCCAAGGTGTTGAAGAACAGGTTGCCGGCAAAATCCGGGATGGTCAGCACATTGCCCTCCACGCGCACAAAGCCGGTGTTGCCGCCGCGATGGGAAACGTCCACCGAGCGTTCACCGTTGACCTCGACGTAGCTGGCGACGAAGAAGGTGTCGGCGTTGCGGATCATGCTTTCGGCAGCGGCGTCGAGGCTGCCCAGGCGTTCGACCTGGGTGCCAGGTTTACGCGCGATCCCATCGACCGGCCGCAGTTGGATGTATTTGGGGCAATTGCCGTAGCTCTGCACCACGTCGACCGACAGGCCATCGTGATCGAGCGCGCCGACACGGCCGTTCATACGGTTGCGGCGACGGGTGTTCAGGTCGATGCCGAGCAGGCCCACTGCGGCGCCCTTGTGCAAGGCCGCGCGGGCCGGGTCGCTGGCAGACGGCAGGCTGTCTATCTGCAACGTATAAGGATCGGGAGAGTGGACGAACCCCGGCGCGCCTTCAATCAGGGTCGCCCAGGGAATCCCCTGTTCATCCACCACGCCGAGCACCAGGTACGGCAACAAGGGATAGAAATCCCGATGCTGCTCCGGCAGGTGATCGCGTATCACCTTGGGCCCGACCACGGCCATGCGCTCGGCCACGCCGACCGCTGCTTGTAACTGCCGTTCGCCGGCATGCCAGGGGGATTGTTCGACGGGGTTCATGGTGATCACCTCAAGTTGAATGCCCTGATGCGGCGCCGATCACTGGAATTACCAGGTTTTACAATCCTGCATTTCAGCGGGTGAAACAATCACTCGCCAAACAATTCGACGATCAGCGTAAACAGCGTGGTCTTCACTGCGCTGTCCAACTCGGTCCAGGCCAATCCCGTGCTGGCCTGGAACGCTCCCAACACCAGCGGCCGCGAAACGCAATGGGCTGGTAACGCCCGCGCGGCCTGCTGTGGCAATACACCGACGCCCAACCCGGCGCAGACCAGCGCGAGCATGGTGGTGAACTCGCCCAGTTCGGACGCGATCTGCAGGGGGATGCCCACGGCCTGGATAAATTCGTCGTAGAACCCCGGCGCATACCGCCGCGCGAGGATGTACACCGGCACGTCGAGCAGGTCACCGGGCTGGATCGAATCCTGCGTGGCCAACGGATGATCCATCGGCAAGGCCACGCAGAACGGCTCGCGCAACACCACGCGGGTCTGCACCCCAGGGTAGGCGGCGGGCAGCCGCATCAAGCCGAAATCCAGGCGGCCATTTTTCAACGCGGCGGCTTGATCAGGGCCGGGCATGTCCTTGAGCTCCAGCTCGATCCGCGGGTAGCGCTGATGCACCGTGCGGATCAACTCGGGCAACAGTTGGGGCAATACCGACGACACAAAGCCCAGGCGCACCCGGCCGATTTCCCCCCGGTTGGAGGCTCGTGCTGCATCCGCCGCCCGCGCGGCCTGATGCAGGGTCGCCTGGGCTTCGGGCAGGAACACCCGACCGGCATCGGTCAAGGTCACCGAGTGGCGATTGCGGTCCAGCAGGCGTACGCCCAGGCCACTTTCGAGCAGCTTGATCTGCATGCTCAGCGCCGGTTGCACAATCGACAACTGCGCCGCCGCCCGGCCGAAATGCAGCTCCTGGGCCAGTACCACAAAGGCGCGCAAGTGCTTGAGTTCCATCCAGCCTCCCCGGTTATCACGGATATTGATCAGCCGATCATAAATGAACATTGGACCTGCGCCCTATACCGGCGTGAAGTTAAGCCCATCAGCCAACGTTTTGATTATCACAAGCACGCCCGGAGAAATATGCCCATGCCAAGCGTTTTAGACACCTTTCGCCTCGATGGCCGGCTGGCGCTGGTCACCGGCTCCAGTGCCGGTATCGGCCTGGCCATCGCCCGAGGCCTGGCCCAGGCCGGTGCGCGGGTGGTGCTCAACGGGCGTAACCGCAGCACGTTGCGCGACGCCGCCGCGCTGCTGACCCTTGAAGGCCTGGAGGTGCATACCCAAGCGTTCGATGTGACCGACAGCGCGGCGATCCAAGTCGGCGTGGCCGCTATCGAGGAACGCCTCGGGCCCTTGGACATCCTGGTGAACAACGCCGGCATGCAGCGCCGTGGGCCGTTGGAGGACTACAGCGAGCAGCATTGGCGCGAACTGATCAGCACCAACCTCGACAGCGCCTTCCTCGTGGGCCAGGCTGTGGCGCGCGCGATGATCCCGCGCAAGCGGGGGCGCATCATCAATATTTGTTCGGTGCAAAGCGAATTGGGCCGCCCCGGCATCGCGCCGTATGCGGCGAGCAAAGGCGCGTTGAAGATGCTCACCAAGGGCATGGCCATCGACTGGGGCCCGCACGGGTTGACAGTCAACGGTATCGGCCCCGGCTACTTCAAGACCGAGTTGAACGCCAACCTGGTGGCCAACCCCGAGTTCAGCGACTGGCTGGTGCAACGTACGCCGAGCCGCCGCTGGGGCGACGTCGCCGAATTGGCCGGTGCGGCGGTGTTCCTGGCCAGCGATGCCGCGAGTTTCGTCAACGGTCATATCCTCTATGTCGACGGTGGCATCACCGCGTCGCTGTAACCCTGGAGAACCTTATGCACGCCATTGTCTGCCACGCCTCAAAAGACCTGCGGGTCAGCCCCCAGGACGAACCCCACACCCTGGGCCCCGAGCAACTGCGCGTGCGCATCGCCCGCGGCGGTATCTGCGGCTCGGACTTGCACTACTACCAGCACGGCGGCTTCGGCACGGTGCGCCTGCGCGAGCCGATGGTGCTCGGCCATGAAGTGTCGGCAGTGATCGACGCCGTGGGCGCGGACGCCGGCCGGTTCAAGGTCGGCCAGCGCATTGCCGTATCGCCGTCGCGTCCATGCGGCGCTTGCCGTTATTGCCATCAAGGCCTGCCCAACCATTGCCTGGACATGCGCTTCTACGGCAGCGCGATGCCCTTCCCGCATATCCAGGGCGCGTTTCGCCAGCGCCTGGTGATCGAGACGCATCAGGCCCATGTGCTGGCCGATCACGTCAGCCTCGCCGAAGGTGCACTGGCCGAGCCGTTGTCGGTGGGGTTGCATGCGATCCAACGGGCCGGCGCAGTGTTCGGCAAGCGCGTGCTGGTGACCGGTTGCGGCCCCATCGGCAACCTGCTGATCGGCAGCCTGCGCGCCGCCGGTGCCGCTGAAATCGTCGCGGTGGACCTGTCCGCCAGCGCCCTGGCCTGCGCGGAAAAAATGGGCGCCACGCGCACCCACAACATCGTCGACGGCGTCGACGCGCTCAAGCGCTACACCGCCGAAAAGGGTTACTTCGAGGTGATGTTCGAAGTCTCCGGCAGCGCCCAGGCCCTGCGTAATGGCCTGGACTGCATCGCCCCGCGCGGTGTGCTGGTCACTGTCGGCTTGGGCGGTGAGGTGTCGCTGCCGCTGAACCTGCTGGTCAGCCGCGAGATCGACCTGCGCGGCACCTTCCGCTTCCACAGCGAATTTGCCCAGGCGGTGGACTTGCTCAATCGCCAGATCATCGACGTGCGCCCGGTGATCTCCCACACGGTACCGTTCGAACAGGCGGTGCAGGCGTTTGAACTGGCGGCGGACAAGACTCAGGCGATGAAGGTGGTGCTGGATTTTGGCGTGGCGGACGTGGAGTAAGGCCTACCCGCTTTCGGTCAGATACCCCCCCTCGACCTCAAGTGCGCGAATCCTAAGGTAATCTGCGGCGATCACCTTAGGATCGACATGAACCAGATACACCGTCCCCGGCTGACTGAACACGTCCTGCGTCGCACCCATTTGTTGTCCATTGTCGACGTAGAAAACTGCATCGAAGAACGACTCAAGTTTGAGCAGCTCTTTCAAAAATAGATCCTTATCGAAACAGCCATTTGAACGGTTGATCAGGCAGACATTATAGGTATGTTGCAACAGTGGATAGTCGGCCTCCCTTGCCAGCAATTGTGCAAAAAACTCCGGCTCGGCGATGGATAAAGCCACAGCTTCAATCTGCCCCAGACCGGTGGTTTGCCTGGATACACCGGGACGCAGAATACCGTCGGTTCGTGCAGCAACTTCTACCAGTTTCGGCCCCTCTGCGGTGAACATCACTTCTGCATGACTGGGGCCGTTGCGAATACCCAGACACCGCACCACTGCCCGAGTGTAATCCACCAGCACCGGGTAAACCGATGAGTCAGGTCCGATCAACTCATCGATGTCATAGAGTACGCCGCCCTCTTTTGTGCGCTGTTTTTGGTACCTCACGACCTCGGTAACAAGCTGTTGACCATTGAGTGAAACCATATTCACCACATATTCCGTCCCCGCCAGGTACTCCTGAATCAGCACCTGCGTATTAGGTAGGTTCAACTTATTCGTTGCTCCCAACAGCTTGCCCACCGCAGTCTCGCAGGCCTGCCTATCCGCGCAGATGAACACACCATCGGCGCCTGCGCTGTCGAGGGGTTTTACCACGACAGGAAAGTGCCCATGGTCTTTGATCCAGCCGTCGGCTAACGCCCAACTGCCTGCAACGAACTGTCGGGGTGCGGGCAACTGAGCCTGGGAGACACATTGAATCATGTCGTACTTGTTTCGGCGGGCATTGGTCCTGTCGAAGTCATTACGATAGGGCAGTTGCAGTCCTTCATTTAATAGGTCAGCCAGGAGCACACCGGTTTCGGCACCGGCGATGATGAAGTCAGGCTTGAAGCATTCGACGCCCGCCAAGGTAGTCGTCATATTGCTATTGACAATCATCTGCTCATAAATCGAAGGATCGAAGCCCTTGTAGTAGTAACTCTCCAAGGCTCCCGTTGACGCCACATGCATGAGCACACAACCTTTTTCACTCAACCGCTTCGCCACAAATTTTCCCGAAGAGAAACCATCAACCACGACCACTCTAATCATGTTGCCTCCTTCCTGATTGCATACATCGCCCGACCCGAAAGCAACAACACAATGACGCTGACCGCCACCACACTGGCCATGGAAAACTCCACTCTGGTATCCAGGTATTGGAGTAACAGTACAAAGACAGGAAGTGTCAGCAAAACCAGGGAGACATGGATGGGTGTGAGGTAGTAGATGGTTTTCTGAATCAGGTAAATCGGCAACAAATGCCCGATCACAACCAGAACCACCATCGGCAGAATCAATTCGCGGTCGAGCGAAAAACTCACCTCGGAAGCAGGAATTGCGATGACGCAGACACCAATCATCGCCACGCTCCTGACAGCCAGTATTTCATGGACAGACCAATGGCGAGCGAACATCTCCTTGGAGAAAACCGTGTAAATGACGGTACCCAACGCGCAAACCATGACGCTGCCAATACCCAACAGTCGCTCCTCCACGGTAGTAGCGACCACACCGCTGTCACCGGCAAATGAATTGAACAACATGATCCCTACCGACGTGAGCACCAGACATGAAACCAGCGTATCTGCGAAGGCAGCCTTAGCACCGCGTTTAGTCAGCAGCGAGATAATCAACGTGAAGGCTGGGCCGCAGGCTACTGAGGCGACTCCGACCACTGCTGGCTCTAAATAACGCAACGCGTAAAACAGGCCTCCCCAGTTGAGTAGAACTGCAATATTGACGATAAAGACAAACGGCCAACAGGATCTAAACTTTGAAACCAAAGAACCTGCATCGCGATACAGTGCGCACACGATAAAAAACACTGCCGACGTTGCAAAACAATAAAAAACAACGATCAGCGTATTGATCGATTGCGTGACATAAGCGACATACACATCGAATGCTGCACTGAGCAAGCAAAACACCAAGCCAATTATTACGCCCACCCTAAGCATATCTATCAACCGAAAAAATACCGACCTATGAAATCACGTTCACACCTTCGTCTCTAACCACTATTTTCATAATGGTTTTCACATCAATACCCGTTTGTTTTTTAACCTTTTCAGCGCCATTATTCCCCACCTTTTCAACGGCACAAATAACGTCCACTAATTCGCCACCAGCACCTTTCACTGCATTGACCAGCGCAATCACTGCACCACCAGTACTCAACGTATCATCAATAATAGTTACGCGATCACCAGCATTAACGCCATTAAGATACATACTTCCTTGAAAATACTCTGACTGCACATTAACCACCTGCTCATTGATACCCCCAGACTGTAGGAATACCATCTCGCCATTGCCATAGGAATACCTGTAAGCAAAGAGACCGTCGTAGCAAGCGCAGCACCTTTATCTTCTTCAGTTACAATTTTTGAAACATTAAAATCCATGAGCCTAACGATTTCTTGAGCCACCTCCATTAATACCTCCGGCCTTAATGCCGGAATTTGATCAGTAAACTCGTTTACGGTAGTCAATGCTGCACCAGAGTTCACAACTCTGGCATTCCTATAAACCTCTTCAAGTAACATCATTCACCTCACTGTATTCTGGATAAACACCATCCCAGCGACTTGCGTACTTCCATGAACTATCAAAAAACAAGGTGACTATATTTTTTTTGTGGAATGTTCGTGCAAACTCATCGCAGACCAGCAAGTTCGCACCACAGGTCGGGCCAATTGGGATTTTTTCTTCGTCAATAAAGAGCTTCATTCGAGCCCATGCGTCTGAGCCTTCAATCACTCGGACCTCATCAACGAGTTCAGAGATTGTATTAGCTGACAAGACTCCGGCACCGAGCCCCATTAAATTATGAGGGCGATGTTCAAAAGCCAAGTGATGCCTTTCTGCAAACAATGGAGCAGAATTATTGACTTCAAGCCCTACGGTTCTAATTTCGCTGTACTCTCGCTTCAAGACCTCAGCAATACCAGAAAACGTTCCACCCGTGCCTATCGAGCAAACAAAAAAATCAGGTACTACGCCATGCACCTTCAGGTCCCGTACTATTTCTTCACCACAGACCTTCCAACTTTGCCTGTTCAATAAATTGCTGGACTGATCCAGAAAATAACTTTCTCTCGCCGAGTTCTCCGCTTGATAACGTTTGGCTCGGAGTACGGCTTCTGATAAAAAACCTTCTCTTGGCGTTTCAACTATTTCAGCCCCATAAGAGCGTATTTGAGCTTTCCGTTCCTCAGTCATACCTTCTGGCATAAAGATTTTAACCTTATAGCCTTTTAGCCTTTTAGCCTTCCGATCCACGCAAGTGCTGCTCCACCATTCCCGGTAGAACAATCTATCAAGGTCATGCCCGGCCAAATGACGCCGGCCTCTTCCAATCGGCTAACAATATTTAGATAAGTCCTGTCCTTGTGACTTCCTGAGGGATTCAAAAACTCACACTTAGAAAAAACCTTGTTGCCATTTATCGAGAGTGTTTTCAACTCTATAAGTGGCGTACCACCAATATCTGCGAGTTCCATTCTGAAGCCCCCTATCCTCGACATAGAATACTTGAACGCTAACAGATTACTTCACAGACAAATAGCTAGCCGAACGGATAGGTAGTTTCAAGTTCGAAGTAGCGACCTGAGTGTAGGATTTTCCTGCAAACAATCCCTGCAAGAACTAGGATGCTGTCGACCCTTTGCCCACGGTACGTGCGACGCCCACGCCCCGCCGCCGACAGCCCGGCGATCAGGGTCACTGCGCACATCAACGGCAGTACCACATACCAGTAGGCGAACTCGAACACCCATCCCAGCAGGTAACCGATGGCCAACAGTTGCACCGCGGTGCGCACCGTTGACCAGGATCAGCGAAGCAGCGATGCCCATGTCCAGGGCGGTGAGGTTCTGATAGTTCACGGCTGGGCCGCCTCGCTCAACACCCCGGCACTCATCTGCCAGTGGATGTCGCTCATGCGCCGGGCCTGGTCGAGGTCGTGGGGTCGAGGGCGGTGGTGGGTTCGTCCAGCAGCACCTCGGGGTTGAGTTGCAGGGTGCGGATCAGCGAGACCACCTAGGCCTCGCCACCCGACAGGTCCAACGCGTTCTTCGTCAAAAAATCGGCTGCCTTGTGAGGGCGTGGGTCTCGATCAGTGCGCGCATGGACGCGGTGTTCCTCTTAAAACCTGTTGGGCGTAATGGTGAGGCCCGCGCGGGAAGTTTTCATGAAAAAATTCAAACTATCGTCACCCACGTCGTTCAGAACTTCAGGTTCAACGTTAAGTAGGAGACGACATGCAATACCGACAACTGGGCCATTCGGGCCTGCTGGTATCCGAAATCATCCTCGGCACCGTGCCCTTTGGCGGTCGCGCCGAGTTTGAAAAATGCGGGTCGGTAGACGTGCCCCAGGCCAGGCGCATGTTCGATATCGCGTTCGACGCCGGGGTGAATATGGTCGACACCGCCGACCTCTACTCCCATGGGCTGGCCGAAGAAGTCGTCGGCAAAGCCCTGGGCGACAAGCGCAACGATATCCTGCTGGCCACCAAGGGCCGCAGCCCGGTGGACAAAAACCCGAATAACTCAGGCTCTTCGCGCTACCACCTGATTCGCGCCTGCGAGGCCAGTTTGAAGCGCCTGGGCACTGACCATATCGACCTGTACCAATTGCACAATTGGGACGGCATGACCCCCATCGAGGAAACCCTCGAAGCCCTGCGGCTGTTGGTAGGGTCGGGGAAAATCCGTTACTTCGGCACCAGCAATTTTACTGCCTGGCAGATGATGAAAACCCTCGGCAAGGCCGAATTGCACGGCATGCTCAAGCCCATCACCCAGCAGATCTACTACACGCCGGAATCCCGCGAGGCCGAGTACGAGTTGCTGCCATTGGCCCTGGACCAGCACGTGGGCACTCTGGTGTGGGGGCCGATGGGCGAAGGCCTCCTGACCGGCTCCACCCGCCGCGGGCACCAGCCACCGGCCAATACCCGCCAGGGCAGCGGCTGGCCCGAACCCTACGTACATGACCAGGAACGTGCGCTGGACATCATCGAGACCCTCGCCGCCGTGGGCGATGAACAGGGCGTGTCGGTGGCGCGCACCTGCCTGGCCTGGCTCAAGGACCGTCCAGGGATTACCTCCCTGATCGTCGGCGCCCGCACTGAAGCGCATCTGCGCGACAACCTGGCGGCCACAGAGTTGAAACTCACCGAAGAACAGTTCGCGCGCATTGAAGCGGTGACACGGCGCCAACCGTTGTATCCGTACTGGCATCGTTTTACTGCCGGGATTGATCGCTTCGATCCGGCAGAGCAGCCGTTCCTGGCCGAGCACCAGAAAACCATGGATGCACGCAAGGACAAATAATCCAGAACAGCGTACCTGTGGCGAGGGCGCTTGTTCCCTCACCACAGGTTACTTTTGGCCCTTTCTACGTCTTCACTGACTGACATGGGGGCAAATCCCCCTCCCACATTTAATCCCGTACCAACCCCAAAAAGAGTACGGCTTTGATCCCAAGCCTGATTTGCAATCAAACGCCGCAGTGCCTATATTTCCCGCCTGGCGCTCTCTACGCCACCTTCCGCGGAAAGGGCTGCGCCCAAGACAGTCAGGCTCCACCTCATTTCTACGACTCCCAACCTTAAAGCGGAAAAGGTTTGTGCAAGGAGATCGTATGTCGCAACGCCCTGTATCCTCCAACACCGATGGCCGTCTCAACCTTGAGCAGCAGCGCAAGCGCGCCAAGGAATTGTTGCGGCAGCTGAAAACCCAGGACCCCAGCGCCACCCTGTCCCAGGCTCAGTGGGAGATCGCCAGGCAACTGGGTTTCAGCAGTTGGCCCAAGCTCAAGGCCCATGTCGACGCCATTGACTTCGCCGCCCGCCATCCCGACTTTGCCGCCAGCGACGAAGCACGCACCACCCACTGGCGCTGCGGCAATGACATTGCCCATAGCCTTCAGATTGCCGGGTTCAAGGGCCACTTCCACATGCTGAGCGACCCGCTATGCATGGGCCCGGTGCGCGACGTACCCACCGCAGAATTCCGCGCCCTGCGCAGCGCTTTCATCAGCCAGACCTTTGCCCTGCCCGCAGCGGACGTCACGCGCCGCGTCGACGATGAATACGATCAGCTCCACTCCTTGGCCAGCGCCGAGCACAGCGTGCTGTGGTGCGAGGCGGACGCCTATGACCAGTTGTTCCTGATCCGTGCCCTGGCCGGCCTGGAGCAGATGCCGCCCAAGCTGGAGCTGATCGAGGTGGATCGTATCCCCGGTGTCGAGCGTTTTATCGGTATCGGCCAGTTGGCGCCCGATGTATTGGCGTGGCTATGGCCACAGCGGCGCTTGATCGGTGACGATGCGGTGCAACTGGCCAAACAGGCCTGGTCGGCCTATTGCGACAGCTCACCGACGAAGTTGGCGAAGCTTGCCCATGGTAAACACCCCGCCCTGCCTTTGCTGGCCCCGGCGCTGTTACGTCAGTTGCAGGAACTGCCGGGCACCCAGGACGGCCTGTCGCTGACCGAACGCCTGGCCCTGACCTACCTCGCCGAAGCCGGGGCGCTGCCATTTGGCCGTGTGTTCGCCGAGCTGATGGCCAGGCGCGACCCGCTGCCGTTCCTGGGGGATATGATGTTTCATGCGCTGTTGCGGCCGTTGATCGATGGCGAGCAGCCGTTGCTGACGGAAACCGAGACGCATCTGGACTGGCCAACCGCACTGGATGATTGACGAGGCTCTGCGCCCCCAGTACAGAGCGCAGTAAAAAAGCAGCCCGCCGTGCATCACCCACGGCGGGCTGTTTTAGTAGTCATCGGCGCCCAGGCTGAAGACGGTGGTGCATCAACGCGGGATTAGGCTAATGTGCCGCCCACGCGCCCTTTCCCTGCGAGACCTCTGCATGCGACCCCTGATTTTCGCCAGCCTGTGCCTGCTGGCAGGCTGTCAACAAACGCCGCCGGCCAACGACCAGCTCGACGCCGTACTCTGGACCCAGACCTCCATCGAACACGAGTTGATCTATCGCCAGGTCTTCGCCAATGCCACCCGCCAGCTCGACGTGGCGCTGGCCGATCCCCGCTGGGACGCGCTGCCCTTCCCCCCACGCAACCTCAGCGGCCTGCCGCCGGCGGTGGTGGTAGACATTGATGAAACCCTGCTGGACAACGTGCCGCTCAATGCCCGCGACGTGATCAATAACCAGGTGTATGGCTACGACCGCTGGAACACCTGGGTCGACCAGGCGAATGCCCAGGCCCTCCCCGGTGCCGTGGCGTTCCTGCAAGCGGCACAACAAAAAGGCATCACGGTTTACTACCTGACCAACCGCGAACACAGCCAGGTCGCGGCCACTGTGGCCAACCTGCGCCTGCGCGGTTTTCCGGTGGAGAGCAATCAACAGGTGCTCGCCGCCAGCACGCCTACCGGGCACTGCGAAAGCGCCGGCTACGGCAAGAACTGCCGCCGCCAATGGGTCGCCAGCCAGGCTCGCGTGCTGTTGATGGCCGGTGATTCCCTGGGGGATTTCGTCCAGGCCGAACACAACACCCTCGAGGCCCAGCGCAAGGCGGTCGAACCCTATGTGAACTGGCTCGGGCAGCGCTGGTTTTTGCTGCCCAACCCGACCTATGGCAACTGGTACAGCGCGCCCTATGGGGATGATGAAAAGCTGCCGTTCGCGCAGAAACGCCAGCTCAAGCAGCAGGCGTTGCAGTTGCAGGAGTAACGCCGGACTAGTGCAGGCGCCCGCCCAACACCTATCTCTATGCACTGGCCTTGCTCTGCCCACTTGTCGGCCCCTTCCACAAACCAACGCTCAATCTCATCCGCAACGGTCATCCAGCGGGTACTGGCTGAAGTCGTAGCAGTTGAACGGCCGCCCCAACTGCACCAGTGCCTTGCCACCAGATGCATCAACTGACACTCCCCCATCGGGAGCCCCCCCTCCCACATTTTTCCCCGCGGCCCTTCAGTTCGCCGGCTTCAACAACTGCATCTGCTGGCGATAGTCATCCGTCACCTGCCGCGCCTGGCTGCTGCTGGTAATCACCCTCGGGGTAATCAGCACAATCAATTCCGTGCGGTCCTTGGACTTGCTGGTATTGCCAAACAACCAGCGCAACCCCGGAATTTTCCCAAGGTAAGGCACCGCACTGACGCTCTCCGCGTTGTCCTGCTTGATCAACCCGCCCAGTAACACCGTCTGCCCACTCTGCACCGCGACCTGGGTGGATACCGAGCGCGTGGAGATACGCGGGTTGGCCTGGGTGTCGTTGCTGGACGCCTGCTGGTCCTGGGCATCGCTGACCTGCTGCTGAATGTCCATGTACACCAAGCCCCCCGGGTTGATGCGTGGCACGACGTCGAGGATCACCCCGGTCTGCACGTATTCAACACTGCTCAAGGTGGTGTCGGAGGTGCCCGTGTTAACCGTGGTCTGGCTGATCGGGATGTTGTCGCCCACCTGGATCTGCGCCGGTTGGTTGTTCATCACCACCAGCGACGGCGCCGACAGCACCTGGGTGCGGCCGTTGGTTTCGAGAGCGTGCAGGGCCACTTGCAGGTTGGAGCTGACGAAGGAGTAGAACAACGAATCCGTCGCGCCCAACCCTGCCCCGCCGCCGCCCAACGCGCCTTGGCTGCCGGCGGTGTTGCCCACGGTGGTGCTGGTGGAATTGCCCGCCAGGCGGCCCAGGTACCACTGCACGCCAAGGTCCAGTTCGCCGGTGAGCTTGACCTCGAGGATGCGCGTTTCGATCTGCACTTGCAGCGGTGGGTTGTCGAGGCGTTTGATCGCCGACTCGATCTCTTTCCACTGCACCGGGCGGGTGCGGACCAGCAGTTGGTTACTGCTTTTTTGCGCGGTGATGCGGGTGCCGGCGTCGAGGCTTTTAGCCGGGGCGTCTTCGCTCGCACCCTGCTCAGCGGTGTCCTGCTCGGCGTCGGGCTCCTGCTCCTCGTCCTCAGCAGCGAGTGGGTTGCCATTGAGGTTGTTGCTCAGGCCACCCGGCGTGCTGCCGGAGGTGCTGTTGGTGCCCGGCGAGGACAGGGTCGCGGTGCGCAAACCGGGGGCGACCTTGGCCGGGGTGTCGTCCTTGATCGCGCCCGTGCCGTAGATCTGGCGCAGGTACTTGGCGAGGTCGGTGGCCTTCATGTTGCGCACGTCGTAGACGTACATCTGCGGCTCGTTGCCGCCGCCTTCGTCGATGGTGTGGATCCAGTCGCCGACTTCGCTGAGGTACTGCGGCTGCGACGAGATCGCCACCACCGAGTTGGTCCGCTCGATGGGCAAGAAACGCACCATGCCCGCCAGGGGCATGCCGCTGTCGGGGCCGAACATTTTTTGCAGTTCGGGCATCAGCTCGGCCACCGACGCGCGTTGCAGGCCGAACACGCCCACCGACATGCCCTTGAGCCAGTCCACGTCGAAGGTGTCGATGGTGTCCTGGTAATTGGCCAGTTCTTCGGGGGTGCCGGCCAGGCTCAGCACATTGCGCGCCGGGTCCACCAGCAGGAAGGCATTCTCGCGGGCGAACGGCTTGAGCAGTTTCTGCATCTCGGTGGCCGAGATATAACGCAACGGAAACAGGCGTGCCGACAAACCGCTGGACGGCTGCGACACGCGCATCTCCGGCACCAGCTTGCCCGCCACGGCCTGATTGGCCGGCAGGATCACATACCGGTTGCCCTGTTTGATCATGGCGTTGTCGGTCCACGACAACAGGGTCTCCAGAATCGACAAGGCCTGCTGCTTGTTCACCGGCTTGGACGTGGAAAAGCTGACATTGCCCTTCACGCCCTGGGCGATGCTGTAGTTCTCGTGCAGCAGGTCGCCCATGACGCTGTTGATCACTGCTTCGATCGGTTGATCGGAGAAGTTGAACACGATGTCGCCGCTGCCCTCCTCCTTGGCGGCCGAGACCGCTGCCGGTTGGCGCACGAACTGCTGATTGCCGCGTATCAACTGGCGCTGGGGCGGGGTCTTCGCCTGGGGTTGGCCGCTGTCGACCGGTGCCTGTTCGCTGGCCGGGTCCACGGGTGGGCGTTGCGAACCGGTGCCCTGCATCGCCTCATGCAGCAGGGCCTCGTCCGGGTCGAGATGCTCGGGAAATGTGCCGCAGCCACCGAGGGAAACGGCGGTGGCCAGGCACAACGCGGTGGTGCGCAAGGCGCCAGGGAAGGTATCGATCAAGGGGTGGACTCGTGAGGAAGGGTAATCGGGGGTGTGGTGGACGGCGGCGGCAAACGCAGGGCCCGCAGGCTCAGGATTTGAGTACGGCCGTCGAGTACAAAGCGGGCATCGCGGGGCGTCAGGTGTTCCAGGCGCCAGCCGTTGGGCAGGGTCTGGCCCTGGTGGACTTTGAGCGGTGGGCCATCGGCACGCTTGAGCAGCGCCACACGCAGGTCGCCGTCGAGGACGATCCCGGTCAGCACCAGGCTCGACAGGCTGGAGACGGCGGCTTGGCCCACCGCACGGTCGGGGCTGCGGTCGGGGCTGAACAGTGGCGCTTGCCAGGTGCCGGCCAGGCTTTCGAGGGTCGCGCTCGGCGCCACCAGCACCTTGGCGGCGGTGTTGGCGCGCGCATCGGGGTCCGGCGCCGGCAACCACTGCGGCGCATCGCCGATGCTGCTGAGGATGCCGACCATCAGCAGGCCCAACAGCCCGGCCACACCGAGCAACAGCCATTCCAGGGGACGCAATGCATTGATCATCGTTGCACCTGCCGGGCGGAGGCCGGTTGCAGGTAACCGCGCACCAACAAGTGCACCACCAGTTGCCCGGCGCCGCCGCTGGCGGGGGCGTTCGGTGGGCGGCGGATGCTCATCTCATCGACGAACAGAAACGGCCGCTGGTACTCCAGCTCATGCAGGATCGCGGTCAAGGGTTCGATGGCGCAATTGAGGGTCAGGCTGACCTTGACCTGGCGATAGGGCTCGGCGTCGTCCTGCTCCGGAGTGATGGGCATGCGCTGGGTCAGGCTGCAACCGCCACCGAGGCCCGCGCGGCTGTTGATCAGGTCGGCGATGCGTTGCATCAGGTCCGCCGCCACCGCACTCGGGTCGTCGCCGGGCAACAGGCTGGTGCTGCTGGCCGGGTCCTGCCGCGCTTGCTCCAGTTGCTGGCGCAGGCTGTCGCCCTGGCGCAACACACCGGCGTAGCGTTGCTGCTGTTCACGCAGCTGCTCGGCTTGCTCGCCCATGGAGCGCAACGGGCCGGCGAACCAGCTGTCGATCAACAGCCAGTAACCAGCGCCGAGCACCAGGGCCAGGGCGATCAGGGCCGCGCCACGGCGCTCACGGGGTGTCAGTGGTCGGCGCATCAGCGGCCTCCTGGTGCAGGTGGGCGCGCAAGGAAAATTGATCCTTGCCGGTTTGCGCATCGGGTTGGATCACCCCTTCGAACTGGGCGTTTTCCAGGCTGTGGCAGCCCTTGATCCGGGTGATCAAGGCACTGGCCTTGGCGCTCTGCCCGGAGAAGGACACATCGGCGCCGTCATTGACTTCCAACTGGTCGAGCCAGGTGTCCGAGGGCAGGCACGCGGTCAGCTCGTTGAGCAGCGCCGCCAACGGCGGTTGGGCAGCCTTGCGGCGAATCAGGTACTGGGCGGCGCCACGGGTATTGAGCAGTTGCTGGCGCAGGGCCTGGATCTCGGCGACCTGGGCTTTCTGCTCGCGCACGCTGTGTTGCATGGCATCGAGTACGCGCTGGCGGTCGTTGAGCCACAGCAGCATCGCCGCAATCAGCAAGGCGCCGCACAACCACGGCAGGCTGCGTTGCAGGCCCTTGCCCTGGGGACGCTGGCGGGGACGCAACGGCGCCGGCAGCAAGTCGATGCCCATGGGTTTGCCTGCGCTATCGGCGACATCCACGGCATGGGGCTGCAAGCCGAGGGCCGCGCAGTCATTGAGGATCTGGTCGAGGCGCTCACGCAGGATCGCCACCAGCGTGACGTGCAGGTGCTTGGGGGTACGGCGCTCCTGGCGCGCGACAAAGTACAGCTGGGCGGCGTCGAACGGCGTGAAGCGGTCCAGTTCATAGCCGACCACCGTCGACAGGTTGCGCGCCGCCGCCGGGGGCAATTGCAGGGTTTGCACCAACACTGTTTCAGGCGGCAGCACCAGCACCTGACGCGCTTCGCCAGGCAGCTTTTCGACCGGCGCGGTCAGCGGCCAGGCGTAGACATGCTCGGGAATATCGGCAAACGACAACCACGCCGGCAGGCAGCCACGCAGCTCCTTGAGCCACAGGCGCCAGCCCAGTTGCAGCAGGCTGCCGCGCCAGCGCTGGATGATGGGCTGCGCCAGCGCCTGAAACCGTGCGGTTAACTGTTCGTTCATTCTTGCCAACGTAGGACTCGATAAGGTTGTGCGCTGCCTTGCGCGGGGCTCAATAACACGGTGGCTTGCACCTGGGCGTGGTAACCGCCGGGGCGTTGGGCACGGCTGCTGACCACCAGCACGTCGCCGGGATCGGCACCCACCGCGCTCTGGTGCGGCAGGTTCAGTGCGCGGCGCATCAAGGCACTGGCGAATGCCGGATCGGGCCGGTCCAGGCCGCTCCACAGGCTGATCTCGGGCACCAGCTCGCTGTACAGCGCCTGGGTCATGCCCGGCAGTTGGCGCACCTCTTCCACCACCCGAAACGGCGCCAGGCCCTGGTTACGCCGCACCTCCAGGGCTCTGGCGAGTTGGTTGGCCTGGGCCTGGGTCGCACCGCAGGCCAGGGCCAGGCGGGCAAAATCACCCACCTCGGCGCTGTTCAAATACAACTTGCCGCGCTCGCTGTGCAGGCTGACGTGCAGCTGCGCATCGTCGAACACCAGCGGAATTTCACGCCCGTCGGCAATCCACTGCTTGCGCTGCAACGGGTCCGCCACGGCCTGCATCGCCAACGCCACCCCGGCCTCGGCCGCCAGCACCGCCTGGGTATGCTGGCGGTGCCAGGCGGCCTGGCGGGTTTCCAGTTGCACCCAGCCGGCCAGGCCGCCGAGCAACAGGCTGAGCAAGGCCAGCACCCACAGCACCAGCAGCAGTGCCACGCCGCGTTGATGCCGGATCATTCGGGCGCCCCGCCGGACAGGTTCAGGCGCAAGGCAACCACCTGGGTTACCCACGGCACCGGGCCATTCACCCGTGCGTCGATCCGCACCGTGTAAGGCAGGCGCTTGGTCCACGGCCACGTACTGATCCAGCCGGTGGCCTGGCCCTTGGGCGACACGCCGCGATAGCTGAATTGCAGGTCCTCGACATCCTTCAACAACACCTGCGGCTCACTGCGCGCCGCCGGAACACTCACCAGTGCCTCAGACTCAAACCGCGCGAACGCCACCTGCAAGTCGCGCTGCGATTCGGGCCCCACCAACTCCAAGGTGAAGCGCTGGATACCGCCGCCGAGCACACCCGGCAAGGTCGCGACAAACTGCATACGCTGCGGCCCACCGGCAAAAAAGCCATCGGTCTGGCTGTCATCCTCGGTCACATCCAGCGGTAACGCCTCGCTGATGGCCGTGCGCAAAAACTGCTGCGCGGCACGCATTTCATCCAGGCTGACCGTGTAGCGCTGGGCCTTGAGCACGGCGCGATTGGCCCCCAGCAAGGCGCCGCCGACCAGGGTCAGCAACACCCCGAGCAGGCTCAGTACGATCATGATCTCAAGCAAGGTAAAGCCCTGCTGACGCGCCTTCACAAGCCGGCCCCGACGCCGGCAGCGCGCAGTTTCAAGGTGCTGAAACTGGCCTGGCGCGGGCCTTCGCTGACGGTCAGGTCCAGGCGAAACAGATGCGCCTGGCCGACGCGGCTGGGCTGCTGGGCGATGCGCAGTTGCCAGGCGATACCGTCCAACTCGCCCTGGCGTGTGCCGCTGGCCAACGGGCCCATGCCTTCCTGATCCATCACACTCAAGGCGGCATGGGTCAGGCGGTCGCTGTGGGACACCTGCAACAACGAGCGTGCGCTCTGGCCGAAGGCGACCAGCAGCACCGTGCTACAGATCGCCATCAGCGTCAGCGCGGCGAGCATTTCCAGCAGGGTAAAACCCGCCTGGCGCTTCATGGCAAGGCCTTGGACTGCACGCTGCCGGTCAGCCAGCCAATGTCGATACGCCAACGCCGACTGCCGTTGGCCAGCAACACGTGGCCGCCGGTGGAGCTGCCATCGGGGTAGAAATCCACCGCAGCGCCGGCTTGCTCGGCGGTGTGCAGGGTCACTTGCAGCCCGGCCGGCCAATACTTTTTCGGACGGCCCGGCGCCTGCACGCTGAGGTTGCGCAAATCGAACACGGTGCTTTCGGTGGTGCCACTGACAATTGCCCGCGCCCGGGTGCTGCGCAATGCCTCGACCACCTGCCCGACGGCCTGGCGCTCTTTGGCGGCGCGCAGGCCTTGTTGCAGGCCAAACCCTACCAACCCGGCCGCGATGCTGATCAAGACGATCACCACCAGCATTTCCATCAAGGTAAAGCCGCGTTGGGCGTTGGCCATGGTCGTGGGTTATTCCCAGTTGCCCAGGTCGGCGCTGTAGCCTTCGCCGCCGGGCTGGCCGTCCTGGCCGTAGAAAATCAGGTCGAACGCACCGTGCTCACCGGGGAAGCGATAACCGAAGGCATGGCCGAACGGGTCCTTGAGGTCCGACGGTTTGGCATACGGCCCGGCCCAACCGGCGCTGTTGCCCGGCTTGTCGACCAGTTGCTGCAGGGTCTTGGGCGGCGAGCCGACGTCCAGGCCGTAGCTTTCAATCTTCATGCTCAGGCTGGCCAGCTGGGCCTTGCCCGCGCCGTATTTGCCCTTGTCCACATTGCCGCCGACCTGGCGTACCACGATGGTCGCGACGATGCCCAGCAGCACGATCACGGCGAGCATTTCCAGCAAGGTAAAACCGCCCTGGCGGCGGGCGGGCTTGAATCGGGTATGGCGCATCAGCGTGTTTCCTTAAGGGTTCATATATTGCTGGTCAGGCTCATCAGCGGCAGCATGATCGCCAGCATGATCACCGCCACCAGCACCGCCATGACCACGGTCAGGGACGGCACCAGCGCGGCGAGCAGGCGGTCGATGCCGCGTTTGGCTTCGACGTCGAACACCTCGGCGACCTTGAGCAGCATGCTGTCGAGTTCGCCGGCCTGTTCGCCGACTTCAATCATTTGCAACGCCAGATCAGGCAGCAGCGGCTCGCTGCCGAAGGCGCTGGCCAGGGTGCCGCCGCCCTTGACCGACTCGGCGGCCTGGGCGACCTGGGCTTGCAGGGCGCGGTTGGTGCAGACCTGGCGGGCAATCACCAGCGCTTGCAGCAGCGCCACACCGTTGCTCAGCAGCGTGCCGAGGGTGCGGGCCAAACGGGCGGCTTCGACCCGTTGCAGCAACGGGCCGATGATGCGGATGCCCAGCACGCGGCGGTCATAGCGTTCGCGGCGCTGGGGATCGCGCAACCGCGCGGCCAGGGTCCATGCGCCGACAATCAACCCGGCCAGCACCGCCAGGCCGTAGGCCCCGAGGAATTGGCCGAGGCCCAGGATCACCTCGGTGATCAGCGGAATCGGCACGCCCAGGTCCTTGAAGATCGGCACGAACTGCGGCACCACGTAGGCCAGCAGCAAGGCCAGCGAACCGAGCACGCCGACCACCAGGAACGCCGGGTAGATCAGCGCGTTGATCACTTCGCCCCTGAGCAACTGGCTGCGCTCCAGGTAGTCGCTGAGCTGGCGCAGGGTGTCTTCGAGGGCGCCGCCCGCCTCGCCGGCGCGGACCATGCTCAAGTACAGCGGCGAGAACTGGCCGCCCTCCGCCTCCAGCGCCTTGGATAACGGCTGGCCGGCCTTGACCTGTTCGCGTATGCGCTCGATCAACGCACGGGTCTGCGGCTGGCCGGGCTGCTTGAGCAGGATGCCCAGAGAGCGCTCCAGCGGCTGGCCAGCCCCCAATAGGGTGGCCAACTGTTGAGTGAAACTGACCAGCGCCGCACCGTTCAACTGGCCCCGACCGAAGGCCTTGCGCAGGCCCTGGGCACCCGCCACCTCGATCTGCAACAGCAACAAGCCGCGCTTGTGCAGCGCGGCGACGGCGGCGTCCTGGTCCTTGGCTTCGAGGGTGCCGTTTTGCGCCTGGCCCTGGCTGTCGAGGGCGCGGTATTTGAACAGGCTCATGCGCCCTCTCCCCGGGTGACGCGCAGCACTTCTTCAAGTGACGTGACACCGGCCACGGCCTGGCGCAGGCCTTCTTCATGCAGAGTGCGCAGGCCGCCACGGCGGGCGGCCTGTTCGAGGGTGGCGGCGTCGGCCTGGCGCATCAACAAGCTGCGTAGTTCGTCGTTCATCACCAGCAGTTCGGTGATCGCACTGCGGCCGTGGTAGCCACCGCCCGGCGCATCGGCGCGGGGGCGATAAAGCATGATCGGGCGCTGCTCGGTAAACCGGTCGAGGCCGTGTTCGGCAATCAACTCCGCAGGGGCTTCGAAGGCTTCGCGGGTGGCCGGGTCCAGACGCCGCACCAGGCGCTGGGCGAGGATGCCGTTGACTGTCGAGGCAATCAGGTAGCTTTCGACGCCCATGTCCAGCAAGCGCGTGATACTCGCCGCCGCGCTGTTGGTGTGCAGGGTGGAGAGCACCAGGTGGCCGGTGAGGGACGACTGGATCGCGATGCGGCAGGTTTCCAGGTCGCGGATTTCACCGATCATGATCACGTCCGGGTCCTGGCGCACGATGGAGCGCAGCGCGCCGGCGAAGTCCAGGCCGATGGCCGGTTTGACCTGGATCTGGTTGATGCCCTCAAGCTGGTATTCCACCGGGTCTTCGACGGTGATGATCTTGCGCTCGGCGGTATTGAGCCGCGACAGCGCGGTGTACAGGGTGGTGGTCTTGCCCGAGCCGGTGGGCCCGGTCACCAGCAGGATGCCGTGGGGCCGTTCGAGCACTTCGAGGAAGGTTTCCAGGCGCTGGCCATCAAAGCCCAGGCTCTGGAAATCGAACTGCACGGTCTGGCGGTCGAGCAAACGCATGACCACCGATTCGCCAAAACTGGTGGGCACGGTAGACACCCGCAAGTCCAGCTCCTTGCCCTGGATGCGCAGCATAATGCGCCCGTCCTGGGGCAGGCGCCGCTCGGCGATGTCCAGGCGCGCCATGATCTTCACCCGCGAAATCACTGCCGCCGAAGAACTGGACGGTGGGGCTTCGGCTTCGTGCAGCACGCCGTCGATGCGGTAGCGCACCTTGAGCTGGTTTTCGAAGGGTTCGATATGAATGTCCGAGGCGCGATTCTCGACTGCTCGCTGCAGGATCAGGTTGACCAGGCGAATCACCGGCGCTTCGGAGGCCATGTCCTTGAGGTGTTCGATGTCTTCGAGGGCGCCGCCCTGCTCGTCGAGGTTTTCGATCAGGGTGCCCATGGCCGAACGGCCCTGGCCGTAGTAACGCTCGATCAGGGTTTCGACTTCGTTGCGCGGCCCTACCGCCAGCCACACCGGCACGCCGCAGGCATAGGCCATGGCCTGGAACGGGTAGACCAGCGACGGGTTGGCCGCCAGCACCCGCAGGCCGCCCTGGCTCCAGCCCATGGGCACCACTTGATAGTGGCGCATGAAACGCTCGGTCAATACCGGCAATGGGTCCAGCAGCGGCGGCGCAGCATCGGCCAACAGCAGCGGTGCGCCGAGCAGGTCGGCCCAGGCACGGGCCAGTTCCACTTCGGAAACCAGCCCCAGGCGCGTGAGCAGACCCAGTAATTCGGTGTCACCGCCCTCCTGGGACAGGCGCCGGGCACGCTCCAGGTCAACGGTTTTCAACCCAGCGTGTTGCATCAGCCACGCGCAGACCTGTTCGGTGTGCGGGATGTGCAGTTGGCAGGCATCGATGGGCGTTGAAGGGCTGGGCATGGGTAAAAATCTGAGGGGCGATGTTCTAAGGGCTATGGGAAACTCTTGTGGGAGGGGGCTTGCCCCCTCCCACAGGGGAGCGCATTTCCCCGTTAGTTCGAGGTCTTCGGCGCGGCCTGGCTGCTGCTCAGCGGCCGCCCACCCTTGGTGGTTTCAGCCTTCTGCTTTTTAACCGCCTTGGCATCGTGAGCCTGGGTCAACACTGTGGAATCGGCAGCCCCGGATTTCGCATCGGCGTCGGTGGACTCCGCCGCCATCGCCGCGCCACTTAGCGCAACACCCAGAACAACACCGGCACCCAACAGGGAAATCTTCATCAACTTTCTCCAGATCAAAAACAGCAGATAGCCCAAGTGGCGCCTTGAACTCGATCAAGACCCTACACCAAAGCGTTGTGTATGACAGCTTGTGTAAACATGGCACTTTAGAACTATCGAGCAATGCCACTAGTTGGCCATGACTCGACAAATTTCCTTAAACCAATCGACTGGTAGGTTTAGTCTTAGTTCCTGAACGTAAGAAATTATTTCTTATTTCACGCAAAAATTAGCTTTTGTTTGACTTCCAAGCGCAAGAATTGCCTTAATTATGCGGTTTTCGCGGTTCAAAATGCCATATCGTGATATCGCTTAGACACTACCCACAACAATAACCAATACAATTTTTACACTAATAAAACTGCGAAATTCGCCAAATAGTTGCAATTAGCCATCGGTTAAAAATTGCGATCACGGGCAACTATTGCCCAGAAAAAAGTGACGAGGTGCGGTGCAACTCGCACTTCTCGGCGCGCCATGTTTACTGAACTGTTGTCGGAGAGACCCATGAATAAACGCAAAATGATCGGTGCACAGTCGGCATTCGCCCTGCTGGCACTGGCCGTGTCCCAGGTGCATGCGGCCACCAGTCCTGCCCTGGATGAAGGTCGGGTAAGCCGCGCGGAAAAAGCTGCGGACAAGACCCTGGCGAAGATGACCATGGAAGAAAAACTCGCCTACATCGGCGGCACCGGGGGCTGGGACGTCAAGCCACTGACCCAGTACGGCATCCCGCAGATCCACGGCGCCGATGGCGGCGTGGGCGTGCGCTACACCAGCGAAGGCAACGCCCAGGGCGTGGTCTATCCGTCGGGGCCGAACCTGGCCGCCAGCTGGAACCCGCGTCGCGCCATCGACCTGGGCCGCGCCCTGGGCTATGACACCGCCAGTGGCGGCTATCAGTTCGTCACCGGGCCTGGGGTGAACCTGTACCGCATGCCGTACAGCGGCCGGGCGTTCGAGTACTTGTCCGGTGAAGATCCGTTCCTTGGCGCCAGCCTGGGGCCGGCGCTGATCAACGGCATTCAGTCCCGTGGCGTGTGGGCCAACGCCAAGCATTTCGCCGCCAACGACCAGGAAAGCAACCGCTTCCACCTCGATGAAATCATCAGCGAGCGCGTGCTGCGCGAGATGACCCTGCCGCCGTTCGAGTCCGCCTCGAAGAACAGCAAGGTCGCAATGATGATGTGCGCCTTCCAGAAGGTGAACGGCGAGTTCGCGTGCCAGAACAAGCACCTGATGCGTGACATCCTCAAGACCGAATGGGGCTACCCGGGCTTCGTGCAGAGCGACTACAACGCGGTGGTCGACGGTTTGCCGGCGGCCCAGGCAGGCACCGACCTGGACATGATGGGCTACCAGATGAACAGCACCATCCTCAAGCCGTACCTGGACAGCGGCGAGCTGAGCAGCGCGACCATCGATGACAAGGTGCGCCGCATCCTCAAGCAGATCTACCTGTACAAGTTCGACAGCAAGACGCCGCTGACCAGCCACAACATGAACAGCGCCACCAGCAACCGCGTGGCCCTGAACGCCGCGCGCGAAGGCATCGTGCTGCTGAAAAACCAGAACAGCCTGCTGCCGCTGGACGCCAAGAAGGTCAAGCGCATCGCCGTGGTCGGCACCCTGGCCAAGTACGCGCCGCCTACCGGTTTTGGCAGCGCCAACGTCATGGCCGCCAACTACATCAGTGAGCTGAGCGGCTTGCAGCAACTGGCGCCGGGCGCCAAGGTCGATTTCATCGACGGGCTGTCCCTGGACCCGGCCACCTCGACCTGGACCCATGCCGACAGCAATGGCAACAGCGTCAAAGGCTTGAAGACCGAGTTCTTCAGCAACACCAACTGGTCCGGCGACCCGGCCGCCAGCCGCACCGACACCCATGTCGACCTGGACTGGTCCACCGACAGCCTGCCGGTGAACGGCGATACCGCCGCCACTTCGATCCGCTACAGCGGCCAGATCACCCCGACGGTCAGCGGCGAGCAGGTGTTCAAGGTGCGTGCCGACGGCGCCGTGCGCCTCTACGTCAACGGCAAGAAAGTCCTCGACAACGGCGACGGTAAGCCGCTGCCGAACAACAGCATTCCGCCGACCATCCCGGTGTTTGCCAAGGTCAACCTGGAAGCCGGCAAACCGGTCGACATCAAGCTGGAATATTCACGCCGCAACGGCTACCTCTCGACCATGGGCGGCCTGGTCGGCGTGCAGATGAGCTGGGCCTCGCTGGTGGCACCGCAGGACCTGGCCAAGTACGACGCGGTACTGGTCGCGGCCGGTAACAGCAATGAATACGAAGGTGAAGGCTTCGACCACAGCTTCGACCTGCCCGAGTACCAGAACCTGCTGATCCAGAGCATCGCCAAGGTCAACCCGAATACCGTGGTTACCCTGCACGGCGGCACCGGCCTGAAGATGAGCGACTGGATCGACCAGGTACCGGCCGCGCTGCATGCGTTCTACCCTGGGCAGAACGGCGGCCAGGCCTTGGCGGAGATCCTGCTGGGCAAGGTCAACCCGTCGGCCAAGCTGCCGATCAGCATCGAGCGCAACATCGAAGACAACCCGATCTACGCGACCTTCCCCAAGTTTGACAACCAGGAAACCCTGGCCGAGATGAGCTACAAGGACGACCTGTTCCTGGGCTATCGCGGCTATGAGAAAAAGGGCATCAAGCCGCTCTACCCGTTCGGCTACGGCTTGTCGTACACCACCTTCGGCTACAGCAACATCAGCGTGACCCCTGGGGTGGCGGTGGCCGGTGCGCCGATCAAGGTGTCGTTCGACCTGGCCAACACCGGCAAGGTCGCGGGCGCCGAAGTGGCCGAGTTGTACGTGGGCCAGAACAACCCGAAAGTCGAACGTGCGATCAAGGAACTCAAGGGCTACAAGAAGGTGTTCCTCAAGCCGGGCGAGAGCAAGCGCGTGACCATCGAGCTCAACGATCGCTCGCTGGCCTACTACGACGTGGCGAGCAAGCAATGGGTCGTGGATGCCGACAGTTTCAACCTGTCGGTGGGCGCGTCGTCCCAGGATATTCGCCTGAACGCCAAGCTGGTCAACCCGTTCCGCCAGGAACTGTCGACCACCACGAGCAACCCGCTGCCGCGCTCGGCGCTCAACTCGACGCTGCGTGAATCGACGGTGAAGACCGGCGGTGTGCTGCATCAAAATGAAGGGGATAGCGGCACCAGCGACGGTGATGGCTATGACATGAGCGATGACAGCAGCCAGGGCAGTGCCACCGGCAACTGATCCTTGTGGGAGGGGGTTTGCTCCCTCCCACATGTTGACTGTGTTCGACTCAGGTTCTGATGGCTGCCTCGACCCGTGCGATGTAGCTGTCAAACCGCGCCACCAGGTCCACCTGCTCCGGAAAGCGCAGCCACTGGATCTGCAGGCCGTCCATCATGGCCAGGATTTCTTCCACCAGCCCGGCGATGTCCACATCGCTGCGCACCTCCCCCGCTGCGACCAGGTCGGCAAACTGCCCCTGCAAGCGCCGCTGGATCCCCGCATAACGCTCCTGGAACCACGCCCACGCCGGTTGGGTGTCGAGCAGACTTTCGGCATTCAAAATGGTAAACGCGCGCACCACCCCCGGTGCGGTGGCGTTCGAACGGTTGATCGCACGCAGGCTGCCGAGCAACCCGGTCAGGGACTTTTCGGCGCGCACTTCATCGGCGATTCGTTGATTGACCTCATCGCGACGTTGCAGCACGCCCATCAATAATGAAATTTTGCTGGGAAAGTGATGCAGCACACCGGCCACGGAAATACCGACGATGGCCGCCACCTTTGCCACTGAAGCGCCGCTGTAGCCCTCCAGGGAAAATACCTGCAAGGCCGCGTCCAGCAGCTCTTCGCGGCGTTTTTCACCTTTGGGGGCGCGGCGGGTCTTGGGGGTGGGCTCGGTCATGGGGACATCCTTGTGGGCAGGCTTGCACCGTATCCAAATTGCCCCTGGGCCGCAAATAAAGCTCAGGCTTGAGGTCGGGTACTTTTCTCGACCAGGCACATGGGGGTGCCGGCCACCGGCTCCCGCATGATCTGCACCTGCACCTCAAACACCTGGCGCATCAACTCCGCACTGATCACCTCCCCCGCCGCGCCATCGGCCACCAGCTTGCCAGCGTGCATCACGGCCAGGTGGTCGGCGTAGCGGCAGGCCTGGTTGATGTCGTGGAGCACGGTGATCACGGTCTTGCCTTCGGCGGCCAGTTCGCCCATCAGGTCGAGCAGTTCGACCTGGTGGCTGATGTCGAGGTAGGTGGTGGGTTCGTCGAGCAATACCACAGGTGCGTTTTGCGCCAGGACCATCGCCAGCCAGGCGCGTTGGCGTTGGCCGCCGGACAGGTCCGCCAGGGCTCGGTCGGCCAGGTTGTCGAGTTCAAGGCGTTGCATGGCTTGGGTCACATGGGCCTGGTCATTACCGCTCAGGCGTCCCCACAGCGAGTTGTGCGGGCTGCGGCCATAGGCGACCAACTGGCGCACGCTGACGCCTTCGGGCACCGGCAGCACTTGGGGCAGGAATGCAATGTGTCGGGCCAGTTGGCGGGCGGACAGGCTGGCGTAGGGCTGGCCGTCCAGGCTCAGCTCGCCTTGCGTGGGCTTGAGGATGCGCGCAAACGCCTTGAGCAAGGTGGACTTGCCGCAGCCATTGGGGCCGATCAACGCGGTGACCTTGCCCGCCGGTGGCGTGAACGACAACCCCTGCACGATGGGGGTGGCGCCGTAGCCGATATCCAGCGCGCGTGCTTGAAGAATACTCATGTGATCAGCCCTTGAACCGTGCCAGTAACCAAAGAAAATACGGTGCGCCAATCACCGCTGTAAGCACCCCGGCGGGGATTTCGCTGGGCGCGATCAGCGTGCGCCCGAGGGTGTCGGCCAGCACCAGTAACAGCGCGCCGATCAGCATCGCCGCCGGCAGCAGGTACTGGTGATGCCCACCGACCAGGCGCCGTGCCATATGCGGTGCGACCAGGCCGATAAAGCCGATCGGCCCGATCACGCCCACGCCGAGGCTGGTGAGCAGCACTGCGCAGGCCATCGCCAGCCAGCGCGTGCGGTTCAGTGCGGTGCCCAGGCTGTGGGCCGCCTCATCACCGAGGGCGATCAGGTTCAACGGCTTGGCCAGGCACAACCCCAGCGGGATCAGCACCAGGAACGGCAACACCAGCGCCACATGGTGCCAGTTGCGGCTCCACAGGCTGCCGGTGAGCGCGAGCAAGGCGGTGTTGATGTCCAGCGGGTGGGACAGGATCAGAAACTCGGTAACGCTGGACAAGGTCACCGCAATCGCGACCCCGGACAACGCAAAACGCACGCCGGAAAAACTCACGCCGGTGTTGTACAGCGCCAACAGCAACGCACCACCGGCGCCGCCCAGGCAGGCCACCAGGGGCAGCCAGGCAATCGGCAAATGCGGCCAACTGATGATTGCCACCGTCAGCGCGAGCCCCGCACCTTGGGTGACACCGAGGATCTCCGGCGAGGCAAGCGGGTTGCGAATCACGCCCTGCACAATCGCCCCGGCCAGGCCGAATGCGCAGCCGGCGAGGATCGCGATCAGGCTGCGTGGCAGGCGGTGGTTCCAGACTTCAAAGTCGAGGGCGTCATGGGCCAGCAGGCGCTCCAGCACCGTTTCGGGCGTGAGCCACAAGGTGCCGGCACTGAGGCTGACGAACGTCGCCAGCAGCAACAAACCGAGCAGCAGCCAGAGGCGCAATCGTGGCTGGGTCATAGGGCACGCCTGGCGAGAAAGAGGAAGAACGGGGCACCAATCAATGCAGTGACCACCCCGGCCGGGGTTTCCACCGGGAACGCCACGGCGCGGCTGAGCAGGTCGGCGCCCAGCACGATCACCGCACCCAGGGCGGCACTCAGCGGGATCAGCCAGCGGTAGTCGTTACCAAGGAACTGGCGAAGGATATTCGGCGCGATCAACCCGACAAAACCGATCGGCCCGACCGCGCAGACACTCGCCCCCACCAACAACAGGCTGGCGACGAACACCTGCAAGCGCAGGCTGGCGATGCCCACGCCCAACGAGCGCGCGGCGTCTTCGCCGAGGTTGATCAGGTTCAGGCGTGGCGCGCACCACAACGCCCACACGCCGCCGATCAAGGTGCACGGCCAGAGCAATTGCACCTGCGTCGCACCGACGTTGGCCAGGGAACCGGCCAGCCAATTGAGCACGCTTTGCGCCTGGGCTTCGACCAGGATCACCGTGAGCCGGGTCAAGGCAGCACACAACGCGGCGACGGCCACCCCGGCCAACACCAGCCGACCTTGGGCCGTGGTCGGCGACCAGGCACCGCCGAGGCTGAACACCGTGACCCAGGCCAGCGCGCCGCCCAGGCAGGTCATCAGCAAGGCACCGCCGGCAAACGGCGGCGCGACCAACCCCGTGGAAAACAACGCAAGCCCCAACGCCGCGCCCGCCGTCACGCCGAACAGCGACGGCGATGCCAGACGGTTGCGGGTGATGCCCTGCATCAGTGCCCCGGCCAAGCCCAGGCAGGCGCCCACCAATGCCGCGCACACCGCACGCGGCACGCGCAACTGGGCGACGATATAGGCCATATTGCCGCCAACGCTGCCCTGATGCATCAGGCCATTCCAGGCGTCGGCCGCCGTGAGGGTGAACGGCGACCAGCTGTACAACGACAGCCAGAACAACACGGCGCCCAGCACTACGATGCCGACTGCGGCCAAACCACGGTCCATGCTTATTGGCTCAGTGCGGCTTTGCCGCCCTTGAGGATCGCCAAGGCGTCCTCGGCGATCTGCTCCGAGGCCAACACGCCACGGTTGCGCGCCCAGCTGTCACCGTCCACTTCGGCCACCTGCTGGTGACGCACCGCGCCCAGCACTTGCCACAGCGGCTGCTTGCTCCAGCTGTCGACGATGCTCGGGCGGCGATAATGGCCGACCAGCAGCCAACCCGGATCGAGGGCGAGCAGTTGTTCAAGGCTGACGAATTCGGTCGGGGCGGCGTTGGCGCGCACCGATGGCACTTTCAGGCCGATGGCTTGCAGCACGCTGCCGGCGTAGGAGTCGGGGCCGTGCACGGAAAAGCTGTCTTCACGGGCGACACCGAACAACACGCTGGCACCGGCGGGGATCTGCTGGGCGACTTTCTTCAGGTTTTCACGGTTCTGCGCGATGCGGGCTTCCATCTGCGGGCTTTTGCCCAAGGCCTTGCCGATCAGCTCGGCGGACTTGAGGCTGCCCTCGTAGTCCTCACCACGCGAGGGCAACAACAGGGTCGGCGCGATGCTTGCCAAGTCGCTGTACAGCGCCTGGTGGCGGTTGAGGTCGGCCACGATCAGGTCCGGCTTGAGCCGCGCGATTTCTTCGATGCTCGGCTGCGAACGCAGGCCCACGGATTTCCATTGGCCGATGGCCTGGCGCACACGCGGCAGCACGCGGGTGGCGTCGCCATCATCGGCGGCGCCGACGGGGGTCACGTCAACGGCAGCGAGGCTGTCGAGAAAAGAGAACTCCAGCACCACCACACGCTTGGGCGCATCGGGTAGATGCACCGCGTGCTGGCCGTCATTGAGGTCGATAGGGGCAGCGCTTAGCAGGCTGGAAGAGAACGCCAGCAGGCAGGCGGCAAGGGTGGGGATGGAGCGCAGCAATCGCATGGAGGTACCTCGGCGTTAAAACACCCCAACTGGACGGGCTGGGGAAAACGGCGGGTACTATTCCATATCGGTGCGGCGTGATCAAAAAACATTCTCATTTGTGGGAGGGGGCAAGCCCCCTCCCACATTTTTAACCGCGTCTAGAAGTCGACGGTGGCAGACAGCAGGTAGGTACGTGGGGTCGACAAGGTCAGCCCCGGCTCGCTGTCATCCGACGCGCCGGCCGAACTCCAGTAGCGCTTGTCGGCGACGTTCTCCACGTTCGCCCGCAGGGTGATGTGCTTGTCATCGACCTTGAAGGCGTAGCGGGCGCCCACGTCGATGCGGTTCCAGGCGTCGATTTCCTTGACGTTGGACTGGTCCAGGTATTGGGAACTGGAGTGGATGCCTCGGCTGGTCAGGGTCAGGCCTTCGAGGGTCGGTACATCCCACTCGGCCCCGAGATTGACGTTGTACTTGGGCGTGGCCGGCGCGCGGTTGCCGTCCCAGGCGCCATTGGTGGTGTCCTTCAATTTGCTGTCGATGTACATCACACCGCCGAGCAAGCGCACGCCCTTGAGCGGTTCGCCGAATACGCTCAGCTCCGCACCGGTGTTCTGGCGCTTGCCATTGGGGCCGAACAGCCGCGACGTGGCGTTGGTCTCGTAGGCCGGTTGCTTGATGCGGAACACGGCGGCGGTGACGGCGAAGGCACCGGCATCGTACTTGGCGCCCACTTCCACCTGGCGGCTGATAAACGGCGGGAAGATCTGGTCTTCGTTGCGCGACGTGGACGGTGCGATCTTGCCCTGGCTCAACCCTTCCATGTAGTTGGCGTACAACGACAGTTTGTCGGTGGCTTTGAACAGCAGGCCACCCGAAGGCGAGATCTTTTCTTCGTCGTAGTTGGTCTTGCCTTTGATGCCGTCGCTCCAATCGTCCACGATCACTCGCTGCCAGCGCGCACCGAGGGTGAGCAACAGGCGGTCATCGAAGAAGCCCAGGGTGTCGGACAAGGCCACGCCACTGAACTTATTCTCGGTGTAGACCTTCGCATCCTGGCGCGTGACCGTGGACGGCGTTGGGGTTTGCACCGGGTTGTAAATATTGCTCGACGCCTCCCCATACCGCGCACCGCCGTTGGTGAAGTCCATATAGAAATAGCTGGCGGCCAGGTTGACCTCATGACTCACCGGCCCGGTGTGGAACCAGTTACGCACCCCGGCCGTGGCGGTTTGTACGTTCTCATCGCGGGTGAAGTCCCGAGGCTGCACGCGGAAGGCGCCGGCTGCATTGCTGACCGACACCGCATGACGCAGGAACTCGTGGTTACTTTTACGCGCGCCCACACCGCCGTAGAGCATCACCGAATCGCTGAGGTCATATTCGGCGTTCACCGTACCGAAGGTGTCCTTGGTGCGGGCCTTGCTCCAGGACTGCGCGTAGTTGCGGCGTACATCGTTGGCGCTGGGCACCGGCGCGGCAGCGGCGACTTGCACACGTTCCTGCGGCGCATCGGTGTCGCGCTCGGTGCGGCCGATATCGGTGGAAAGGCGCAGGCGCTCGCCACGAAAATCCAGGCCCAGCACGGCCATCTCACGGTCGACGCTCTGGTGGTCCCATTCGGTATCGCCGGACTGCTTCACGCCGTTGAAGCGCAGGCCGAATTTGTTGTCCTCACCAAAGCGCCGCCCCACATCCACGGCGCCACCGGCCTGGCTGTCGGAGGCCCAGGTGCCGGTGAACGAGGTGATGTCCTTGTCGGTGGCACGCTTGGGCACCACGTTGATCCCGCCGCCCACGCTGCCGCGCGGCGAGATGCCGTTGATCAACTGGGTGGGGCCTTTGAAGATGTCGACGCGGTCGGCCATTTCCATGTCGATGGTGTAGGTCGGCAGCACGCCGTACAGGCCGTTGTAAGACACATCACTGTTGAACAGGCTGAAACCGCGAATGGTGAACTGTTCATAACGCCCGCCGGCCGGGTTGGTGGCGCGTACCGACGGGTCGCTGGCGATCAGGTCGCCGAGGGTGCGCGCCTGCTGGTTTTTCACCGCGTCCTGGGTGTAGGTGGTCATGCTGAACGGCGTTTCCATGAAGTCACGGGTGCCCAGCAGGCCTTGCGAACCACGTCGCGCCACCTGGCCACCGGCGTAGGTGTCGCCGTCGTACAGGCCAGTGGTGCCGAGGATGGACGTGGGCGCCAGCTCCAAACTGCCGCCCTCCGGCACCGGCACCAGCATGTAAGCCTGCTCCCCCATGGGCTGCAACTGCAGGCCGGAGCCTTGCAACAGGCGGGCAAAGCCCTCTTCCACGCCGTATTCGCCGGATAAACCACTGCTGCTGCGCCCGCTGACCAGCGCCGGGTCCACCGACAGGTTGACCCCCGACAGCCCGGCAAAACGGGTCAACGCCGCACTCAGGCTACCGGCAGGTACTTGGTAGCTGCGGCGCGCGGCGCTGTCTTCGGCATAGCTGACGGGGACGAACAACGGGCTGGCGCTGAGGCTCAGCATCAGGCTCAGTTTGAGCAACGGGCGCAAGCGCAAGGGTTGGACTGCGGGCATTGGAAGAAGCTCTCGATTTTGTTCACTTGCCTGGAATGACAGGCGAGGTGAAAAAAGGGGACAGGCTTCAACCAACTTTTTTCAAAATGGCAGGGCAATGGCGGCGCCATGCCCTGCCCTGGTTACCATACCGCGATATGGGAATCCGCACGCGGTTCGGTGCCGCCGCACAGCACGCCGCTGACCGGGTCGCGCAGGATGATCTGCCCACGGCCGTAGTCAGTGAGGTCGCTGGCGATCTGCACCTGGTGACCACGCCGGGCCAGGGCATTGGCCAGGTCGCGGGAGGCGCCCTGCTCGATGCCGACCTTCATGTCGCCCAGCCATTGCCAGCGCGGCGCATCCAGTGCGGCCTGGGGGTTGAGGCCGAAGTCCACCAGGTTCATCACCATCTGTACGTGGCCCTGGGGCTGCATATAGCCGCCCATCACGCCGAACGGGCCAAGGGCCTGGCCGTCCTTGGTGAGGAAACCGGGGATGATGGTGTGGAAGGTCTTCTTGCCTGCTGCCAGGCAGTTGGCGTGGGTCGGGTCGAGGCTGAATTCCTGTCCACGGTTCTGCAGCGCAATGCCGCTGTCGGGCAACACCACGCCGGAGCCGAAGCCGTGATAGTTGCTCTGGATGAACGAGACCATATTGCCTTCGGCGTCCGCCGTGGCCAGGTATACCGTGCCACTGGCGTGCGGGTCACCGGGCTTGGGCGCCTGGGCCTGCTCGCCGATCTGGCTGCGACGGCGGGCGCTGTAGTCGTCGCTGAGCAGGTCGGCCACTGCCATGCGCATATGCAGCGGGTCGGTGATGTAGTGCAGGCCGTCGCTGTAGGCGAGCTTCATGGCCTCGAGCTGGCGGTGCCAGGTCTGTTGGCTGTCGCGGTGATCGAAGGTGAAGCCTTCGAGGATGTTCAGCGCCATCAGCGCCACCAGGCCCTGGCCGCTCGGAGGGATTTCCCAGACGTCGACACCGCGATAATTGATGTGGATCGGGTCCACCCACTGTGCGCGGTAGTCCTTGAGATCACTGGCGCGCAGGTATCCGCCGGTGGCCCGTGAGTGGGCGTCCAGGCGTGCGGCCAGGTCACCGCGATACAGGCTTTCGCAACGGCTGGCGGCCAGTTCTTCCAGGGTGCGCGCCTGGGCCGGGTTGCGGAAAATCTCGCCCGCTTGGGGGGCGCGCCCATCGATGAGGAACGTGTCGAACCAGGCTTGCAGCACTTCATCGCGGTGCGGGCTGAATTCGTTCAAGGAGATCTGCCATTGGTGGGCAACCACCGGTGACAGCGGGAAACCCTCGCGGGCCAGGCGGATGGCGGGTTGCAGCAACTCGTCAAACGCCAGCTTGCCGAAGCGTTGCGACAGCTCCGCCCAGGCCGATGGGCAGCCGGGCACGGTCACCGGGGTCCAGCCGTACAGCGGCATCCGGTCGTGCCCGGCAGCCTTGACCGCCTCGACACTCAAGGCGCCCGGCGCATGGCCGTTGCCGTTCAGGCCATGCAACTGGCCCTTGCACCACACCAGGGCAAACGCATCGCCGCCCAGGCCGCAGCCGGTGGGCTCCACCACCGTGAGCGCGGCCGCCGTGGCGATGGCCGCGTCGATGGCGTTGCCGCCCTTTTGCATGATCTCGATACCGGCCTGGGCGGCCAGGGGCTGGGACGCCGCGACCATGCCACGGCGGGCAAATACGCTCTGGCGCTGCGACGGATAGGGATACTCGTGAGCAGAAAATTTCAACATGGCAAAGGCTCTTCAAAAAAAGTCATAACACACGGCTGAGAAACGCCCGGGTACGGGGATGACTGGGGTGGCTGAAGATCTGTTCCGGCGGCCCTTGTTCGATGAGTTCGCCCTGGTCGAGTACCACCACGCGGTCCGCCACTTCCCGGGCAAAGCCCATTTCATGGGTGACCACCACCATGGTCATGCCCTCCTCGGCCAGCTCTTTCATCACCTGCAGCACTTCACCGACGGTTTCCGGGTCGAGGGCGCTGGTGGGTTCGTCGAACAGCATGGCCTGGGGTTTCATGGCCAGGGCGCGGGCGATGGCGACCCGTTGCTGCTGGCCGCCGGAGAGCATCGACGGGTAATGGCTGGCCTTGTCCGCCAGGCCGACCCGCGCCAACAGGCCACGGGCCTGTTCCAGTGCTTCGGCACGTGGCGTGCCGAGGACCTGGATCGGTGCTTCGATGATGTTTTCCAGCGCCGTCATGTGCGGGAACAGGTTGAAACGCTGGAACACCATGCCGATGTCGCGGCGCTGGCGGGCGATGTTGCGCTCCGAGTCGCGTACCAGGCTGCCGTCGCTGCGCTCGCGGTAGCCCATGGCGCGGCCGTTGACGCGGATGCGGCCGCCCTGGATGTCTTCCAGCAAATTGATGCAGCGGATAAAGGTGGTCTTGCCCGAGCCCGAGGCGCCGATCAGCACCACCACTTCTCCGCGTCGTACTTGCAACGAGATGCCCTTGAGAATCTGCAGCGCGCCGAACGACTTGTGGATATCCAGCGCTTCGATGATCAGTTCGTCACTTTGGTGCGCCATGGTTATCGTCCCCTCAGCAGTTTCAGGGTGCTGCGCCCGAACATGCGACTGGCTGCCGGTGGTGGCGCGGAAGGCCGGTCGGATTGGCTGAAGCGGGTTTCGAGCCAGCGTTGGAAAAAGCCCCAGAGGGTGGTCAGCGTCAGGAAGTACAGGGCGACCACCAGGTACAGCTCGAACACCCGGAAGGTGGCCGAGGTGATCATCTGGGTGCTGAGCAGCAGTTCCTGCACACCGATCACGCTGACCAGGGTGGTGTTCTTGAGCATCACGTTGAACTCATTACCCAGCGGCGGCACGATCACCCGGAACGCCTGGGGCAGCACGATGCGTCGCATCAACTTGGCGAAGCCCATGCCCAGGGAGCGCCCGGCTTCATATTGGCCCTTGTCCACCGCACCGATACCGGCACGGATGATCTCGGCCATGTAGGCACCTTCGTTGAGGCCCAGGGCAATGATCGCCGCCTGGATATTGCCGGGGACGATCAAACCGAACAGCTCGATATCCTCAAAGCGGAAAATCCCGCCCGCCGCCAGCGCCGTGTACAGAAACACGATCTGCACCAGCAGCGGCGTACCGCGCATCAGCCACACATAAAAACGCACCGGCAGATGCAACAGCGGGTTCTTCGACAAGCGCAACAACGCCGCCGCCAGCCCCAGCGCGCAGCCCAACAGCATCGCCAGTACGCTGATCAGGCACGTCAGCCACAGCCCCGTGAGGTAAACCCCACTAGGCTGCAGCAGGTACTGCCAGAACACATCCCAATTGAAATTCATTGTTGTAGAACCTCAGTCGAGTGTGTCGCTGCTGACATGCCATTTGTTCAGCAACTGCACATAGCTGCCATCACTGCGCATGTCGCTGATCACCTGCTGCACGGCGGCGGTCAGTTGCGGGTCGTCCTTGCGTATGCCCAGGCCGGTGAGGATGCGGCTGAACGCCGGCACGCCCTCCTGGAACAGGTCCGGGGCCATTGCTGCGTAGTAACCGGCGGTTTCCACGGTGGTGCCGTAGGCATCGACCTGGCTGATACGCAGGGCCTGGAACGCGTCGGTGTCGGTGTTGTAGACCACCAGTTTCATCGGGGGCTTGCCGGCATTGGCCAGGCTTTCATTGTGGGCATCGAGCAGGGTCTTGATGGTGGAGCCGTTGAGCACCGCGACCTTGTGCGCGGACAGGTCATCCAGCGCCTTGATGCCCTTGGGGTTGCCCTTGGGCACCACCACCGACTGGCTGGAATACATGTAGTTGACGATGTCGATCACCTGGCGCCGCTCGGGTTTGTCGAACAGCTGGTCGACGATCATGTCGCACTGCTGGGCGAGCAACGCCGGCACCAGCCCAGAGAACGGAATCACCCGCCATTGCACCTGCTTGTCGCCCAGGCGCCTGGCGATTTCCAGGCCCAGGTCGACGGTGAGCCCTCGGGGTTTCTGGGCTTCGTCGAAGGACACCAGGGGCGGGGAATCCATCCCCGAGCAATAGACAAGTTTGTCGACTTTTTGCAGACGATCCGGCACTTGAGGCGCAGCAAAGGCCCCTTGTGCGCAGAGACCGAAGGAGACAGCCACCAGCAAGGCGCGGCATTTATGCATGACCAGACACTCCAGTTCGTTGAATAACGGGGCAGGGCTCAACGTCAAAACACAGCGGGTGTTTCTTATTGTTCGGTTTGCAGGAACTGGATCAGTGCCGGCACGGTGCCTTCGATGTGTTCGCGTACCACTGCTTCGGCACGGGCGGCGTCACCGGCACGAATCGCGTCGAGGATCACCGCGTGTTCCTGGCGGGCGCTGAGGGGTTTTTCACCGTGCTGCAGCCACAGGCGCATGGGTGCCTCGACCAGGGAGTACAACGCCGAAATCTGTTTCATCAGGCGCGGGCGGCCGCTGAGGCTGCATAGGTATTCATGGAACGCGCGATGGCGGCTGACCCAGGCGCCGCTCTCATCGCGGTAGTCGTCCATCGCGTCGAGCATGCGCTCCAGGGCCGCGAGTTGACGCTCACCGATACGGCCGACGGCCACGCGCACCGCCAGGCCTTCGAGGGCGCTGCGCATCTCGAACACTTCGTGCAGCTCATCGATATCCAAACCGCTGACGATCGCGCCACGGTTGGGTCGCAGGGTCACCAGGCCCTGGGCGTCCAGGCGGCGGAAAGCTTCACGCACCGGCATGCGGCTCATGCCGATCTCGCTGGCGATGTCTTCGGCGATCAGCCGGTCACCCTTGCGGTAGCGACCGCTGCAAATGGCATCAAGCAGAAAGTTGTAGGCCTCCTCCTCGGCAGTGAGGGGCTGGCGGTCAACGTAAGCGGAAGCGAATTGCATCGGCAGCACCTTTTGAATTTTTGTATCCAATTATCCACGAATACAAAAAGCAGGATACGTGCCAACGGCTTCGGAGAGGAGCCAAGTGATTGATTCAGATCGGATAGAAGGGAAAAAGCTGGCGCTGGCGTTGAAAAGTCGCGTGGGAATTTGCTACCCAATGGCGCAGAAGACGCCCCATTGGTGGGCGGAAGTACCCAGCGGGACGTGGGCGAGATGCTTTTGCTTGAGGCGAATGCAGCCCACCGTTGGCGTTATGGCTCGGCCGAATAGATGACGGTTTGCGCGCTGTTTTCGGCAACCGCTCGGCGGGTGAAATAGGTGTCGCCTTCGTCGGTGAGGATCTCGTAGTCGGCCTTACGGGCCGGGCTGGCGTGTTTGATGATTTTCAGCACGCGCTGGAACTTCACGCTTTGCGTGCCGTTCTGGTTAGGCCCGGTGAGCACATTGACGCTTTGAAACCAGCCGGCGTGCTGCTTGTTACTCACCAACGTGTGGGTCATCGCCTCGAAACGTTCCAACCGCGTGAAGCCCCACAGGGTCTGTTCCTCGACCGTGGCGCCCGGCGTAGCGGCGCCGGTAAACACAAACAGATTGATCGCCGGGCTGTCTTCGCAAAAGAAGTCGTAAGGGACCAGGCCGTCGACCATTTTCCTACCGGGCACAAAGCCCTTTTTATGCACCTGAAACATCGCCACCTCCACTCAATCAAGGGTGACAAGTCTAATGAGGCGCGACGTACAGAGCGGTCAAGCCAATGTAATGTCGTGTAAAGATCGCGCACTGTGCAGGGTGATCTCCACCGTCAGCCCACCGCCCGGCTCGTTGCGCGCGAGGATGTTGCCACCGTGCATTTGCACGGCCCTCGCAGCAATGGCCAGCCCCAGGCCAAACCCCACGCTGGCGTCGCCCACTCCACGCTCGAACGGCTGGAAAATGCTGCGCAGCCGGTCATTGTGGACGCCCGGTCCTTGGTCGGTGATCTGCACCGTGAGGCGGTTCGCGTCAGGGTTGACCTGCGCCGACACGCCCACGGTGGTGTCCGGCCGGGTGTAGCGCACGGCATTGCGGATCACGTTCTCGAAGCAGCGGTACAACAACTCACCGCTGACGCAGGCGATAAACGGCGGGCACGCCTGCAGGTGCACGCGACAGCCTTTGATGCCCGCTTCGAACTGGGCATCGTCGACGATCATCGCCAGCAATTCGACGATATCCACGGGCTCGCGCTCAATACTTTCCGGGCGGCCCTGCAGGCGCGCCAGGGTCAGCAACGCTTCGATCAGGGTGTCCATGCGCTCGGATTCACGCTCGATGCGTTCGAGCATTTCCAGGCGAGCGGCGTCCTGGCGCAACAGGCCGATGGCCGCCTGCATGCGCGTCAGCGGGGAACGCAGTTCATGGGAGATGTCGTGCAGCAGCTGTTGCTGGGCCTCCACCAGCACCTTCAACTGGTTGGCCATGCGGTCGCAGTCTTCCGCCAGGTCGACGATTTCGTCGCGACGCTTGCCCATGGCGGGCTTGACCCGGGTTTCGAAGCGTCCCTGGGCCGCATCGCCCATGGCGCGCTTCAGGTAAGCCAGGGGCCAGGCCAGGTAATAGGCCATGTAGCCGCTGAACAGCGCACTCATCAACGTGCCGATGATCAGCGGGATCTGGTGCCAGGGCCGGTCGGGCGGGTTACCGGGTGCGTGGGTCGACCTGATCGAAAGCGCCAGGCCTTCCTTGCTGACGACCGCTCGCTCATAGACCGGCTGCGCCACGGGCCCACCTATCAGCAATTGACCTGCACTGTTGTAGACGCCGATGGCCTCATCCGCCGGGCGCTCCCACACCGCCAGGAGCTGGCCGCCCGCCTCGACACCGAATTGTTGCAGCAGCTTGTCTTCGGCCGCCAACATGGCTTCAACATGCGGGTCATTCGGCTGGAAACGGCCCAGTTCAAGCACGCCGACGCCCACCAGGAAGGTCAAGGTGGTCGCCAGCCAGAAGGCCAGGAACAGTTTCCAGAACAGCAGGCTGGGCCGGGTCATTCGGCAATCAACAAGTAGCCGAGGCCACGTACGCTCTGGATCCAGGCCTTGGTGTCCGGGCGCGGCCCGAGTTTTTGCCGGATGCTGCTGATATGCACGTCAATGCGTCGGTCGTAGCGGGTCAGCGGGCAACCGAGGGCATTGAGTGAGAGGTCCTTTTTACTCACCACCTGGCCGGCGCTGCGGGCCAGCTCTTCCAGCAGGCTGAACTCGGTGCTGGTCACGCCCAGCTCGAGGCCGTTCCACAGCGCCTGGCGCTTGCCGGGCCACAACACCAGCGCGCCGGTCGTGATCACTTCGGTGGTCGGCTGGCCCATCGGCTGCACCCTGCGCATGATGGCGCGCAGGCGCGCGACCAGTTCACCGGGGGAGCTGGGCTTGGGCACGTAATCATCGGCGCCGAGTTCCAGGCCGGTGATGCGGTCGATGTTGTCGCCACGGGCGGTGAGCAGCACTACCGGCACCTGGCTGACGACGCGGATGCGCCGGAGCACCTCGATGCCCGAGCGCTGGGGCAGCATGACATCCAGCACCACAATGTTGTAGCGCCCCGACAGCGCCTCCACCTCGCCCTCCTCCCCCGTGTGCACAGCCGTGGCCTCAAAGCCTTCGCGCGCGAGGTATTGGCTCAGCATGTCAGTCAGTTCCTGGTCGTCGTCGACCAACAGTACGCGGATCATCTCGGGCTCGTCAGTGAGGGGTTGCGCATTATCGGCCCGGCATCGGTATCCCAGGCCAAACTTTACCTAACTTGACATTCGGTTAACCGCACCAAACGCCCCTCGCTCGTATGCTGGATGTTCACCAGTCTGGCCGCGCGGCGAGTTGTCCATGCGTGCCGGCGCTGCTTGTCGATGTGCTCTGGAAAAGATCTTGATGAATTTTTCGCGCCTGCTCTGCTCGGTTGCGCTGCTGCTCAATGCCTCACTGGCACTCGCCCAAGGCTTCAAAATCTCGGATATTCGAATCAACGGCCTGCAACGGGTCTCTGCGGGCAGCGTGTTCGGGGCGTTACCCCTGAACGTCGGCGACGAAGCGGATGACCGGCGCCTGGTGGACTCGACCCGCGCGCTGTTCAAGACCGGTTACTTCCAGGACATCCAACTGAGCCGCGAAGGCGATGTGTTGATCATCAATGTAGTCGAGCGTCCTTCGATTGCCAGTATCGAGTTCGAGGGCAACAAGGCGATTGCCACCGATGACCTGATGAAAGGCATGAAGCAATCGGGCCTTGCCGAGGGCGAAATTTTCCAGCGCGCCACCCTGGAAGGGATACGCAACGAGTTGCAGCGCCAGTACGTTGCCCAGGGCCGATACTCGGCGTCGGTCGACGCGCAGGTGGTGGCTCAGCCGCGTAACCGTGTGGGCTTGAAAATCAAGATCGATGAAGGTGAAGTGGCGTCGATCCAGCACATCAACGTGGTGGGCAACACGGTGTTCCCCGACGATGCCCTGATCGACCAGTTCACCCTCAAGACCAGCAACTGGCTGTCGTTTTTCAAGAACGACGACAAATACGCACGGGAGAAGCTGTCGGGGGACCTTGAACGCTTGCGTTCCTATTACCTGGACCGTGGCTATATCAACATGGATATCACCTCGACCCAGGTCTCGATGACGCCGGACAAAAAGCACGTCTACATCACCGTGAACATCCAGGAAGGCCAGAAATACACGGTGCGCGAGGTGAAGCTCAGTGGTGAGCTGAAAGTCCCGCAGGACCAGGTCCAGTCCTTGCTGCTGGTGCAGAAGGGCCAGGTGTTCTCACGCAAACTGATGACCACCACCTCGGAGCTGATTACCCGCCGCCTGGGCAATGAAGGCTACACGTTCGCCAACGTCAACGGCGTGCCGCAGGCCCACGATGAAGACCACACGGTTGACGTCACGTTCTCCGTCGACCCCGGCAAGCGGGCCTACGTCAATCGCATCAATTTCCGCGGCAATACCAAGACCGACGACAAGGTGCTGCGGCGGGAAATGCGCCAGATGGAAGGTGGCTGGGCGTCGACCTATCTGATCGACCAGTCCAAGGTGCGCCTGGAGCGCCTGGGGTTCTTCAAGGATGTGAACGTCGAGACACCTGCGGTGGCGGGCATCGACGACCAGCTGGATGTGAACTACGCCGTGGAAGAACAGGCGTCCGGTTCGATTACCGCCAGTGTCGGCTTTGCCCAGAGTTCGGGGCTGATCCTCGGCGGCTCGATCACCCAGAACAACTTCCTCGGCACCGGCAACTACGCCAGCCTGGGACTGACCCGCTCGTCCTACCAGAGCAAGTACAACATCGGTTTCACCGATCCCTACTTCACCACCGACGGGGTGAGCCTGGGTTACAACGCGTTCTACAGCAAGACCGACTACAACAAGTACTACGATGACGGGGTGTCCTATTACGCCATCAATAGTTTTGGCTTGGGCGCCAACCTCGGTTACCCGATCAATGAAACCTCGCGCTTAAACTTTGGCCTGACCGTACAACACGACAGCATCGAACCGGGCACCTACAGCGCCGACGAGATCTACGACTTTATCGAGCGCGAAGGCAAGGAGTTCACCAACTTCAAGGCCACCCTTGGCTGGTCGGAGTCGACCTTGAACAAAGGCGTGCTGGCGACTCGCGGGCATTCGCAAAACCTCAACCTGATGGTGACGGTGCCCGGCAGCGACCTGAGTTTCTACAAAATCGACTACACGGGGCAGACGTTCCTGCCTGTCAGCAACAACACATCACTGCGCTTTCACACCAAGCTCGGCTACGGCAGCGGCTATGGTTCCACAGACGGGCTGCCCTTCTATGAAACCTACACCGCCGGCGGCGAAGGCACGGTGCGCGGCTTTGAAAGCGGCACTCTCGGCCCGCGCAACACCCCGGCTACCGGTGCCTACGCCAGTGCCGGGCAGGCGTACTACTCGGATCGGGACACCGAGTCGCTGGGCGGCAATATCCTGATTACCGGCGGCGCGGAATACCTGTTCCCGGTGCCCTTCATCAAAGACAACAAATCCGTGCGCACCTCATTGTTCTGGGACGTGGGGACGGTGTATTCGGACAAGTGCTACCTCAGCACGACACAGGGCTGCGGCAGCGTGGACCTGGGCCAGATGGCCAGTTCGGTGGGGGTTGGAGTGACCTGGTACAGCCCGCTGGGACCGCTGAGTGTGAATTTGGCCTATCCGATTCGCACGCCGGAGAACGCGGACAAACAAGTGTTTCAGTTCTCCATGGGGCAGACGTTCTGAAGGTTGTTGCGTGTTGATGCGTTTCCCCTTCTGGGAAAGGCCCTACACAGATACCGAACGTCTGGTGAAGCCACGGTTAGGTATTCTTTTTTATAAAGGAACTCTGCTGTCGAGCCCTGGTCGGCTGATGTATGTATTTTCCTTTCACTACGCGGATAGATCGGATGAAACAGACGCCCTTCGTCGAGGCCAAGCCTGTTGCCGACAAAAAGCTGGCTGTGTTTGCACCCGTGTCAGCGCCGTGGCGTTCAAGCGTACCCTCACTGACCCTGCACGATTTTGCTGCCTGTCGGAATGCCGAGTCAGGTGCGGTTTTTATTATTGCTTCCGGCCCGTCAGCCAAATCATTTCCCCTCGAAAAATTTGCACACGTCCCCATGATTACCATGAATGGGGCGATTTCGATGTTTATGAATACCGACATCAAACCGAGTTTTTACGCCTGCACGGACAGAAGCTTTTCCACACAACAGCCGGATTTATTCAACTACGCCATGGCGGTCAGCCAAAGGGTCGCGCTATGGGAAGACCATGCGCGATCATCCCGCGTTCCTCCAACCGGGGAGTTCTACCCGTTATCCAAGGCGACAAAACCGTCGTGGCTCGATGTGGCGCTCGGGAGACAAAAAGAGTTGGTAACCGATCACTCCTTGATCACCTTTCGGAAACGGCCGATCGGGTTCAGCAAGGACATGAGCCAGGGCTTTTTTGATGCTCGAACCGTGGCCTACCTGGCGATACAACTGGCATTTCACGTCGGGTTCTCCAAGGTTTTTCTGGTTGGAGTCGACCTGAACGAAAACTCGGGAAGGTTTTACGAAACGAAAGACTCCATAAACTCTCCCTGCGGGCTCGACCAGCACTATGACACCCGCATACTTCCGTCGTTTGAGTTGATGTCCAAGAAAGTCATGGGGGATGACTTCATGGTTTACAACTTATCCGATATTTCGAAAATTCCGGACAGCGTCATTGCGCGTGTAACCGTTGCGCAAGTGGAAGCGATGCTCCAAAAGCCATGAAGCAAGGGAGGTTGATGATTAGGAGCTGCCTTGAGTGTCGCCGGAATAGAACTCGACATTGCCACAGTCAATTATCCACGGTTGACGCGAGCCCTTAGCGACTGGCGCCCTTTCACATACCTTTCACAGTCGAGCGTCTAGGGTTAACCCAGCTCCTGGTGAACATCCCTTTAAGCCCGCACTCCCCATCGCGGGCTTTTCTTTGCCTGGGATTTAATCGTGTAAAACCAAGTCAATGCCGGGCCTCCAAATGACATTTGTATGACGGCGACGCCCTTGATGACGTACTGACGTTTCATCGGTCAAACAGGCTCCTTTCAAAGCGCCTCGGCCCAGCCGCGCAGCACGAACTTCTGGATCTTGCCCGTCGAGGTTTCCGGCAACGGGTGGCTTCGGGATTCTTCAGGTAGCCCTTCATTACTGTGTTGCCGCGCATGAGGATTTCACCAACGCTGACCCCGTCGCAAGGCACCGGTTCCGGGGTCTGCTCATCGGCGGCAGCCTGTGGTTTGATACTGCACTGGAAAAATGCCGCTGCCGTTGATCTAACTTATAGCTAAGACCGTACTAACGCAGCGGCACGTTATTGAATGCAGATTTAATTAAGACTCAACTTATCGGCTGAACCGAATCATCTATTTAATCCGTGAAATACACTACAACTCGTGAGCGACATTATAAGCAGGGTGAATACCCGCACAAAAAAGCTATGAACCTTACTGTTTCACCGCGTTAGCCATTAGTCGAATACTGCCTCCCGCGAGCAGGGCCTTATAGTGCGGAGCCTAATCCCCCCCTATTGAAATAGTTTTGAGTATTTTTAATGTCCCTCAAGTCCCCCACACCGAATGCACTTGCGATTAATGAGGAGCTATTGCATTTAATACAAGCAACCGCTAAAGCCCAAACGGCCTGGATGACAACCGTCAACCATTTGGAAGCAGCCTGTGATGACGTCTGGCTCGCGCGCATGTGGGAAGTCGAGAACCTGGAAAACCAATACAGGGCCTGCCAGGACCATTTGTTTTCCTACCTAAAAAAAACCATAAACCTTTAAATACCTGGTGACGGCCTCCTGTCTTTCGATAGTTAGCCGCAAACATTCTGGCCAGCCAGAACTCGGTCCTTCTGGATATTCGACTAAAGCACAAGACAACATTATGGCTCTCAGAAAACCAACTTAGTTTACTAACCACCATCCCCGCCAACGCCTGAAAAACATAAGGCTGTATCCTTTCAGTAACACTACAGCCCATGAACACCACTTGGCTATATTTTTTCACACAAGGTCCAAGTTGAGGTGTGGAACATGCTGAAAATTAAAGCACTGGAGGTCTTGGTCGACACTCAGGGGATCAATAATCAACCTGCGTTATTTTCGGGAGTCTGTATGTTTGGCTGGATCAGCAATATCCGAGTCAGTGCTAAATTAAGTTGGGGGTTCGGCCTGGTGCTGGGGCTTGCGCTCTTGCTGGCCGCGACCGGCTGGTACGCCGTTGTGACACTGACCGAGCGCGGGCTTAAGGTTGAAAAAATTGCGCAGATCAGCAACTACACCAAAGACTTGCGAATCATCCGTTTGCGCATCGGTACCAACGCTCCAGCGGATGCCTATCAACCCTTGCAACAAACCCTGGATCAACTTGCAGCCCATCTGCACAGTATCCGGGAACTGTTTATCGAGCCGATGGATGAAGACCTGATCCAGCAGCAGGAAGATGCGGTCAACGAGTACGGAAAACGCCTGCACGACCTGTCCACGCCTGACATTGACCAGGCGGCGCTATTTAAACGGATGGGGCAGTTGGGTGACCTGTTACTCGACACCACGCAAACCCTCATTCAATCGCAAAATACCAAACGCGATGCCGATGCCGCCTCTGCCAAGACGCTGCTGGGACTCGTCGCGGCCCTGGCACTATTGCTGGGTGCACTCGCCGCCTGGGTCATCACCCGCCAAATCGTGAACCCACTGCAACACACGCTCCAGGCAGTGAACCGCATTGCCCAGGGTGATTTGACCGAGCCTGTAAAGGTCGACCGGCGTGACGAGTTGGGCCAACTGCAATCAGGCCTTGCGCAGATGATGCACAACCTTCATGAGCTGATTGACGGTATTCGCTCCGGTGTTATCCAGGTGGCCAGCGCGGCCGAGCAGTTGTCGGCAGTCACCGAGCACACGAATTCCGGCATCAGCAATCAAAAAGCCGAAACGGATCATGTGGCCACCGCGATGAACGAGATGACCACCACTGTTCACAACGTCGCACGCAATGCTGAAGAAGCCTCTGCGGCCGCGTCCAGCGCGGATCAACAAGCCTGCGAGGGGGAGGAAATCGTGGGTGAGGCGATTGCGCAGATCCAACGCCTGGCGGCAGAACTCAACCAGTCGGCCGAAGCGGTGCGCCATCTCCAGGAACAAAGCGACAAGATCGGCGGCGTACTGGATGTAATCAAAGCCGTCGCCCAGCAAACCAACCTGCTGGCGCTGAACGCGGCCATCGAAGCGGCCCGCGCCGGAGAGGCTGGCCGTGGCTTCGCAGTGGTGGCAGACGAAGTCCGCAGCCTCGCACTGCGTACCCAGCGCTCCACTGAAGAAATTGAAAGCCTGGTCGCCGGGGTACAGAGCGGCACCCACGCCGTCGCCTCAGGCATGGAAAGCAGCCGGGTACTGAGCGAAAGCAGCGTGGAATGCACCCATCGGGCGGTCAATGCGCTGGAGAACATCACGGGCAAGGTCTCAATCATTCAGTCAATGAATCAGCAGATTGCCACGGCAGCGGAACAGCAAAGCGCCGTCACCGAGGAGATCAATCGCAGCGTGATCAACGTTCGCAACATCTCCGACCAGACGGCCAACACCTGCGAAGAAACCGCAGCGTCGAGTAACGAGCTGGCGCGCTTGGGGCATGAATTGGAGCGGTTGGTGGAGCGGTTTAAGGTTTAAGGGGCGCAAGGGCGGCTGCCGGTTTACGGTAGCCGTTCGCCCATTAGCTTCAAGAATAGTCTCCAACGGGCAACCCCATAAATCCTTCTAACTGGTTAGCTCAGTCGGAACCGGCTAACAATTGCACTAAGATCTGTAGCTTTCGCGGGTTTTGCGCAGGCACAAAAAAGCCGATCTATCTGATCGGCTTAAGAGTCTGATTTTACTCAGGAATAATGGTCGGGACGGAGTGATTCGAACACTCGACCCCTAGCACCCCATCTCCTTTTTCATACTTCTTGAAAGCTTCCAAAATTTTACTCTGGATTTTTCTAAGCTAGTATTTACTTGAGCTCCAGCGGTGTTCTGCTCTACGAGAGTCCAGTAACGTCCATCAAGAGCCGACGTTTTTGTGGGGGTAAAAGTAGGGGGAGTCCGTTTCATGGCCAAAATCACCATCAAAGAACTCGAGTCGCTGACTCCCAACGATGCCGGCCGAATCCTCCGGGAGGATGGCAATCTGGCCGGTCGGATGTTCGTCCGTAAGGATGGTGTGTCAGTCAGCTTTTTCTATCGTTATCGGTGGGGCGACCAAAATAAAGAGCACTCCCCGCGGGTCTTGGCCGCGCAAATCCCTGACGGGCATCCGCAAGGACCGCAACAGGCCCGCGCACTCATTGATGAGCAGATCAATCCCAACGAGCAAAAGAAAACCGCCAAGGCATAGGCGCACGCCGTGGCTAGTCGAGTAGAGATGGCCAACGCAACAATCTTAGCTTGGGCGAACGGGGCTAGCATCTTCAACTAGTGAGCTTCCACTTCTAGCCGATAGCTGCCCACAATGAATCGCAGCGATCAGCAATGGAGCGGGATGATCTGCGCGCTTCCTGCTGAAAAGCTACTTTTGATGATTGTAGCTATTCGTGCGCCAGCAAAATTTTCCGATCAATAGCGTTCCTCAGCCCATGGTTCTCGTAGGGCAATTATCGGATACTGCCATTGCGCCAGCACCCACTTTCAAGGTTGAAACGACTCATGGCAAGGAAGAAGGCAAAAAACTCCACAAGTAACGGCATTCTGATCATTTTCGCTCTGGCCTTCGGCGCAGTCGTATCGATCCCGAAAAGTGCTTGGATCGCCATTGGTGTCATTGCTTGCATTGCCACGGTTTTTTGGCTGCTGGTTCGTCGCTCAAGGCGGCATGCCGAGCAATTGTCAGTGGCCATTCCGAAGACGGAACATCTGCGAGAGCATCAACGATCAGGCCTCACTTTCTCTATGCGTGAGGTTTCAGAAAGCCGTGTGGACACTGAGGAAGCCACTGATTTTTACACTGTCCAACTCGGCTCAGCACCTTCAAAGTCCTTCAAAATTCCAAATGCGAGCGCGCAAAAACCTGATGTTCGCTGGGTGCCAGCAGGTGAATCTGTCACCGTTTCAGGTTTTACAATTCCCGGTGGCATGTTCTATATGGGCAGTGTGCTAGGTGGCCGGCACGATGCCGAAGAACCCTCACTGATAAACCCCAAGCTCCGTATCGCAAAGACACACGTCGATCTAGAAGAACGGCTGATGTCCTATTGGCCCAGTTTTCACTCCATCACGTCAGAGGCTCGCCGTGGATACCTTCAATGGCTGGAGAGTGGTCGTCGTTACCCACTGGGAGACACCGGCTACGTCTTTTTGTATTTCTATGGTCTAGAACGTCGAGCACTCGTTGACGCAGTGAGTGACCCGGGCGTCAAGGCTGAGCTTCCTTTGATCGTCGAAGAAGTCCAGCGCCTATTGAGTATCTACGGGGAAAATAGGTCGTTCAGGGGATATGCGGAAGGTTTCCTGGATTACCTGAGCAACACCAAGATCGATCCAGACCTTTACCTTGGCCCACCTCCCAACGTTGTCGCTTATAGCTACGAGATGCCACTGCCACTGCGCGTAGGTCTGGGGCAATTCGCCTCCAACAAGCGCCCCCTTGATGCCGATTGGGCATTAGCCTGGGCGCTAGCTGACCCCAACATCAGCAAACGCACGCCCGTGACCCGCTGTAAGGATGTTTTTTCGAGACTGTTCAAGCTTAAGTACACAAGCGCCCATCCTAAGGGTCTTATCCTGGCGCAGAACAAGACCAAGCTTAAAACCAGCTATCGGCCGGCCTCCGCGGTCTTAATGGCGCCCACACTTAGCTTGGGTGACCTTCCCGATATCCTGGCCACGTCAGGCACACGAAAAAACCTGCAGTTGCTGGTTGAGTTATGCACTACCGAGCTTGAACCCTACAGCCGATATTTGGGCCGCAACCCTGATAGCGCAGAAGCTCTCGAAGGTCTTTTGCAGCTTCCCGTCGCTCTCTGGCCGACGGCTGCCCGTACAGAATTGGACGAGCTTCAATTCAGAATTGGCGACGACCTAATTGTCATGAGCTTTGGCGAACTCGCAGGCCGGTTCAAGAGCGCCGGCGCTCTGTCCCGCGACAAAGTACTTGCACTTGCCCGCGCACTGGAATCGCTTCACATCGGTATTGAACCCGACGTACTGGCTGGCAGTAAGACACCGAAGGCAGAGGATCAAATCGCGCTGTTCGTGACTCAACCAGAAGACGGGTCACTGCGAGCTTCCGCAGCCTACAATGCTGCTTCGGTGACGCTCGACCTTGCTAGTGCTGTGGCTTCTGCCGATGGTGATACCTCCACTGAGGAAGTTACGCTGCTTGCTCAACACATCGACTCCTGGAATCACCTGAGTGTGGCCCATCGCAAACGCCTTAAAGCACACCTGAGAATCCAGATCCAGCAACCACCAACGCTGGCCAGCCTGAAGAAAAAACTCGACCCACTAACGGTCGAAGCCAAACGCACGATTGCAAGCTTCCTGGCCCATCTGGCGCAAGCTGATGGCATCGTCAGCCCATTGGAAGTGAAACTTCTTGAGCGCGTTTACAAGGCCCTGCAGTTGGACAGTCAGTTGCTGTACAGCGATCTCCACGGTGCTGCATCTGGAGCAAGTATTGCCTTCGTAAAACCAAAAGCCGGCATTCCTCATTCCGAGCCTGGTACCCCGATCACCGCCACTGCAGATCAAGGGTTCGTGCTTGATCACGAGCGCATTGCAGAACTGCAACGAGAAACCGCAGAGGTCTCCGCCCTCCTTGCCAAAGTCTTCACTGATGACCAGGTTGACGAACCGGAACAGTTGGTCGATGTGGCAGAATCAGTACAAGAATCGAGTGCAGACATTGATGGTCTCGATTTAGAACACTCTGCATTCCTTCGGTTGCTGATCTCACGCCCTGAGTGGAGCCGCTCCGAACTTGAAGCTGCCGCCAGCGACATGGAGCTGATGCTCGATGGTGCCCTGGAACAAATTAACGACATGGCTTTTGAACGTTTCGACATGCCCGTCACTGAGGGTGATGACCCTGTCGAGATCAATACAGACATTCTGGAAGAGTTAGCCCTATGAGCACTATCAGAGCCAAGGATCGCGATGCGGTAATCCAGTCGCTACGCGCAGGCGTCGTTCCTCGCGTGGGCCAACACCTGATTCAGGTTGGCCGGGTAGGCGAACTAGATGCACTGATTAAGGACGTCAATCGCCTGGTTGAAAGTGGATCGGCATTTCGAGTCGTCATTGGCGAGTACGGTGCGGGCAAGACGTTCTTTCTGAACCTGGTACGAGCCATTGCCATGGAGCGCAAGCTTGTCACCATGCATGCCGACTTGAACCCAGATCGCAGATTACATGCCACGGGTGGACAAGCACGTTCGCTTTACTCCGAGTTGGCTAAAAACATGTCGACTCGTACGAAGCCCGACGGAGGGGCTATGCAAGGCATTGTTGAGAAATTCATCTCTCAGGCCAAAACCGAAGCCAAGGCGGCGGGTACGGACAGCGAGACTGTTATTCGTGCTCACTTGGCCGAGCTGACCGAGATGGTCAACGGGTATGATTTTGCGGAGGTGATTGCCGCCTATTGCCGAGGTTTCGAAGAAGGCAACGAGCAGCTCAAGGCCGACGCCATCCGTTGGTTGCGTGGAGAGTTCACCACTAAGACTGATGCCCGAGCAGCCTTGGGTGTACGAACCATCATTGATGATGCCTCCGTCTACGATCAGCTCAAGCTCCTGTCGAGATTCGTCAGACTTGCAGGTTTTGGCGGTCTGATGATCTGCCTCGACGAACTGGTCAACCTCTACAAACTGGCCAATACCCAAGCTCGTAATGCCAATTACGAACAGATCCTCCGTATTCTCAACGACTCTCTGCAGGGATCGTCCGAAGGGCTTGGTTTCGTTTTAGGTGGCACTCCTGAGTTTTTGATGGACACTCGTCGGGGGCTATTCAGCTACCCAGCCCTGCAATCTCGATTGGCCGAGAACTCGTTTGCAAAATCAGGATTGGTGGATCTGTCGGGGCCGGTCATTCGCCTGACCAGCCTGACCCCGGAAGACTTCTACGTGCTGCTTCAGAAACTTCGTCACGTATACGCTGGCGGGGATGTCGAAAAATACTTACTACCTGACGAAGCGCTCCCCTTGTTCATGGCGCATTGTAATCAGCGCCTGGGAGAAGCTTACTTCCGCACGCCACGTACCACGATCACAGCGTTCATCAACCTGCTCGCCATCTTGGAGCAAAACCCGGGCGCCGATTGGCGAATGCTGCTTGGAGCCGTCGAGGTCGCCAGGGACTCAGGCGGCGAAGACGATACCAAAGTCGATGCGGACGATGAACTTGCCACCTTCACACTCTGAGTCATCGGGTTTCGATCAACTTGAGTCCCGAATCCAGAGATGGGTTTGGGCGGAAGGCTGGACTTCCTTGCGCGACGCCCAGGAATGGGCGGTACCTGTTCTGGTGGATGCCGATCAGGATGTCATCATCGCCGCAGCAACAGCGGCAGGCAAAACCGAGGCTGCTTTTCTTCCCATACTCACCAATTTGCTGAATCGTGATGATCCCCCCGGTTCGGTGCTGTATATCAGCCCGCTCAAGGCCCTGATCAACGACCAGTGGGACAGGTTAAGCCGTCTTTGTGAGCAGCTTGAGATTCCCGTAGTGGCTTGGCACGGGGACATCTCCTCAAGCAAAAAACATCGCTTTTTGAAGTCCCCTGAGGGAGTGCTTCTGATCACTCCTGAATCCCTTGAAGCCCTGTTCGTCAACCGCGGTTCAAGTCTTGGCGGGGTGTTCCAGCACCTGCGTTATATCGTCGTGGATGAGCTGCATGCGTTCATCGGTAGCGAACGAGGCAAGCAACTTCAGTCGCTAATGCATCGGGTAGAACTTGTTGCCGGCCACCGTCTCCCTAGAGTCGGGCTCTCAGCCACCCTCGGCGATATGAAGATGGCGTCGGAGTTTTTGCGCCCGGGAAATGCCGATGGCGTTACCGTCATTGAATCAAAAAGCTCCAACCAGACTCTCCAGGTGCAAGTTCGTGGTTACATTCAGCCACCCATGAGCGAGTTCAAGAAGAAGCCCGTAAAGCTCTCTGACCAGGCGGAAAATGAAGACGAGACAGAGAACGAGGCAAGCCCAGACTTCGTGATCGCTGATCATCTTTACAAGGTGTTACGCGGCAGTAACAACCTGATTTTCCCAAACAGCCGGTCTCAGGTTGAATGGTACGCAGATCAACTGCGACAGCGCTGCGAGAAAGACGGCGTGCCTAACGAATTCTGGCCTCATCACGGTAGCCTTTCGAAGGACTTACGTGAGCAAGCAGAACATGCTCTCAAGGCAGGGACTCATGCAGCATCCGCGATTTGCACCACGACGCTTGAGCTCGGCATAGACATCGGCAGCATCAAAACAGTCGTGCAGATTGGTGCCCCACCATCGGTGGCGAGTCTGCGACAACGTCTAGGGCGATCGGGAAGGCGCCCAGGAGAAAAAGCAACGCTGCGCGTTTACTGTAAGGAATCGCCACTCAAAGATGGATCGAGTCTCTCGGATCAACTGCGCCAAGGCTTGGTTCAAACCATTGCCATGGTTCGACTGCTGGCCAAGGGGTGGTTTGAACCTCCCAGGGCTCAAGGCATTCACGCGTCCACCCTCGTTCAACAATGTCTTTCAGTGATTGCCCAGTGCGGCGGTGCATCTGCTGCAGATCTCTGGAAAAGTTTGATTGCTGAGGGAGCATTTCCAAAAGTTGAGAAACCAGACTTTGTGAAGTTGCTCAAGGCGCTCGGCGAGCACGAGCTCATTGTTCAGGACAGCTCAGGGTTGCTTCTTCCTGGGACGGTCGGAGAGCGATTGATCAACCACTATGAGTTCTACAGCGCATTCACCAGCGACGAAGAATTTCGCCTTGTATGCGATGGTAGGGCACTGGGATCTGTGCCGGTAAGCCGTCCACTGACCAAGGATCAGCGCATTATTTTCGGAGGCCGGAGGTGGCAGGTTCGTGATGTTGATCTCCAGGCCAAAGTCATCATCGTTTCAGCAGCACGCGGTGGTGCCCCTCCTCGGTTCGATGGTCTGGGCGCGATGGTGCATGACAACGTACGCCAAGAAATGCGAGCCGTCTTGGCAGACACAATCCCCTGCCCCTTTATTGATCAAGGGGCTCAAGAGCTTCTCGACGAGGCTCGAAAGACATTTGTTTCGCTGGGACTTGGTAAGCGCTACATAGTTGAGTCGGGCGGTAAGTGTTATCTGATGAGCTGGCTAGGTGATCATGCCAACGATGCACTGCGCTTGTTACTCAATCATGTCGGCCTTTCTTGTGATAACGCAGGCCTTACCATTGAGGTTGACGCCGACATCGGTCGAACCCAAATGGCACTGAAGGAAGTCGGAAGCCTGGATGCTGCTGATCTAGACTCGATACTTTCGGAGGTGGAAAACATGCTGCGCGAAAAGTGGGATTGGGCACTGCCGCAATCCTTGCTGATGAAGTCGTTTGCTTCCATATCGCTCGATATCTCGACCGCAATTCTTTTTGCACAGAGTCATTCTCTGGAAAAATAAGTGGAAGAAACCGCACTGCATTGCGCCGACGCGACTACGCGCGAACACGCTGACGTCCCGCCACTAGGCTGGTGATGAGTGATCATTACCAGCCTAGCCTTGCGTAATTCTGAGCCTGTTAACACGGTTCAGAAACCACATGTTGTAGTGGTCAACTAATCCCGGACAAGACCTAACGTCGAACTTCAACCTTGTAGAACAAATTTTCTATCATCAGGCGGCGCCGATCGGACATCACTGCCCCTTGAATTTGACTCGCCAGTCGCACATAGAATTTACACTCTCGTTGATTGGCTAAATCAGAGATGGGGCGTGCCGCCTGAAGAAAGTCCTCATACGTGCGAGTGGTGTTTGCCATCAGAGCGGAGAAATTCGGGAGCGCTTCAGCATCTGCCTGTCGTGTTGGCGGCCAGGCCGGTTCAAAGTTCAGTGAGTCCTCCTTCAAGTACACCGTGAGGAACATTTCTGCTTTGCCGGCTTCGTTCGCCCAGCAAGGCGGCAGATCGCCTCCCTTGCCCTTGTTCAGCTTGTTTTGTAGAAACTGAACCTGCCCTTTCAGGTCACTGTTGGTTTTCTGCAACGTCGTCGGATTTACACCTTGTTTCTCGGCTTGGGCATAAGCTTCAGCGTTCTTCACAATGTCTGAAATTTGCTCCGAAGTCGGAACGCCTTCTTGCCCTAACGCGGTCTTCAACAATTGCTCAGTTGCCTTGAGAGCACCTATGCGTTTGATGATGTCCGTGGGCTGAGCGTCCTTTTCCTGGTCGGGATCGACCACCAGCTTTTTGAGCTGGTCATAGGACATCATTGTTTCAAGGATAAGGCGCTTGGCATCTTCACCCTTGTTTTTGCTACCAGCCTCCTGCAAAGCCTTATCGATAGCGGCTAGCGCAGTAAGCTGTTCATCTTTCTGAGTCAGTAGCACCTTGAGACGACCAGCTTCTTCTTTTGCCTTAGAGGCATCGACGAGCTTCGAAATGATCTCGTCCGGATTTTTCACCTTAAGAGAAACCATTCGCGCCTTGAGCTCATCACTCGCAAGCTTGATAGCCTGTTCACGCTCATCGATATTTTGATAGGCGGCAATTTTGTTCGCCATCTCCGTATTCTTATGCGTGAGCTGCCAAACTTTGTACCCCATCAGCAAAAGCAGAATGAAACACAAAATGATCCAGATTTCGGTAAGCGACAGCTGAAACACCTGATCATTTTTAGAACTCATCAGGCAGTTCTCACATCCGACGCAGGCACATGGTCGAGGGCCAGCGTCGCGTTGGCAATTGACTCGAGTGATGATCCGAAAGCTTCTTCGCTGGCCGCTGATAAACGTGTTTCAGGATTGCTGATGAGATCAATCTTGCCCATCAGCTCATCCAGCAATCTGGCATTCGCCGCCTCGATGCCGCGGTTGCTCGATTCAACGCTGGCAGCCAGCGCCTTATGCACATCACTGTTGGCCACGACGGCCTCTACCAACGGCAGCAGCGCCGAGCGTAAATTTTCTGCGAGGGCCTCGTTACTTTTAACGGCGCAATCGCTGACGGCATTCAGTGCGCCGGATACTTCCTGGGTCAAACGCTCCACCGTAGTGTCGTCTTTGGCTACGGTGCGCAGTTCTTCAAGCTTCTCGACAATTTTCGTGAATACCTGTTGGTTAGCTTTCATGTCCTCCATGAAATCTTCTCGCTGATCCTCCAACGAGTCCAGGTAGTCCTTTTGAATACGCTCCACTCGATCCATGACGTCACTGCCCTGTGACTTCATCGATTCTGCCAAGCGTTCCTGGCTTTCTACGATCGAACCTACCGCAGCGACAGCCTGGCCTATCGTTTCAGTTTTGGTGTTCAAACTGCGAATCGCGGTGCCTACCATCCGAGCGGCAGCCTTGACATCCAACGCCAATGTCGAAACCCCTTCGTTCAGGGTGTCAGTGGTTCCGGATAGCGTATCAATAGCGGGGTTAAGTTTTTGAGCGAACAGGTTATCCGGGAACAGAGTCTGATCGAGCCGTTCCTGTGCTTTTTTACCGAAGTCGAGTGCATGCGATTCCATGCGATCGAGTGTCTGCGAGCTCTTCTCAGAAAGCCCGTTGATGGTGGTCAGTAGATCCGTACTGGCGTCATTGGCTTGTTTAAGGATGCGTTCGAAAGCTTCGTTGCTTTGACGGGTAGCGCTGGCGAAAAACGCATCCATAGCATTGGTGCTGTGCTGAGAGATCGTGGTGATTTGCTCATGAACGCTCTGCACTGCTTCCTTGGAAGCAGCCATAACTTGATCCCGGAACACTTCAAGCTGCTGGCTGGCGGCGTCAAAAGCCATGGTCAGGTTTTCAGCCGACTGAACAGCACGCTCCTCAACGCTCCTGACCGCGTCGTTTGTATCAACTTTGAAGCCCGTATGTAGCACCCTGGCTAGCATACCTATGGCTGTGCTCACCATCGCGGCGCCAAACCGAACAGCCATTCCATTGAGATTTTCACCAATGGAATTAATGTCGAGAAGACAGATGATGATGCTGCCAACGGTGAACAAGAACCCGAGGTAGTACACCGAGTCCGCAAATTTCGCGAGGGTAAGCTGGACGTTCCATTTCTCCCGTACGCGGTAACCGACAAACCAATAGCAACACATCACGAGCAGTGGAAGCACAAAGCCGAGCCAGAAGGGCTCATTGAGTAGGAGACTGGTGACGGCCAAAGTAGCCTTGAGTATCACCGCCGCAATGAAATAGGTCTGAACCCGGCGTACATGCTTGTTGAAGTCCAATTACAGCCCCTCCATTGCAGTAATTCCCTCAACTGAAGCCCCGTTGGCCTCGAAATATTGAGCCCAGAAATTGCCCAGCTCGTTGGTTTGTGGCGTTTTCTCTTCGTTTGCCAGCAAATTGATGGTCACGGTGGCTCCGTTTAAGCCTGGTGCTTGGGCATTGCGACCATAAGGAGACTTGGCAAACTCCGCATAATTGTGTCGTTTACTTTTGTACATCGAGAAATCAGGCATGTTCGCCAACATGTCCGAGTAAATGACGAGCTTACGATCACCTTTCACATTCGCATGATCGAACCCGTTGATGCCTACCAGTTGGAGCATCTGAAAAATAGGTGACAGCTTGCTGTGTTCGTCGAGAGGGATATGGCGCACAACGGCATCGAGTGGTTTCGCAAATTTTTCATTGAAATCCCTATCGACAAACTTCTTGGTCGCCGTGAGTTGACTGCGATCGCCCCACTGACCAGGGTTGCAGCGTTCGAAGATAGGCTTTTCGTTTTGCTCAAATTTTTCCCCGAGCAAAAACACCGAAAGCAGGTGCCCTTCAGGCACCTCGTTCACCACCATTGTCTTGAGCCGCTGGGACAAAGCAGCCTTTTGGGTGAACGGGAACGGCGAGGTGTTATCAATTAACACGACATATTGGCCTTTAGGGCCGTTACTGGGGCAAAGAGTCTCCTTGTCCAAGGTTTTGTGGTTCATTTTGTAATAACCAATCCCGCCGAGCACCAAGGCGACTGCAACGCCAAGCACGCCGCCCCAAACCCATTTCCCAGTGTTACTTTCACGCTTGGCATAAACCGACATCACAAATCCCCTTATACCAAGTCCTGGAGCGGCTGAAGCTGGTTGTATTGCTGATTGAACGAGGACTGGACCCTCGCCCGGATTGGCTCAACTTCAGTGACCAATTCGCGCAAAAGCTGCTCTTGTGCATCCAGTCGCAACTCATCCTTTTGAACACTGAAATCCGGCATATCCAAGGGGCCAAATGTCACTGGATGGTCGAAATAATCAGGCGGTGGAGCATCCGTAGGGCGCGCCATCATATTTTCGTTCTGGTAGTAACGGGTCAGGCTCTGTAGCGTCTCATCGGCCATGACCAGTGTTTCGGATACCTGTTTTTTCACTATCGACTTCTGGTTCATATTGAACTTGAAAGCTTTGATCGCCTTCTCAGCTGCCTGCACACCGCTATCAATTTTCAACAACACTTCGGCCTTCTCGACTTCCAGCCTATCTCGCAAGCCTTCGATCAGTTCGATATAGCGGCGGTGAGCCTCAGCATATTGACTCCATACCCCTGCGTACCCCGGATAGCGATCCGTGAAGTTGTAGCCCTTCCAAACGCCGACACAGCCAAACACAATCGTCCCGAAGAACAGAATCAATGATTCGAAATCCTGAATGGGGAATATGCCCGCACGAAGGCTTTGCCAGACTAGGGGGAAGGCGTTATGACTTGCGTCTTCATCCACGGTCAGCACATAACGGAAATAGGAGATCAACACTCCCAATCCGATCATGATGACTACTGCCGAAGCGAAAGAGATCCAGCCCCAGAGCCGGCGTGCCCCTCTGACGTGGTTCTTGTTTCTGAAACCAAGCCCTGCGAAAAAGCAGATGACCACGTTGAAAGACGACAACATAAAAGCCATCGTGAATCCGCTGAGTAGTCCCCCTTCTAGGCCTGAACCGAAGAAGGTCGCGTTGAGCCCACCCTCCACGACGCAACAGGCAAACACGATCATGATCTGCAGAAACTTGCTGGCACTGCTTAAGCTTTTAGCAGGGACGCTCGGCAGTCGATTATCCCTGCGAAAATCGCTCAAGAGCTGAAATTTGGTTTTCGCGTCGCTGGCAAAATCCTTCATGCGACCATCCTCCCGCGTGAGGTAATGGTCGGACGTACGAACAAACTCATTTCCTAACTCGATGGCGCGGTTCATATCCAGCGTAATGTCGATCGAGTCCAGGCGATTCTGAATCTGCTTGATACGCTGCTCGCCGTATTTCACCGTTTGCTCTCGCATCCGGCCAAGCTCCGCTCGAACAGCGTGCTCGGCAGCAGTCAATTGTGTGTCTCCGCTCCTCGGGATGCCCTTCGCGCCGTGTTCTCTAGCGATTTTTTGAAGATCGAGCTTTTTCTTGAGCTTCTCAGGATCGATTTTCGGGATGAGCGGTTCGCTATGCTCTGTTTCCTGGCTCGAAAAAAGGGAAGCAATAAAAGCAAAGAATCTTTTGAAAAAATGCATTGAAGACATCCATGCGCTTTGTTGATCAACGACTTATGACATTCATATGCGCAAGCGTGCTACGCAGCATAAATTGCCGTTTTTATCGTTCTGGAGGGTGAGTTCAAGAGGAATCGTCGTCCGTAACGTGCAGCCGTATCAAATAGCCATCAAGGTGGCGAAATGATGACTGCACCAATGCTCCATAGCAAGCAGGAACGAGTAGTTTGCGGACTAACGGACGGGCTAATAGGCGGCTGCTAGTCAAAGCAAGAATTTTTACTCGGCTGGAGGCCCAACTAGGTTGGATCATCCGCGCATTGCTAGAAGGGTCCGAACTATTCGCCAAGCAGCCTCAACTTGTAGGCCGTTGCCACGCCTTTGAAGCTAGATTGTTCATGCTGGACTATGACCTACGCAGTCTAGTCCCCCGAGGCTATACGATCCCAGTGCCGCCCAAGCTTAACTACCGGGTATGCAGGATGACCCGAGCGACCTGAGATAAACAAGCTGATGGTTGACCTGTATGTAGTTCTCAATCAGCACGAAAATAGCCTTAAACACTCAAAAACGTTAGGACCTGAAGAGAAAGACCAAACAGCATTGGTAAAGAGACCACGCGTGAGCGCCAAAGCCTGCGCCCGCCCACGCGGAAGCCGTGAGGATTCCACCCAGAGCCGGTGGTTTTGTGGGGGTAAAAACGGCCAAAAATAAAAAGGGGTCGCGAGATAAAATCTCGCAACCCCTTGAATTATATGGTCGGGACGGAGTGATTCGAACACTCGACCCCTAGCACCCCATGCTAGTGCGCTACCGGACTGCGCTACGCCCCGACTAGGCGTGTTACTGGGTTCGCTTCGCAACGAAGCGATCAGGAATATACCGCAAGCTTTTGAAATGTGGAAGTATTTTAAAAGCCTGAATCATTTTTTCAAAACCACCAGCACATCTTCCAGTTCGGAGATCATCTGGCGGATCAGTTGCTTGTACTGGGTGGTGTCGTCTTTGGCCTCATCACCGGACATACGCTGGCGCGCGCCGCTGATGGTGAACCCCTGATCGTACAGCAATGCACGGATCTGTCGGATCATCAGCACATCCTGGCGCTGATAATACCGACGGTTCCCGGTGCGTTTGACGGGGTTGAGTTGAGGAAACTCCTGCTCCCAATAGCGCAATACGTGCGGTTTTACCGCACAAAGTTCGCTGACTTCACCTATGGTGAAGTAGCGTTTGCCTGGGATGACGGGTAGCTCGTCGTTATGACTTGGTTCCAGCATAAGCCTCAACTCGGGCCTTCAACTTCTGCCCTGGACGAAAGGTGACCACACGGCGAGCCGTGATCGGGATTTCTTCTCCCGTTTTTGGATTGCGGCCAGGCCGCTGGCGTTTGTCCCGCAGGTCAAAGTTGCCGAAACCGGACAATTTGACCTGTTCGTTGTCTTCCAGAGCGTGCCTGATCTCTTCAAAAAACAGCTCGACCAATTCCTTGGCCTCGCGCTTGTTCAGACCCAACTCTTCGTACAGACGTTCCGCCATCTCAGCTTTCGTCAAAGCCCCCATACGTCACTTCCTTAACGTGGCGTTCAACCTTTGTTCGAGCGAGGTGAGGATATTTTGTGTCGTGGTATTCACCTCATCGTCATTAAGAGTGCGCGATGGATGCTGCCAGGTCAAGCCAACTGCAAGGCTTTTTCTATGCGGATCAATGCCTTTACCCTGATAGACGTCAAATAGCCTGAGGTCTGTCAGCCATTCCCCTGCATTTTCACGGATTACATCCAGAACGGCAGTGGCGGCGACTTCACGATCGGCGATCAGGGCCAGGTCGCGACGCACTTCAGGGAAGCGCGACAACTCGCTGAATTTAGGCATCTTGCCCGAGGCCACTTCGGCCAGGACCAGCTCGAAGACGAAGACCGGGCGGTCGAGCCCAAGGGTTTTCGACAGCTCTGGGTGGATGGCGCCGACGAAGCCCACCAGGCGACCGTCACGTTCGATACGCGCAGTCTGGCCAGGGTGCAACGCCGGGTGGTTGCCTGGCACAAATTTGAAGTCGTCCAGCGCACCGGCAAAGCCCAGTACCGCTTCCACGTCAGCTTTAACGTCGAAGAAGTCCACGGCATCACGGCCTTGCGCCCAGCCTTCCGGCAAGCGGCTGCCGCAAACAACACCGGCCAGCATTGGCTCTTGCTTCAGGCCGTCGAGTTGACCGACAAACCGCAGGCCGCTTTCGAACATGCGCACGCGGTCTTGCTGACGGTTCAGGTTATGGGAAAGGGCTTTCACCAGGCCTGGCCACAGGGACGAACGCATGGCGGCCATGTCGTTGGAGATCGGGTTGGCCAGCAGCAGCGGTTCGACGCCCGGGTTGAACAGCTCGAACTGCTTGGGATCGATGAAGCTGTAGGTCACCGCTTCCTGATAGCCACGGGCAACCAGCAGACGGCGCAGCTCAGGCAAATGCGCACGCGCTTCTGCCTTGGGTTGCGGTGCCAGGCGCGCTTGCGGGTAACGAACCGGCAAGCGGTTGTAGCCGTACAGGCGAGCCAGTTCTTCGATCAGATCGACTTCCAGGCTGATATCGAAGCGATGGCTTGGCACTTCAACATGCCACTGCCCTTCCCCACCCGCAGAAATGTTCAACCCGAGGGCCGACAACAATTGCTCGATTTCAGCCGGAGCGATGACCAGGCCGAGCATTTGTTCGACGCTTTTGGCGCGCAGGGTGATCGGCGCAACAGACGGCAGATACTGCTCGCTGACGGTTTCAGTGATCGGGCCGGCTTCGCCACCGGTGATTTCCAGCAGCAGGCCAGTGGCGCGCTCCATGGCTTCACGGGCGAGCTTCCAGTCCACACCACGCTCATAGCGGTGCGAAGCATCAGTGTGCAGGCCGTAGGAACGGGCCTTGCCAGCGATGGCAATCTGGTCGAAGAAGGCGCTTTCAAGAAATACATCGCGCGTAGTCGCAGACACACCGCTGTGCTCGCCTCCCATCACACCGGCAATCGCCAGGGCGCGGGAGTGGTCAGCGATCACCAGGGTGTCGGCGCGCAGGCTGACTTCCTGGCCGTCGAGCAGAACCAGCTTCTCGCCTTCTTCGGCCATACGCACGCGGATGCCGCCATTGATTTCAGCGAGATCGAAAGCATGCAGCGGTTGGCCCAGTTCAAGCATCACGTAGTTGGTGATATCGACGGCAGCGTCGATGCTGCGCACGTCGGCACGACGCAGGCGCTCAACCATCCACAGCGGGGTTGGCTTGGACAGGTCAACGTTGCGGATCACGCGCCCCAGGTAACGTGGGCAGGCGTTTGGCGCCAGCACTTCGATCGGACGCACTTCATCGTGCACCGCAGCCACTGCAGCAACCACTGGACGAGTCACCGGAGCGTTGTACAGCGCACCTACTTCACGGGCCAGGCCAGCCAGGGACAAGCAATCGCCACGGTTCGGAGTCAGGTCGACCTCGATGCTGGCGTCTTCCAGTTCCAGATAGACGCGAATGTCCTGCCCCACTGGCGCATCGCCCGGCAGCTCCATCAGGCCATCGTTGCCCTCGCCTACTTGCAACTCCGCCTGGGAGCACAGCATGCCGTTGGACTCGACCCCACGCAGCTTGGCCTTCTTGATCTTGAAGTCGCCCGGCAGTTCGGCGCCGATCATGGCGAACGGGATCTTCAGGCCCGGGCGCACGTTAGGCGCTCCGCACACGACCTGGAACGTTTGCGCGCCATTGCTGACCTGGCACACACGTAATTTGTCGGCATCGGGGTGTTGCTCGGTGCTCAACACCTCACCCACGACCACGCCACTGAAAACACCGGCGGCCGGCGTAACGCTATCGACCTCAAGACCGGCCATCGACAGACGCGCAACCAGCGCATCGCGGTCTACCTGCGGGCTTACCCAGCCACGCAGCCATTGTTCACTGAATTTCATCCTGCTCTCCTAAAGATTCGTTACGACTAGCGAAATTGCGCGAGGAACCGCAAGTCGTTGTCGAAGAACAGACGCAAGTCGTTCACGCCGTAACGCAGCATGGCCAGACGCTCAACGCCCATGCCGAAGGCAAAGCCCGAGAACTCTTCCGGATCGATCCCGGACATGCGCAGCACGTTGGGGTGAACCATGCCGCAGCCCATCACTTCCAGCCAGCCAGTCTGTTTGCAGACGCGGCAGCCTTTACCGCTGCACATCACGCATTCCATGTCGACTTCTGCGGACGGCTCGGTGAACGGGAAGAACGATGGACGGAAACGCACCGCCAACTCTTTCTCGAAGAACACCCGCAGGAACTCTTCGATGGTGCCCTTGAGGTCGGCGAAGTTGATGTCGCGATCAATCAGCAGGCCTTCGACCTGATGGAACATCGGCGAGTGGGTGATATCGGAGTCGCTGCGGTACACACGGCCTGGGCAGACAATGCGGATCGGCGGCTTGTTCGCTTCCATGGTGCGGACCTGTACCGGAGAGGTATGCGTGCGCAACAGCATGTTTGCGTTGAAATAGAAGGTGTCGTGCATCGACCGGGCCGGGTGATGGCCTGGGATGTTGAGCGCCTCGAAGTTGTGATAATCGTCTTCGACCTCAGGGCCTTCGGCAATGCCGTAGCCGATGTGGGTGAAGAACTGCTCGATACGTTCCAGAGTCCGGGTGATCGGATGCAGGCCGCCCGAGGCCTGGCCACGGCCAGGCAAGGTCACATCAATGGACTCGGCGGCGAGCTTGGCCGCAAGATCGGCCTCCTCGAGCGACGCCTTGCGCGCATTGAGCACCTCTGTGACACGCTCCTTGGCGACGTTGATCAGCGCACCGACTTGCGGGCGCTCTTCAGCCGGCAAATTCCCCAGGGTCTTCATCACCTGAGTCAATTCACCCTTTTTGCCAAGGTAGTGAACCCGGATTTGCTCCAGGGCATTGATATCTTCAGCGCTTTGCACAGCCTCAAGAGCTTGAGCGACGAGCGCGTCCAGGTTTTCCATGTACAGACTCCAGATACAAAATAGGGGAAGAGCTTGAAGGCTCTTCCCCTATTTATGACGTTTACCACCCTGGGCTACAGGAGCAGCCCAGGGTGACTGTCGGGGGTACTTAAGCCAAGGTGGCTTTAGCTTTCTCGACAATCGCAGCAAACACCGCTTTTTCGTTCACAGCCAGTTCAGCCAGAACCTTACGGTCGATTTCGATGGACGCTTTTTTCAGGCCAGCGATGAAACGGCTGTAGGACAGACCGTTAACACGTGCACCAGCGTTGATACGAGCGATCCACAGAGCGCGGAACTGACGTTTTTTCTGACGACGGTCGCGGTAGGCGTATTGGCCTGCCTTGATTACCGCTTGCTTGGCAACACGGAATACGCGTGAACGCGCGCCGTAGTAGCCTTTAGCGAGTTTCAGAATTTTTTTGTGACGTTTACGGGCAATGACGCCACGCTTTACACGAGCCATGAGTTACTTCCTCTATTCTTGATCCAAAATTAACGAAGGCGCAGCATGCGCTCGACTTTTGCCACGTCAGACGGATGCAGCAAGCTGCTACCGCGCAGTTGACGCTTACGCTTGGTCGACATTTTGGTCAGGATGTGGCTCTTGAAAGCGTGCTTGTGCTTGATACCGTTAGCAGTTTTCAGAAACCGCTTAGCAGCACCACTTTTAGTCTTCATCTTTGGCATGTTCGGATACTCCGCATTCAGTTGATAAACATAATCAGAAGGCCTGCCGTGCCCTGTTGATTACTTCTTCTTTTTCGGGGCGATGACCATGATCAGCTGGCGTCCTTCCATCTTAGGATGCTGTTCGACCGAACCGTACTCGAGCAGGTCAGCTTCAACCCGCTTGAGGAGTTCCATCCCCAGCTCCTGGTGGGCCATCTCACGGCCGCGGAATCGCAAGGATACCTTGGCCCTGTCCCCATCACTCAGGAAACGTACCAGGTTGCGCAGTTTTACCTGGTAATCCCCTTCCTCCGTCCCTGGACGAAACTTGATTTCTTTTACTTGAATCTGCTTCTGGTTCTTCTTCGCCGCGGCAACCTGCTTCTTCTTTTCGAAGATCGACTTGCCGTAGTCCATCACCCGGCAAACGGGTGGGATTGCATCGGCGGAAATTTCCACCAGGTCCAACTTGGACTCTTCTGCAATACGAAGCGCTTCATCAATCGAGACGATGCCAATCTGCTCGCCGTCAGCGCCAATTAACCGAACCTCGCGTGCCGAGATATTCTCGTTGATCGGGGCTTTCGGTGCAGCTCGTTTATCTTGTCTCATTTCACGCTTAATAATAATTACTCCGAATCTGGGCGACCACGCCGGGAAACCGCTTGCGCGAGGAACTCAGCGAACTGGGCGACGGGCATCGAGCCCAGGTCAGCACCTTCACGAGTACGCACAGCGACAGTCTGCATCTCGACTTCCCGATCTCCGATAACCAAAAGATAGGGAACCTTGAGCAAAGTATGCTCGCGGATTTTAAAGCCGATCTTTTCATTTCTCAAGTCGGACTTGGCACGAAATCCGCTTTCGTTGAGAGTTTTTTCAACTTCAGCAGCAAAATCTGCCTGTTTATCAGTGATATTCATGATCACTGCCTGAGTCGGAGCCAGCCACGCAGGGAACGCACCCTCGTAGTGCTCGATCAGGATCCCGACGAACCGTTCGAACGAACCGAGGATCGCCCGGTGCAGCATAACCGGGTGTTTACGGCTGTTGTCTTCGGAGACGTATTCGGCTCCCAAACGGATCGGCAGGTTAAAATCGAGCTGCAAGGTACCACATTGCCAGACACGGCCAAGGCAATCTTTCAACGAGAACTCGATCTTCGGACCGTAGAAGGCACCCTCGCCCGGCTGCAAGTCGTACGCAAGGCCCGCACTGTCTAGCGCTGCGGCCAGTGCCGCTTCAGCGCGGTCCCACAGTTCGTCGGAACCGACGCGTTTTTCCGGACGAGTGGACAGCTTCATCTCGACTTCGGTAAAGCCGAAATCGCGATAAACGTCCATGGTCAGCTTGATGAACGCGGCGGATTCGGCCTGCATCTGCTCTTCGGTACAGAAGATGTGGGCGTCGTCCTGGGTGAAGCCGCGCACACGCATGATGCCGTGCAGCGCACCCGATGGCTCGTTACGGTGGCAGGCGCCGAACTCGGCCAAACGCATCGGCAACTCGCGGTAGCTCTTCAAGCCCTGGTTGAACACCTGCACGTGGCAAGGGCAGTTCATCGGCTTGATGGCGTAGTCGCGGTTTTCCGATTGTGTAGTGAACATGTTGTCGGCGTAGTTGGCCCAGTGCCCGGACTTCTCCCACAGGCTGCGATCAACGACCTGTGGGGTCTTGATCTCCAGGTAACCGTTGTCGCGCTGAACCTTGCGCATGTACTGCTCAAGCACCTGGTACAGGGTCCAGCCGTTCGGGTGCCAGAACACCATGCCCGGCGCTTCTTCCTGGAGGTGGAACAGGTTAAGACGCTTGCCGATCTTGCGGTGATCGCGCTTTTCGGCTTCTTCAATGCGCTGGATATAGGCGGCCAGCTGCTTCTTGTCAGCCCAGGCGGTGCCGTAGATCCGTTGCAACTGCTCGTTCTTCGCATCGCCGCGCCAGTAGGCACCAGACAATTTGGTCAGCTTGAACGATTTGAGGAAGCGCGTGTTCGGCACGTGCGGACCACGGCACATGTCGACGTATTCTTCGTGGTAGTACAGGCCCATTGCCTGTTCGTCCGGCATGTCTTCCACCAGACGCAGCTTGTAGTCCTCGCCACGCGCGGTGAACACGTCGATCACCTCGGCACGCGGGGTGACTTTCTTGATGACGTCGTAATCTTTTTCGATCAGTGCGTGCATGCGCTGTTCGATGGCGGCCAGATCGTCCGGAGTGAAAGGACGCTCGTAGGCGATGTCGTAGTAAAAACCTTCGTCGATGACCGGGCCGATCACCATTTTCGCAGTTGGGTACAGCTGCTTGACCGCATGGCCAATCAGGTGCGCGCAAGAGTGGCGAATGATCTCCAGCCCCTCTTGATCCTTGGGCGTGATGATTTGCAGGCTGGCATCGGAGGTGATCAGGTCGCTGGCGTCAACCAGCTTGCCATCGACCTTGCCGGCCACGGTGGCCTTGGCCAGGCCGGCACCAATGGAGGCGGCGACCTCGGCTACGGAAACCGAATGATCGAATGAACGTTGACTGCCGTCGGGAAGAGTAATAGTTGGCATGGCGCCTCCTCTCCTAGTGGTGACCCCTACCAAAGGTCACGTGGGTTGGGATGAGCCAGTACAAGATCCAACACCAGGCCGTTCAGTGATGAACGCCTGCCTTACAGCGGCAGGAGCCTTTCGGCCAACCGATAATCGAACCACAGTGACTGGAGTGAGCTAAAAAGAAACATGGCAAGGCGGCAAATGGCGCACCCGGAATTAGCCAAGCGGAAGATGCTAGCACAGATGAACGGTCATCGCGCCGGGCACACCTGATGTTAAAGACAAATTCCAGCCTTTATAGCTGCAAAAGTGAACTTGGGCTGTACGCCATGCCTCAAACCCACTGAGAATCGCCGTTCGTCCTCGACCCAAAGGAGCATCCCATGATGCGTTTCACCTCTACCCTCGCTCTCGCCGCTACCCTGAGCCTCCTTTCCCTCGGCGCGCAGGCCGCCGCCCCGTCCAATTGGCCAGCGGGCGCCCGCGACAGCTTCGTCAGCGACTGCAGCGCAGCTGCCAGCCAGAACGTTGATGCCAAAACTGCCAAGGCCCATTGCGAATGTGGCGCTGACAAGATCAACGCCGAATTGAGCACAGCAGAAATCAAGGAACTCATGACCAACCAGAACGCCAGCCCGGAGCTTAAAAACAAAGCGGTCGCGGCTATTTCGTCCTGCAAAGTCGTGAAGAAAAAGTAAGATCGGGCCCTGATCAGACGTCCGTTTTGCCGGAAAAACAGCCCGAAAACTGCCATTTCTCACAAATTACGCAGCTTTTACGGCTTTTTTTACCAGCTTATATTTCGTGCCGAAGCCCCGTAAATCGGGGCTTTCAGCCGACACAAGCACCAAACGCAACGCTATTGATTAGCAAACAATGCCTTGGGGGGGCTCCCAAGCCGAACATTTCGACTATGATAGCCCAGTGTGCCCAGTTGGCCTGAGCAGCACAGCACTACTGAAAATATATGTTTCTTGGAGATACACCATGTCTAATCGCCAAACCGGCACCGTTAAATGGTTCAACGATGAAAAAGGCTTCGGCTTCATCACTCCTCAAGGTGGCGGTGACGACCTGTTCGTACACTTCAAAGCTATCGAAAGCGACGGTTTCAAAAGCCTGAAAGAAGGCCAAACCGTCTCCTTCGTGGCTGAGAAAGGCCAAAAGGGTATGCAAGCTGCACAGGTTCGCGGCGAGTAATTCTCCGCTGAGCTAAAAAAACCCCGTCCATGTGACGGGGTTTTTTATGGGCGTTGCAAAAGCCTGGAAACGATCAGCCGCAATTAACGCGCGTGACCACCAGATTGTCATCGGTATTCAGGTTCAAGCGGTCGGAGCGGTATTCCAGCGTGATCATATCGTTGGGCTTGAGAATCCGTGCGTTCTGCGCGCCAGCGCGGGTACGGGCCTGCTCCAGCAACTGCGGCGAGGCTTTCTGGCCAATGCTGAATTCGGCGGCCTTCGACTCACAGCGGCTATGACCGGCATCGGTCACGGCGGCGTCTTTGGCTGGCTCAGAGGCACCCGGGGTGCTGCAACCCGCCAACGCGAGTGCTGCCAACAAAGTACCGAATGATGCGAGCTTCCAAGGCATGAAGCCTCCTATTGAAAAATGAACAGAGATCTTGCGACAGCGGTCTGGATGATAGGTTTCAAAACGTAAACCGCCGATAGGCAAGTCTGCCCGACTATCAGCAAGCATTCGCCCGATCAATCGTGACCAAATATGAACGTAATCAGTAGATGTCGATGTAATCAAATGGCGGCTTCGGCCAGTTTTGCTTCAGCGCATTAAAAATCTGTGTGACCCAGACCTCGTCGCTGGCTGCGACGTTGCCGACATAACCGGAGCCCTTGGCCCAGGTCTCCAGGCGAAACAGCAGGCCGTCGATATCAGTGCCTCCCACCACCCCCGAAGATATGTAGGCAATCCCAGCCTTGGTCACACGCAACTGGGTATGTTCGTCATCACTGGCACTGGCGATCAGTTGGCGCACGGCGGCCAGGGTCAGGTTCTCGGGGTTACTCAAATCGATCTGCACGCGGGGTCCCCCGGCAATTAAACAGGGGGACAGTGTCGCACAGCGCCTGCTTCATGCCTAAGTAGCAGTGCCAAACCCCGCGCAAAATGATTAACTGCGCCCGTTAGAGCCGCGTTCCAGCGCACTGCCCAGTATTTCAACCCGTGAGACTTCCATGACCACCGTAACGCTCCAAGCCGACATCAAAGCCAAGTGGCCCCAAGGGCAAAGTTCCTACAGCCCAGGAAGCCCGGAGGAACTGGCAATCATCGGTATCGACCTGCTGGTCAAGGAACTCGGCACCCAGGCGGCGCAAGCATTCATCGGCCAGGTATTCGAAAAATACCCGGCCGACCACATGGGGGCACAAGACCCCGAGCGGGAATGAGAACCAGCTGACGAACGTCGACCGGGTTACTTCAAGCGTGCAAGGCGCTCGGTGAGCAGATCGAAGAAGCCCTGGGCGTCGCCGTTCTCAACCCAAAACACATTCTTTGTCTGCTTCAGGCCGTCGTACCAATCAACGATGGTCTGGCCGAAGGTCGGGCCTTCGCGACTGTCCACCACCATATTGGCCTGACGCCCCGTGAACAAAGACGGCTTGAGCAAGTAAGCGATAACAGTGGCGTCATGTACCGGTCCGCCCGGGATGCCGTAGTGCTCCATATCGCCCTTGACGTACTCATTCAGAATATCGCCGACAACCTTGCTCGCGTTGTTGTTGATGTCGGCGATCTTTTTCAAGCGCGCCTCACTGGTCAGCACCTTGTGGGTCACGTCCAGCGGCAGGTAAGTCAGCTTGACGCCACTCTTAAGCACAATCTCGGCTGCAATCGGATCGGCGAACAGGTTGAACTCGGCAACCGGGGTGATATTGCCGCCGTTGAAGTGCGCACCACCCATCACCACCACTTCCTTGATGCCTTGGGTGATTTCCGGGTCCTGAGTCAATGCCAGCGCCAGGTTGGTCTGCGGGCCGAGCATGGCAATGGTGATGCTGTGAGGCTTCGCCGCACGGAGGGTCTTGATCAGGTAATCAACGGCGCTGCCTTCAGCAAGGCCCTTTTTGGGCTCATGGACGGTGACGCCGGAAATACCTTCTTTGCCATGGATGTTCTCGGCATAGATCGGTGTGCGCAACAGCGGCTTGGGTGCGCCGGCGTACACCGGGATTTCCTCGCGCCCGGCCCACTCGCGGGCCAGGCGCGCGTTACGCGAGGTCTTGTCCAGGCGCACGTTGCCGGCGACGGTAGTCAGCGCACGAATGTTCAATTCGTCCGGGGAAGCCATGGCAAAGAGCAAGGCCACCACATCGTCGGCGCCTGGGTCGGTGTCGATGATCAAGTCGATTTTTTCCGCCGCTTGGGCGCTGGCAGCAGTGAGTGCGGACAAAAGCAGGACACTCCGAAACAGATTTCTCAGGGTTGGGAGACCACGTTGCATAAAACACTCCTTGTCGTTGGGACACTCTAGAAGGTTACGCCGGACACCAGCGCGATATTGCAGTAAGGCTGGCACTCGCCGGTACGCACGACAGCGCGCGCGTTACGGCTCAGTTGCTTGAATTGTTCATGGCTGAGCAGACGTCGCTCGCCGAGGGCGGCCTGTTCAGTCAACGCGTTCAGCTCAGTCAGCGCGGGAGGCTGCTTGAGCAGGATTTCTTCCGCCAGTACGTGGCTTTCCACCTGCATTTCACTGAGCACGATACGCAAGGTACTGATGAAGTCGGGAATGCCCTGGGTCAGCGCCAGGTCAATCAACTCAACCCCCGGCGGCACTGGCAGGCCGGCGTCACCGATCACCAGGATGTCGCCATGGCCCAGGGATGCGATCAACCGCGACAAGGCGATATTGAGCAGAGGGGTCTTTTTCATAAAGGTACAAAACCTTGAACGTCATGCAGCGTAGGAATGGAGGGTTGGGCACCGGCACGGGTGACTGACAATGCTGCCGCGACCTGGCCGAAACGGATGGCCTCGGCCTCACTTTTGCCACTGGCGAGTGCTGCGGCAAAACCACCGACAAAGGTATCGCCGGCAGCCGTGGTATCCACCGCCTTGACCTTGGGCGCCACCAAGTGCTCAAAGCCCTGGCCATCGGCAAACAACACACCTTGGGCACCCAGGGTAATAATGACCTTGCCAGCTCCCGCCTGGATCAACCGAGTCGCCGCGACCTTTGCACTGTCGAGGGAGTCGACTGTCACGCCGCTCAGTGCGCTGGCTTCACTTTCGTTGGGAATCAGGTAGTCGACCGAGGCGTACCAGTCAGCGGGCAACGGGCCGCTGGCCGGCGCGGGGTTGAGGATCACGGTCTTGCCCAGTTCACGACCGCGCTTGAGGGTGTAGCCCACGGTATCCATCGGCACTTCAAGCTGACAGATAATCACATCGGCGGCCTGCAACACCGCATCAGACGCCTGCAGTGAGACGGGGGTCAGCTCGCCGTTGCTGCCGGCAACAATCACAATCGCGTTCTGGCTGCTGTCGTCCACCACAATCAAGGCGACGCCACTGGAACCGTCCACGGTGCTCACCGCCTGGCAATCGATACCTTCCACCAGCAAGGCGCCACGCAGTTCAGTGCCATAGGCATCGCTACCGACACAACCGATCATTGCCACATCGGCCCCCAGTCGCGCCGATGCCACGGCCTGGTTGGCGCCCTTGCCACCAGGCACCGTGGAAAACGTCTGGCCGATCAGGGTCTCACCGGCACGGGGCAGCCGACTCGCGCGGGTGACCAGGTCCATGTTCAAGCTGCCTATTACCACTACTTTTGCTGGCATACATCAGTACTCATCAATTCGATTCAGCGGTATTGGGCGAATACGCTGGCGACTGGCGCCGTGGACTCGCGCAATACGATGCTCGGCGTCACGATGCGTTGATCGATCAGCAGTTGGGGTGTTGCAATTCGTCGCAGTAAAAGCTCGGCCGCCGTCTCACCCAGTTGCAGGATCGACTGCCCGACCGTGGTCAGCGCCGGGTACACGTAGCGGCCCATTTGAATGTCATCGAAACCGATCACCGACAGTTCACCGGGCACGCGGATATTGCGCTCCGCCGCAGCGCGCAACACGCCGAAACCGATCATGTCGTTGCTGGCAAAAATCGCGCTGGGCGGGTTTTCCGCCAGCAGTTGCACGGCAGCAGCATAACCGCCGGTGCTGGTGAAGTCGCTCTCCAGGGTGCGATTGGCCGCCACTTCCACTCCCGCTTCACGGAGCGCGCGGTGGTATCCCGTCAGGCGCATTTGCGCGACGCGAGTATGGGCCGGGCCACCGATGCAGGCGATATCCCGATGCCCCAGCTCAAGCAAGTGCCGGGTCGCCAGGTAGGCGCCGTGCTCATGGTCGATGCGCACCAAGTCGACATCTATACCGTCCAGCGCCCGGTCGACAATCACCATGGGCGTGCGCACCGCGCTCAAGCCTGCGGCGAGGCCGCTGTCATCACCGCCTACCGAGGTCACGATCAAGCCGTCGACGCGCTTCTCCAGCAACACCCGCAAATAGCTACGCTGTTTTTCTGCGTTGTCGTCGGAGTTGCAGAGAATCACGCAGTAGCCATTACGCTCACAGTAGTCCTCGATCCCCCGGGCCAGCTCGGCAAAATACGGGTTGAGGCTGTTGGGCACCAGCAATCCTATGGTGGCCGTGGTCTTAGCCTTGAGCGAACGCGCGACGGCGCTGGGCACGTAGTCGAGCTGCTTGATCGCCGCTTCAACCTTGATCCGTACCGGCTCGCTCACCGGGCGCGTCTTGTTCACCACATGGGATACGGTGGTGTAGGAAATACCTGCAATCGCGGCCACATCCTTGATCGTTGCCATGGTTCAGCCTCGCCGACTGGCGCGGCGGCTGCGGTAAGTATCCAGGACCACAGCGATCACGATCACGGCACCGGTGATGATGCGCTTGGTGGGCTCCGTGGCACCGATCTGCGCCAGGCCGGCGGCCAATACCGAAATAATCAGCACGCCGAAGAAGGTGCTGATCACCGAGCCACGTCCGCCCATGAGGCTGGTGCCGCCGATCACCACTGCGGCGATCACTTGCAGTTCCAGGCCCGAACCGGCATTCGGGTCTGCCGCTTCCAGGCGCGAAATCTGGAACAACGCCGCCACACCGGCCAGCAGGCCCATGAGACTGAACACCAGAATCTTGTACGGCTTGGGATTGATCCCGGCCAGGCGTACAGCTTCTTCGTTGGTGCCGATACCGATCAGGTAACGACCGAATACGGTGCGGGTCAATACCAGTTGGGCGGCAATGATCACCAGCAAAGCGATGATAAACGACGGCGAAATGCCGAAGGCGATCGGGTTGGAGAGCCAGGCAAACGAATCGCCGATGTAAGCCGTACGCGAACCGGTCATCTGGTACGCCACGCCACGGGCCATTTCCAACACACCGAGGGACACGATAAACGATGGTATGCGCCAGGCCACCGTGATCGAACCGGTGATAGTGCCGGCCAACGCGGCGCAACCCATGCCGAGCAAGGCAGCCGGTAAGACACTCCAGCCCCAACCGAGAATCGCCACGCTGACGGCCGATGCCGCCAACGCCAGCACCGAGCCCACCGACAGGTCGATACCGCCGATGATCAGGATGAAGGTCATGCCCACAGCCAGCACCATCAGGTCAGGAATCTGGTTAGCCAGAGTGCTGAACGTGTCATAGGACAGGAAGTGATCACTGAGCACCGAAAACAGCGCGATCATCGCCAGCAATGCACCGGCCAGCCCCAGGTAGGTGCCCAGGCCGTAGAAGTTGCCGCCGGTTTTACCGGGGGAAGTTGTTAGTTTCATGGGGTATCCCTAAGCACTGCGTCGTTGAGCAGCGCATCACGTTTCTGATAGCCGGCAAAGGCGGCAGCGAGCAATTCGTCCTGGGTCCAGCTGTCGCGCTCGAAGGTCTCGATCAAGCGCCCGGCGGACAGCACGCCGATGCGGTCACAGATCAGCATGAGCTCACGCAGGTCACTGGATACCACCACCAGCGCCTTGCCCTGGCGAGTCAATTCACCCAGTAAGGCATAAATGTCGAACTTGGCACCGACGTCGATGCCGCGAGTAGGCTCGTCGAACAGCATCACCGAGCAGTCGCGCTCCAGCCAGCGGCCGATCACCACTTTCTGTTGGTTACCACCGGACAGTTCGGACACCAATTGCGCCGGGCTGGAGCTGCGGATCCGCATGGCGTCGATCTGGCGCTTGGCCAATGCCGTCTCATCTCGCGTATTCACCACCCCGGCGCCGGAAATTTCCGGCATGTTGCCCAGCGCGATATTCGCACTGATCGACTGGGTCAGCAGCAGCCCTTCGCCCTTGCGATCCTCGGTAATCAGAGCAATGCCATGACTGACTGCATCCACTGGCGAGCGGATACTCACCACCTGGGCCGGCGAACCCAGGGCCACAGTGCCGCTGTCGGCCAGGTCGGCACCGAAGATAAGGCGTAGTAACTCTGTACGACCGGCGCCGATCAGGCCGGAGATGCCATAGATCTCACCGGCACGCACTTCAAACGATACATCGCGGACCTTGTCCGAGCGCGTCAGGCCCTTTACGGTCAGGGCCGGGCCGCCGATGCTGCGCGGCCCCAGGTCGATGTGTTCACCCAGCTCCCGGCCGACCATCAAGGTGACCAGTTGTTCGCTGTTGTAATTGGCCATCGGCTCGACACAGACCAGCTTGCCGTCGCGCAATACCGCAATGCGCTGGGCAACACGGGCCAACTCTTCGAGCCGATGCGAAATATAAATGATCGCCACGCCCCGAGCCTGCAGGCGGGTGATTTGCTCAAACAGCATCTCGACTTCGCGGGCCGTGAGCATCGCGGTGGGCTCATCGAGGATCAGCACATGGCAGTCACCGATCAGGTTGCGGGCGATCTCGACCATCTGCTGATGGCCGATGCCGAGGCTGCCGACCAGGGTGTCCGGATCGATGGCGTCGAGACCGACCTGGGCCATGGCCTCGATCGCGGCTTTGCGCAATTGCTTGCGGCTGATCCAGCCACAATGGCTCGGCAGGTTATCCAGGAACAGGTTTTCGGCCACGGTCAGCGTCGGAAGCAGATTGAGTTCCTGCATGACCATGCGCACGCCCAACGATTCAGCCTGGGTGCGGCTGGCCGGACGGTAATCCTGCCCCTTGAATTGCATGTGCCCAGTAGTCGGCGTGACCAGCCCGCCGACAATCTTCGACAAGGTACTTTTGCCCGCGCCGTTTTCACCGGTCAACGCCAGCACTTCACCACGGTTAAGCGTGAGGGTGATGTCGGACAGAACCGGTTGGGCATAGGTCTTACCGATACCGCTGACCGAGAGGACAGCGTTCGGGGCGGAAGATGACATAGGAAAATCTCCAGGCGTCCGCCCAGGGCGGACGGACGCTGTTGGGTGCTGCCAGGATTACTTCTTGAGGACGAGTTCGACCGGGGTTTCGATCATGCCGTCCTTGGCATCGACTTTCTCACCCTTGACCAGCTTGAGGGCGTTCTGGATACCGAACACCGCTTGCTGCGCCGCCGCCTGGTCGGCGGTCGCCAGCACACGACCGTCCTGCAGCATCGGCTTGATGGCGTCGATGTTGTCATAACCCACCACCAGGACCTTACCGGCCTTGCCTGCTGCACGTACGGCGGAGACGGCGCCCAGGGCCATGTTGTCGTTACCGGCCAGCAACGCCTTGAGGTCCGGGTGTTCGCTCAGCATGGCCGAGGCCACTTTCTGGCCCTGGTCAATTTCCCAGTTGCCGGATTGGGTGGAAACGATCTTCATACCGGCAGCGTCCATCGCATCCTTGAAGCCCGCGGTGCGCTGCTGGGCGTTGGTGGTGGTCGGTACACCTTCGATGATGCCGACCTTGTCGCCGGCAGCCAGTTGCTTGGCCAGGTAGTCGCCCACCAGTTTGGCGCCTTTGCGGTTGTCGGGACCGACAAAGGGAATATCGAGGTTTTTGCTTTTCAGCACGCCCGGATCCAGGCGGTTATCGATGTTGACGATCTTGATCCCGGCTTTAGAGGCATCCTCCAGCACTTTTACCAGTGCCTTGGAATCAGCGGGCGCGATAACGATGGCATTGACCTTGGCCAGGATCATCTGCTTGACGATACCGATTTGCGCGCTGGTATCGGTTTCGTCCTTGATGCCGTTGGTGATCATGTCGAAATCGGCGGCATGGTCTTTCTGGTACGCCTTGGCACCGTCCTGCATGGTCACGAAAAATTCGTTGGCGAGGGATTTCATCACCAGGCCGACCTTGGGTTTGGCGGCAGCGTCATCAGCGAATGCAGAGGAGAAAGGTAAGGCGGCGGATGCGGCAGCAAGCACAGCGACAGCAAGAAGACGTCCAGCGAATGGCAGCTTCATGGGTTCACTCCGATCTTATGATTATTGTGGGCAACTCTTGCACCGAAGTGTGCTTCGGGCGCCCTCCCACCCGGGGGGCTGATACGAGCTGACAGGAGACTCAGTGAGAGCCCCATGAAACATCTCGCAAACGTTTGCGTTAACCAAACTATGAGAACCTTGTCGAGATTTGTCAACGCTAGAATATGGCCTTTCATGCAAGGCCTCTAGCCCCGGCTCTCGCGTCCTCCGAGAGCCGTTCTTAAACATCTGCCGCGTTCGGTCGTTCTCTGAAACGACAGGTTTTGGCGCAAGACACAGGATTCTTTCGTCATAACTTTCGGACAACCGAACGCCACACCCCAGGTTGTTCGGAAAGCCGGACATCCAGTGACCGAAAAACCATCACAAAACAGATAAAAATCTATATATATCAACAGTTTAATTTATATACGCAAACATATTCAGCATGGTACAGATCCTGCTCCTACACAGCGCCTGACGGCATTCAGCACTGCCCAGGTGTTCTAGATGAACCTGCTACAGCACTCATCAAAAACCAGAGAGAAAAATAATGAAATCTGCATTGAAGAACTTTGTTCCGGGGGCGTTGGCCCTTCTGCTGCTGTTCCCCGTTGCCGCCCAGGCAAAGGACGTTGAATCCAAGACCAAATTGTCCAACGTGGTCATCCTCGCCACCGGCGGTACCATTGCCGGCGCGGGCGCCAGCGCCGCCAACAGTGCGACGTACCAGGCCGCCAAAGTCGGTATCGAGCAATTGATTGCCGGTGTTCCTGAGCTTAGCCAGATCGCCAATGTGCGTGGCGAGCAAGTGATGCAAATTGCGTCCGAAAGCATCAACAACGAAAACTTGCTGCAACTGGGTCGCCGCGTCGCCGAACTGGCCGACAGCAAGGACGTGGACGGCATCGTGATCACCCACGGTACCGACACCCTGGAAGAGACCGCCTACTTCCTGAACCTGGTGGAAAAAACCGACAAGCCTATCGTGGTGGTCGGCTCCATGCGCCCAGGCACCGCCATGTCGGCTGACGGCATGCTCAACCTGTACAACGCGGTAGCCGTGGCCGGCAGCAAGGACGCACGCGGCAAAGGCGTACTGGTGACTATGAATGACGAGATCCAATCGGGTCGCGACGTCAGCAAAATGATCAATATCAAGACCGAAGCCTTCAAGAGCCCATGGGGGCCGCTGGGGATGGTCGTTGAAGGCAAGTCCTACTGGTTCCGCCTGCCGGCCAAGCGTCACACCATGGACTCGGAATTCGACATCAAGAACATCAAGAGCTTGCCCGATGTTGAAATCGCCTACGGCTACGGCAACGTGAGCGACACCGCCTACAAGGCACTGGCCCAGGCTGGCGCCAAAGCCATCATCCACGCCGGCACCGGCAATGGTTCGGTGTCGTCCAAAGTGGTCCCTGCGCTGGTGGAGTTGCGCAAGCAAGGTGTGCAGATCATCCGTTCTTCCCACGTGAATGCCGGGGGCATGGTGCTGCGTAATGCCGAACAGCCGGACGACAAGTACGACTGGGTCGCCGCTCTTGACCTGAACCCGCAGAAAGCCCGGATTCTGGCGATGGTCGCACTGACCAAGACCCAGGACAGCAAAGAACTGCAGCGGATGTTCTGGGAATATTGATTCCTGATGACATCTCTGTAGAGGCGGGTTTACCCGCCTCTACTTCATGTGTAAATCCCGCAACCAACACCTCCCCGCCCTACACCAAATCACCTAAACCGCCGTAAGACGAACTTATTAAATTTTAAGCAGTTGCGAAATTGCCTACAGTTAAATACTGTATGCACGTACAGCTTACTAAGGAACACTCCGTGGCAAAGCCCTCCTCAGCAGCATTAACCCCACCTGATGCCTACGAACGCCTGGCCATTCGTGTGCAAAAGATCATCAACTCCACCAGCGCCCAAAAAGCCAAGGCAGCCTTGATCTTCCGCTTGCCGGACGAGCCAGAAGACGAGTGGCAGCGCTTGCTGGAGGAAATCGCGGAGAACGACAACGTTACCCTCGCCTATCGGGATGACGGCGGCGTGCAGATTTTCTGGGTTGTGCCGAAGGAAGATTGATTCAATGAGTGCCCGTTTTATTGCTCTGTGCTGCCTGCTTTTTGCTGTCACTGCCCATGCACAGGCACCCCGAACCTTCAGCGAAGCCAAAAAAATCGCCTGGAAGCTCTACTCGCCACAATCCACCGAGTTCTATTGCGGCTGCAAATACACCGGCAACCGCGTTGACTTGAAAGCCTGCGGCTACATCCCACGCAAAAACGCCAACCGTGCCGCGCGCATCGAGTGGGAGCACATTGTTCCGGCCTGGCAGATCGGACATCAGCGCCAGTGCTGGCAGAACGGTGGACGCAAGAACTGCACGCGCAATGACGACGTGTTCAAGCGCGCCGAAGCGGATTTGCACAACCTGGTGCCGAGCATCGGCGAGGTCAATGGAGATCGAAGTAACTTCAGTTTTGGCTGGCTGCCGGTGCAAAGCGGGCAGTACGGTTCATGCCTGACCCAGGTGAATTTCAAGGCGAAGAAGGTCATGCCGCGCCCGTCCATTCGCGGGATGATCGCACGCACTTATTTCTACATGAGCAAGCAGTACGGCTTGCGCCTGTCGAAACAGGATCGCCAGCTGTACGAAGCTTGGAACAAGACCTATCCGGTACAAGCCTGGGAGCGCCAGCGTAACCAGACGGTGGCGTGCGTGATGGGCCGCGGCAATGAGTTTGTCGGCCCGGTTAACCTGAAAGCCTGCGGTTGAACATGGGCGGCCCTGCCGCCCAACCAGCTGTTACTGCGCGGCCTTGTGCTCGATGATCTCGGACACCGTGTCGGTTTTCTTGGCCCGTGCCATCTTCTCGTTGAGCAGTGTCTGCTTGGCTTCGGCCTCGGCCCTGGTTGCAAATGGCCCCAGCAGCACTTCGTCCTTGCCGTCGACCTTCACGATATAAAAACTGAACCCGTGTTCGAGCAACCAGGCGGTCAGGTCCGTGATTGCCTGCAACTTATGGTCTGGCGGGCCAACGCGCAGGTCCCATTCCTGGGCGGCAATCGCGCCGGTTTGTGGCTGGCTTTCGGTCACGGCAGGCTTGGCATTGGGAGCATCGACGCTTTTGCCTTCACCGCAACCGGCCAAGGCCAACACCGCAATTGCCATCGTTACTTTACGCACTGCCCTGCTCCTTCAACGGATAAAGAAGCGACTTTATCATTCACTGTCTATTCTGGCCGTCATAAACGTTGGCTTAAACAATGCGAATGATGTATCCCAGACCTGTATGATGCCGCCATGGGAATTAATGTCGCCTCTATGCGTCCTAAAAGAGGCAGTCACAGGGACGCGCTTAGCAGTAAGCTACACACATACGACACCTGCCCTGTCTGAAACATGTGTCCTTAAAAGTAATCAAGGAGAAGTCCATGCTTATACTCACCCGCAAAGTCGGTGAAAGCATAAACATCGGTGATGACATTACGATCACCATCCTGGGCGTCAGCGGCCAGCAAGTACGAATCGGCATCAACGCCCCCAAGGATGTTGCCGTGCATCGCGAGGAGATTTACCAGCGCATCCAGGCCGGCCTGACCGCTCCGGACAAAAACCAGACGCCTTGAAGCGCCCTCAGTAGCCAGCCCTTTCGTTCACTGTAACGGCTGGCGAAAACCTCCTCGGACTGCTTTTGTCTTTGTTGCGCGAACCGTTTTTTGCCGCATGCTCATCCATGAATCAAGATGAAACTATCTTCACGCCTGGAACTTATTACACCCTCTGCAACCGAATCCCCTGACTGATATCTCGCCATCAGTGTGCAATTGGGAGCACGTCGATGCTGCCAGGCAATACCCAGCCATTTTTCTCCAGATCCTGGATGATCGCCCTGCTGACAGGGCTGGTCTTTGTCGGTTTGGAATATGGCCTGAAGCTTGAAATAGAAGGCACCCAGGCCCCTCGTTCGCGGCTGGACCTGGTATTGCTGCTGTTTGGCTACCTGTTCATGTTCTGTCTCAAGCCTATCCAGATGGCCGTGCAGCGCAAGTTGTGCCAGCGAATCGTGCGCAAAACCGCACACTGACGTCCCCGTAATTCACTATCAGATTGCTGGTATTTACAGCCTCGCAGCAGGACCTATTCTTGGGTGTGTTTGCACAGTCAGTAAAAGGTGCCGGTACAGATGGACACGCTCACTAAAACCCAAATCGAATCTGAATTGGCAGCCCGCCTGCCCAGCTACACGGTCACCTGTACGCTGCACGCCGACGGTACCCTCTCGGCCGTGCTCAGTGGTCCGGAAACCGATCACTTCGCAATCACCGGAATCGTGCGCGCGCATTATCGCGGTGCCGAAGCGATTGCCCGGCTCGCCAACGAGATTCTCAGGGAGATGGTGCTGTCACGCCAAGGCATGCGCAGTGATCGAATGCAGGCGCCGCCTGATCCAGCCACCCGCGAAGCAGGCCGAGGCCGTTAGCCGTCTCGGCCTTGCTGCGTCAGCCCCTCGCGCGCGCCAAGTACAACAAGCCATCGGCGCTGCGTTGCACCTGCAGCTGTTCATACCCATCGATCGAAGGATGCTCCGTCGCCATGGGCTTGAGGTGCGTCGAGGTCACGACCATCACATCCGCTCCAGCCGCCTCCCCCGCACGAATACCCACCGTCGCATCCTCAAACACCAGGCAGTCCTGCACCGACACCCCCAGGCGCTGCGCACCGAGCGCATAACAGGCAGGGTCAGGCTTACCGATAGCCACGTCTTCAGCCGTGACCAGCACCGCTGGCGGTGCAATGCCCGCCGCTTGCAGTCGACGCAACGCCAGCTCCCTGGGTGCAGAGGTGACCAGCGCCCACTGATCACGGGGCAAGCGGTTCAGAAACTCGACAGCACCGGCAATCGCAACGACGCCTTCCACGTCATTGATTTCAGCCTCGGTAATCCACTGTGCTTCAACCTCTGGGTCGACGCCGGGCAAAGCCTGGCGCGTGATGGTGTCGATTGCCCGGGCGCCATGGATGGTGGTCAGAAACGTCGCCACCTCCAACCCATGGCGTTCAGCCCAGATACTCCATACCCGCTCGGCGGCGGCAATCGAATTGAGCAAAGTCCCATCCATATCGAACAGAAAGGCGCGGTAAGGGCGGGCAAATACGGCTGAACCTCGGATGGACACTGCGGGGTTTCCTAGTGAGCTGAAACGAATAATCGGCGCAATGCAATCTACGGATCACCTGGCGGCTTGTAAACGCCACCGACGCCGGCAAGAACACGGCGGCGTCGAGAACCATGCTGGTGACAACGTCAGCTCAATCGAGGGCGCCATTGAGGACTTCGTAGATGATGCCCGTCGCGATGGCCACCAGTATCAAGTCGGTGCCCGCCTGCTGCCACTCGTACCCATCGTAATGGGGCAAACGGCCCAACAAACGCCCGTCCAGTTTCTTGGCAATGCCCGGCGGCAGCGGCTTGCCGCGTGCCAGGTTCTTCTGGATACCAGGCGGCAAGGCAGGCCCTGGGCTCCAGTAGTCGCGATAACCGCCCAACACATTCAGCACGCTGCCACGGTCGACGCTGGGGCCATGACTGCCTGCTGCACCTTTGCCCTTGGGCTTGTCATGCCCCTGCCCGCCGTGACCATTGCCTTTATCGTTGCCTTGCCCCTTGCCATTGCCTGGATCAGCCAAAGCTGTACCGCCAGCGGCAAACAACACAAGCGTAAGCGCAACAGATACGAATTTCGAGCACTTGATCATGACGATTATCCAACACAGGAATGTAGCTGAACTGTAGTCGAGCTTACCGCATCACGTAAGAAGTCAACTCACCTGACCGCCGACCTCCACCACGTCCACCGGGGTATTCCATGCCGTCGACACCGCGATGCGCAGCCCATCGACCAGGCCCGCTCCAAGCTGGCTCGGCACGTGGATAAAACCACTGCGTACACCCGAGCCCGCGAGTTCGTGTTGCAAGCGGTAGAACACCTGGTTGCACACAAAGGTGCCCGCCGTCTGCGATACCGAAACCGCAATCCCCGCCTCGCGCACCGCCCTGGCCATGGCCTTGATCGGCAGCGTCGAGAAGTAGGCCGCAGGGCCGCCGACCACGACCGCCGTGTCGATGGGCTGCTCCCCCCGATTATCGGGGATGCGCGCATCGTTGACGTTGATCGCCACCCGCTCGATGGATATTTCGCTGCGCCCGGGGGCCAACCCAGTGGCAATGACCATTGCCGGGCGCAGCTCACTGATCAGTTGGAGCAGGCACTCACCCGCCGTGGCAAACGCACAGGGCAATCGGCGCGCAACAATCCGCACATCATCGTCGAGTTGCACGCCATCCAACTGGCGCACCGCTTCCCAAGAAGGATTCACCAGGTCTTGATCAAAGGGCTCGAACCCCGTCAGCAATACAGTTCGCATCTTGGCCTCACATCAACACATAAAGCAGGACAATATTGACCACCAGCATCATCAACGCGGTCGGCAGTTGCGCCTTGATCACCGCGTTCTTGTCCGGCAACTCCAGCAACGCCGCCGGCACGATATTGAAGTTGGCCGCCATCGGCGTCATCAGCGTACCGCAGTAGCCAGAGAACATACCGATGGCGGCCATCACCGCCGGGTTACCGCCATAGATACCCACCAGCACCGGCACGCCGACGCCCCCGGTCATCACCGGGAATGCCGCGAAGCCATTGCCCATGATCACCGTAAACAGCGCCATGCCCAACACGTACACCATGACCGCCACCAACTTGAAATCCAGGTTGATGTAGGTGGTGGTGACATGGGCGACAGCCGTGCCGACACCTGCTTCATTGAAGAGCAGGCCAAGCATCGCCAGCATCTGCGGCAGCACCATGGCCCAGCCCAAGGCCTCGGTGAGTCGTCGGGATTCGCGCAAGGCTTGCACCGGGGTATCACGGGTCAGCCAGCAGGCCAGCCCGAGGGCGATCAGGCAGCCGATACCGAGGGAGACGAAGGTGGTGTTTTTCGGATCCAGCAGCGGTACCCCGCCAATCTCGGTGTGCTTGAGCAAGACCGAACCAATCACCGTGGTCAGGGGGATCGCCAGCGCCGGGATAAACAGTTTATGCCCGAGGCGACCGGCACTGGCGCGCGAAGCCTTGTCATGCAACTCAGCATGGGTGCCACGGCCGACGCCGCCCAGACCGGCAATCAGTGCCATCACCACCACCCCCGCACCGACAACCACCGAGGGCAGGCGCTCCCCCACCAGGAACGGGATGGCGAACAGCAGCCAGAACAGTGCGCTGGACCAGCGCTTGGGATGGGTCCGATCCAACAGAATCATGCCGGCGGTGATCAGCAGCAGGACCCCGGCGAGCCAGTACAGGTATTGGATGGAGATGATCATTGCGCGGCCTCCACCGGGGTCAAGGCGGTCGTCATCTCGCGGGTAAGTCTTCGGTCAAACCGATGAAGTCGGATCGCGTGAATGATAAAGGCGCAGATCGCCGTAGGAATGCCCCACACCGCAATGTGCAGCGGCTCTACGTCGATCCCCGAACCCAGCAGGAAGGTATGCATCAACGCAATCGCACCAAAGGCGACGAAGATATCCTCACCAAAAAACAGGCCGACGTTATCGGTGGCAGCGCACATGGCCAACACCTTGTGACGCAGTTTGTCAGGCAGTTTGCCGTAGCGCTTTTCCGCCGCGCCTTCGGCCATCGGTGCCAGCAGCGGGCGCACCATCTGCGGGTGCCCGCCGAGGCTGGTCAAGCCCATGGCTGCGGTGGATTCGCGCACAAACAGATAGATGATCAGCAGGCGTCCGACCGTGGCGCGCTCAAACCGCGCAATCCAGTTCTGCGCGTGCACGCGCAAGCCGTGGCGCTCCAGCAAACCGATGACTGCGAGAGGCAACAACAGGATCAATTGCAGGGCGCGAGTCTGTAGGAAACCATCACCCATAGTGGCGAGGATTTTCTCCAGGGGGAAGTGGGCAGCGAGCCCGGTGGCGATAGCCGCGGCGGTGACCACCAACAGCGGATTGAAACGCAAAACAAAGCCAACCACGATCACAAGTACGCCGATCAACGGCCATAAGTTCACAACAGTTTGCATGGCGGAGAGGTCCTTAAGTGCGCGCTGCGGCGCCATTACAGCAGGATGTGAACAAAGGGTTCACAGCAGGAAGTGGCGTGCAGTCGGCTCGGTTTTTTATTGTTGACCCGTCAGGGCGAGCGTCAGTGGCGGCAACTGTGCTGCCTGGGAGCGGGAGGTGTCCAACAAGAAAAATTGTTGCTGCAAACCAATAAATTTTGTGGGCAATCGAGGGGCGCACGAGTAACAAGATGTGGACAGACCACGAAGGATTCGCTCATCTTAACGCCGCCCGTTTATCGGGCGCGGCGCATCTGGCAGTTGATCGGCCTTCTTCGTCAAACCGTTCACTGAAAAAGGGCAGCACCGGTGAGCTCACCCACTCCAGATTCCGCCGCGCAAAACCGCCTCAGTCTACAAACCCGCCTGATTGCCCTGGTGGTCGCCGTGACCTTCTTCATGGAGAACCTCGACGCCACGGTCATCGCCACCGCGCTACCGACCATGGCGACCGCCTTCGGGGTGACGCCGGTCGACATGAACATCGGCATCACCGCCTATATCCTCGCCGTGGCGATCTTCATACCGCTGTCCAGCTGGGCCGCCGACCGCTTTGGTGCGCGCCGGGTATTCGCTGGCGCAATCATCCTGTTCACCCTCGCCTCGTTGCTCTGCGGGCTGAGCCACAGTATTGAGATGTTCGTGTTCGCCCGAGTCCTGCAAGGCATCGGCGGCGCATTGATGGTGCCCGTGGGGCGCTTAGCGGTGTTGCGCAATACGGATAAGAAAGACTTGGTGAAAATGATCGCGATCATTACCTGGCCCGGCCTCGTCGCGCCGATTCTGGGGCCGCTGGTCGGCGGCTTGATCGTGACTCATGCATCATGGCCATGGATCTTCTACGTGAATCTGCCGCTGGGTGCGTTGGCACTGGCCGCCGCACTGTGGCTGGTACCGGAAGGCCGCGAAGCCAGGGTTCGCCAGTTCGATGCCAAGGGCTTTTTGCTGCTGGCAGGCGCCTGTGTGGCCCTGCTGGGCGGGCTGGAATGGCTGGGTAACCCGAACGGTGCGCGGCTTATTCCAGGCGCTGTGCTGGTCGCGGCAGGCATCGCGCTGGCAGTGTGGGCTCGGCACCATTGCCGCCATTCCAGCGCCCCCTTATTGCCGCTCGAGATCCTGTCCATCGATACATTTCGTGTGAGCATCTACGGCGGTTCGCTGTTTCGCCTGGCCATCAGCGCCCTGCCGTTCCTGCTGCCGCTGCTGTTTCAAGTCGCCTTTGGCTTGCCCCCGGTGGACGCAGGCTTGCTGGTGCTGGCGGTATTCGCTGGCAATCTGGCGATGAAACCGTTCACCACGGCCATCATGCGCCGCCATGGGTTTCGCCAGGTCTTGCTGGTGAACGGGGTGATCGGCGTGGTGTCGATAGCCGCTTGCACGCTTTTCACGGCGCAGACCCCATTTGTACTGATCGCGGCCGTGTTGTTTGTGGGAGGTCTGTCACGCTCGATGCAGTTCACCTGCTACAACTCGATCGGCTTCGCGGATGTGCCCAAGCCGCGCATGAGTGAGGCGTCGGCGCTGTTCAGCATGTCATTCCAGCTGGCCATGGGGATGGGCGTAACGGTGGCGGCGCTGCTGCTACGGGCATCCATGAGTGTGCAAGGGCATGAGATGCACGCGCAGGTCGGGGATTTTCGCGTGGCGTTCGTCGGAGTGGCGCTGCTGGGAGTGTGGGCGCTGGTGGATGTATATCGCTTGCCGGTGGGAGCGGGAGAAAGTGTGTTGAATCGACAGTGAAGGCTGAGGTTCAACACACTTTTGCAACTATCAGGCGGTGGTACTGACCATCGAACCCGACGTGCTGTTGCCCTCATCAATGACCGCCTGCAACAGCGCGGAAGTCACTGTCTGCAACGCCGCCGCAGTGCCAGCGATCTGCATCTGCGCCGCCGCCACTGCCGCCGCTTTGGCTTCTGCACTCTGATTGCTGGACTGAGCTTTCTGCAAGGCTTGCTGCTGCGCTTGAAGCTGCTTTTGCAACTGCTCGATCTGCTTCTTCAACTCTTTGACGGTATCGGACTCCTTCGAGAGCGAGGAGGCTTGACCACCACCACCTACCCCTGCCGCACCATTGGAATCAGCGTGCATGTTGACGGTCATGCCGCCTGCGCTGCTTGTGCTTTCCTTGGTTTCGGTAGCCGTCGAGCTGACAGTGCTTGGAGTGCTTGCTACGGAGGCGGTAGTGCTGATGTTGATAAGCATGCCAGATGTCCGAGAGTAAGAGGTTTGCGAGCACTATCGGCCTGGGTGTCGATTACTTTAGGTGGGGGTGGGAAGATTTTCGAGTAGTAATAAATCGCACGAACAAAAAAGGGCTCACCTTTCGGTGAGCCCTTCTAGACCGCCCAGCAGAGCGGATTTTGTTTGGTAGGCGCGATTGGACTCGAACCAACGACCCCCACCATGTCAAGGTGGTGCTCTAACCAACTGAGCTACGTGCCTGCTGTGAGGCGGCATTCTACGGAATTCCGAAGGGGTGTCAACATCTTTTTTGCAGCTAAGCCTATGAATATGCGAATTATTTATTTGCAGCCGGGGCACCGCGCTTTTTTGGGTGGCTGGCAGGCAATTTTCAACTCAGGTAGGATCGGGGCACTCGTAAAAAATATAAAACAGAGGTTCCAGGATGGCGAACACCCCCTACCCCCAGTCGTATTACGCCGCTTCAGCAAATGCCGTTCCGCCGCGCCCAAGGCTGCAAGGCGACGTCGAAACCGATGTGTGCGTGATTGGCGCCGGCTATACCGGCCTGTCCAGCGCGCTGTTTCTGCTGGAGAACGGTTTTCGCGTCACGGTACTGGAAGCCGCAAAGGTGGGTTTTGGCGCGTCGGGCCGCAATGGCGGGCAGATCGTCAATAGCTACAGCCGTGACATTGATGTGATCGAGCGCAGTGTCGGCCCCCAGCAGGCGCAGTTGCTGGGGCAGATGGCGTTCGAAGGCGGCAGGATCATTCGCGAGCGGGTCGCCAAATACCAGATCCAGTGCGACCTGAAGGACGGCGGCGTGTTCGCGGCACTCAACAGCAAGCACATGGGCCATCTGGAGTCGCAAAAACGCTTGTGGGAGCGCTACGGCCATACACAGTTGGAGTTGCTGGACGAGCGTCGCATTCGCGAGGTAGTGGCCTGTGACAACTATGTCGGCGGCCTGCTGGACATGAGTGGCGGCCACATCCACCCACTCAACCTGGCACTGGGTGAAGCCGCAGCCGTGGAGTCACTGGGCGGTACGATCTACGAACAATCGGCGGCGGTGCGCATCGAGCGGGGTGCCAACCCGGTGGTCCACACGGCCGAAGGCAAGGTCAGGGCCAAGTTCATCATCGTCGCGGGTAATGCCTACCTGGGCAACCTGGTGCCGGAGTTGGCGGCCAAGTCGATGCCCTGTGGCACTCAGGTGATCACGACGGCGCCACTCGGGGATGAACTGGCCAAGACCCTCCTGCCGCAGGACTACTGCGTAGAGGACTGCAACTACCTGCTCGACTACTATCGCCTCACCCGTGACAAGCGCCTGATCTTCGGCGGTGGCGTGGTGTATGGCGCGCGCGACCCGGCGAACATCGAAGCAATCATCCGCCCGAAGATGCTCAAGGCCTTCCCGCAACTCAAGGATGTAAAGATCGACTACGCCTGGACCGGCAACTTCCTGCTGACCCTGTCGCGCTTGCCGCAGGTCGGCCGCCTGGGCGACAACATCTACTACTCACAGGGCTGCAGCGGCCATGGCGTGACGTACACCCACCTGGCGGGCAAGGTACTGGCGGAAGCGCTGAGAGGCCAGGCAGAGCGCTTTGATGCGTTTGCCGACCTGCCGCACTACCCATTTCCGGGCGGGCAACTGTTGCGCACACCGTTTGCGGCACTGGGGGCCTGGTATTACGGGCTGCGAGATAAGCTGGGCTTCTGACAAATCAATGGGAGCCGGTTCGCCGGCTCCCGCAAAAAATTGCCGAATCGCAGACACAAAAAACCCCGGTCTTTCGACCAGGGTCTTTGCTATCGGATCAAAGTAGCCAGTGGCTTTCTTTGTGCTTCAAGGCGTTCAGTGGGCCTTGAAGCAGATATGGCGCAGCGGACGGGACTCGAACCCGCGACCCCCGGCGTGACAGGCCGGTATTCTAACCGACTGAACTACCGCTGCGTATCGCTTGACCGGCCGAGCAAACCGCCTCAACCGTCTTTGAACATCTGATCGACCAGCCTTGGCTGTTCAACCTCAAGCCCGATAAATCGAACCTGGAAAATATGGCGCAGCGGACGGGACTCGAACCCGCGACCCCCGGCGTGACAGGCCGGTATTCTAACCGACTGAACTACCGCTGCGCGTCGGTGCAACCTTTAACGTTGCGTCTCACCCGAAGGTAAAACTCTCAAGAAGTGGTGGGTGATGACGGGATCGAACCGCCGACCCTCTGCTTGTAAGGCAGATGCTCTCCCAGCTGAGCTAATCACCCTTTGCTTCGTTGAGGCCGCGAAATTTACGCAGGTAGCGGACCTAAGTCAATAGCCTGCTTGAAGTTTTTCTGAAAAAGACAAAATTGCTTCAAGACGGCTACCTGCCCTACTCGCTGTAAATCATCTTCTTGCTCATGCCACCGTCCACCACAAACTCTTGCCCCGTGACAAACCCGGCCTGGCGCGACAGCAGCCACGCCACCATCGCCGCCACGTCCTCCACCGTACCCACCCTGCCCGCCGGGTGCTGGGCATGATCGGCATCGGTCAAAGGCTCGGCACGCCGCGCGGCAGGATCACGGGCATCGATCCAGCCAGGGCTGACCGCATTCACCCGCACTTCCGGCCCGAGACTCATCGCCAAGGCGTGAGTAAGGGCCAATAAGCCACCCTTGCTCGCCGCATAGGCCTCGGTATCCGGCTCCGACTGGCGGGCCCGGGTCGACGCCAGGTTGACGATGGCGCCGCCGTGGGCACGCAGGTATGGCGCACAATGCTTGGCCAGCAACATCGGCCCACTGAGGTTAACGGCCAGCACGCGGTTCCAGTAAGCCAGGTCAAGGCTTTCCAGGGTGATATTGTGCGGGTGGGCCACCGCAGCGTTACAGACCAATGCGTCCAGGCGCCCGAATTGCCCCAGGACTTCGGCGACCCCTTGGGCCACCTGCTTCTCGTCAGCCACGTCCATGGTGATAAACCAGGCGTTGTCGCCCAGCACCTTGGACACCTTGGAACCGCGCTCGCGGTCCAGGTCGGTCAAGACCACCTGCCAGCCTTCGCTGATCAACCACGCGGCAATCCCGAGGCCAATGCCACGCGCCGCGCCCGTCACCAGGGCGACGCGCCCATTACTGGCCGTTGCGGCCTCCATGGACCACTCGATCACAAGGCAGCCAGCCCGCGGGCCAGGTCAGCCTGCAGATCAGCGACGTCTTCCAGGCCTACCGCAACGCGGATCAGGCTGTCCCGGATACCGGCCGCTTCACGCTCCTGCGGCGCCAGGCGTCCGTGGGACGTGGTGCTCGGATGGGTAATGGTGGTCTTGCTGTCACCCAGGTTGGCCGTGATGGAGATCAGGCGCGTCGCATCGATAAAGCGCCAGGCGCCCTCTTTGCCGCCCTTCACTTCGAAGCTCACCACGGCGCCAAATCCACGCTGCTGGCGCTGGGCCAACGCGTGTTGCGGATGGCTCTTGAGGCCGGCGTAATGCACTTTCTCGATGCCGTCCTGCTTCTCCAGCCACTCGGCCAGGGCCTGAGCGTTGGCGCAATGGGCCTTCATACGCAGGCTGAGGGTTTCCAGGCCCTTGAGGAAGATCCAGGCGTTGAACGGGCTCAGGGTCGGGCCGGCGGTGCGCAGGAAGCCCACCACTTCCTTCATCTGCTCGCAGCGACCGGCAACCACGCCGCCCATGCAACGGCCCTGGCCATCGATAAACTTGGTGGCCGAATGCACCACAATGTCCGCGCCCAGCTTCAGGGGCTGCTGCAAGGCAGGCGTGCAGAAGCAGTTATCGACCACCAGCATTGCGCCCTTGGCGTGGGCCACTTCGGACAATGCGGCGATATCCACCAGCTCGGCCAGCGGATTGGACGGCGATTCGACGAACAGCAATTTGGTGTTGGACTTGATCGCCGCATCCCAACCGGACAGATCCGCCAGGGGCACGTAGTCCACTTCGATCCCGAAGCGCTTGAAGTATTTCTCGAACAGGCTGATGGTCGAACCGAACACACTGCGCGACACCAGCACGTGGTCGCCGGCACTGCACAGGCTCATTACCACCGCCAGGATAGCCGCCATGCCGGTGGCCGTCGCCACCGCCTGCTCCGCACCCTCCAGCGCCGCAATACGCTCTTCGAACGCACGCACGGTCGGGTTGGTGTAACGCGAATAAACGTTACCCGGCACTTCACCAGCAAAGCGCGCAGCGGCGTCAGCAGCAGTGCGGAATACGTAGCTGGAAGTGAAGAACATCGGGTCACCGTGTTCACCTTCCGGGGTGCGGTGCTGGCCGGCGCGCACAGCCAGGGTATCGAAAGCTACGCCATCGAGGTCGCTGTCCAAGCGACCGGCATCCCATTCCTGACTCATGCTGCGACTCCTTACTCAATTCTTTATTTAAGATACAAAACCGGCCCCTCAGGGCCGGTGTCTACTCAGTTGTTGTACAGATCGATGATCGCGCTGACCGCCTGGGTCTTGATCTTCGACGAGTCGTTACGCGCCTGCTCGATCTTGTTCAGGTAGGCCTCGTCGACATCGCCGGTCACATACTTGCCGTCGAACACGGCGCAGTCGAACTGCTCGATCTTGATCTTGCCACCGCCGACCGCTTCGATCAGGTCCGGCAGGTCCTGGTAGATCAGCCAATCCGCGCCGATCAGGTCGGCCACGTCCTGGGTCGTGCGGTTGTGGGCGATCAGTTCGTGGGCGCTCGGCATGTCGATACCGTACACGTTCGGGTAACGCACGGCAGGCGCTGCGGAACAGAAGTACACGTTCTTCGCACCGGCTTCGCGGGCCATCTGGATAATTTGCTTGCAGGTGGTGCCGCGTACGATGGAGTCGTCCACCAGCATCACGTTCTTGCCGCGGAACTCCAGCTCGATGGCGTTGAGTTTCTGGCGCACCGACTTCTTGCGCGCAGCCTGGCCCGGCATGATGAAGGTGCGACCGATGTAACGGTTCTTCACGAAGCCTTCGCGGAACTTGACGCCCAAGTGGTTGGCCAACTCCAGCGCAGCGGTACGGCTGGTGTCCGGGATCGGGATCACCACGTCGATATCGTGCTCGGGACGCTCGCGCAGGATCTTGTCGGCCAGCTTCTCACCCATGCGCAGGCGCGCCTTGTATACCGAAACGCCGTCGATGATCGAATCCGGACGCGCCAGGTAGACGTGTTCGAAGATGCACGGGGTGAGTTTCGGCGCGACGGCGCACTGCCGGGTGTGCAGCTTGCCGTCTTCGGTGATGTACACCGCTTCGCCCGGCGCGAGGTCGCGAATCAGGGTGAAGCCCAGCACGTCCAGGGATACGCTTTCGGACGCGATCATGTACTCGACGCCTTCGTCGGTGTGACGCTGGCCGAACACGATTGGGCGAATACCGTGCGGGTCACGGAAGCCGACGATGCCGTAGCCGGTGATCATCGCAACGACGGCATAACCGCCGACACAACGGTTGTGCACGTCGATCACGGCGGCGAACACGTCTTCTTCGGTCGGCTGCAGCTTGCCGCGCTGGGCCAGCTCGTGGGCGAACACGTTGAGCAGCACTTCCGAGTCGGAGCTGGTGTTGACGTGGCGCAGGTCAGATTCGTAAATCTCCTTGGCCAGTTGCTCAACGTTGGTCAGGTTACCGTTATGCGCCAAGGTAATGCCGTAAGGCGAGTTGACGTAGAACGGTTGAGCTTCGGCCGAGGTCGAGCTACCGGCAGTCGGGTAACGCACATGGCCAATGCCCATGTGCCCGACCAGGCGCTGCATGTGACGCTGATGGAACACGTCACGTACCAGGCCATTGTCCTTGCGCAGGAATAACCGGCCGTCGTGGCTGGTCACAATACCGGCAGCGTCCTGGCCGCGGTGCTGGAGGACGGTTAGCGCGTCATACAGCGCCTGATTGACGTTCGACTTACCGACGATACCGACGATGCCACACATGCGACGCAACCCCTACTTAATGAATCTTGACTGAACACAGCTTACTGCGGCGTTTTGGCCGGCAAGAGGTGTTCCTTGAACGGAAGATCAGCGGGTACGCTGATTCCGCTGGCCAGCCACTGACTGCTCCACCCCAATATGAGGTTCTTGGACCAATCTGCAACCAATAGAAATTTTGGCACGAGTACCGACTCCTGCCACCACGAATCCTGCTGTACCGGCCCCAGGCTCAACAGCCCGACCGCCACGACCACCAGCAACGCGCCACGCGCAGCGCCGAAGGCCATGCCGAGAAATCGATCGGTCCCGGAGAGGCCGGTGACACGTATCAACTCGCCAATAAGATAATTGACCATTGCCCCCACCAGCAGCGTGGCGATGAACATGATGGCGCAGCCCGCGATGACACGAGCCGAAGGTGTCTCGATGTATCCGGCCAGGTAGACCGACAATGAACCGCCGAACATCCAGGCTACGACTCCTGCGATGATCCAGGTCAGCAACGACAGTGCTTCTTTTACGAAGCCTCGGCTTAGACTGATCAAAGCAGAGATGGCGACGATTGCAACGATCGCCCAGTCAACCCAGGTAAATGGCACGTTTGAGCCTACGGACGGATAAGGCGGCGCATTTTAGCAGAGCGTCGGGCTGTCGGTAAGCTGTGATTGCGGCTGCTTTGCAAATCAATAGTTTGTGGCGGGCCGGCCCGATTTCAACCCCGCCACATTTGATTGCATTCCAGGCTGGAATCGATGCGGGCTCAGCCGCGCTCAGGCTGGAAACGGGTCACGAAGCCTTTCAGGTTCTGCTGACGGTCCAGCAAATCCCGCAGCCGGTCGGCCTCTGCGCGCTCGATCAGCGGCCCGATAAACACCCGGTTCTTGCCGTCGGCGCTACGGATGTAGGCGTTGTAACCCTGGGCACGCAGCTTTTTCTGCAAGGCGTCAGCGCCTTCGCGATTGCCCAGGCTGGCCACCTGGATCGACCAACTGATCGGCAAACCATTCGGATCGATACGGCTCTGACCCACATCCGGCTTGCCCGGCGCGGCAGGCTGCGGCGCTACAGGCTTGGGCGCAGGCGTCGCAGGCTTGGCGGCGACCGCCGGAGCAGGTGTCGGCTTGACCACCGGGACGCTTGGCTGAACCGGCATCGACGGCGCCTGTTGCGCGGCCACCTCATCATCAGTCGGCACCGGCTCTTCTTCCGGCAATGCCTGCGGCTCCGGTACTACCACCGGTTCAACCTGCACTTGCGGTACCGCCGGGGGCTGGGGCGCAGCCGGGGCCTCGACGACCACCTGGCGCTGCTCGTCCTGACGGGAAAACAGCATCGGCAGGAAAATCACCGCCAATGCCACCAGCACCAGGGCTCCAACCATTCGCTGCTTGTATGCGCTATCCAGTAATGCCATGTGCAGCTTCCTCCGTGGAGCGCCGGGCCAACCACTCAAGCGCCTCGGCAACACAATAAAATGATCCGAACAACAGAATCTCGTCCTCGGCCGTCGCCACCGCGCACTGAGCCTCCAGGGCAGCAGTCACGCTTGCATACGACGCCACGGGCGCACCAAGGTTCTGTAACGCGATCTCAAGCTCATGGGCCGGACGACTACGGGGCGTGTCCAGCGGCGCGACCGCCCATGCCTGGACGCTGTCCAGCAACGGCGCAACCACGCCCTCCAAGTCCTTATCGGCGAGCAAACCGAATACAGCAAGGCGACGCCCCACCGGCGGCGTGCGCGCCAGGCGTTTTGCCAGGTACTGCGCTGCATGGGGATTATGCCCCACATCCAGCAGCAGGTTCAGGCGCTTACCGTGCCAGTCGAACCCGCGACGGTCCAGACGCCCCACCACGCGAGTCGCCAGCAACGTCGCAGCAATCTGCTCAGCATGCCAAGGCAGGTCCAGCAACAGATAGGCTTGCAGCGCGAGCGCGGCGTTTTCCATCGGCAGATTCAGCAAGGGCAGATCGCGCAGCTCTACAGCCAGCCCACGCGCATCCCGCCCGCGCCACTGCCAGTGCCGGTCACCGACATCAAGATTGAATTCGCGGCCACGCAGGAAGAATGGGCAATCCAGCTCACGCACCTTGTCCAGCAAGGGCTGCGGCGGATCCAGATCACCGCACAGCGCAGGCTTACCCTGGCGGAAAATCCCGGCCTTTTCATAAGCCACGGACTCGCGGGTATCCCCCAGGTAGTCGGCATGGTCCACGCCAATACTGGTGACCAGCGCCAGGTCGGCATCCACCACGTTGACGGTGTCCAGGCGTCCGCCCAGGCCCACTTCCAATACAACCACATCCAGTTGCGCACGCTCGAACAGCCAGAACGCCGCCAGGGTGCCCATTTCGAAGTAAGTCAGGGAAATCTCGCCTCGCCCGGCATCGAGTGCAGCGAAGGCTTCGCAGAGTTGCTCATCAGTGGCTTCGACGCCATTGAGTTGCACCCGCTCGTTGTAACGCAGCAGGTGCGGCGAGCTGTACACGCCAACTTTCAGCCCTTGGGCTTGCAGCAGCGCGGCAACAAAGGCGCAGGTAGAGCCTTTGCCATTGGTGCCGGTCACCGTGATCACTCGCGGTGCCGGCCGGCCCAACCCAAGGCGGGCCGCTACCTGTTGCGAGCGCTCCAGGCCCATGTCGATGGCGGACGGATGCAACTGCTCAAGGTAGGCGAGCCATTCGCCCAGGGTACGTTGGGTCATAGGTTCGCAGGCACCGGGGGTACAACGATCGGCTCGACTTTAGGCGCGACGTAAACAGGTGTCGGCAGGCCCATCATCTGCGCCAGCAGGCTACCCAGGCGTGGACGCAGTTCACCGCGCGGGATGATCAGGTCGATTGCGCCGTGCTCCAGCAGGAACTCGCTGCGCTGGAAGCCTTCCGGCAGTTTCTCGCGCACGGTCTGCTCGATCACGCGCGGGCCGGCAAAGCCGATCAGGGCTTTTGGCTCACCGACGATCACGTCGCCGAGCATCGCCAGGCTGGCGGAAACGCCGCCGTAGACTGGGTCGGTCAGCACGGAGATGAACGGAATGCCTTCTTCGCGCAGACGCGCCAGCACCGCGGAGGTCTTGGCCATTTGCATCAGGGAGATCAACGCTTCCTGCATCCGCGCACCACCGGAGGCGGCGAAGCAGATCATCGGGCAACGGTTTTCCAGGGCGTAGTTGGCGGCGCGCACGAAGCGTTCGCCGACGATGGCCCCCATGGAGCCACCCATGAAGGAGAACTCGAACGCCGACACCACCACCGGCATCCCCAGCAGCTTGCCACTGACGGAAATCAGCGCGTCCTTCTCACCGGTCTGCTTTTGCGCAGCGGTCAGGCGGTCCTTGTACTTCTTGCCGTCGCGGAACTTGAGACGGTCAACCGGCTCCAGGTCGGCGCCCAGCTCGTTACGGCCGTCGGCGTCGAGGAAGATGTCGATGCGGGCGCGGGCGCCGATACGCATGTGGTGGTTGCACTTGGGGCAAACATCCAGGGTCTTTTCCAGCTCGGGGCGGTACAGCACCGCGTCGCAGGATGGGCACTTGTGCCACAGACCTTCAGGAACCGAGCTTTTTTTCACCTCGGAACGCATGATCGAAGGGATCAGTTTGTCTACTAACCAGTTGCTCATGCTTTCTTTCTCCAGTACCGGTGGCTTGAACACAGCCCCGCGTATGCCCTTGAGCTAAATTCATATGTGGCGATGACACAGGCTGGACGGGGTCAGACGTTCGACCTGCCATTTCCAGCCTGCATCCTCAGCCTTCCAGACAGCCTGCCAGTGCAGGTTGCCACTTCATTTCCGGGCCTCCCTCAGGCGGCACCGGGCTGTTTTACACAGTGGTAGTTATGGACGGCGGCAGACTGCCAGCCGTCACATCCCGCCACTGCTGTTGCGCACGGCCTGCATGAATGCGCGAATCCTGCTGTGATCCTTAATGCCCTTACCTTGCTCTACCCCACCGCTGACATCCACGGCATACGGCCGAACCTGCTCGATAGCCGCCGCGACATTCGCGGGATTGAGCCCACCGGCGAGGATGATCGGCTTGCTCAGCCCCTCGGGGATCAGCGACCAATCAAACGCTTCGCCGGTCCCACCCGGTACGCCTTCGACATACGTGTCCAGCAGAATGCCACGCGCGCCGGAATAAGCAGCGCAGGCACGCGCGATGTCGTCACCCGCCTTGACTCGCAACGCCTTGATATACGGGCGCTGGTAGCTTTCACATTCATCCGGGGTTTCGTCGCCGTGAAATTGCAGCATATCCAACTGTACGGCATCCAGGGTTTCATTGAGCTCGCAGCGGCTGGCGTTGACGAACAAGCCCACGGTGGTCACGAACGGCGGCAACGCAGCGATGATTGCCCGCGCCTGCAACACATTCACCGCCCGTGGGCTCCTGGCATAAAACACCAGACCAATGGCATCCGCCCCCGCCTCGACTGCCGCCAGCGCGTCTTCTATGCGGGTAATCCCGCAAATCTTGCTGCGAACGGCAGACATATCGTAGAAACCTCAGGGGTTGGACCGAGAAAGTCCCGGATGGTAACAAAAGCTTTTCCGGGCGTCAGCCGTCAAGTTCGCTGAACCCTGTGAGGAAGTGTGGCCCGATGAAGCGTTGCGGCAGCTCGAACTCGTCGCGGTACTCCACATCCACCAGGTACAAGCCAAACGGATGCGCCGTGACGCCGCCCGTGCGGCGGATGCGGCTTTCCAGCACTTCCCTGGCCCATTCCACCGGGCGTTCTCCGGTACCGATGGTCATCAATACGCCAGCAATGTTGCGCACCATGTGGTGCAGGAAGGCGCCGGCGCGGATGTCCAGCACGATCATCTTGCCGTGGCGGGTCACCCGCAGGTGATGGACTTCCTTGATCGGCGACTTGGCCTGGCACTGGCCGGCACGGAATGCGCTGAAATCATGCACCCCCACCAGGTGCTGCGCAGCCTCGGCCATGCGTTCGGCATCCAGCGGACGGTGGTTCCAGGTGATTTCTTCGTTGAGGTGCGCGGGACGGATCTGGTCGTTATAGATCACATAGCGATAACGCCGGGCAATGGCCTTGAAGCGCGCATGAAAGTGCGCAGGCATGACCTTGGCCCAACTGACGCTGACGTCATGGGGCAAATTGATATTGGCGCCCATCACCCATGCCTTCATCGTGCGTTCAGCCTGAGTGTCGAAGTGCACCACCTGGCCGCAGGCGTGCACGCCGGCATCGGTACGTCCGGCGCACATCAGCGATACGGGCGAATCGGCGACCTTGGACAAGGCCTTCTCCAGGGTTTCCTGCACCGTCAGCACGCCTGACGCCTGGCGCTGCCAGCCGCGATAGCGCGAGCCTTTGTATTCCACGCCGAGAGCGATGCGGTAAAAGCCAGCGGCCGCCATTTCGGCGGCCGGGTTATCTATATTTGCCAAGAACTGAGAGCCTGATGAGTTGCGCGAAGGCGGCCATTATAAATGCGGCAGCTGCGTGGCGTGCGCTTTTGTTAGGGATTGATCCCTCCCACACTGGACCTGCATCGCCCCTCAGATTTTGCCGAGCATTTCCTTGGCCTCGCCGCGCTGCGCCTCATCACCTTCAGTGAGCACTTCGGAGAGAATGTCCCGCGCGCCGTCGGCATCCCCCATGTCGATATAGGCTTGGGCGAGGTCGAGCTTGGTGGCGACTTCATTCGTGCCGGACAGGAAGTCGAACTCCGGCTCATCATCGCCCAACGCTGCGTCTTCAGCGGTAAAAGAAGGTTCGATGGGCGGATTTTCCAGACTCTGGGACAGGCGATCGAGTTCGGCGTTGACATCGTCCAGTTCCGAAGCGAAGGCATCAGGCTTGGCGACTGCGTCTGGTTCGTCCGCCAGGGACAGGTCGAAATCCTCCGGCAAATCGAAGTCATCCGGCGCCGACGGGGTCAGCGTCGGCGGCTCGACCGCCGGCGCATCCTTCATCTGATCCTCAAGACCGGAAAGGAAGTCGTCGTCGGATTGCTCGGACGCCGGGGCATTCAGTTGCAGGTCGAGGTCAAAGTCCGACAGGTTTTCCTCGCCGGCCTTGGGCGCCGATTGCTGCTCCAGGAGCGCGGCAAACGTCTGCTCGTCGTCCAGGTTGGCCGGGGAAGCCGCTTCCAGGTCATCCAGGCTCAAATCGAAATCGGTGTCGAGTGCGCCGGGCTCGGTGGCCGGGGCCGCCGGCTTGTCTTCCAGCAACTCCTTGACGTACTGAGCATCAAGCGCGGCCGCGGCAACTGCGGCACTGACGCCCGCGGCCAATACGGCCATAGCAGGAAAGCGCGACTTGAGCTGCTCGACCTGGGCATGGTTCTCACCAGTGGCCACCAGTTGACGCTCCTGGGTGACGAAACCGTCCTTGTCGCTTTGCAGGCCGTAGACTTCCATCAGCTTCAACCGCAGGTCGCTGCGCTTGGGCTCGTGCTTGATCGCTTGTTCCAGCACATCGGCGGCCTGGTTCAAATGACCACGGTCGATATGGGACTGGGCTTGCGCCAGGGCATCGTTGGCGTTTTGCGGGGCCACGGCAGCGGCCAGCGGTGCGAGCACGGAGGCAACCGTCGGAACCGCCACCGCTGGCGCAACCACTTGAGCAGGGGCCGGAGCGGCTGCCAGCTTGACGTTCGGCGGCGGCACTTCGAGGCCTTCGAAACTGTCCGACGGCAGGTCCTGTTCGATGTTCGAGGTAAATTCCGGCTCTTCAGCCAGCGCCCGCGCCATGCGCAAGTGCTTTTCCTCTTCACGGCGGGCGTTGCGATGGCGCGCCCACAGCAGCAGGAGCAGCAACACCACCAGGCCAGCCGCGCCACCGATCACACTGAGGACAACCGGGTTGGTCAGCAGATCATTGAACTTGCCTTCGGTGGTATCAGGTGCGGCGGCTGGTTTAGCCGCCTCAGGTGCCGACGCAGCCGGGGTTGGCGTTGGCGCGGCGGCCTGTGCAGCGGGTGCTGTCGGCGTGGCGGCCGGGTCGCTTGTCAGCTGTGCGGGCATCGCTGCCGTCGCCGGTACCGCCGGGTCGCCTTTGTCTGCCTGCAAACGGGCCAGTTGATCGTTTTTCAGTTGAATCAACTTTTGCAGTTTATCCAACTGACTTTGCAAATCTGCCGCACGGCTCTTGAGTTCTTCGTTATCGCGGCGAGTGGTGTCCAGTTGCTCCTGGGTCATCGCCAGCTTGTCGCTCAGGACCTGGCTGTCACCGGCCTTGCCTTTGCCGCCCTTCTTGGCCGCTTCAGCCGAGACCAGGCTCAGGTTGTCCTTGGCATTGGTGGTCGACGGCGCATTGCCGGCCTGGGCGCGCTTGGTGGCGTCCAGTTGCTGCTTGCCGGCTACCTGATTGGCAGCCGCGCGCCGACCCTGGCGCCAGGCGGCATTTTGCGCCGTCACTTCGGCGATTGCTTGAGGTTGCGGTAACGCAGTGCTTTGTACGGTGTCCGGCAGGCGCAGCACCTGGCCGGTTTTCAGGCGGTTGATATTGCCATCGATAAAGGCGCCGGGGTTGAGTGCCTGAATGGCCAGCATGGTCTGCTGCACCGAGCCGCCATTGCGGTGCTTCTGCGCAATTTCCCACAGGGTGTCGCGGGAGGTGGTGGTGTGCTGAACCGGCTTGCTCACAGCGGGCGCAGCATTGGCAGGCGCTCCCAAGCGCGGAGCAGGTGCTGCGGCACTCGAAGCGGGCTGGTCAAACTTGCTCGGGTCGAGCAACACGCTGTAGTCGCGCATCAGGCGGCCATTGGGCCATTGCACCTGCAGCAGGAAACGTACGTAGGAATCCGGCAGCGGCTTGCTGGAGGTGACGCGCACCACGCTGCGACCACTGGGATTGATGACCGGGGTAAACGTCAGGTCATCGAGAAACGCCCGGCGATCGACGCCCGCGTCCACGAACGCTTGGGATGAGGCCAGGCTCGGGGTGATCTCGGACGCCGTGAGGCCACCGACATCGAGCAATTCGATTTCCACCGACAACGGCTGGTTCAACGTCGACTTTAGGGTCATCTCCCCCAGCTGCAGCGCCTGCGCCATACCGGAGGACAGCGCCGAGGCGGCCGCTATTGCTAACACCAGTTTGCGAACTTGAACCATAGCCTCATCCTTTGTTTGAACACTCCCCGGCCTGCGAGAAGGTTGGTAACCGCTTGCCATAAGGCATGGCGAGCCGATAGGTCACCGACGCGCAATTGTTCCTGCTTGGGGCCAAGCATAGCGCCTGGTTAGAATCAATCTACAAATTGCCGCCAAGTATCTTTTACGCAAGGCGTTTTATCAACAACTGCGCCAGTTGCACGGCGTTAAGGGCTGCGCCCTTGCGTACGTTATCTGACGTCAGCCACAGATTTAGTTCAGCCGGGTCATCCACCCCCGCGCGCACCCGGCCTACATAAACCACATCCTGGCCCACTGCGTCGCCCACGGCTGTAGGGTAATCACCTTCTTCTACCAGTTCGATACCCGGCGCGGCCTCCAATGCCCGGTTGACGGCGGCGAGATCGACCGCCGCGCCCAACTGCAGTGACACAGTCAGGCTATCGCCAAAAAACACCGGGGCTTGAACGCACGTTGCGGAAATCTTTAGCAAAGGTAATTCCAGGACTGCGCGCAGTTCGTGAACCAGGCGTTTTTCCAAGGCGGTATGACCCTGGGCGTCTGGCGTGCCGACTTGTGCCAACAGGTTGAAGGCCATTTGCCGGTCAAAGAACTTCGGTTCCAGGGGGCGCACGTTCAGGAGCTCGGCGGTCTGACGTGCCAATTCGCTGACGGCTTCGCGGCCTTGGGCAGACACCGCCAGGCTGGCAGTGACGGCGACACGCCGGATGTCCAGCAAGCCGCGCAACGGCGCCAGCACCACCGCCAGGTTAGTGGCGGACGGGCTCGGGCTGCCTAGCTGGAACGGCTTTTTCAACCCCTCAAGGACGTGGGCATTGGCTTCCGGCACCACCTGAGGCGCCTGCTCGGCGGGCAAGGCTCCCGACAAGTCGATCACCGCGCAACCCGCCGCCGTGGCACGCGGCGCGAAGCTCAGGGTGACCGCCGGGCCTGCGGCGAAGAAGGCCAATTGCGCCTTGCTGAAATCGAATTCGTCGACCTCCTTGACCCGTACGTTCTTGCCGCGAAACGGCACCGAGGCGCCAGCAGAGTTACTGCCCGCCAGCAGGTACAGGGTGCCCACCGGGAATTCCAGCTCTTCGAGAATCTGCACCAGGGTTTCGCCGACCGTACCAGTGGCACCGATCACGGCAATTTCAAAGGTCTGGGTCATGGGGGGCTACCTCGGGCATGGCGGGGGGAGCGGCACTTTACCGGGTGGCTGGGGGGGAGGCAATTAGCCTGGGGCTGATCGAGTGGCCGATAGCGCCCGAAAGAACAATAAAAAACCCGCGCCTGTCACCAGAACGCGGGTTTCTCTTATCGCCTTACGCGATCAACGCTCCAGCAGAATCCGCAGCATGCGACGCAGCGGCTCGGCCGCGCCCCACAGCAGTTGATCGCCGACGGTGAACGCGCCCAGGTACTGGGTGCCCATGTTCAGCTTGCGCAGACGGCCCACCGGTACATTCAGGGTGCCGGTGACCTTGGTCGGGCTCAGCTCCTGCATGCTGATGTCGCGGTTGTTCGGCACCAGCTTGACCCAGGGGTTGTGCTGGCTGATCAGCCCTTCGATATCGGCGATCGGCACGTCTTTGTTCAGCTTGATGGTCAGCGCCTGGCTGTGGCAGCGCATGGCGCCGATGCGCACGCAGATGCCATCCACCGGGATCGGGCTCTTGAACCGGCCGAGGATTTTGTTGGTCTCGGCCTGGGCCTTCCACTCTTCGCGGCTCTGGCCGTTCGGCAGCTCTTTGTCGATCCACGGAATCAGGCTGCCGGCCAATGGCACACCGAAGTTCTCGGTCGGGTAGGCATCGCTGCGCATGGCTTCGGCCACACGGCGGTCGATGTCGAGGATCGCGCTGGCCGGATCGGCCAGTTGATCGGCGACAGCGGCGTGGGTCGCGCCCATCTGCTTGATCAGCTCACGCATGTTCTGCGCGCCGGCACCGGACGCCGCCTGGTAGGTCATGGCGCTCATCCACTCGACCAGGCCGGCTTCGAACAGGCCACCCAGGCCCATCAGCATCAGGCTGACGGTGCAGTTGCCGCCCACATAATTCTTGGTGCCGGCATCCAGTTGCTGGTCGATGACCTTGCGGTTGACCGGATCGAGGATGATGACGGCGTCGTCCTGCATGCGCAGGCTCGAGGCGGCGTCGATCCAGTAACCCTGCCAGCCGGCTTCACGCAGCTTGGGGAAGACTTCGCTGGTGTAGTCGCCACCCTGGCAGGTCAGGATCACGTCGAGGGTTTTCAGCTCTTCAATGCTGTAGGCGTCCTTGAGCGGCGCAATATCCTTGCCCACGGACGGCCCTTGGCCACCTACATTCGAAGTGGTGAAAAACACCGGCTCAATAAGATCGAAATCCTGCTCTTCCAGCATCCGCTGCATGAGCACGGAACCGACCATACCGCGCCAACCGATCAGACCTACACGTTTCATCGCAACTACACCTTGTTAAAAAGTGGGCCGCCTTGCAGCAACAACTGCAAGCGGGCCCGAGAGATTACAGATTCCGCAGCGCGGCGACTACTGCGTCGCCCATTTCTTGCGTACCCACCTTGGTGCAACCCTGCGACCAGATGTCGCCGGTGCGCAAGCCCTGGTCCAGCACCAGGCTCACGGCTTTCTCGATCGCGTCCGCAGCGTCGCTCAGGTTAAAGCTGTAACGCAGCATCATCGAGACCGACAGGATGGTCGCCAGCGGGTTGGCAATGCCCTGGCCCGCGATGTCCGGCGCCGAGCCGTGGCAAGGCTCGTACATGCCCTTGTTATTGGTATCCAGGGACGCCGACGGCAGCATGCCGATGGAACCGGTGAGCATCGAGGCCTGGTCGGACAGGATGTCGCCGAACAGGTTGTCGGTGACGATCACGTCGAACTGCTTCGGCGCACGTACCAGTTGCATGGCGGCATTGTCGACGTACATGTGGCTCAGTTCGACGTCCGGGTAGTCCTTGGCCACCTCTTCGACGATTTCGCGCCACAGTTGGCTGGAGGCCAGGACGTTGGCCTTGTCCACCGAGCAGACCTTCTTGCCACGCACACGGGCCATGTCGAAACCGACGCGGGCGATACGGCGGATTTCACTCTCGCTGTACGGCAGGGTGTCGTAGGCCTGGCGCTCACCATTCTCCAGCTCACGCACGCCGCGTGGCGAGCCGAAGTAGATACCGCCGGTCAGTTCACGCACGATCAGGATGTCCAGGCCCGCGACCACTTCCGGCTTGAGGCTCGACGCGTCGGCCAGTTGCGGGTAGAGGATCGCCGGGCGCAGGTTGCCGAACAGGCCCAACTGCGCACGGATTTTCAGCAGGCCGCGCTCAGGGCGGATGTCACGTTCGATCTTGTCCCATTTCGGGCCACCCACGGCGCCGAGCAGCACGGCATCGGCCGCACGGGCGCGGTCCAGGGTTTCATCGGCCAGGGGCACGCCGTGCTTGTCGATGGCCGCGCCGCCGATCACGTCGTGGCTCAGCTCGAAGCCCAGGCTGTACTTGGAGTTGGCCAGTTCCAGCACCTTGACCGCTTCGGCCATGATTTCCGGACCAATACCGTCGCCAGGGAGAATCAGAATCTGCTTGCTCATGCGTTCCTCATTTCATCAAGCGACCCGCCCGTGGGCAGGTCGGGAAAAATCGATCAGCGTTCGGCGAAGACCACCAGTACGTCGGTGCTGAAAGTGCCGTCGGCCTGAATTTCGTAATAATCGCGCACTTCCTGGCCCATGGCCTTCTGCAGCTCAAGGATTGCAGCGCGCAATACCTCTGGCGTGCGCATGCGCTCGACCCAGGAGGTGTATTCCAGGCGCAAGCGTTGGCGGCTGCTAGTGCGCACGTGCAGACCGGACTCGCTGAGCTGTTGCATCCACTCCCCGGCGGAATAATCGCGCACGTGGCTGGTATCGCGCAGCACTTCGACGGTTTGCAGGTAAGTGTCCAACAGCGGGCTGCCCGGTGACAAGACATCCACAAACGCCGCCACGCCGCCCGGCTTGAGCACCCGGCGCACTTCGCGCAGGGCCAGGCCGAGGTCGCTCCAATGGTGCGCCGAATAACGGCTGAACACGAAGTCGAATTCGCCATCGGCGAACGGCAGGCGCTCGGCGGCGCCGTGCACGGTGGTGATGTTGCCCAAGCCACGATCCTTGGCGGCGGCAGCAACCACGTCGAGCATCTGCTCGGACAGGTCGTAGGCCACCACTTCCTTGACCAGCGGCGCCACATGGAAACTCACATGGCCGGCACCGCAGCCCAGGTCCAGCAGTCGCGCAGAGCCCTGCCCGGCCAGTTCAGCCTGAAGCAGCGCGAATTCGGTGCCTTGGGCGTGCACGGCACTGCTCAGGTAGGCAGACGCCTGTTCGCCGAATTGTTTTTGCACGACTTGGGTGTGGGCGGTGCTGGTCATGGTGTTTCCCCTGGGTGTGTGTTGTTAACACTGGCCTCATCGGGGGCAAGCCCCCTCCCACATTTGGAATGCGTTCCCCCTGTGAGAGGGGGCTTGCCCCCGATAGCGGCGGTCCTGCCTACATCGATTTAGGCGTCACGAAACAACCAGGGCTGGCTCGCCCGGTGCCTGGCTTCAAACGCGGCAATCGCATCGCCGTCCTGCAAGGTCAGGCCGATATCGTCCAGGCCGTTGATCAGGCAGTGCTTGCGGAAGGCGTCCACTTCAAAGTGGTACACCTTGCCGTCCGGACGGGTCACGGTTTGCGCGGCCAGGTCGATGGTCAGTTGGTAACCCACATCGGCTTCCACCGCCTTGAACAGCTCATCCACTTCCGCATCGCTCAAGATGATCGGCAACAGGCCGTTCTTGAAGCTGTTGTTAAAGAAGATGTCGGCATAGCTCGGCGCGATGATGCTGCGAAAGCCATATTCTTCCAGGGCCCACGGCGCGTGCTCGCGGCTGGAACCGCAACCGAAGTTTTCCCGGGCCAGCAACACGCTGGCGCCTTGGTAGCGCTCGGCGTTGAGCACAAAGTCCTTGTTCAGCGGGCGCTTGGAGTTGTCCTGGTAGGCGTAGCCCACGTCCAGGTAGCGCCACTCGTCGAACAGGTTGGGGCCGAAACCGGTGCGCTTGATCGACTTCAGGAACTGCTTGGGGATGATCTGGTCGGTGTCGACGTTGGCACGGTCCAACGGCGCGACCAAACCGGTGTGTTGGGTAAAAGCTCTCATCGGGTTTTCCTCAGATCAATTCGCGAACGTCGATGAAACGACCGTTGACGGCAGCGGCGGCGGCCATGGCCGGGCTCACCAGGTGGGTACGGCCACCGGCGCCCTGACGCCCCTCGAAGTTACGGTTGGAGGTCGACGCGCAATGCTCGCCCGACTCCAGGCGGTCCGGGTTCATCGCAAGGCACATTGAGCAGCCCGGCTCACGCCATTCAAAACCGGCTTCGAGGAAGATCTTGTCCAGGCCTTCGGCTTCAGCCTGGGCTTTAACCAGGCCTGAGCCCGGGACCACGATGGCCTGCTTGATGGTCGAGGCAACTTTGCGGCCTTTGGCTATCACCGCCGCAGCGCGCAGGTCTTCGATCCGCGAGTTGGTGCAGGAGCCGATAAACACACGATCCAACTGGATGTCGGTGATCGCCTGGTTGGCCTTCAAGCCCATGTACTTCAAGGCGCGCTCGATGGAACCGCGCTTGACCAGGTCGGCTTCCTGCGCCGGGTCCGGCACGTTCTGGTCGACGGCCAGGACCATTTCCGGCGAAGTGCCCCAGCTGACTTGCGGCTTGATCTGGGCAGCGTCGAGTTCAACCACGGTGTCAAACACCGCATCGGCGTCGGACACCAGGTCTTTCCAGGCTTCAACCGCCGCGTCCCAATCGGCGCCCGCCGGGGCGAAAGGACGGCCTTTGACGTATTCAACGGTTTTCTCGTCCGCCGCCACCATGCCCACGCGGGCACCGGCCTCGATGGACATGTTGCAGATGGTCATGCGGCCTTCGATGGACAGGTCGCGAATGGCACTGCCGGCGAACTCGATGGCATGGCCGTTACCGCCGGCGGTGCCGATCTTGCCGATCACGGCGAGCACGATGTCCTTGGCGGTCACGCCAAACGGCAATTGGCCTTCGACGCGCACCAGCATGTTCTTCATTTTCTTGGCGACCAGGCACTGGGTGGCGAACACATGCTCCACCTCCGAGGTGCCGATGCCGTGGGCCAGGGCGCCGAACGCGCCGTGGGTGGAGGTGTGGGAGTCGCCGCAGACGACGGTCATGCCCGGCAAGGTGGCGCCCTGCTCCGGGCCGATGACATGCACGATGCCTTGACGCACGTCATTCATCTTGAACTCAGTGATGCCATATTCGTCGCAGTAGTCGTCGAGAGTCTGGACCTGCAAACGCGACACGGTGTCGACAATGGCATCAATCCCGCCCTTGCGCTCCGGAGTGGTCGGCACGTTGTGGTCCGGGGTGGCGATGATCGAGTCGACGCGCCAAGGCTTGCGCCCGGCCAGGCGCAGGCCTTCGAACGCTTGTGGCGAGGTCACTTCATGGATGATGTGACGGTCGATATAGATCAGCGACGAGCCATCGTCGCGCCGTTTCACTTCATGGGAATCCCAAAGCTTGTCGTAAAGCGTTTTGCCGGCCATCAGTCGGTCCTCATCAGCGGTATTTCTATGCGCCGGGCTTTTCAATAACCCTTTGGCTTGTGAGGCTGATGGTATGGCGCTACATTAAATAACTCAAATTCATATTTTTTATGCTTTGGATTACCAACTGGAATACCACCATGGACCTGGCCAACCTCAATGCCTTTATTGCCATCGCCGAGACCGGCAGTTTCTCCGGCGCCGGTGAACGCCTGTACCTGACCCAACCGGCCATCAGCAAGCGCATCGCCGGCCTGGAACAGCAATTGAAGGTGCGACTGTTTGATCGCCTGGGCCGTGAAGTCGGCTTGACCGAAGCCGGTCGGGCCCTGCTGCCGCGCGCTTATCAGATCCTTAACGTGCTGGACGACACCCGCCGCGCCCTCACCAATCTCACCGGAGAAGTCAGCGGCCGCCTCACTTTAGCCACCAGCCACCATATCGGCCTGCATCGTTTGCCACCGATCCTGCGTACCTTCACCCGGGAATACCCGAACGTGGCCTTGGATATTCAGTTTCTCGATTCGGAAGTGGCCTACGAAGAAATCCTCCACGGCCGCGCCGAAGTGGCGGTGATCACCCTGGCGCCCGCCCCCCATCACCTGGTACGCGCTACTCCGGTGTGGGACGACCCGCTGGATTTCGTGGTGGCGCCGGAGCACAGCCTCACCGGCAACCGCGACGTCAGCCTGACCGATATTGCCGGCCACCCGGCGGTTTTCCCTGGCGGTAATACCTTTACCCATCATATTGTCAGCCGACTGTTCGAGGCCCAGGGCCTTACGCCGAACATCGCGATGAGCACTAACTATCTGGAAACCATCAAGATGATGGTTTCGATCGGCCTGGCCTGGAGCGTCTTGCCGCGCACCATGCTGGACGATCAGGTGGCGAGTATCGCTTTGCCGGGCATACAACTCAGTCGCCAGCTAGGCTATATCGTGCACACCGAAAGGACGCTGTCGAACGCTGCGCGGGCGTTCATGAGCCTGTTGGATGCACAGGTGGATCTGCCAGTGATACCGGTATGACGCTGTGCGGCCCCAGGTTGTGAATAAAACCGCGCTGTTTGCCCATTGAGCCAAGGCCCTTTGATAATGCGCAACCCTGTCGACCCTCTACCTCCCCTGCCCCGCATTTACGCCCTGGACCCTCAACAGGCGGAACAAAGCTGGGAGAGTGCCCCGCAACTGCTGGCAGCCCTGAATGCTGCCCGGCTGGGCGCGTGGTGCTGGGAAATCGACACGGGCCGTATCAGCTGGTCACGGGGCACCCAGGCGCTGTTCGGCTTCGACCCACGCCAACCGCTGCCCAAGGACCTGGATTACCTCGACCTGCTGGCGCCGTCGGATCGCTCCCGGGTGGTACGCGCCTTTCATGCAGTGCTGGCCGGCGAGCCGTTCGAGCAGGCCATGCACCATCGAATTCAATGGCCGGACGGTACGCATCACTGGCTGGAAATCAATGGCAGCCTGGCACCGGACAAGGCCGGCCGGCGCCGCATGATCGGCGTGATCCGCGAGACCACTCGCCAACGCGAGCGGGAGCACGCCCTCAGCCATTCGGAAAAACGCTTCGCCACGCTGTTTCACCTGTGCCCGAATATGGTGTTGTTGACCCGTCAGCGCGACGGCCTGATCAGCGAAGCCAACCAGTATTTCGAGATGCTCTTCGGCTGGCCGGTGGCTGATGCCATTGGCCGCACCACCCTGGACCTAGGCCTGTGGTGCCACCCCGAACAACGCGCGCAGCTGGTCCAGGCCACCCAGCGCAAAGGCGAACCCATCACCATGGAAGTGCAGTTCTGCGCCAGCAACGGCCAGATCCACGATGGCACCCTCAGTGCACAAAAGGTCGAGCTGGAGGGAGAGGCCTACTTGATCAGCACCTTTCTCGACACCACCGAGCGCAAAAACGCCGAAAGCGCTCTCAAGGACAGCCAGGAGCGCCTGGACCTGGCCCTGGACTCGGCGCAACTGGGCACCTGGGACTGGCATATTCCCACCGGTATGCTCTACGGTTCGGCCCGCGCCGCGCAACTGCACGGCCTGCCGCCCGAATCCTTCCATGAATCGTTCGAAGCTTTTTTCGAGGGCATGCCCAAGCAAGAGCGCGAGAACATGCGCAACGCTTATCGCACCCTGCGCGAAGGCCCGGCCGGCAATTATCAACTGACTTACCGCGTACAACTGGAAGACGGCAGCTCGCGCTACCTGGAAAGCCGCGCCCGCCTCTACCGCGGCGAACAAGGGGCGCCGTTGCGCATGGCCGGCACCCTGCTGGACATCACCGACCAAGTGGAGCGCGAACAACGCCTGACCGCCTCGGAAGAAAAATTCGCCAGCCTGTTCCAGGCCAGCCCTGATCCCATCTGCGTCACCGGCCTGGACAGCGGCGCGTTCATCGAGATCAACCCCGCCTTTACCCAGACCTTTGGCTGGACAGCGGCCGAGGTGATCGACAAGAGCGCCGAGCAGATTGGCCTGTGGGACGAATCAAGCAAACGCCTGCAACGTATCGAACAGGTCATTCGCGATCAGACACTGAGCAATGTAGCCGTCGTGGTGCATCACAAGAACGGCCACCCCCTGACCTGCATGATTTCCAGCCGCTTGATCAAGGTGGGCGACCAGCCGTGCATCGTCACCACGTTGCGCGACATCACCCAGCAACAACGCTCTGAGGCCGCGCTGAAGGCCAGCGAAGAGAAGTTCGCCAAGGCCTTCCATTCCAGCCCCGACGCCATCTCCATCACCGAACGCGATACCGGCCGTTATGTCGAGGTCAACGACGGCTTCTGCCGCCTCACCGGCTATCGCGCCGAAGAAGCCATCGGCCTGACGCTGTACCAGATCGGCATCTGGGCCGATGAAAACCAGCGTGCGGCCTTATTGGCCGAATTGCAGATCAAGGGGCGTATCCCTCACCTGGAAATGCTCTGGCACAACAAGCGCGGCGACGTATTGGCGGTTGAAGTGTCGGTCGAGCCGATCACCCTCAATGAAACCCCGTGCCTGCTGCTGACCGCACGGGACGTGAGCCTGCTGAAAAACGCCCAGGCGCAGATCCGTCACCTGGCGTATCACGACCCGCTGACCAACCTGCCTAACCGTGCACTGCTGATGGATCGACTGAGCCAGCAGATTGCCTTGCTCAAGCGCCATAACCTGCGCGGCGCATTGCTGTTTCTTGACCTCGACCATTTCAAGCACATCAACGACTCCCTCGGCCACCCGGTGGGCGACACTGTTTTGAAAATCGTCACCGCGCGCCTGGAGGCCAGTGTGCGCCTGGAGGACACGGTGGCACGCCTGGGCGGCGATGAGTTCGTGGTACTGCTCAGCGGCCTGGACGGCACGCGCACGCAAGTCAGCGCCCAGGTGCAGGAACTGGCCGATACCCTGCGCGAACTGCTTTCGGAGCCGATGTTCCTCGACGGCCATCGCCTGCAGGTCACCCCGAGCATCGGCGTGGCGTTGATTCCTGACCATGGCACGACCCCGGCGGACCTGCTCAAGCGCGCGGACATCGCCCTGTACCGAGCCAAGGATTCGGGGCGCAATACCACGCAGATGTTCCACAACAGCATGCAAAAAGCTGCCAGCGAGCGCCTGCGCATGGAAACCGACCTGCGACTGGCCCTGTCACGCGGCGAGTTCAGCGTGCATTACCAACCCCAGGTGGATGCGCGAGGCAACAAGATCGTCGGCGCCGAGGCCCTGGTGCGTTGGCAACATCCGCAGCTGGGCGCGCAGTCGCCGTCCGAATTTATCAAGGTCCTGGAAGACAGCGGCCTGATCCTCGAAGTGGGTACCTGGATCCTCGACGAGGCCTGCGCCGCCTTTGCACAACTTATTGCTGACGGTTTGGTGGACCCGCTGAATTTCAGCTTGTGCGTGAACATCAGCCCCCGGCAGTTTCGCCAGAACGACTTTGTGGAACGGGTGGAGCGCAGCCTCAAGCGGCATCAACTGCCCTGCAACCTGCTGAAACTGGAAATCACCGAAGGCATCGTGATTCAAAACCTGGACGACACCGTGGCCAAGATGCGCCGCCTGAAAAAGCTCGGCGTCAGTTTTGCCATGGATGACTTCGGTACCGGCTACTCATCGCTGACATACCTCAAGCGCCTGCCGGTGGATGCGCTGAAGATCGACCAGTCCTTTGTACGCGACGCGACCCATGACCCCAACGACGCCGAAATCATCCGCGCCATCGTGGCCATGGCCCGCAGCCTGAACCTGGCGGTGATCGCCGAAGGCGTGGAAACCCCGGAACAACTCGCGTTCCTGCAAAAACTGGGGTGCCATTTGTTCCAGGGGTATTTGCACAGTCGACCGCTGCCGATCGAGGGGTTTCGGCGGTTGTTGGGCTAGTCCTTACACCAGCTTTAACGCGGTGAGCGCTCTGCTCTTCCAGGACGACGCGTTCAAGTTGTACTTTTGCCCATACAGGTCCAGCGTCCCACCGATAACCGCCACAGAATGCCAACCGTCTGCAATCGTACCGATTGCACCGTTGACCAACTCCTCGATAGTGCTGTTACGGATGTAACCGAATAGGCCCAGGCGCTGGAGCGCCTCGCCTGGGTATTCGCCATCGTTGAGGGTTTCCAGGGCCACCGCAAAGCTTCTCCCCGCCCGGAAATCGTTGTTCTCCAACTGCGCCCGCTTGGCGCTGCAGGCGTAGAGGAAATTGGCATAGTCCAGCAGCACCGGGTCGCTGCCATAGAAGTTCGACGCAGCGGTTGCCTGCCTCAGCTCCTCATGGGTCAAGCGCAGCCGGAAGCCATCGCGCATGCTCACTTCGCAGCCGGTCGGCGTTCTGTGGATGGCTGTGTAGATGCCTTCGGGGAAACGGGTGATGGCCGCCTTGATCGCCGACACCGTCACACAATTGCCCTCCACGCCTTGATAAAAACCGCCCCAGATATCGGCATGCCGGATGCTTTCCGACACTTGAGCCAGCACCCCGTCACGCTGCGGTGGCGTCTGACGATCATCAAACAGCACATACCCGTAGCCTTCGCCGTGGTTGTGATTGGCTCCGCCCACCACGAGCTCAGCGCCAAAGTCATGGGTTTGACGCACCCAGGCCGAATTCCTGTCAGCCAAGTCGCGGGCGGCCACCCACCGCGACAGCCCGTACACGCCCATTCCCTCCAGACAACGCTTGCTTGTCTCGCCCTCAAGGCTCTTTGCAAGGGCCGCCTCAAACGTCGAGTAACCACCCGACTTTTGCTTGCGCTTTATAAAGGCCGCCAACATGAAGTTGGCATGCCTGACCACGTCAGGGTCCGGCCCCGTGACCCCTGAAGCCTGTGTGACCCGCTCAAGCTCTGCCTGGGACACATACACCCTGTGTTGATCCTTCATGGTGACGGCATATCCTTCACCCACAGGGGTTACTTCGTTGAAAACATCGGTGGGACGCGAGCCGAGGGTCATCATCATCATTTTGATAACGGCCACGTGAGTACTGCAGTCAACGTTTTCGCCGAATCGACGCCCGGCGCCATGAAGTGCACTCACAGGGTCATCCCCTTTCGCGCCGGGCTTCATGCTGGACATATTTGAAAGGTGCTCAGGCAAGCGAATCGCCATGCCGGTGCCACGGCCATCAACAGAAGCGTTCATGGATCTGCTCCTAAAGCAGGACTGCTGGAAAATATGCAGCCAGAAACCCTGGCTGCATCCCTTGACCAGGAAACAAGTACGCGCCGCTCAAACCAGTGCGATGGCCTGCCCGTGTGTCGGCGCGCCACCTGGTCGCCCGTATAACTCCTCGCGACCATTGATCACAGCCACTGAATGAAGGGATCGGTTACACATGCCCAACTGACCGTTGGCGAGGTCTCGCACGCTGACCGTCCTCATGTATTTTCTCAAACCCAAGCGCTCGAAGCCTTCACCGGGGCCACGCTCATCCTCACCATCGTTCAAGCTGCTCACGCCAGCCTGAAAACTGCGGCGAGCCCGGCCGTCGTTATTTTCCAGTTGTGCGCGCTTGGCACTCACGGCGAACAGGAATTGCGCATCCTTGAGCATGCCTTTATCAGGGCCGATGAATTTCGAACCGGCCGCGCCTATTCGCAACTCCTGGTCGCTCAGGGTAAGGACATAGTCATCGCGCATCGTTATCCGATAGCCATCGCCGACTCTAAGTACCTCCTTATAAATATCCGTGGGGCTTTGGCCAAACTTGTACATCGCCGCCTTGATGGCCGATACCGTGACACAGTTACCATCCGGCCCTTGGCGGAAGCCACTCCAGATATTGTCGGGCTTGGCGCCATTACGCTTATCGGACAAGTTCGGAATATGGGCCGGGACATTTCGTCTCGGTTCCGGTGCAGGTATTGGTGCAGGTATCGGTGCAGGTACAAATGGAGGGGTGACTTCCGGTTTCGGCGCAACATCGCGATCACTCTTATCCGGTTTAACCGAGACCAGGTTAATCAATTGAGTGACTAATGAGTTGAACAACGTGATCAAGTTTGCAATCGGAGCTAAGTGATCTCCTATCGCAACGCTATTTGGCCGAACACTTACAGGCGTAGATACGGAGCCTGCTCTAAAGCCAGCACTTTCCGGCTTGGAAGGCAGCACAGTTTCATTGATAGCGGTCGGTAACTCCCTATGCAACACCTGACGCACATCCACTGTGCGAGCAATATTATTAATTGGGTAGCATGACATGATTGTCTCTCTACATTCTTAGCGATTCTCCGAAGATTACGTCCGGAGAACGCTGTTTTTATCGAAGAGGTCGAAATACGACGCCAGGCATCAGGTCCTTGCGCGGCGACGATTGATAAAGCTCCAACCTTTGATATCTGCGTGAGATTCGGCTGGGCCCGGGCTAGTCACATCAGGTGCAGGCTTTGGCACGACTGGGTTAACCGGCGGCTGCGGTGTGTCCTCGAGCTTGGGCTGCGGTTTCACCGTGGTTTGCGGCGTAGCCTCGGGCTTGGGCTGCGGTTTCACCGTGGTTTGCGGCGTAGCCTCGGGCTTGGGCTGCGGCGTTACCGTGGTTGGCGGCGTAGCGTCGGGCTTGGGCTGCGGTTTCACCGTGGTTTGCGGTGTAGCGTCGGGCTTGGGTTGCGGCGTTACCGTGGTTTGCGGCGTAGCGTCGGGCTTGGGCTGCGGTTTCACCGTGGTTTGCGGCGTAGCGTCGGGCTTGGGCTGCGGCGTCACCGTGGTTTGCGGCGTAGCGTCGGGCTTGGGCTGCGGCGTTACCGTGGTTTGCGGCGTAGCGTCAGGCTTGGGCTGCGGTGTCACCGTGGTTTGCCTGCCTTTGTCGTGCTCGGCCCTGGTATCTGGACAGTGGCAATGGCCGACATTGACTTCCACCTTCACCTGCGCATTCGCATCGTTGGTGACGTGGATGCCAGGTTGGGGAACTGGAGGCAGATAACGAGGGGTCGGTTTAGGCGGTATCACCTGAAACACGCCATCATCCGTTTTGATCTTGACCTTCATCTGATCGTCCCCATTTGGCGCGGTCTTGGGTAACGGGTTTACGCCTGGCTGAACTTTCGGCTGATCCGCGGCGTTCGGCGCCACCTTCGGCAACGGGTTGGCGTCTGGCTGAACTTTCGGCTGATCCGCGGCGTTCGGCACCACTTTCGGCAACAGGCTGGCGTCTGGCTGCACTTTCGGCTGATTCGCGGCGTTCGGCGCCACTTTCGGCAACGGGCTGGCGTCTGGCTGCACTTTCGCCTGATCCGCGGCGTTCGGCGCCACCTTCGGCAACGGGCTTGAGTCCGTGCTGTTTTTTTTCTGAGGGTCTGTACCCGAGTTAACCTTGGCCGACGTATCAGAGCTGGTCTTCAGGTCAGGAGTTATATTTTTCCCCGTTACCATTTCCCGCATGGCCCTGAAAACTTGTTCAAGCATGTCAAACAACTTAGACAGCGCCCCTGCGCTAATCATCATCTCGCCCTGCGAACCTCGGGAGAGGTCTTGCTGAATAGTGGGCGGAATAACTTTTGAATCATTAGTGGCGGTACCGGGTGAGCCCCCCGTTTTAGAAAGTACTGGTACCTGCGAATCATTGGGTGTTGCATCAAACTTCACAAAAGGCGAATTATTAATCGAGAAAGACATTATCAATATTCCTTAGTCAGCGCCGCCATGAGCATGAGCACATAGGACAGCGACAGGATTTATGGAGGCCGAAAACAACAGTGTTGCATCTCAGTCCCTTCATTCGTGGAATCTGACGCCATCAAGTTCCAGAAATCGCGGTTCACATAAGGAAAGGAAACCAAACTTTCGGACTTTGCCTCATCGCTATCCCCAGAAATCCGCGATTCAACCCGCATGCGCGCATTGCCGGTAGACACAAGCACTAATAAACCGCCGCGCATGTCATTAAGCGAAATCATTAGCCGCCCCATTAAATCAATGTTTGTGCTAGTTCACGCGCACAGGAATACCATCAGCACGACTAGCCCGCCCCGCTAAAAAAATGACAGGAACTTACAGAGTGATTCAGCAGTAACGTTTAAATACCTTAAAATGCAAAATGCTCCGTATCTTTCGATAAGGAGCATTCGCTTAAAATACAGGCAGACAGTTTCCAGTGTCAGGCCGCGCCCAAAGGACTCATCCCTAATAAACGACTGACGTGGTCCAATTCGGTTTCCCGGCGCAGAGCGGTAAACAGTTCCACCGCTTCCGGGTAATTGCGCGTTAGCATCGCCAGCCACTGCTTCAAGCGACCAGGCGCCTGACGATCAGTCAACTGCGCCACGCACTGGGTCCAGAAGCCCTGAAGCATAGGCTGCAGTTGAGCCCAGGTCATTTCCACCACCTCTCCACCTGCACGTGCGGCGGCGATTTGCCGGGCCAGGTCTGGGCGCGCCACCAAGCCACGACCGAGCATGATGTCTTCGACACCACTGATCTCCCGACAGCGCCGCCAGTCTTCTACACTCCAGATATCGCCATTGGCGAACACCGGCACCTTGACCACATCCTGTACACGCGGAATCCACTCCCAGTGGGCTGGCGGTTTGTAGCCATCGGTCTTGGTACGCGCATGCACCACGATATGCGCCGCACCACCTTCGGCCAGTGCCGTGGCACACACCAGCGCGCCATCCGGGCTGTCGAAGCCCAGGCGCATCTTGGCGGTGACCGGGATATGGGCAGGCACGGCACGACGCACGTGTTCGACGATCCGATTGAGCAGCTCCGGCTCCTTGAGCAGCACCGCACCGCCACGGGATTTATTGACGGTCTTGGCCGGGCAGCCGAAGTTCAGGTCGATGACTTCGGAGCCCAGCTCGCAGGCCAACGCGGCGTTTTCCGCCAGGCACACCGGGTCGGAACCGAGCAATTGCACGCGCAACGGCACACCGGCTGCGGTATGGGCGCCGTGCAGCAGTTCCGGGGCGAGCTTGTGGAAATACGCCGGGGTGAGCAGGCGGTCGTTGACGCGGATGAACTCGGTCACGCACCAGTCGATACCGCCCACGCGGGTCAACACGTCCCGCAGGATGTTGTCGACCAACCCCTCCATGGGCGCCAAAGCAATTTGCATGGAAAACACTCAACAAAAATCGTGGCGCAGTTTACTGGGTTTCCCGCGGCAACCGTTAACCCCCTGTCAGGGCGGGGCCATAACCGTCGAGAAACTCGGCCGGCATGCGCTTGGGCTTGCCGGTGGACAATTCGATGCAGACAAAGGTGGTGTGCGCCCGCAGCAAGGTCGCACCATCACGCGGGCGTACCAACTGGAAACGGCGGGTCATCTTCAGGCGCTGATCCCAATCGACGATCCACGTGGCCAACTGCAGCTCGTCGCCTTCGTAGCCTGCCGCCAGGTAATCGATTTCATGGCGCACCACCGCCATGGCACGGTCCAGGCGGCGGTATTCGGTGAGGTCCAGCCCCAGGCGCTGGGAGTGGCGCCAGGCGCAGCGCTCCAGCCAGGACACGTACACCGCGTTATTGGCGTGCCCCAGGCCGTCGATGTCTTCAGGCGCGACCTGCAGATCGATGATAAACGGCGTTGCCAAATCCCAGCCCATGCCTTGCTCCAGTCGATTAATGTCGGCGGGGGCAGTGTATCAGGCGGTTTGCCGGTCCTGTAGACGGCGCCCCGCCAACAACGCCAGCACGCCCTCGATCACCCGGGGATCGGCCAGCACTTTCTGGTGCCCGCCCTGCTCCAGGCGCAGCAGGCGGCTGTCGAACCAGGCTTCGTGGATGGCTTGAGACGCCTTGACCGGAACGAAGGTATCGTCTTCGGCGTGCACGATCAGGCCAGGGATATTCATCTGGTAATGGGCCACATCCAGGTGTTTGAGCGGCATTCCGAAGGTCAACTCCACCCCCTGGATAAATGCCGAGCGTGCACGCGCCGGTAAACCGACCATATGGGTAAAGCCGCGCAGCACATCCAGGAAGCGTGACGGGGCGGCGATGCTCACCAACGCCTCGGTACGCAGCCCCAACTGCACTGCCAGCATCGCACTGGCACCGCCCATGGAATGGCCGATCACAGCGTGCAGCGGCGGCAGTTCGGCAGCCGCCTCCAGCATGGCCCGGGCGAACAGCAGCACGTGAGCCTCCCGTCCCGGCGAACGACCATGGGCGGGGCCGTCCAGGGCAATCACGGAGTATCCGTTGTCTATCAACGCGGTGATCAAGCTGGCGAACTGGGTTGGACGACCTTCCCAGCCGTGCATCAACAACACCGCAGGGCCTTGACCCCAGCGCAGGGCGGACAGGCCGAAACGCAAGGTAATGCGTTCCGATTGCGCCAGCAGCGGCAGTTCCCAGTCACGCGGCGGCAGGTCGCGTGGCGTCATGAAGACACGCCGCATCTTATTGGCCACGGTTTGCGGTGCCAGGTGTCCCACGGTGCCGTTGAAGCGACGAAGCCAGGTTAACGCGCCCATCCTCGCACCCTCTTTTAGCGCACAGCCGACTTGGCCGCACGTAACACTCGGTCCGACAGCTCGCCCGGCCCCAGGGCACGCGCCAAGGCCAGTCCACCGATCATCAACGCCATATCAGCCAAGGCTTTGTCGGTGTCTTCAGGACTGGCGGCGAGCTGGGCAACCATCAGTTCCACATGCTCGTTCAGCACTTCGCGAAAGGCGTCCGGCAGCCGCGCCATCTCGCCCACGGTAGCTGGGATCGGGCATGCTTGAACCGTTGAATCGCGATGCTTGCGCGACAGATAAAATGCCGCCACCAGGCCTCTGCGCTCTTCTCCCGTCAGTTGTGCGTCCATATCGTCGATAGCGGCACGACGGCGCGCCAACAGCTGGGTGAAGGCCTCCAGCATCAAGGCGTCCTTGCTTTCAAAGTGCGCGTAAAAACCACCGACGGTCAGCCCCGCCGCGCCCATGACTTCACCCACGCTAGGCTCGGCTGGACCACGCTGGATCAACGCGGCGCTGGCGGCTTGCAGAATACGTTCGCGGGTTTGCGCTTTTTTATCGCTCATCGTTGCCTCCGACTTTCCTGAGTTAAATATTATTACCATAATAATATTTAGCAAGCGACAGACATGACCACTGGTCAGCACAAAAAAGGGAATGGAAGAGAGAATTGGCCAAACGCCAGACAAACAAAAGGGCCATTCAATAATTGAATGACCCTTAAAAATCCCGCAAAGCGGGTAATCGTGGCGTCCCCTAGGGGACTCGAACCCCTGTTACCGCCGTGAAAGGGCGGTGTCCTAGGCCACTAGACGAAGGGGACACAAACCTTCTATACACCTGATCAGTGCTGAGAACTGATCTGATTCAAGGACGGTGTGGCCGGACCTTGAACCTGTAAATTGGTGGAGCTAAACGGGATCGAACCGTTGACCTCTTGCATGCCATGCAAGCGCTCTCCCAGCTGAGCTATAGCCCCGGATTTTTCGCCTCGCGGCGCAGCAGACCTTTCGAACTGCTTGTTGAAACTGGCGTCCCCTAGGGGACTCGAACCCCTGTTACCGCCGTGAAAGGGCGGTGTCCTAGGCCACTAGACGAAGGGGACAAAACCTTCTGTACACCTGATCAGCGCTGAGAGCTGATCGATTCAAAGACGGTGTGGCCAGACCTTGAACCTGTAAATTGGTGGAGCTAAACGGGATCGAACCGTTGACCTCTTGCATGCCATGCAAGCGCTCTCCCAGCTGAGCTATAGCCCCTCATCGGTGAGGACGGGGCGAATCTTAATGGCGGTTTGGAAACGTGTCAAATTTATTTTCAACATTTTTCAAAGTTTTTTGCCAGGATAACAATCACTTACCGACGAAACCCCGGAAAACCTGGGTTTCGTCGCTGCAACGGACTGTTTAAGCGATAGCGCCCAACAGCTTTTCCCACTCTTTGTTTTCTTTCTTCGATACACCACCAAGCAAATCAAGGGCTTGGCGCAGGCGGAAACGCGTCAGGTCCGGGCCAAGAATTTCCATCGCATCCAGCACAGAGACCGAACTGGCCTGCCCGGTGATCGCAGCAAACATCAGCGGCATGGCATCGCGCAATTTCAGCTCCAGGGATTCAACTACCGCCTGGATCGTCGCGGTGATCGCATCCTTCTCCCACTGGCGCAGGCTTTCCAGCTTCCACAGGATCAACTGCATCAGTTGGCGAACCTGGTCAGCCGAGAGCTTCTTGGATTCGAACAACTTGGCATCCGGGTTCACGCCACCGGCAAAGAAGAAGCTGGCCAACGGTGCGACCTGGCTGAACGTCTCCACCCTGCCCTGCACCAACGGCGCGATCTTCATCATGTATTCAGGGTTCAGCGCCCATTGCTGCACGCGGCTGGCGAATTCTTCCACCGGCAGATCACGCAGCCACTGGCCATTGAGCCACGACAGTTTCTCGATATCGAAGATAGGCCCACCCAGCGATACGCGGGACAGGTCGAAGTTGTCGACCATTTCCTGCAGCGAGAACTTCTCGCGCTCGTCCGGCATCGACCAGCCCATGCGGCCCAGGTAGTTGAGCATCGCTTCCGGCATGAAGCCCATGCGCTCGTAGAACGTCACCGATGTGGGGTTCTTGCGCTTGGACAGCTTGCTCTTGTCCGGGTTGCGCAGCAGCGGCATGTAGCACAGCTGCGGCTGTTCCCAACCGAAGTACTCGTAAAGCAGGATCAGCTTCGGCGCCGACGGCAGCCACTCTTCGCCGCGCAGCACGTGGGTGATGCCCATCAGGTGGTCGTCGACCACGTTGGCCAGGAAGTACGTCGGCAGGCCATCGGTCTTCATCAACACCTGCATGTCCATGCGGTCCCACGGGATCTCGACATCACCGCGCAGCATGTCCGGCACCACGCACACGCCTTCGCTCGGCACTTTCATGCGGATAACGTGAGGTTCACCGGCGGCCAGGCGGGCAGCCACTTCCTCTTTCGACAGCAGCAACGCGCGGCCATCGTAGCGCGGGGTTTCGCCACGGGCCTGTTGCTCGGCGCGCATCTGGTCGAGTTCTTCAGCGGTGCAGAAGCATGGGAACGCATGGCCCATGTCGACCAGTTGCTGGGTGTACTGCTTGTAGATGTCGCTGCGCTCGCTCTGGCGATACGGGCCGTGCGGACCGCCGACGTCCGGGCCTTCGGCCCAGGTGATGCCCAACCAGCGCAAAGCATCGAAAATCTGCTGTTCCGACTCGCGGGTGGAGCGCAGTTGATCGGTGTCTTCGATCCGCAGGATGAATTCACCGCCGTGCTGCTTGGCAAAGCAGTAGTTGAACAAGGCGATGTAGGCAGTGCCGACGTGGGGATCCCCAGTAGGCGATGGCGCGATGCGCGTGCGGACGGTGGTCATGGCAGGTCTCGAATGGGCGATGTAACTGAAATTGAAACAAGGGGCGAATGGTAACAGCCTGGGTGATTTCTGGAAAACCGAGGGCAGCCATCGGGGGCAAGTCGAATCGTCGCACCGCCCCTCCCACATTTGACGGTGTTCGCCAATCAAAGTGTGGGAGGGGGCTTGCCCCCGATGAGGCCGGTCAAGTCACCGCCAATCAAACCGCCAGCAGGCGCTCACGCAACTTGCCAATTTCATCGCGGGTCTGCGCCGCCGCCTCAAACTCCAGATCCCGCGCCAGCTGATACATCTTCTCTTCCAACTGGCGAATCCGCTTGGTGATCTCACTCGGCGAGCGCAGTTCGTTCTCGTACTTGGCGCTTTCCTCGGCAGCCTTGGCCATGCCCTTGCGCTTCTTGCTGCGCGAGCCCGGCACGGTGGCGCCTTCCATGATGTCGGCAACGTCCTTGAACACGCCTTTAGGCGTAATGCCGTTTTCCAGGTTGAAGGCAATTTGCTTGTCGCGACGGCGTTGCGTCTCGCCAATCGCCCGTTCCATGGAGCCGGTGATGCGATCCGCGTAGAGAATCGCCCGGCCATTGAGGTTTCGGGCTGCGCGGCCGATGGTCTGGATCAGCGAGCGTTCGGAGCGCAGGAACCCCTCCTTGTCCGCATCGAGGATCGCTACCAGCGACACTTCCGGCATGTCCAGGCCTTCGCGCAGCAGGTTGATGCCCACCAGCACATCAAAGGTGCCCAGGCGCAGGTCGCGGATGATTTCCACGCGCTCCACGGTGTCGATGTCCGAGTGCAGGTAGCGCACCCGCACGCCGTGGTCGGCGAGGTAATCGGTCAAGTCTTCGGACATGCGCTTGGTCAGCGTGGTGACCAGCACCCGCTCCTCCAGGGCCACACGCTTATGGATCTCCGACAACAGGTCATCAACCTGGGTCAGCGCCGGGCGAATTTCGATTTCCGGATCGACCAGACCGGTCGGCCGCACCAGTTGCTCGATCACACGGCCGGCATGCTCGGCCTCGTAGTTGCCCGGCGTGGCCGACACAAAGATGGTCTGCGGGCTGATGGCTTCCCACTCGTCGAAGCGCATCGGCCGGTTGTCCAGCGCCGAAGGCAGGCGGAAGCCGTACTCCACCAGGGTTTCCTTACGCGAGCGGTCGCCCTTATACATGGCGCCCACTTGCGGCACGCTGACGTGAGATTCGTCGATCACCAGCAGTGCGTCGTCGGGCAGGTAGTCGTAGAGGGTCGGCGGCGGCGCGCCGGAGTCACGGCCCGAGAGGTAGCGCGAGTAGTTTTCGATGCCGTTGCAGTAGCCCAGCTCGAGGATCATCTCCAGATCAAAGCGCGTGCGCTGCTCCAGGCGCTGGGCCTCCACCAGCTTGTTGTTGGCGCGCAGGTACTCCAGGCGCTCGGCCAGCTCGACCTTGATGCCCTCGATGGCGCCCATCAGGGTTTCGCGCGGGGTCACATAGTGGCTTTTCGGATAGAAGGTGAAGCGCGGCAGCTTGCGGATCACCTCGCCGGTCAACGGGTCGAAGGCCGACAGGCTCTCGACTTCATCGTCAAACAGCTCGATGCGGATCGCCTCCAGGTCGGATTCGGCCGGGTAGATGTCGATCACATCGCCACGCACGCGGAAGGTGGCGCGGGCAAAATCCATGTCGTTGCGCGTGTACTGCAGGCTGGTCAGGCGGCGCAGCAGCTCGCGCTGGTCGAGTTTGTCGCCGCGGTCGACGTGCAGCACCATCTTCAAATAGGTTTCCGGGCTGCCCAGGCCATAGATGCACGACACCGTGGTGACGATGATCGCGTCCTTGCGCTCCAGCAATGCCTTGGTCGCCGACAGCCGCATCTGCTCGATATGGTCGTTGATCGACGCATCCTTCTCGATAAAGGTATCGGAGGACGGCACATACGCTTCGGGCTGGTAGTAGTCGTAGTAAGAAACGAAGTACTCCACCGCGTTGTTCGGGAAGAACGCCTTGAACTCGCCATACAACTGCGCGGCCAGGGTCTTGTTCGGGGCCAACACCAGCGTGGGGCGGTTGATCTGCGCAATCACGTTGGCGATGCTGAACGTCTTGCCCGAACCGGTCACCCCGAGCAGCGTCTGGTGCGCCAGGCCGGCCTCGATGCCTTCGACCATCTGGCGAATGGCCTCGGGCTGGTCGCCGGCAGGTTCAAAGCGGGTGACTAGTTGGAAATCCGACATAACGTACCTCTTGAAGTCACCCCAGACTGTAAACCCGTCGGGGACGAAAAAGACCACAACCCGCGAAGTTTCAGAGCGGATCGTAGGAAAAAACCATGATAGCTGTAGAAGTGGTGGCGAATGTGACGGGTTTCAAGGCAATCGTCCCGCCTGCCGTCATTGACCAATGTTGCAATAAGACTAACGGTCGGCAAATAAACCGAAAAACTTGGCCGAAAAGCCGTTTCGGTTGTCGCCCTCAGCCGTGATGGCCTCTATACTAGCTCCCCGTTTGTGCACCGCTCTAGTGCATTCGGCTGGAGCGCGACACGTCCCTCCCTTCCCCCATAGAGCCGCCGCAAAATGAGCCTGTTCTCCGCTGTCGAAATGGCACCACGCGATCCAATCCTGGGCCTCAACGAAGCATTCAACGCCGACACACGAACCACCAAGGTCAACCTTGGCGTGGGCGTTTATTGCAACGAGGAGGGGAAGATTCCACTCTTGCGTGCCGTTGCCGAAGCGGAAGCCATTCGCGTGGCGCAACACGCCGCCCGTGGCTACTTGCCGATCGACGGCATCGCGGCCTACGACAAGGCCGTGCAAACCCTGCTGTTCGGCACCGAATCGCCCCTGCTCGAAGCTGGCCGCGTCGTGACCGTGCAGGCCGTTGGCGGCACCGGCGCCCTGAAGATCGGTGCTGACTTCCTCAAGCAGCTGCTGCCCGACGCCGTCGTCGCCATCAGCGACCCAAGCTGGGAAAACCACCGCGCCCTGTTCGAAACCGCGGGCTTCCCGGTGCAGAACTACCGCTACTACGACGCCGCCACCCACGACGTGAACCGCGCCGGCCTGCTCGAAGACCTCAACGCCCTGCCGCCCCAGTCCATCGTGGTGCTGCACGCCTGCTGCCATAACCCGACCGGCGTCGACCTGAGCCCGGCCGACTGGCAACAAGTACTGGACGTGGTCAAGGCCAAGAATCTGGTGCCGTTCCTCGACATGGCCTACCAGGGCTTTGGCGACGGTATCCACGAAGACGCCGCAGCCGTGCGCCTGTTCGCCGAATCGGGCCTGACCTTCTTTGTCTCCAGCTCGTTCTCCAAGTCGTTCTCCCTGTACGGCGAGCGTGTGGGCGCACTGTCCATCGTCGGCGACTCCAAGGAAGAAAGTGCGCGCATCCTGTCCCAGGTCAAGCGCGTGATCCGCACCAACTACTCCAACCCGCCAACCCATGGCGCAGCGATTGTTGCCGCAGTGCTGAACAGCCCTGAGCTGCGCGCCCAGTGGGAAGCCGAGCTGGCCGAGATGCGCCTGCGCATCCGTGGCATGCGTGAGCAGATGGTTGCCGAGCTGGCCAAGGCTGCTCCTGGCCACGACTTCAGCTTCGTCGGTCGCCAGCGCGGGATGTTCTCCTACTCCGGCCTGACCGTTGAGCAAGTCACCCGCCTGCGCAGCGAGTTTGGTATCTACGCGCTGGATACCGGGCGTATCTGTGTGGCGGCCTTGAACCAGTCGAACATTGCTGCGGTAACAAAGGCAATTGTTCAGGTTCTATAAGCCTGACGGCGTTATACGAAGGGAAGCCGTGGCTTCCCTTTTTAATGCCTGTCGGAAAAGCCCCTGCTCCCCTAGACTGAGCAGCGATTGCCCTTTTGTTATGAGAGCCCTATGAAAAACGACGACCTGAACCTGCACGCCGACCCCGACGACCAGGAGCATTTCACCCCGCGCGCGCCACAAGCCAAGCGCCAGAAAAGCCTGGTGCTGCAAGTGGCGTTGGGTGTGTTCCTGGGCGGCCTGGCGTTGTGGCTGGTGCAGTTGGGCGCGACCGCGATCATGGCCAAATTGGCCATGGGCACCTTCCAGTTCGGCGGCTGATAGCGATCAAAATGTGGGAGGCGCGGAGTTTTGAAGAGCGCACTCCTCCAGTAGCTTGACGAAGCTGTTCAAACTCTGCGACACCGTGCCACGGCGCCAGATCAGCCAGGTATGCAAGGTGCGAAAACTGTCCGTCAGCGGCCACACGCTCACCGTGGTAAACCCCGGCATGCTTTCGAGCATGCTGCGTGGCATCAGCGCCAGGCCGGCCCCGGCGCTGACGCAGGCGAGCATGCCGTGGTAGGACTCCATCTCGAAGATCCTCCCCGGCACCGCGCCGTCCTGTGCGAACCAGCGCTCGAAATGGTGCCGGTAGGAACAGTTGGAGCGAAAGGTATAGATGCTCTCCCCGTTCACATCCTGCCCTCGCGTGATCGGCGCGTGGTGCAGCGGCGCAATCACCACCATCTCCTCCTCGAACACCGCCACGCCTTCCAGGGTGGCATGCAATACCGGTCCGTCCACAAACGCCGCCGCCAGCCGCCCCGACAACACACCCTCGATCATCGTGCCTGAAGGCCCGGTGCTCAGGTCCAGCTCGACCTTAGTGTGCTTCTGGTTATAGGCCGCGAGCAGCGCCGGGATCCGCACCGCCGCCGTGCTTTCCAGGGAACCGAGGGCAAACGCGCCCTGGGGCTCCTCCCCCGCCACCGTCGCGCGGGCCTCCTGGACCAGGTCGAGAATACGCCGCGCATAGCCGAGAAAATTCCACCCGGCGGGCGACAGCCGCAGGCGACTCTTCTCGCGGATAAACAACTCCACGCCCAAATCCTGCTCCAGTTGCTTGATGCGCGTGGTCAGGTTCGACGGCACCCGATGAATCAACTGCGCGGCGGCGCTGATGCTGCCTTGCTCGGCAACGGCCTTGAAGATTTCCAGCTGCACCAAATCCAAATCATTCTCCAATCGTGAATGTATTGCTCAATATTATTCAGTTTCCAGAAAACATGCATCCCCGTAGGCTGAACCCATTCCACTCATTCAGCCGGACGGTGCCATGAACGCTATTTCTCCCCAGACCCACGCCCTGTCGATCAACCCCGCCACCGGCGAAACCGTCGGCAGCTACCCCTACGAAACCGCCGCGCAGCTGGATGCCGCCCTCGACCGTGCTACCGCAGCCTTCCGCACCTGGCGCCGCCAGCCGGTCAGCCAGCGTGCCGAATTGCTGCTGGCCCTGGCCGGCGCCCTGCGCGATCAGGCCGAAGAGATGGCGCAGATGATCACCCTGGAAATGGGCAAGCCCATCACCCAGGCCCGTGCCGAAATCGAAAAATGCGCCCAGCTCAGCGAGTGGTACGCCGCCCAGGGCCCGGCCATGCTGGCCCCGGAACCCACCTTGGTGGACAACGGCAGCGCCCAGATCGAATACCGCCCGCTGGGCCCGATCCTCGCCGTGATGCCGTGGAACTTCCCGGTGTGGCAAGTACTGCGCGGCGCCGTGCCGACCCTGCTCGCCGGCAACACCTACGTGCTCAAACACGCGCCGAACGTAATGGGCAGCGCCTACCTGATGAAAGCGGCGTTGCAGAAAGCCGGTTTCGCTGAAGGCCTGTTCGAAGTCATCAACGTGACACAGGACGGCGTATCCAAGGCCATCGCCGACCCGCGCATCGCCGCCGTCACCCTCACCGGCAGCGTACGCGCCGGCATGGCCATCGGCTCCCAGGCCGGCGCCGCGCTGAAAAAATGCGTGCTGGAACTGGGTGGCTCCGACCCGTTCATCGTGCTCAACGACGCCGACCTCGACGCCGCCGTGCAGGCCGCCGTGATCGGCCGCTTCCAGAACAGCGGCCAGGTCTGCGCCGCCGCCAAGCGCCTGATCATCGAAGCCGGTGTGGTGGACGCCTTCACCGTCAAGTTCGTCGAAGCCAGCCGCGCGCTGGTAATGGGCGACCCTACCTCGGCCAGCACCTACGTCGGCCCGATGGCACGCTTCGACCTGCGCGACGAGCTGCACGGCCAGGTCCAGGCCACCCTGGAAGAAGGCGCCACCCTGCTGCTGGGTGGCCACAAAGTGGCCGGCGCCGCCAACTACTATGAGCCGACCGTACTGGCCGACGTCACCGACCAGATGACCTCATTCAAACAGGAACTGTTTGGCCCCGTGGCCTCGATCATCACCGCTCGCGACGCCGACCATGCCGTAGCCCTGGCCAATGACAGCGAGTTCGGCCTCACCGCCAGCATCTTCACCACCGACCCGGCCAAGGCCCGCAACATCGCCAACCAGTTGGAAACCGGCGGGATCTTCGTCAACGCGTTCAGCGTGTCCGACCCTCGGGTGGCGTTTGGCGGCGTGAAGAAGAGCGGGTTTGGGCGCGAGTTGTCGCATTTTGGCGTACGCGAATTCTGCAATGCACAGACCGTGTGGCTGGATCGCAAGTAGCAGCAGTGAACAAATGGCGTTAGCATTCTGTCCACTCGGCTTAACAGCATGTTTTTAGGGTCAGGATCGCACTGTGGAAAAGCTAAATCGCCTTCAAAGCGGAATCGAAGGGCTGGACGCTCTGCTCAAGGGCGGGCTGGTGTCTGGGGCGTCCTATATCATTCAGGGCCGCCCCGGCTCAGGTAAAACCATCCTTGCCAACCAGCTGGGGTTTCATCACGCGCGTAATGGCGGCCGAGTCCTGGTTGCCACGCTGTTGGCGGAATCCCACGACCGCCTTTTCCAGTTCCTCTCTACACTGAGCTTTTTTGACGCCTCCCGTGTCGGCGCCGAAATCCAGTTTGTCAGCGCCTTCGACACCCTGGAAAACGAAGGCCTCGACGAAGTGGTCAAGCTGCTCAGGCGTGAGATCAGCAGGCAGAGGGCCACCGTCATGGTGGTGGACGGCTTGTTGAACGCGCGTTCCAAGGCCGACTCGCCGATCGACACGAAAAAATTCATTTCCGAACTGCAAGGGCATGCCGCCTTCGCCGGTTGCACGGTGCTGTTCCTCACCAGCTCACGCCTGGATGACGGCAGCCCCGAGCACACCATGGTCGATGGCGTGATCGAAATGGGCGAGGAACTGTTCGGCACCCGTTCTGTGCGCCGTATCCAGTTGCGCAAGACCCGCGGCAGCGGCGCGCTCACCGGCCTGCACGAGTGTGAAATCAACGACGACGGCCTGGTGGTGTACCCACGCCTGGAAAGCCTCTATGGCCGGCCGTCCGCGCCCGACAGCGCCGACCTGACGCGCATCGCCAGCGGTATCGGCTCGTTGGACGGCATCCTCGGCGGTGGGCTGCACAGTTCCAGCGTGACCCTGGTCATGGGGCCGTCGGGCATTGGCAAGACCACCCTGGGCCTCAAGTTCCTCTCGGAATCGACGGTAGACGCTCCCGGCCTGCACTTCGGCTTCTACGAAAGCCCTCAGCGCCTGCGGCTCAAAGGCCAATCCCTGGGCATCGATATCCAGGAGATGGAAGACAGTGGCGCACTGACCATCGCCTGGCAGCCCACCACCGAAGGCCTGCTGGACGGGCTGGGTGCGCGATTGCTGCGCCTGGTCGAGGAAAAGGGCATCAAGCGCCTGTTCATCGACAGCTTGAGCGGCATGACCCGCGTCTCCAACAACCCGGCGCGGATCACCGATTTCTACAGCGCACTGATGAACGAACTGCGCGCCAGGGGCGTCACGGTGTTTGCCACGTGGGAGATGCATGATCTGTTCGGAGCGGAGGTCACTTCACCCGCATCTGAACTGTCGAGCATTGCCGACAACCTCATGCTTATGCGTTTCTTCGAGATTCAGTCTGAACTTAGAAGGACGCTTTCCATTCTTAAGGTCAGAGACAGCTTTTATGACCCCTCATTATTGGAGGTGGTGATCCGTGACCAAGCCGTTGACTTAAGAAAGGTCTCAAGAAATGCCCCCTCAGTTGCATCCAATTCAGCGCTGCCTGGTTCAGCTTTTTAAGTCTTTGGGTAGGTTGAATTGACATGGCCACCATCCTGGTCGTCGATGACGAGTACTTGATCGCCGATATCCTTGCCTATGCACTGGAAGATGAGGGGTTCATGGTCGTCACAGCTGGCAATGGGAAAAAGGCGCTGGAGGTGCTGGAGCGAGAACGGCCGTCGCTGATCATCACCGATTTCATGATGCCGGTGATGGACGGTGAGGAGTTCGCCGAAACGGTGCGCGCGCTGCCGACCGTCAAGCACCTGCCGATTATCCTGATCAGCGGCGCGCAGGCCCATATCGGCATGCAGCGCTCGGACCTGTTCGATGCGGTGCTGGACAAGCCGTTCAACATCGACAAGATCATTACCAAGGTGAAGGAACTGCTGGGGTGACCTCAACTGCGGATATGCCGGCGCACACACTGCACCAGCCCATCCAGCGCCTGCGACTTCACCGGCGCGAGCACGCACACCGTATGTTCCTGCTGGCCTTCCTTCACGGTCAGGGTGTAGTGCACCTGGCCCGGATCTCCGGGCTCTGGCGTGGTGCTCTGCGGCAACTGAAAGAAGTTTGAAGCCTCGATCAGCTGCCGCAACTCTTGCTGGTCCGGCTCGGGCAACGTGTTCAACTCCACCGTACGAGGCTTGGCCAAACCCGGAAAAAACGCCGGCCCGCCGTTTTCCTTGATCGAAATTTGCATGGTTGTTCCTCACGTCAAACGTTAATGCCAACCGCTTTCCAGCCCTCCTTGACCGCCTTGTGCTCCTCCTTGTTCGCGCCGTAGAGACGGCCGGCGATATCGTAGGTTATACGCGCGAAACGCAAAAAACCCGAGTTCGGCCGCAACCGCGCATCGCGCAGCGCGTCATACCAGATGCGCCCAGCGCGCTCCCAGGCAAACCCACCTATCTTCGTCGCCACTTGATAGAACGCATGGTTGGGAATGCCGGAATTGATATGCACCCCGCCATTGTCCTCGTAGGTCTGGACAAAATCATCCATATGCCCTGGCTGGGGGTCCTTGCCCAGCAGCTTGTCATCGAACGCCGTACCCGGGGCCTTCATCGAACGCAGAGCGGTGCCTTTGATCTTCTTGGTGAACAGCCCTTTGCCGATCAACCAGTCGGCGTCCTGGGCCGTTTGCTTCAACGCATACTGTTTGATCAGTGAGCCGAACACGTCCGACAGCGACTCGTTCAAGGCACCGGACTGATTGAAATACATCAGCTTGGCTTCGTCCTCGGTGACGCCATGGGCCAATTCATGGCCAATCACATCGAGGGCCACCGTGAAGCGATTGAATAACTGGTCATCGCCATCACCAAACACCATCTGGGTCGAGTTCCAGAACGCATTGTTATAGTTCTGGCCAAAGTGCACGGTGGCATCCAGCGCCATGCCGGCGTCGTCGATGGAGTTGCGGTCGAACACCTCTTCGAAAAAATCGAACGTGGCGCCCAAGCCGTCATAGGCTTCGTCCACGGCGGCGTCGCCACTGGCGGGCTGGCCTTCACCGCGGATCAGCTTGCCCGGCAGGCTGTCGGTGCCTTCGGCGCTGTAGATCGAGCGCCGTTTGCCGGCGCCCATCACCAGGGCCATGTGGGCCGGCCCCTTGGCGGGCACTGCGACCATGCGCAGCGAACGGAACGTGCTGTCCTTGGCGCGGGTGCGCAGCGCGATGTCGCGCTGGGCCTTATCACCGTGACGCGCGATCTGGTCGAGCATATACGGCGGAATCAGGCAGAAAATCGGGTTGCGGTGGTGGCGATCACACATTGGCTGGCTCCCTGTTGGCATATGGTGTAGCTCCGGTAACCGTTTGAGGATAGCCCCCCAGCGTTACCCCGTGTCATCAATTGTCATCAATCCATGTTGCAGTCGTGTTTATCCAAGGAGGACTTACCCATGCCAGCCCGTAAAGCCAAAATCGACCTTGCGCACCGCCCAAGACTCGCCGATCTGCGCCCGTTGATCGCGACCACCCCCATGCTGATGGAGGCCCGGGCGGCGACGCCCCGTGTCACCGCCGCCAAGGATCTAAAGGACCGGCGCGGCTATGCAGCAGACTTTCTCAGCAGCTTCGTGGTGCCCTGGCCCACCGCCGATGAAGCATTGGCGGATGACGTACAACCGCTGCGGCTGGACTACACGCATTTCTCGGTGACGATGTCCCGTTCCCGACGACTGGCGCTTTACGTGGGGGTTAATATCGACGGCGGGCAGCATGTGGAGATAATCCGCAGCAACGACACCTGGGCCTACGATGGTCGCCTGCCGATCAGCGCGCAGGTAGGCGAAGCGCTCTACACCAACAATGGCCTGGATCGCGGCCACCTGGTACGGCGCCAGGACCCCAACTGGGGCGACGAGGCAAAAACAGCCAACCTCGACACCTTTCATTTCACCAACTGCTCGCCGCAGATGAGCGGGTTCAACCAGAAGACCTGGCTGGAACTGGAAGACTACATCCTCAATAACACGCAACGTTGGAAAGCCCGGGCAACGGTGTTCAGCGGCCCGGTGTTCGCCGACGATGACCGCGTCTACCGAGGTATCAAAATCCCCAAGGCGTTCTGGAAAGTGGTGGCCTACCTCAGCGATGACGGCAAACCCTCTGCCAGTGCCTATATGATCGACCAAAGCCGCGAACTGGGTCAGCTCGACCTGATGTTCGGCCAGGTCAGGACCTACCAGCGGAGCGTGATCCAGATCGAACAATTGACCGGCATCCGCTTCGCCAACCTGGCGGACTACGACGGTTTCAGCAACGAAGAGCGCGCCACAGGCACGCGAATTGAAGCGCTGATCCGGGGCCCCGAGGATATTCGTCTCTGACTGGGCGCCCCTCGGGCTGTATCGCCTCGCCCTAATCAACTACCATACCGCGCCGGTTCCCGAACGGGACTAATAGGGAATCCGAAGCGCGGTATGCCGCGTCAATCGGAACTGCCCCCGCAACTGTAGATGCCGAGCCTGCTCCCCACTGCCACTGGACCGCGTCCGGGAAGGCCGGAGCGTGGCGATGACGCATCAGTCAGGAGACCTGCCGGCCCAGTAATCACTAACCGGCGGGGTGTCCGGGAAGGACATCCTTGCCTGCCCGTTCGGCAGCGTTCGAGGGCGTATTTCCGAACCGTACCTCCCCTGTTTCCACGTACGGTTCTCACGGAGATTGCCTCATGCTGCCACGCGTTACCGCCCTGATCAGCGGCCTGGGTTTCTGCGCCCTGGCCCACGCCGCCCCCACGCATTACCCGCTGACCCTGGAAAACTGCGGCAGCACCCTCACCTTCCAGCAGGCGCCCGCGCGCAGCGTGACCATCGGCCAGGCCGCCACCGAAATGCTCTATGCCCTGGGCGTAGGCGACCGCGTGGTCGGCACCTCGCTGTGGTTCAACAGCGTGTTGCCGCAGTTCAAGGCACAGAACGACAGCATCGAGCGCCTGGCCAACAACGAGCCCAGCTTTGAAGCGGTGATCGCCAAGCGCCCGCAACTGGTGGCCGCCGAGCTGGAATGGGTGGTGGGCCCGCAAGGCGTGGTCGGTACCCGCGAGCAGTTTCACGAACTGAAGATCCCCACCTACCTGCTGCCCTCCGACTGCGAAGGCAAGGACAACCTGGTGGGCGCCGACGGCACGCGATTGGAGCCGTTCCGTATCGAGACGATCTACAAGAGCATCAGCCAACTGGCGCAGATTTTCGACGTACAGGATCGCGGCCAACACCTGAACGACGCGCTCAAGGCGCGCCTGGCCAAATCCGTGGCCACCGTGCAGAGCAAAGGCCTCAAGCAGGCGAGCGCGCTGGTGTGGTTTTCCAGCGCCGAAATGGCCAGCGACCCGTACGTGGCCGGCCACAAGGGCATTCCCGAATTCATGCTCGAAACCCTCGGCCTGCACAACGTGGTGCAGTCCGATGAAGAATGGCCCGCCGTCGGCTGGGAAACCATCGCCAAGGCCAACCCGACCTTCCTGGTGATCGCCCGCATGGACCGACGCCGCTACCCCGCCGACGACCATGAAAAGAAACTCGCCTTCCTGCGCAGCGACCCGGTCACGCGCAACATGGACGCGGTAAAAAACAACCGCATCATCATCCTCGACGCCCTGGCGCTGCAGGCCAGCATCCGCACGTTCGATGGCCTGGAACAACTGGCCACGGCCATCGACGGCTACGACCTGCCGAAATGATCCGGACCTTACTCGCCCTGGCGCTATTGCTGATCGCCGTGCTCGCCGGCGTGGCCATCGGCGAAACCGCCATCTCGCCCCAGGTGGTGCTGCAGGTGCTCGCCAACAAACTGTGGGCGGCCGGTTACGTGCTGGACCCGATCGATGAAGGCGTGGTGTGGAACTACCGCCTCACCCGCACCCTGGTTGCCGCCGCCTGCGGGGCCGGGCTGGCGACCTGTGGGGTGATTTTGCAGTCGTTGCTGCGCAACCCATTGGCTGATCCGTACCTGCTGGGCATCAGCGCCGGGGCTTCGACCGGCGCGGTGTTGGTGGCGTTGATGGGCGTGGGCGGCGGGCTGGTTTCACTCTCGGCCGGCGCCTTTGTCGGCGCGATGGCGGCGTTTGCGCTGGTGATCCTGCTCGCACGGGCCAGTGGCTCATCCAGCGGCACCGGGCAGATCATCCTCGCGGGCATCGCCGGGTCGCAGCTGTTCAATGCGCTCACCGCATTCCTGATCACCAAGTCGGCCAGCTCCGAACAGGCGCGCGGCATCATGTTCTGGCTGCTGGGCAACCTCAGCGGCGTGCGCTGGCCGTCGGTGTGGCTGGCGGTGCCGGTGGCGGTCACCGGCCTGGCGGTGTGCCTGTGGCATCGTCGTGCGTTGGATGCGTTTACCTTCGGCAGCGACTCGGCGGCGTCCCTGGGCATCCCCGTGCGCCGCGTGCAGTTTGTGCTGGTGGGGTGCGCGGCGCTGGTGACGGCGGTGATGGTGTCGATTGTGGGCTCCATCGGCTTTGTCGGCCTGGTGATCCCCCACGCGGTGCGCCTGCTGCTCGGCACCGGGCATTCGCGCCTGCTGCCCGCCAGTGCGCTGGGCGGGGCGTTATTTTTGATTGCGGCCGATGTGTTGTCGCGCACCTTGATCAAGGGCCAGGTGATTCCGGTCGGCGTGGTAACGGCACTGGTCGGCGCGCCGGTGTTTGCACTGATCCTGATTGGCAGGAGGAATGCGCGATGAGCGTACTGAGTTGCACCGGCGTGGGCTTCAAGGTGCGTGAGGCGGAGTTGCTGCGCGATATCCACCTGGAGGTTCAGTTGGGTGAAACCCTGGGGATCGTCGGGCCGAACGGCTCCGGCAAATCCACCCTGCTCAAACTGCTCGCCGGGCTGCGCGCACCGGCCAGCGGCGACGTGCGCCTGGGCGGCCAACGCCTGGGCGACCTGTCCCGCCGCGTCATCGCACAACAGTTGGCGGTGGTGGAACAACAGGCCGACACCGACGACGCCATCCGCGTGTTCGACGCCGTCGCGCTGGGCCGTACACCCTGGCTGTCGGCGCTGAGCCCGTGGTCCGGCGAAGACGACGCCATCGTGCGCCAGGCCCTGCATGATGTGGACGCCACCCACCTGAGCCACCGCGCCTGGCGCAGCCTCTCCGGCGGCGAGCGGCAGCGCGTACACATCGCCCGCGCCCTGGCGCAACGGCCGCAGATCCTGTTGCTGGATGAGCCGACCAATCACCTGGACATCCAGCATCAACTGGCGATTTTGAAAGGCGTGCAAGGATTGCCGGTGACCACCCTCATCGCCCTGCATGATCTGAATCAAGCGCTGACCTGTGATCGCCTGGCCGTGCTGGATCATGGGCGCCTGGTAGCGCTGGGCACGCCACTGGACGTGCTGACGCCGGAGCGCTTGCAGGAGACATTCGGGGTGCAGGCGCATTACCTGACGGACCCGTTTGATGGGGCGCAGATACTGCGGTTGCGGTCTAACTGAACACGCCGAGCTCCTAATGTGGGAGGGGCGGTGCGACGATTCGACTTGCCCCCGATGGCGGTGTGCCAGTCGACATTTGCATCAACTGACAGACTGCTATCGGGCATAGGTATCTAGACACCGTTGGCTCAACGCTGAACGCCCGGCAGGTAGGGCTGTTGTGGCGAGCGGGCTTGTCCCGCGTTGGGCTGCGTAGCAGCCCCAAAACCAGTCTATACAGAGTGTCTGATACACCGCGTTCTTCTTGACTGGGGCTGCTACGCAGCCCAACGCGGGACAAGCCCGCTCGCCACAGGGAGATTTGTCAGAGTCTGGAAGTTGTGGAGATACCTATGGCTATCGGCCCCCTCCCACATTGGATCTAAATTGAGCAACAGCACGCTCTGCCCAACCTGCGCATCTTTCATCTCTATGCGGTCGGGAAAACCTGGGTGACGGTCGACTCGGTAACGCTTGATCCCACGCGCGGCAAGCTGATCGTCGGGCAAACCAAACACACTGAGAAATGGATCGGGAGCAAGGCCCGTAATGCGAAAGTTCATGGTGGGTGACTCTTAGGGTGAGCCCTATGAGACGAGCACCTGGACAGCGATGGCTATCCGATTCTTGCGGTGATATTCACGGGCGGGTGGCTCGCTCGTAGCAAAGGTAGTCGTTGGAGCCTGTGCCCACACAGACAAACCCGGCGCGCTCATACATCAGCCGGGCGGGGTTATCGGAACGTACGCTCAACCGCAACTTCAGGAAGTCATTCTGACCAGCCGCCGCCGCGTAAGCGTTCAGCAACGTTCGACCGATCCCCTGGCGTCGGTAAGCTTCACTGACGTTGATCGTACAAAGCTCGGCAAACCCCTCCTCTGCCGTCCACAGCGAATAACCGGCGAACTGCCCGTCCAGCATCGCAATCGTCAACCGTTCGAAGTTATCGACCCAGCGCGTGAGGTGGCGCTCCAACTGGAGCCGCCAGGCTGCTTCGTGGTCAGGCTCCCAGCGCCGGATGTAATCCTGCTCTCCCCGATAGATCGACGGCAGATCGGTCACCGTCGCCGGCCTCAACGTCAGCGCGTTCATTTCCGCAACTCACACACAGCACTGCCCTTCATACCGGAGGCATGCACGCTCACATGGCGCACGGAAAAACCGGGCTTTTCGACGAGTTTCCTCTCTTCCCACGCCCCACCGCTGGCAACCTGATAACCAATGGCGCCGTCCGCTTGCCAGGTCAGGCGCAAGGTGTATACGCCGCGTTGGTCGGGTGTCCGATGGAAGATCGTGGGGATGGCACTCGATTTGGAAAATAAGCGCCGCCTGCCTGGGGAGAACTCACTTTTCTCCCTCGACGTGCTTCGTTATCCACTTGCGGCTGCAAGCAAGCACGCCATCGGCCATCGCCACCGGAAAATGAATAAACCCATGGGCCGACTCCGGTAACAGGTGTACTTCCGCCCTGGGCCACCGCTCTGCAATCAACAGCGTGTCATCCTTGAGCGGGTCCAACTCCCCCACAAACATCAACGCCGGGGGCAGCCCTTCAAAGTCACCATACAACGGCGACAACGGCGGCTGCCGGCGCTCATCATCACTCAGCCCCGGCGTGAGCATGCGCAACGCCTCCACCATCCCCGGCCCATCCAAAAGCAACGTCTCCGGCCCGGCAGCGCGTACGCTCGGTGTACCGGCCAGATCATAAACGCCGTAGTACAACACCGCGCCGCTTATACGTTTGAGCAGTTCAGGCCATTGCTTGAGGGCCAGCAACGTCGCCGCCGCCAGATGCCCACCGGCCGATTCACCGACGACGATGACCGGCAGGCCGGCAAACTCATCGGCACTGAGCAACCAACGCGCAGCGGCCAAACAATCCGCCATCAGCCCCTCGACCGGCGTGTCGACCGCCAACCGATAATCCACCGACACCACCACCACGTCGCATGCGCGCACCATGCCCAGGTTGAGGTCGTCATCCATCTGCGCATTGCCGATCACCCAGCCGCCGCCGTGGATATCCAGCACCACGCCCTTGGGCTTGCCGCTTGGCCGCAGGATGCGCACGGGGACGTTGTCGACAACCCTGCTTTCAGCCGGTGTGGAGCGCTTGAGCGTTTGACTGACGCGCAGCAGCGCCTGGATCAACCGCGGCGTGATGCGGTTGCGGATCTTGAAGCGCGGCAGCCAGGCGAGCTTCTGATTGAAGCGGCGCATCTGGGCCAGTTCCGCCTCGCTGGCGGGCCAAGGTTGGTGGGCCATCAGCGGTTATTGCGCAGGATCGAGAAATTCAACGCCGCCGCCACACACAGCCACGCCAGGTACGGGAACAGGATCAGGCCGGTGATCAGGTCCAGGCGCACGGCCAATACCACCATGGCGGCGACGGTGATCCACAGCAGCACGATGATCACCATCCCGGCGAGCACACGATGCGCGCCGAAAAACACCGGCGTCCACAAGGTATTCAGCGCAATTTGCGCGGCCCACAGCGCCAGCACCATTTGGCTGCCGGGGATCAGGCTCAAGCGATAACCGGCCCAGGCCAGCAGCAGGTAAATGATCGTCCACGCGACCGGAAACAGCCAATTGGGCGGAGTGAAGCTGGGTTTAACCAGGGATTCGTACCAGGCGCCGGGCTTGAAAATAATGCCGGTACTGGCAGCGGCGGCGCAGGCTAGCAGGAAGATAAAGAAAGTCATCGTCTGTCCTTGGCGGAAGTGGTTTGAATCTTGGACGTGCAGCACCCACGTAAAAGTTCAGCGTAAATCAACGGTAGGGGCGAGCTTGTTCGCGAAAATCACCAACGATAACGCAGCGCCCCCAGCCAAAGCATTCAGGCGTCCCCACCCCCAACAATCCTCAGCCAAGGCCACCGAGCCTGATAACTGCGCGCCTTCTGCTCAAACAACGCCTGCTCCGGATGCAACGGGTTAATCCGCAAAATCCCCTGCTCCACATCGTCCAACCCATACGGCGCATACACCTCGCCCCTGGCAATCTCCAAGCCGATGCACGTACCGGCCACCAGATAACGATCGACCCCGTCGCGCGCCGAACGCAACTGCGGATAAGGCCGCCCAAAGCGCTGACCGTACCAGAGGTGCACCCGCGCCTGGTTCTTGACCTCGACATTGACGCCCAGGTCTTTGAACAGCTCGTCCGCCACACGAATCACCGCGTCTTCCGCCTCGTAGGACACGTCGGTATCGAAGTAAAAAACGTCGTAGTCCTTCACGCCCTGATCGGCAGGCAGACTCGCCTGATGGTTCCATACCGCCTGGAACAGGCAACCCGCCGTGAGCATGCACTGGTCCACCCCGAGGCCAGGCAGGCGCGCAGTGATTTCGGCGTTAATGGGGTTGGCCATGGCCAGTTCGAGCAGGGTTTCGACAGTCAATGTCATGCTGGCTCCTTCGTCATCGGTACGGTCCTGGGGAGCAACGGTACAACATTGAGCGCTGTCGCTGGCGCCTCTTCTTCACGTCATCAAAATTCGCTAAGGTGCCTCGATGCCCTGCCCTCATCGAGACCGACCACCTTGGCCCACTCCCCCGCTGATCGCCGCGAAAATCCCTGGTCGGTGTTCCTGATTTTCCTGCGCCTGGGCCTTACCTCCTTTGGCGGTCCGATTGCGCACCTGGGTTATTTCCGCGAGGAATTCGTGACACGGCGGCGCTGGCTGAGCGAACGCAGTTACGCGGATCTGGTCGCGCTGTGCCAATTTCTGCCCGGCCCGGCCAGTAGCCAGGTGGGCATCGCGCTCGGCCTGTCACGCGCCGGCTATGGCGGCGCGTTGGCGGCGTGGCTCGGGTTTACCTTGCCGTCCGCCGTGGTGCTGATTTTGTTGGCGCTGGGCATCGCCCGGCACAGCACCGCCATCCCGTCCGGCGCGCTGCATGGCCTTAAAGTCGTGGCCGTCGCCGTGGTCGCCCAGGCCGTGTGGGGCATGGCGCGCAACCTGTGCACCGACGCCCCGCGCGTGGCCGTGATGCTCCTCGCCGCCTGCATGGCCCTGCTGCAAACGTCGGCGTGGGGCCAGGTCGGCGTGATCCTGGTCGCGGGCGTAGCCGGTCTGCTGCTATTCAAACCCACATCGCCTGCAGCGCACGACGCCCTGCCCGTGACCATCAGCCGTCGCGTCGGGACGATGTGGCTGTCGCTGTTTGTGCTATTGCTCGCGGGCCTGCCGATCTTCGCCCAGTTGATGCCCAATCCAACCCTGACCGTGACCGACGCCTTCTACCGCACCGGCTCGCTGGTATTCGGCGGCGGCCACGTGGTGCTGCCCTTGCTGCAAGCCGAAGTCGTGCCCCGCCAATGGGTGAGCAATGACGTGTTCCTCGCCGGTTACGGCGCCGCCCAAGCCATGCCCGGCCCGTTGTTCACCTTCGCCGCCTTCCTCGGTGCCTCGATGGCCCAAGCCCCAAGTGGCTGGATCGGCGGCCTGCTCTGCCTGCTGGCGATCTTCGTGCCATCGTTTTTATTGGTGATGGGCGCACTGCCTTTCTGGGAAGGCCTGCGCCGCAGCCCGCGCACCCAAGCCGCCCTGGCGGGCGTGAATGCAGCGGTCGTCGGCCTGTTGCTGGCGGCGCTGTACCAACCGGTGTGGACCAGCGCCATCTTCACCGCCCAGGACTTCGCCCTGGCGCTGACTGGCCTGGTGGCGCTGATGGTGTGGAAACTGCCACCGTGGCTGGTGGTTGTAGGAAGCGGCGCGGCGGGATGGTTATTAAGTCTTACGGTGTGAGCCGCGCAGCCACCGTGCCTTGCTCCCTTGCCTACGCTTGCGTCAGAATCCGCCGGCTTGTGCGCTGAGGTGGCCGTCTCTAAGGTGGCTCGGTCGCCGAATCTCTCGGTGATCGGGTTTAGTAGCCCACGGTTTAACCTAACAAGTGCACAAGCTTCATCTGTCAGACGTGCCTGTCTGTGCTCGATGGTGGCTGTGCGTAGGGCGCCCTCGGGCGCGCCGGTTTTGTTAGGTTCCACCGGTCTACTAACCTGCGTACAGCTACCGCCTTATCGTTTAGTAGCGATCAGGTAGTGGCCCAAGCAAGGAACTTAACAATGCCTACAGATTCAAGCGCTCTCTTCAGCGTCGCTCCCGACGCCAGCAACGAAACCCTCATCACCAACAGCTACGAAACCTTCGCCTCAGTCAGCACGCTGCTGCTCGACTTGTCCGAAGACCTGTCCGGCAAACACCGCGACATCGCCCTCGCTATCCACCAACTGAGCGAGCTGGGCGTACTCCTCACTGCCAAATTGCTCGACCGCGAAGCGCCCTGCTCCGGTTAATGCCTAGCCCTTCAATTCACTGGAACGATTACTCGCCGCGTCGTCATAGGCCACATACAACGACTCGGCGATTTGGCTCTTGATGGCTTTGGTGGATTCCAGACCGAGCACAAAACCTTCAGCCTTGCCGCCAGCACGGTTGAGTTCTTCATGGGTGGCGGCGCCGGTGATGGCGTCGAGGAGCTTGGCGGCGTGAGGGCCCACGCCTTTGGGGAGGGAGATTTGGTCGATGGTCATTGGGATGCCTTAAAAACAGAGGAACGGCAGCGCATAGAACCGCTCCCGGGGAGGTATGGTAGACCGGTACGGACGCAAAAGGGCCGATTTCATCCCTAATTCACTTTCCGTCTGCATTAGTGGGTAACCCTGCGTCGCCACAAAGTTGCAAATAAATCCATCCCTTTTTGCAGATCCTACACGTGACCTACTCCGGATCGTGGCAACAGACGCAAAGCTTATTTCCTTCAGGGTCTCGAAAGTACGCGCCATAAAAATTCGGGTGGTATTCGGGTCGCAGGCCGGGAGCGCCTTCGCATGTTCCACCCAATGCCAACGCCAAGGCATGGGCGTTGTCTACGGTCTGCCGATTAGGTGCCAGCAGAGCAATCATTTGCCCATGTCCTGGCGTCGCAGATTCGCCGCCGAACGGTTTGCCCACCACGAAAAGAGGGCGTTCAGTCTCCGGGTGTTTCCAACCAGCCCATGGGCGTTCAAGTTCAGTGAACTTGAGATCAAGTCCGAGGATCTGCATGAGCCCTTGGTAAAACACAAGCGCTCGACTGAAGTCATTCACTCCGATGAATACATGCGAAATCATTTTTTGTCCTAAGTAGAGACAGCCTTCTCGCACCATACCAAGAATTTTCAGGTTGTTTGCACCGAGCCTGAAACAGACTCCGTCGGTCGTAGAAGCTGTGTTTTACACGCCTATTCTTCTCACTTATTGCTTGAGCTGCGGTCATCGGTAAAAGCGTTACACATCGTGCTTGGAGACTGCCTAGAAAACCCGAGACGATTCAGAGCGCTTTGTCTTTTACAAGACTTCCACCAACTCAAATTCTTCTGCCACAAGTTCCATAGCCTCGTCGAACGAGCCCTCTCTCTGGAAAAAATCTTTATGACCCTGCATCCAGTAACTGAGGCTGAGATCCCCTTCACCTTCCTTCCTTGCAAAGTCTTGATCTACGTCGCAATAACGAATAATACGCATCGACACAACTCTAATTACACATACAGGTTCGCCCTTACTGTTGAGGATGATGCCGTAACCGCCAATAGTGGGTGGCTCATCTTCGTGTTTGAATGACGAAAGTGAACTACACGTAGCCGTTTTTATTCCTTGAGTAACAAGTTCAGCCAGCTCATCCGCCATTTCTGGAGCATCCCCAAATGACCATGAAATGGCCCCGGGGTACTTAACTTTTAAATCATCAATGATAGTCATAACCAAATTCCGTTAAATCCTGTTATTTGCTATAGCATTAGCACTCATGAATCATCACGGTCAAGGTCTACGCGAAACTCAATGGCTGGAATTCTTTATTCTGGTTCAACGTCGTATCTTCGGACCAGGTATTACAAGTAACCTCTTCGGTGTGCCAATTTACAGAAGGCAGCAATAGACCCAAAGTGGCTCTTCGCACTGCGTGCGATCTGTCGGTAGTATCCCTTTTTTCAACCCGCACGAATTGATGCCAATGGTCCAACCGACGACAGTAGCCAACATCATTGGCCCATGGAAAGGAGAGGCTCCGACAACGTTACTACAGCACTGTCGAGATTCCTGGGACACGCCTTTTAAAGAGCTGTCAGATCTCATGGTCGCTACTTTTCTGAACCAGCGAATCGCAGTTCCTCAAATGTTGTCCGAGACCAGGCGGCGATTGGATTCAGAGCCCCGCGATGACACGGAGTACTTCGATGACCAGCTAGCTGAGGCAGTTCTCGGTGTTGAAAACTGACCGCTTCTGGCCGATTGCTACCCACAGCTACCGGCTAGCTCGCTCGAAAGCTGCCCTCCGGTAAGCGAGTAATCAAAACAGGTTCAAGTAACCCGAAAGCGATCCTGACCTTCACTGCATGCCTTCCGTAACTATGGTCCCCGACCAACCCATCACGGCGTAATTTTCCCTGCTGGGCGCGATGTACCAACGCCATCAACGCCTACATGGGCCTGCACATGCGCCGCTGGTTCGCAGCGCCGAACGCGGTTAAACCTGTTGTAGAAAGGCATCTATGTACGGCGCGTGAGCATCGCTACACTGCCCGTCCACACCTCACGAATGGATTCGAAATTGCGCCGGTTTGTCGTTCCTTTGGTTGCGTTGCTCCTGGGCTATCTGACCTATCTTTTGTTTGGGCCAAGAAGCATGCGGCAGCAGCAGCGAACTGACCAAGGCAAACGCTCCCCCCTGTGGCGAGGGAGCTTGCTCCCGTTGGGCTGCGCAGCAGCCCCAACCATCCGCAGCACAGATGAACAACAAAACCTGGCCCCCTGTTCCACTGCCTGTGCTTTCTCAAAATCCGTCGGTTTATCCAGGCAACGTGCACATTCGCCCCTAAGCGGGTGCTCCAATTACGGGATGGAAATCCTGTACTCGGCGAGCTTGGCCTTGTTCTCCTGCTCCAGATACTTCTTGTCGACGATCTGCGAGAACTTCATGAAGTCGGCCTTGGCGTCTTCCCTGTTGCCCAAATGGTCGTACGCGATCCCGCGCGCGTAATAGGCCCAGGCATAGTCCGGCTGGCGCTGAAGGCCAGTACTGAATGCTTCAGCGGCCTCCCGGTACTGACCCAGGTCTGTCAGCGCGAGGCCCAGATGATAGTAGGTCGGCATATTGAAGCCGGCCCCCTTGCCTGCTTCTCCCATTCCGTTGTCAAGGTTGTACTGCACGAGTTCAAGGGCTTTTTTCGGGTTACCAGCGGCCCGATACATAGCGCTCAAGTCCAGGTAGGCGCGCGGCTCAGGCTTGACCAACAGTTGCATGGATTTCTCCTTGGCGGCCAAGGCTTCGGGGAAGCGCTTGAGGTTGAGGTAGGCGTCGGCCTGCACCGCATAAATCAAACTATGCAGCGAGGCAGGCAGCGTAGCTTTCTGCAGGCATAGATCACCTTCCTGCAGCACCAGAGGGTAGTTTTCGGCTTTGGACGCCTTTAACTGATTAGCGCAATGGGCAAGGTTGGCTTTTTGCGGGTTCTGCATCCCTGCACAACCTGTGAGGATGACGGAGCAGGCAATCAGTGCGAACCAGCGAGTCTTCATGATAAGCATCCTTGTCAGTCAAGTAGATGAGCGTTGAGGTCAGGGCGATAGACCTGCAACAGCGGCGCGGTCACGGTGCCTTGTAGCGAGCAGAACACGGTGGTGTGTCCCACGAGCGACGGTGACGTGTCGCCCGCGTCGACCATGAGCACGCGGTCTACGAAACCAAACGGCGTAGCGACGCCAGGACCGGTCAGCCCTTCGGTGCGCCATTGGCCGATCGGGTCACCGACCCGGCGAATTTCGGCGCGGGTAATGGCTTTGCCCTGACTGACAAAACGTGCGTTATCAACGATCAGCGGCTTGAGCTTTGCGGCCACCTCTTGCGGCGAGCCATCGACTACAAAGCCCCAGAACAGAAAATTGCCGACGTCCTTGATGGTTTGGGCCTGGTTGTAATAGCCGACCATACGCACGCCGTTAACGATCAGGGGCGTTTCGAAGTGTTGGTAAGTGCCACCTTCCTGCAGCGGACTCATGATGGTCGGTGCCTTGACCGAGCCGTAGTCACTCAGGCGTAAGGTACCTGCTGGCAAACGCGCATCGCGCAGGCTCTCGAAGAAATGCGCATCGCATCGAGAGAACTCTGTCAGCAGCTGTTCGGGCGTGGTGACGGTCCGGGCTTGGGCAGTGCAGGCAACGGCGAGCAATGCAACGCCGGAAAAAAGAGAGCGGAACATTAAAATCATCCGTGAAGTGGGAACAAAAGCTGTCGGCGGGTGAGTGGGAAACTTTAGCAATACGGGGCTGCGTTGAAAATATCCGTGTGCCGCGGGTCCCGCCCTCCGGACTACTGCCAACCGCTTGCGCACACTGCTAATCTGCGGCCTTTATGTCTGCAAAAGGAAGGTTTACATCGCCATGGAGATTCAGGAAATCAAGCACCACCTGGCCCGCCCTGCCGTGAAGTTCGTGGCTGGCGGCTTTCGTCCCGCCGACACCGATGAAGAAAGCTGGCTGGGCAAGGTCTTCCTGTTCCGGCCAGATGAAGGCGTGCCGACCAATCAGGCGGGGCAACCGTTGCTCCCCTATGCGCAGTTTTACCTGCCCGCCCTGCCCTTCAATAGCCCTCAGCTGGCGGGGGTTCGTGTGCTGACGGTGTTTATTGCAAACCCGTTTCCCGAGCACTTTGAGCCGATGGGGAATAACTGGGTCATCCGTGAATATGGGCCGGATGATGTATTGGTTCGCAAGGCGCTGCCCGTGGCAGATTCATTTCTCAAACCCTTCCCCCTCCAAGCGCACGCAGTGCCGGCGGACTATCCACTGTGGGATGGCGGTGGTGTCCCGGCGGACCTTGAGCAAGCAATACTGAAGTTGCAACGCGCGGGCGAGATACAAAGCTATTACGACCTGATCACTCACACCTACGAACACAAGATCGGCGGTTACCCCTCGTTCTGCCAATCGGGCGTGGATCCGGGTGATGGCTTTGAGTTTGTATTCCAGATTTCGTCGGACGCGAAGATCCATCTGAACGTGGTCGACAGCGGGAGCCTGATGTTCTGGAAGCACTGCGAAACCGGGGAATGGGCGCTCTATTATGATTTTTACTAAGGTTGCGCGAGGCTTCGATGACTGACTACCGTGGATTAATCCTCGACGACACCCGGGAAGGCGCCCCTGAATCTGCCATCTCGCAACTGGAAACCAGCCTCGGCGCACGCTTGCCGGAGGATTACCGGCAGTTTCTCCAGACCTGCAACGGCGCCACCGTGGAATACGACGTGCTCGCCACCATGAGCAATGGCGATAAAGAATTGCTGAGTTTTTTGTTGTATGGCCTGGACCCGGGCGAAACGTATGAGTCCAACCCCTATGAACTGGAGCAACTGCGCAGGCAACCTGGCTTCCCCGCTACCGGGTTGTTGCCGATCGGACGTGATGGCGGTGCGAGTGTCTTGCTGCTGGACCTGCGCGAAGGTCGCCAGGATATAGGCGCGATGGTGGCGGGTTTACCCGCATGGACGGGGCGCCGCCAGCAAGGCGATGAATACGTGGTGTTGGCGGACTCGTTCAATGCCTACTTGGACTTGCTGCACCTGTCTCAGGAACGGATCGTGGAGCATATCAATCACTTCGTCATCAGCGCTGACACGATCGAGGCGACACTGGAGTGGCTGGACCAAGGCAGTCCGGGCTGGCGGGAGCGCTATCGGGAGGTGTGGAATGCGCGGGTTGTGGATAGGCCGATTTGAAGGCTGGCGTCAGCCCGGCTTCTCCAAGCGCCCGCCCGGCCAACTAGCCCGCAGGCCCCGCCACCGCAATGTGCCGGCGAACATAGTAATTGTCGAACTCACTGCTTTGGACAAATTGGAAGCCATGGCGGGTATAAAAGCGATTCGATGCGCTTTCTTTAAGAGCCCCCACTTTAATAGGGAGTGCAGCGTTTTCCGCCTCTTTGAAAATCCGAGAGAGCACAGCAGAGCCGATCCCCGATCCTTGCGCGCTCGGTCTCACATATAAATGGTCGAGCAAGAATTCATTGGGATGCCGCTGGACCACTACAAAGCCAACCCTCTCTCCAGCGACCTCGATATAACGTGTGTCACGAGCTTCAAAGCCGCTGACAAACCGCTCGCGCGCGCGTACCGGATCAAAGCGCCCGACACGCTCCAGACTTTCACGCATGGCTTCAAGTCGAATGGCAATAAGGTCCTCCAAGTCGCTTTGTTGCGCGGGGACTAACACAATCTGGGCATTTTGATTGAGTGAGAAAGGCATATTTTTGCGCTCTGAACCTTCCGATCAAACGTGACGCCGAGCCACAAACAGATTAAATAATCACATCCGCAGTTCGAACCTTTTTACAGTTTCTACAGGCGCATGCCCATCTCACAGGCACGCGTCTCGAAGCCGAACTCTCTGTACATGCGCGCAGCACGTTCATTGAACGCCCAGACAGACAACCTCAAATCCTGGGCACCATGTTCGATTGCACAGCGCTTAACCCGTTGCAGAAGACCGCGCCCAATGCCTTTTCCCCAAAACGCTTCAGCGACGCACACCGAGCCGATTCGAACAACATTCAACGGCTGCATCAGCGGCCCGGTGCTTGTAGAAAGGCTGGCGGTGACGAACCCCACGGCGTGACCATCGGCATTCGCGATGTATACCACCTGCCCCGGTTTCTCGAACAGGCCCGCCCAATGAGGCAGGTCGCGCGCAACTTGCTCCGTGGCAGCCGCGTAAATATCGGGGCGAGCGGCGTGGTGCACCTCGTTGAGCAGTTGCCCCAACTCGCACAGGGTAAGTGCATCGTCTACGGTTGCAACCCGGTAAGTTATGACTTCGTCCATGACGCGTAACGCTCCTTGCTGGAGGGAAGCTGAGAATGGCGACAGCCTTTGTCTCACGGCGAAGGAGATATTCCAATGACCACGTCAGCGTCTACGGTCAGTGCGACGATCGATGAAACGCGCAGATACTTCGACGAGCGTGTAGTCCCGGCCGGGCAGCCCGTCAGCTTTCATTGCGCCAGCAATCGTTGCTACACCACGTTCAGGTGTGTGCCCAAGGCGGGTGCGGATTACGGATTGTGTAAAAAAGGGGGCGACAAGCGCCAAGGCAGCCTTGCCTTCAACTGTGAACCGGCAAGGCCAACCCAAACAGTACAAAAAACCCACCGCAGACTTTATTGAACCGGCGCCCGGTGCGGGCCAGCCAAGGTCGGACGCGGTTCGCTGCGCTGGCCACCAGGTATTCCACGACGAACTCCACCACGGCGTAGGTCAGCGCGATGGCAGCCGTCTGCGCGATGATGCTTCTGTGCGGGTCCAGGAACGGTGGGATAAACGCGGTGAACAGCAGCAGTGCCTTGGGGTTTGAAATCGCCGAGACCAGCCCTTGGCGGAACAGCGACCAGCGCCGCAAACTGACTGTGCCGGTGGCCTCAAGGCTGACGGGGGCCGCGCGCCACAGGCCGAAACCGAGCCAGATCAGGTAGAGCCCGCCGGCCACCTTCAAGGCGGTGAACCAACTGGCCGATGCCTGGATCAGTGCCCCCAGGCCCAGCGCGCACAGCGTCAGCACCAGGGCAAAGCCGAGCACGCCGCCGCTGATGGTGAACAGCGTCCGGCGACTGCCGTGCAGGGCCCCATGGGTCAGCACCAGTAATGCATTTGGCCCTGGTACCACGGCGATGCCGAAGCAAGTCATCAGGTAAAGCAGCCAGGTATCAAAGGGCATGATCCAATCCAGCAGGTGGGTATTCAGGCCAGTATCTTGCGAGTGAAGAAAAGTCCTGAAAAGCGCATTATTCACGTTGCAGCCATTCGATTAACGAATAAAGGAAACTGCCATGCCCTCCAGCGATTTGCAGATCGATTGGCTCAAGTGCTTCGTGGCGGTAGTAGATGCCGGTTCGCTGTCGGGTGCGGCCCATGAGATCAACCGCTCGCAGTCCGCCGTCAGCATGCAGATGAAGAAGCTCGAAGCCGCCCTTGGACGCCCGCTGTTGAGCCGTGGCCCAAGGCATCTGCAACTCACCGATGACGGCCAGACGCTGCTCGGCTATGCCCGTCGCATGCTCGCACTGCACGCAGAAACCCAGGCGGCCTTTAACGGGGAAGCGATCACCGGGCGAATCCGCCTGGGCGTCGCAGAGGACTATGCGGCGAAATACCTCACGCCGCTGCTGAAGCGTTTTTCACCGCGCTACGCCGGTGTGGAAATAGAACTGACCTGCGAACAGTCGACCACGCTGATCCCGCGTGTGCGCAGCGGCGATCTTGATCTTGCGCTGGTGTCCAGGGACTCGCCCCACAGCGGCACCTTTCTGTTCAAAGAACCCATGGTCTGGGTGGGCTCGCCCCAGTTCGAACTATGGCGGCGCGACCCACTGCCTATCGCCGTCTACGAAAGTGAAAGCCTGGCGCGGCGTTATGCGGTGCATTCACTGGCCCAGCAAGGGCGCCAATTCAAGGTGGTCTACAACAGCTCCAGCCTCGCCGGCCAAGTGGCAGCGGTGGAAGGTGGGCTGGCGATTGCCGCGATCACGCAGTGCACCGTGCAGCCATCACTGCAGGTGTTGAGCAGCGAGCATGGCTTGGGAAACATTGCGCCCATGGAGGTTTCGATTCTGCGTAGCCGAGCTTCTCGGGGGGCCAAGGCGGTTAATAGCCTGCATGCGTTTATCATCAACGCGCTAAGAGTTCAGGTGTAGCTGGTTTAATACACAGGCTGAACACCCCACTTGGAGCCCTTTATGCCAACCACACCACGCGACAACGCCCGGATTGAACGTCGCCTCATCGCCACCCTCACCGACGCCTGCGAAATCGCCAAAACTGAAATCCCCGGCTTCGACTGGCTGACCCACACCGTCGACTACAGCGCCTTCCCCCAGAGCCTGCGGGTGATCTGGGTGTTCGACAACCGCGCCAACAAGGAGCACGCCCTCTCGACAGGGGCAGACACACGCATGCGTGAGCTGACTGCTGCCGCACTCAACGACGCCGACGTGCACGGCGCGCCCATGGAACGCTGCGTCCACTTCGACTCCGAAGAAGAATGCCACCTGCGCCATGACGGCGATTGGCGCCTGCGCCTGGCCAAGGTGCATACGGCCAAGGTGTGAGTGCGCGTCTTCACCCGTTGGGGTTGGGGATAAAACTGTGGTATCGATGCACGTAGTCCTCACACACCCAGGCCCTGCCATGACTCTTTCCACCCACTTCACCCCTTGGACCGCCCTGCTCGGCGGGGCCCTGATCGGCTTGTCCGCAGGCCTGTTCATCCTGCTCAACGGCCGCATCGCCGGTATCAGCGGCCTGCTTGGCAGCCTGCTCTCCAGGCGCGGCGAGGGGCGTGGGGAGAAACTGCTGTTTGTGATCGGGCTGCTGGTCTCGCCCTGGATCTGGTCGTTGTTTGCCGAGCTGCCTGAGTCATCGTTCCAGGCCGGTGGCTACGCGCTGGTGCTGGCAGGGCTGCTGGTGGGGATTGGCACGCGGTATGGCGCCGGTTGTACCAGTGGGCATGGCATCTGCGGGCTTTCGCGGTGGTCGCTGCGTTCGTTGGTCGCGGTCGGTTGTTTCATGGGCAGCGGGTTCGCCGGTGTCTATTTCATCCGCCACCTGCTGGGAGCCTGAGCATGCGCAAACTCACTGCATTGATCGCCGGTCTGATCTTCGGCCTGGGGCTGCACCTCAGCGGCATGACCAACCCGGCGAAGGTGCTCGCGTTCCTCGACCTCGCCGGCGAGTGGGACCCTTCATTGGCCTTGGTCATGCTCGGCGCCCTGATGGTGAGCAGCGTGCCCTTTTACGTCGTAAGGCATCGTCAGGTCTCGCTGCTGGGCGCACCGATCCAGATGCCGACGCAAAGCACCATCGACCGCCGCCTCGTGCTGGGCAGCCTGGTGTTCGGCATGGGGTGGGCGATTGCGGGGCTATGTCCCGGGCCGGCAGTGGCATTGCTGTTGACGGGCCAATGGCAGGTGCTGGTGTTCACGTTGGCGATGGTGACGGGTATGCTGATTTTTGCAGGGATTGAATCGCGCAGGCGGGGTTGAACCGCCTGCACGGCTTCATTTTTACCCCACACAGTAGATCACGCCTGCGCACTGAACCGCTGTATTCCACGCCGCTCATACATCGCCGCTTCCGTCTGTTGCGTCGCCAGTTCGCCTTTGGAGGCCAGTTGATTAATAAAAATCCGGTCCCTGGCCCCTTTGAAGTCCGACGGGTCGAAGTCTCTTAAGAGCGGCGCCAGATCAATGGTCTTGGCGAAGTTTTCGTTGGTCAGGCTGTAATAGCCCAGGCCCGACCAGACGGAATCGGCGTCCACCGTGTCGATGGAGGCATTGCGGTAGGCAACAGCTGCGGTTTTCAGGCCAAGGGATTGATTGAGCAAATCCGTCAGCCGTTTGGTATCCGAGCTGCTGAGCTGGCTGGCCGAATCCAGCACTTTCAGGCGGCCATCGGCCTCGACGGTGAAGCCGTATTTTTTGCCGGCCAAGTCGGGAGCGATGGCCGACAGCGCTGACTCGAATGCCTTGAAGGATGCCTTCAGCGTATTGAGCGCGCCGGTGGAAATTTCGACGAGCCGAGGGTGGTCTGGCGACTGGGTCCGACCGACCCAGACGTCGACCACCTCCGGCGGTTCCACCGTGGTGCTTGCTGATCCACTGGGATGGTAGACGGCCGCCGGGGCGGCGTTTGCCAACGCTTCCTTCGCGGCCTCTGTCAGTGGCTGGGCCACGAGCTGCTGGTCGGAAGGTGTAAGGCTGGTGTTGACCGGCGGGAGATAGGCAGCGCTGACGGAAAGAGCCATTTTATCGATCCTTGATTGGCGGGTTCATACAGGTTATCGCCGGAAATCGGCCGAGCTTTAGACGGCCAACGTGCAGGATCGTACAAGCCAGGCGCCTCGTTGCCTCGATAGTCTGGCCCTCTTACCTACCAGAGGATGGATCATGGCTACGTCACAGCACCCGGCACAACCGGTAAACCTTGCGCAAAAGGCGTCGCTCATCAACGAGCAGTGGAGCCCCAGGGTCGTCGCCGAAATGAACGACTACCAGTTCAAGGTGGTGCGCATCGAAGGGGAGTTCATCTGGCACTCACACCCGGAAACCGACGAAGCGTTCCTGGTGTTGGAAGGGACGCTGCGTATCGATCTGCCGGAAGGTCCGGTGTATGTGGCGGCGGGCGAGTTGTATGTGGTCCCGCGTGGCGTTGAACATCGGACCGCCGCCGAGGGTGAGGCGAAGCTGATGATGATTGAGCCTCGGGGCATCTTGAATACCGGCCATGAAGGCGGTGAGCGTACTGCAACAAACGATCTTTGGATCTGAAAAAATCGCGCGCCTCATGGGGCTCGGTCATTGAGCCGAGCCTTTGGCGGGTAATTTCTGGATAATGCCCAGTTCCCGCCCCCGATACGGACATCCCGCTCGATGAAGTTGCCCACCGCCGCCCTCCTCCTCGCCTCTGCGCTGCTGCCTTCCATCGCCCACGCCGACGATGCCGCGCTGACCGACACGCTCAAGGCCTTCACCCGCTGCGACGCGACGTTCTTCAGCAGCCTGAACAGCCACCGCGACGCCTGGCAGGCCTACGCGCCGCTCAAGCAGGACAAAGACTTCGCGTGGATCGCGGTAGTCAACCGCGCGGACCGCAAGGCCAACGCGGTGCCGATCAGCACGCCGCCCATCGCCGGTTTGAAGCTGTTGTCGTACGCCGACGAGGCCAGCGACCTCGGCAACCTGGGGCGTTACTATTACTGGGGCTTTGTTGTGCAAGGCAATATCGACGAGGTTGCCCAACGCCTTGCCCCGCTGCTCGACCAGCCTGCTCGCCTGCAAAAAGGCGATGACGCCTACATTCGCAGCGAGCTCAAGGTCGGCGACCGTTGGCAGGCCATCAAGCCACGGCCCGGCGTCGCGCCGGGCACCCGCGAAGTCGAGCGCGTGCTGCTGGTAGAGCCGGAAGGCACCGACGGCACGCAATCGCGCATCAGTTGTTCGTTGCAGGGCGGTGTCGATGCGGCGCTGCTGGCCTGGTCACGTCCGGACATCGAACCGGCTGACTACCCACGCACCGTCGTAGAACCGAGCATCAACGACGTCGCCGTACCCGCCAGCGTGCTCCAGCACCTCGACTCGGCCCTGCTGCAGCCGAAGTTCAAGACGTTGAGCTACACGTACCTGTCGAAAAAAAGCGATGGCAGCAACGACACCCCCACCTCGGTGACCTTCACGGCGGTGGGTGGCTTACTGAATAAGAACGAGATCTACAGCGACACCTTCCATGTCGAGCGCCTGGTGCAGGCGGACCTGATTCAGTTGAAGTCGAAGATGAATGGCGTGGGCGACGGCCAGGTGTTGCTGACCCGCGAAGCCGAACTGAGTATTCCGAGCAGTTGGACGCCTGGCCAGACGCTGAGCGCCAACCTGCACATGGCGAACGTGCCCGGCAAACCGACCGATACCCCGCTCGAGACCTCCGTGAGCTGCAAGGTTGGCCAGCGCTTCCCGGCCCGACAGGTGTTTGCCTCGTTGACCGGCGACGCCATCAAGCTTGAGTGCGAGCAAGGCGACTACAAGACCTCGCGCGCGTTTATCGAAGACCTGGGCATTGCCCTGACGTTGGAGACGACGTCGAGCAAAATGCGCTCGGCGTATGAATACACGGCGTTCGAGGTGGTGCGTTGATCGAAGGGGCGTTTGCCAAGCAAACATCCCGCTGATTCAGGGCACTCTACGTTGTCGCAGCAGTCTGTTCCTACACACCCCATGCCACGCGGAGTTCCCATGATCATTGTCCATCACCTCAACAACTCACGTTCGCAGCGCATTCTGTGGCTGCTGGAAGAGCTTGGCCTGCCGTACGAGATCAAGCGCTACCAGCGCGACCCGAAGACCAACCTCGCGCCACCGGAGCTCAAGGCGATCAATGCGCTGGGCAAGTCCCCGGTGATCGAAGACGGCGCCAACGTGGTGATCGAGTCCGGCGCCATCGTCGATTACCTGATCCGCCGCCATGGCGACGGTCGCCTGCAACCGGACCCGGCCACGGCCGCCTACGACCAGTATGTGCAATGGCTGCACTTCGCCGAAGGCTCGGCCATGCTGCCGCTGATGCTCAATCTCTATGTGGGACGCCTGGGTGATGCCGGTGCGCCGTTGCATCCGCGTATCGAATCGGAAGTAGCCAATTACCTCGGTTACCTCAACGAGGCGCTGGCACACACGCCGTATCTGCTGGGCGATGAATTGAGCGGCGCGGACATCCAGATGAGCTTTATCGGCGAAATCGCCAAGGCCCAGGGCAAGCTGCCGGCGTACCCGCACCTGGCAGCGTGGGTGCAGCGTTTCCAGGCACGCCCGGCTTATCGCCAGGCGCTGGAACAGGGTGGAGAGTATGCGTTTGCCAAGTGAGTCGTGCGGCGAACGCTTAACCCATCAAGAACCGGACTGTTGTGGGGGAGATGCCAGCCTTGGGGGACAGCTTACCCATTCCCCATCATCTGCCACAGCGACGCCCCCACGCCGGTGATGCTCTCCCCGGCAATCAACCCCGCCGCTGCGGTAATCGCAAAACGCTCGGTAATGCTCGGCCAGCGGCAGCTCACCAGCCAGGTGAGCACCGCACCCAGCGCCATCATCAGCGACACCGAAGCTGGCAGCACAAACGCCAACCCCAACGCAGCGGCACTGGGCAAGTAGCGGGCGCGATGGGCGGGCAACAGGCTGTCGAGTACCCCCAGCAACACCCCCGCCACACCGGCAATAGCAATCGCCCAGCGAATGCTCGCCGACAATGAATCCAGCCCATGGGTAAGGGTTTGTGCCACGGCTTTCCAGGTCGCGACCGCCGGCGCCGGCCATTCTTCGGTGAGCAGCATCGATTGCGGATCAGGAATCAGCGCCAGGTACGCGAACACCCCGACGATGCTGCCAATGAAAATCCCCAGGATCTGCGCGATCACTTGCTTGTGCGGCGTGGCGCCAATCGCCTTGCCGACCTTGAAGTCGTTCATCAAGTCGGTGCACTGCCCGGCCGAGCCGCCGGCGGTGTTGGCACTCATCAGGTTGATCGGCACTTGCCCCGGCGCGACGATGCCGAAGCTCAGCTGGGACAACTGCCCGATAGCGCCAATCGGCGGGATACCGGTGGCGCCCACCACGCGGGCGGCGACGGCCGCCAGGCAGATCGCCAGGGGAATGGTCAACAAGGCCATCCACAGGTTGATGCCGAACAACAGTGCCTGCAGGCTCACCACCAATACGATCGACAGGGCGAAACCGGCGGCCGGCCCAGGCTTGGGGACGCTCCAGGCTTGCCCGCCAGCGGACTTTGTAGAGGTGTACAACGCCCACAACCGAATGGTTAACGACGCCAAGGTTGAGCACACCATCAGGCTCACCCCCGGCCACAGCAACCATTCCACCAGCGCGGCGAATTGCGGGCCGCTGCTGCCGGGCGGCAAAGTTACCAGGCCTTGGGCCAGCAGCCACGGGCCGAGACCGCCCCAGGCAAGCAAGGCACCGAGCAACAGGGTCAGGCCGACGCGAATGCCGATAATGCCGCCAAAACCCAGCAGCAACAGCGAAGGGTCGGCGGTGAAGGTCAGGCGTTCCAGTTGGGCACTCGGCGACCAACGCGGGAAGGCCCACACAAAGGTGTCCACCCACTTCACCAGCCCGGACAGCAACGCCGCACTGAGCAGCACCTTCAAGCGCGTCGCGGCTTCGCGCCCATGGTTGTAGATATGCAGCAGGGTTTCCAGGGTGGCCATGCCTTCGGGAAACTTCAGCGCCTTGTCATTGAGCAACGAAGGCCGCAGGTACCAGGCGATCCAGATGCCCAGGAAACTGACCGAGAACACCCAGGCGATCATCGGCAGCGCATCCAACTGGTTGCCGGTCAACAGGGTATAGGCCGGGATCGGCGCCACCAGCCCACCGGAAATAATCGACGCGGCGGCCGAGGCGACGGTCTGATTGATATTGCTTTCATGCAGCGTCCACGGCAGCTGCTCCGACGACCGCCTCGCCAGGCCCTGCCAGATCGCATACCCCACCAGCAGGGCAATGATCGACATGTTGAACGACCAACCGATCTTCAACCCGGCGTACACATTCGAAGGGGTCAGCAGGATACCGAGCACGGTGCCGGTGATGACCGCGCGCAGGCTCAGTTCGCGTTCGACGGGGGTGTGAAGGGGCACGGTTGATGGGGGGGCATGCATGCGGATTCCTTTCGGCAAGGGAACAGGGCGACTTAACAAGTGAGCCCTGTCGGGGCTGAAGGTTCCGGGTTTAATGCTTGCCACAGGTGCAGCGTTTTCCCTTAACCGGCTTGCGCCTTGTCCAGCAGCGGCTCGCCGTCGAAGCGATGCCCCGACCCAAGCAATTTCGCCTTGCCTACGCCGGCAACCTGGGCACGGACCATGTGCTGCACTACCGCTTCGACGCCGCCACCGGCGCACTCACCCCGATCAGCAGAGGCTTCGGCGTGCCGACCAATACCGGGTCGAAGAGAAGCAGTCGCGCAACATCGCATTTTCCCCCAACGGGCATTGGCTGCTGGTGGCCGGTGAGAAAAGCGACAAGGTCGGCACCTATGCGGTCAGTGCCACCGGTGCGTTGAAGCGTGTGGGAGCGCGCTCGCCCCCGCACACCGGGTTGGATCTTGAGGGTTTACAGACCTCAGCTCAGGCGAAACCGTGCGGTGTTATCACTCAACGCCTGGCTGCCTTTGCTCAAGGTGTCCGCTGCACGATTTACTGCGCGCGCGCCGTCGAGCAGGCGCCCGGCGGCCTGGTCGACTTGCTGGATATTGCCGCTCACTTCATCCGCCGTCGCCGCCTGCTCCTCCACCGCCGTGGCGATTTGCGCCAGGGTGTCGGTGACGTTCTGCACCGCGCCGGCAATCTCGCCCAGGCGCGTGCCCAGGCCGGTGACGGACTCGGCATCGGTCAACGCCTGCTCGCACGCGGCGCCCATCAGCGTCACCGCCTGGCTCACCGTGGCGCGCAGGCTGTCGACGGTGCCGGCGATCTGCGCCGTCGACGCCTGGGTGCGTTGCGACAGGCTGCGCACTTCATCGGCGACCACCGCAAAGCCACGGCCCTGCTCGCCTGCGCGGGCGGCTTCGATGGCTGCGTTGAGCGCCAGCAGGTTGGTCTGCTCGGCGATGCCGCGAATGGTGTCCACCACCGATTGAATCTGCTGGCCTTGCTGGCTGACCTGCTGCAAGGCGTCCGAGGTATCGGTCAGGCGCTGGTTGAGCTGCTGGATGCTGGCGGTGGTGCGCTGGCTGTCGCGGCTGCTGTCTTCGGCGATGCGCCGGGTGTGCTGGGCACTGCCCGAGGCCTGTTCGCAGCTGCGCGCGACGCCCATGGACGTGGCGGCCAACTGCGTAGCGGCGGCGGCGATCTGGCTGATCTGGTGCTGCTGGTCCTCGACTTCGCTGAGGGTGCTGCCCGATTGCGAATTAAGGGTGAGCACCGCCGAGCCAAGCTGCTGGGTTTCGTGATTGACGCCGAGCAGGCTGGTGCGCAATTGCACCACCGCGACGTTAAGCGCGGTACTGATGGCCGCGAGTTCGTCGCGCCCTTCCACCGTCACGGCCACGCACAGGTTGCCGTCGCGCAGGGACTCGGCCAACGTGGTGATACCGCTGGCGCTGCGGCGGATGGAGGCTTGCAGGCACATGAACAGGTACAGCGCCGCCAACGCCAACAGGCTGAACGTTGCCGCCATCGGTATGAACTGCGTGTTCGCGTGCTCGTGGTAGTAGTCCAGGCGCGCATCCATCGACGTCAGCGACCGAATGCGCAGCGCGCCGAGCGACTCGAGCGTGGCGTCGATACTGCGCTCGAAACCGGCGGTATCCAGCTTGATGCTGCCGCCGAACACGCCGTCGTCGAGCACTTTGAGTTCGTTATCCAACAACTGCAGGCTGGTGTCGTATTGCGCTGTCCACGGCTCCATGCCGGCGTACTGCTTGGCCTTGAGCGAAGCCGCAGCCTTGACCAGTTGATCCCGCGCATCGCCGATGCGGCTGCGCAGGTCGCGCATCTGCAAACGGCTCTGCAAGGTGAACTGCCCCGAAGAAATCGAGGACTGCCCGACACTGGCCATCCGCCCGATGCGCTCGATCAGGTCGGGCGTTTGCTGGGTGCCGATCTGCATGAGCATGTAGGTTTCCAACCAGGGGTCGAGGATCAGGCCGGCGTCGAGGGTGATCTGTTCGCGCAGGGCCTGCATCGCCGTCAGCGCAGCGGTGAAGCGGTCGTAGCCATCCGGCCACCAGCCAACGGTGCGCAGGGACGCCGAGTCCATGCCCTTGACCGTGGCCTGCAACGCCTCGAAGCGGGCCAGGACATCAGCGCCGGCGCTCTGGGTTTTCAAAGCATCACCGAGAGCTTGCAGGCTTTGCAGGATCACCGGGAAATTGGCATCGACCTTATCCATCGCCGCCTTCGCCGCTGGCGTCGGGGCATGCAGGATGTCCGCCGCCTTCCAGCGCGCAGCCAGGTTACGTTGGGCGCTCAGTTGGCCGTCCAGCGCATCCAGGGCCAATAGTTGACGAAGACCGGACTGCTCAGCGGAAATCACGCTTAATTTGTCGCGATAGTCCTGGCCGATCATCCACAGGCTTCCGGCCAAGGGGAGCATGAACAGGAAAAACAGAACCTGGAACTTGCGCGCGAAGCCGAAACGTCCGAGCAGGCGGATACCAGGTGATAAAAAGCTGTGCATGTCCGACCACTCCCGAAAACAACCCACCCGGCGCACCGCTGGGCGAAGCCTTGAAATAAATGAAAGCAAAATGCCATGTCATTGATTGGTAAGGCTCTAGCAAGATACGGGCCGCTCACACCCAGCCCCGAAACAGGGCGTTCGCTGCACGAACGCCCCACCTCGCGTGCGCGAAAATGGGGCAAAAGCACTCAGTAGCGACAAGGCCGCTGTCACCGCCGGAGACGACTGACCGAGGTACGTTCCAAAACGCCCTCAATCACAAGCATCCTATCGGCCGCGTACGGGGAGAACTTGAAGGGCCGTCATCGGGAAGAAGTGTTATCCAGCCAGTAACGCAGTAATCCATCTTGCCTGCCGTGCAATTTCCGCGACCTTATCTTCCGGCACGGCCTGCCGCGCATGCTCGAAACTGGCCAGGGTCTTCTGCTTCTGACGCAGCATGCGCTGCCACTTGGCCAGGAACACCGGGCTGCGCGCCTGCATCTGCAGGGGGCCGAAGTACAGTTGTTCGGCGCTGTAGATCACCGGCGTGGTGCGTTCGGCGACGATGATTTCGTAGTAGAAACGGTTTTCCCGCAGCAGCTCTTCATCGAGGAGGGTGTAACCGTTTTCCATCAACCAGTGACGCAACGGTTGTTCGCCGCCATTGGGTTGCAGGATCAGGCGTTCGTGACCGCTGAGGTGGGCCTTGCCGCCTTCGAGGATGTCGCGGATCGTTTCGCCGCCCATGCCGCAGACGCTGATCGCGGTGATCGCGTCTGCCGGCTTTATCGCCGCCAGACCATCGGCCAGGCGCACCGTAACGTGCTGCTCCAGGCCGTTCTCCCGCACGGTGCGCTCGGCCGCCTGGAACGGCGTGCTCGCCACCTCGCCCGCCACCGCGGCCTCGATCACGCCACGGCGCATCAAGGCCACCGGCAGGTAGGCGTGGTCCGAGCCGATATCGGCCAGCCGCGCGCCCATCGGCACATGCGCCGCCACGCGCTCCAGGCGCATGGACAAGGTGTGTTCGTTCAACCTGTGTTCCTTTTTATTCGCCGGAAAATCGATCCCGGCTGTTGGTCAGATGCAACACCATCGCCGCCCGCGCCGCGTCCGGGTCCTGGCGCCTGATTGCGTTGAAGATCGCCTCATGTTCCAGGTTCGCCAATTGCCCGAGCTTGGCGAAGTCCGCCCCGCCACGTTCGGCGCCTTTCACTTGGGTACGCGGAATCATCGCATTGCCCAGGTGCAGCATGATCTCGGTGAAGAAGGTATTGCCGGTGGCTTCGGCGATCAACTGGTGGAAACGCTTGTCCTCTTCCACACAGCTGTCGTTGTTGGCCAGCGAGGCCTGGTAGTCGTCCAGCGCGGCGCGCATGTGGGCAAGCTGCTCGTCGGTCCTGCGCACGGCGGCCAGTGCCACTGCCTGCACCTCCAGGCCCAGGCGCAGCTCGAGCATGTTGCGCACGCTGGCGACGGTGTCCACATGCAGGCGCAAACCTTGCTGGGCCTGTTGCGCCAGCACGAAGGTGCCGATGCCATGGCGCGTCTCCACCAGCCCCGAGGCTTGCAGCTTGGACAGCGCCTCGCGCACCACGGTACGGCTCACCCCATGCTCAAGCACGATGGTGGATTCGGACGGCAGCTTTTCACCCGGCTTCAACTGCCCAAGCAGGATGCGCTGGGTCAGGGCGTCAAGCACGCCTTGGGCCAGGTTGTTGGAGCGTCTACGAACGGGGGGGCCGTTTTCAATGGGCATAGTTACGAATCCACGGGGTTGGGCAGGAGGGAGCTTAACATCCCGCCCCACGGCGTAACCCCACTGTAGGAGCGAGCTTGCTCGCGAAGAACCTGAGGGCGCCGCGTTTATCCAGGCTGCCCGCATTATCGTTGACGTTTTTCGCGAGCAAGCTCGCTCCTACAGGTTGGGATGCGAGTGAAAAAAAGCGCTCTACTTGTATGACAACCAACATTAATGGCCGCCAGCGCCACCCTTTCAAAAGCCCTCTCAACCATCTTTAAAACCCCACCCCAACCTGCAAAATAACCAAAACAGCACTAAATACTGGCTCTTATAAACACAAAAACATCATCGCCGCATTGCGAACTCCAGAAATCAACTTGTATGATGTCTATCAACAAGACACGCAAACCCGCATAAAAATAATCAGGGGGAGTTTTGAATTGTGAACAATTCAAGCCATGCATCTGCCACACCAGACAGTGATTCGGTCCTCGCGCAAGCCGTGAGAAAAGTGAAGAGCCATGTGCTCCCACTGTTCGTGATCATGTTCATCCTCAACTACATCGACCGGGTCAATATCGGCTTTGTGCGCACGCACATGGAAACTGACCTGGGCATCGGCGCTGCCGCCTATGGGTTTGGCGCCGGGCTGTTCTTCATTGGCTACGCGCTCTTTGAAGTGCCCTCGAACATGCTGCTGCAAAAGGTCGGCGCGCGCATCTGGCTGACCCGCATCATGTTCACCTGGGGCATCGTCGCCACGCTGATGGCGTTCATCCAGAACGAAACCCACTTCTACATCCTGCGCTTTCTACTGGGCGTGGCCGAAGCCGGCTTCTTCCCTGGGGTGATCTACTACTTCACCCGCTGGCTGCCGGGGGTTGAGCGCGGCAAAGCCATCGCGATTTTCCTCAGTGGCTCGGCGGTGGCCTCGCTGATCTCGGGCCCGCTGTCAGGCGCACTGCTGCAGATCGAAGGATTTGGCTTCCACGGCTGGCAATGGATGTTCGCCATCGAAGGCCTGGCCTCGGTGGTGATCGGTTTCTTCGTGTGGTTCTGGCTCGATTCCAAGCCCCACGACGCCAAGTGGATGACCCGCGAAGAACAGGACGCTCTGGTCAACGCCATCGACCAGGAACAGCGCGAGCGGGAAGCCCTGACCAGCGTCAAGCCGACCATCGGCAAGCTGCTCAAGGACCGCCAGATCCTGCTGTTCTGCGCCCTGTACTTCTGCATTCAACTGACGATCTACGCGGCGACGTTCTGGCTGCCGAGCATCATCAAGAAGATGGGCGACCTGAGCGATGTGCAGGTCGGCTTCTTCAACTCGATCCCGTGGCTGATCTCGATCATCGCCATGTATGCCTTCGCGACGCTGTCGGGCAAATTCAAGTTCCAGCAGGCCTGGGTCGCGGCGGCGCTGTTGATTGCGGCGGCGGGCATGTTCATGTCCACCACCGGCGGGCCGATCTTCGCGTTCGTGGCAATCTGTTTTGCGGCCATTGGGTTCAAGTCGGCGTCCTCGCTGTTCTGGCCGATCCCACAGGGTTACCTGGATGTGCGCATCGCCGCTGCCGTGATCGCCTTGATCAACTCCATCGGCAACCTGGGTGGCTTCGTCGCGCCGACCACCTTTGGCTTTCTGGAGCAGACCACCGGTTCGATCCAGGGTGGTCTCTACGGTTTGGCCGGCACGTCGGTGCTCGCCGCGATCCTGGTGTTCTTTGCCAAGACCGCCCCCTCCGCCGCTTTGACTTCGCCAAGCGTGACACCAACGAGCGCCGCCGTCAGCAAACCTCTTTGAGCCTATCCAGGAACTTGCCATGAATACTCCCGTCGTCACCCATTTCCAGGTCATCCCCGTCGCCGGCCACGACAGCATGCTGCTCAACCTGAGCGGCGCCCACGGGCCATTTTTTACCCGCAACATCGTGATTCTCAAGGACAGCAGCGGCAACACCGGCGTCGGTGAAGTGCCCGGTGGCGAACGCATCCGCGAAACCCTGGAAGACGCCCGCAGCCTGGTGATCGGCCAACCCATCGGCCAGTACCAGCGCATCCTCAACCAGATGCGCAGCACCTTCGCCTCGCGGGATTCGGCTGGCCGCGGCCTGCAAACCTTTGACCTGCGCATCACCATCCATGCCGTCACCGCCATGGAAGCCGCCCTGCTCGACCTGCTGGGCCAGTTCCTCGAAGTGCCGGTGGCCGCCCTGCTCGGCGAAGGCCAGCAGCGTGATGCGGTGAAAATGCTCGGCTACCTGTTCTACGTCGGCGACCGCAGCGCCACCGACCTGGCCTACCGCAACGAAGCCGACAACGAGGACGAGTGGTTTCGCCTGCGCCATGAAACAGCCCTGACCAGCGAGGCCGTGGTGCGCCTGGCCGAAGCCGCTAAAGCCAAATACGGCTTCAACGACTTCAAGCTCAAGGGCGGCGTATTGAGCGGCGATGCAGAGATCGAAGCCGTCACCGCCCTGGCCGAACGCTTCCCCGATGCGCGCATCACCCTCGACCCGAACGGCGCCTGGTCATTGAAAGAAGCCATCCGCCTGTGCCGCGATCAGCACCACGTGCTCGCCTACGCCGAAGACCCGTGCGGCGCCGAAAACGGTTACTCGGGCCGCGAAGTCATGGCCGAATTCCGCCGCGCCACGGGCCTGAAAACCGCCACCAACATGATAGCCACCGACTGGCGCGAAATGGGCCACGCGATCCAGCTGCAATCGGTAGACATCCCCCTGGCCGACCCGCACTTCTGGACGATGCAAGGCTCGGTGCGCGTGGCGCAGATGTGCAATGAGTGGGGCCTGACCTGGGGCTCTCACTCCAACAACCACTTCGATATTTCCCTGGCGATGTTCACCCAAGTAGCCGCCGCCGCCCCGGGCGACATCACCGCCATCGACACCCACTGGATCTGGCAGGACGGCCAGCGCCTGACCCGCGAACCGCTGAAAATCGAAGGCGGTTATGTGAAGGTACCCGCCAAGCCTGGCCTGGGCGTGGACATCGACATGGACGCCGTGGCCAAGGCCCACGAACTGTACAAAGGCATGGGCCTCGGCGCACGGGATGACAGCATGGCGATGCAGTTCCTGATTCCGGGATGGCGTTATAACAACAAACAGCCTTGCCTGGTGCGCTGAAGCGCTGGGTTCTGGGGGCGGCTCGGTCTCCAGAACACAATCAATCCAATGTGGGAGGGGGCCTCGGTATTTTTCAAGGGTTGTGGTCGCTCGCTAAACCGCGCGTCAGGACTTCCCGGCCCCAGCCCGCCTTGCACTTGCCGTTTTCTTGACTGCCACCGCCGCAATCGGCTGCACAGTCAGTTCCACGCCTAACGCCAGCATCAACTTCTGAATCGTCTCATAACGCGTTTTAGAACCGCCTTTCAGCGTCTTATATAGGCTCTCGCGATTACCCCCCGCAGACTCCGCCACCTTGTTCACGCCCTGGGCCTTGGCGACCTCGGCAAGCGCTTTCATGAGCACCTGCGGGTCTTGAGATTTCATGCTCTGCGCCAGATAAGCGCTGATGGTTTCCGGGCTATCGAGGAAGCGCGACGCTTCATAGATGCTGGTACCGGAGGTATCAAGATCGAGGATCGGCATGTGAGTCCGGAACACTCCGGAAGAAAAATCCTAGTCCACCGCTCGCATAAGCAGCCGATCGATACTACTAGCGCCTGTGTCTAACCTTCACCATTCCTCAGCACCTGCGCATTCGCCCGCTATCACGGTGGCTGACACTCCGCCATCGGGGGCCAAGCTGAGGCGGCAAACGATAGAGATGAAGCCCAAAGAAAACGTCCTGCACAGCCGCTTCACTTTGCGTAAAATGCGAGCCGTTCTCGATCAGGAAGACTCAACCCAGGAGGGGTAACGCTTGAAACCGCTTGACACCCACGCGCCAAAACACGCCGACACGGCCATCACACGACTTAAGCTCAAAGACCAACTGGCCGTAGACCCTTACAAGGCATTGGCACTGCTGGAAAGCGCCCTCCTCTGTTTTGTAACGACGGCTCTTATGCTGTTTGTTGCACAAAGCGTCGGCATAACCGACACATTCAAGAGCAACGTCCTCTATGGCGGCACCCTGGGTGGATGCATAGGGGCGATGTACAGGATGTACCACGACGCAGCACTTTCCGAGTCGAGCATTGCCAGGCATATCAGCCCCACTGCACTGCAAAACGCGATGCTCGCCTTGAAGTATTCCAAGACGCAGGAAGGCGTTTACTACCCGAACAAACGCATGTTCACCCCATTTCATCGGTGCGATTCAGAGCGGATCACGCTCACCCCACTGGATGGGGGCACGCGCTTCACAGGTCCCTATTTGAAGCTGAAAGCGCTGTCGGCCAGGCTGATGGAGCAGGAAGGGATTTGAGTCAACCGGACGTGGCCATTCATACCTGAAAGGCCATGGCATTTGCCTAACGCATTAGAATGGCGACAGTTCTGACGACAAGGACGTAGGCAGTGATGATAAAACAGCGATGTTCCCTGGCCTTCAGCCTTCTATGGCGTACGCATGTGGTGTATTTCATCTACTCAGGCGCGCTCCAGTGCAGATGACATGATCGCTGCACAAGCAGAAGACGCAGCGGCAACCAGCGCTGTGCCTAAATGGCCATAACCTGGGGGCTATAGGCGGATCTGGATTGCCGCCGTTGATCTTCCCTACCCGACGCTACTCACGTTCAAGCCCGCGTGGGCAACTTCCAATTCGGCCGGACGAAGTGGCAGGTATACCCGTTCGGTATCCGCTCCAGATAATCCTGATGCTCCGGCTCCGCCTCCCAAAACTCCCTGGCGGGCTCAATTTCCGTGGCCACAGGCCCAGGCCACAGCTTGGAGGCATCCACGTCAGCCGCGGTATCTTCGGCAATATCCCTTTGCTGCTCGCTCAGGTAGTAAATCGCCGAACGATAGCTTGGCCCAAGATCATTGCCCTGACGATTCGGCGTGCTGGGGTCATGGATCTGGAAAAAGAACTCAAGGATCTGCCGGTAGGAAATCACCGCAGGGTCAAACACGATCTCAATCGCTTCAGCATGGTTGCCATGGTTGCGGTAGGTAGCATTCGGCACATCGCCACCGGTGTAGCCGACGCGCGTGTGCAGCACGCCGGGGTAGCGTCGCAACAGGTCCTGCATGCCCCAGAAGCAGCCGCCGGCGAGGATGGCGGTTTCGGTTGGGTTGGTCATGGTCTGTCCTTGCGGTTAATGGAGACAGGGATAGTTATGGGGCAATGCTGAGCAATACCAAGTTCAATCAAAGAAAAACTGCCCCCCTAGCGACTCAAGGTTTATTCCTGGAACGAAACGCCGCCACCTTCATCCGGTTGCCGCAGGTCGCCATGCTGCACCAGCGGCGGCGGTGTGATTTGCTCAGGTCATGGAACAGCAGCACGCAATCATGGGCCTCGCACTGGCGGACGAATTCAAACTTATCGTTCGTGACCAAGCCCACCAGCGACTCGGCCACCGGCCCAAGCAGGCTGGCCGGGCTGCTGTCCCGAGGATGCGTGGCAAGCCGAAATGCCTTCTGCTCCTGCGCCCATTCCAGCCTGCTCACCGGGCGACCCGCTTCAAGCACCTGGTTGATCACCGCAAGATCGACGGGAACGCCTGTCATTGCCGCATTCACCACCGCCCTTGAACTCGCGCGAAGCGTGCGAGCGAGGGCCAGCAGCCCATTCGGCGCCTTCGGGTCAACCTGCTCGGGCAACAGCCCCGCTTGGGTCAGCCAGCTCATAACGCTGTGATCATCGACGAAGCAGTCATGGCGCTGATCACCCACCCCGTACTCGGAGTTGATGAAATCGAGGGCAAGGTTGTCAGCCAGAAAAAGTGCGCCTGAAGCAGTGCTGTTCGGATTCATGGGCAGCCTGTAACCAATAAAATATGTTTGACAGGTTACCAAATCCAGGCATAACCTTCAAACACCAATTTTAACGGTTACACAGGAAGCCACACCATGACCACGTCCAACGCCATTGCCGCTGCCGGGCTCACCGCCTCCTTGCTGATCAGCGGCACGGCCCATGCAGACAACACAGTGCATTACCGCTACGAGCAGGTCGATGACGTAAAGGTGTTCTACCGCGAGGCGGGCGACCCCAGCGCGCCGACCGTGTTGCTGCTGCACGGCTTCGCCGGCTCATCCTTCATGTTCCGCGAACTCATGCCCGAGCTTGCCGACCGCTACCACGTCATCGCGCCGGACCTGCCGGCATTTGGCTTCACCGAAGCCCCGCCGCGCGGCGAATACGCCTACACCTTCAGCCAGCTGGCGAAGACCATCGGCCAGTTCACCGAACAGCTCAAACTCGATAAATACGCGCTGATGGTCCACGACTACGGCGCCCCCGTAGGCTGGCGCATGGCCGTCGCCCATCCGGAGCGAGTGACCGCGATCATTTCCCAAAACGGCAACGCCTACGAAGAAGGCTTGGGCGACGGCTGGGCCCCCATCCAACGCTACTGGCACGCCCCGACCCAACAAAACCGTGACGCCCTGCACGACTTCCCAACCCCTGCCTCGATCAAGTGGCAGTACCTGGAAGGCGTGGCCGACAAAAGCTCGGTTTCACCCGATGGCTACACGCTGGAAGGGCTGCAAATATCCCGGCCAGGCAATGCCGACATCCAGCTCGACCTGGTGCTGGACTATGCCTCGAACGTAGCGATGTACCCCGCCTTCCAGTCGTACTTCCGCCAGTACCAGCCACCGCTGCTCGCGGTGTGGGGCAAGAACGACCCGTTCTTCCTGCCGGCCGGCGCCGAGGCATGGAAGCGCGATATTCCCAAGGCGGATGTTCGTTTTTATGACACCGGGCACTTTGCGCTTGAAACCCATGGCAAGGAGATCATTCCGGTTATACGGGCGTTCCTGGACAAGAACCTCCAGTAATCAGCGCAACCCTATGTAGGAGCGAGCTTGCTCGCGAAAAACGTCAACGATAACGCCGACTCTGGTTTCACGCGGCGCTCCAAGCTTCTTCGCAAACAAGCTCGCGCCTACCTTGTGGACATGTCCTACAGCAAGCTGCAGCGCCTTGCTCCGTTGCCTACAGTTGCGTCAGAATCCGCCGGCTTGTGCGCTTGAGTGGGCGTCTCTAAGGTGGCCCGGTCGCTGACAACTCAGTGATCGGGTTTAGTAGCCCTTGGTCGAATTTCGCTTAGTGCACAAGCTTCATCCACCAGACTTCCCGTCTGTGCTTGATGGCGGCTGTGCGCAGGGCACCTTCGGGTGCGCCGGCTTTGCGGAATTCCCCGGTCTACTAACCTGCGTACAGCTGCCACCCTTTTGTTTAGTAGCAAAACGGTGTCGGCCCTGACAGGGAAATTCCGTTATGTACAAAGTCACGCCTAACCCTCCGAACGGTCCCGACCTGAAACTGAATCAGGCGGCGCACCGTGCGATTGATCACTACCTCAACGCGGGCGCCGAACCGCCAGAGCAGCCTCCCCCACCCACGACGACGCTGTTCAGCGTTGCTGACGATGCCAGCAGTGAAGTGCTGATTGCCAATAGCTATGAGACTTTTTCTTCGGTGACTGCGTTGTTGCTGGACCTGTCGGATGAGCTGACGGGGAAGCAGCGGGATGTGGCGTTGGCGATTCACCAACTGAGTGAGTTGGGGGTTTTGTTGGTGGATAAGTTGATGGAGCGGGAGGCGGCCGTTAACTAGACGCGTCACTCACAAAGGGTCGCCGAGTCGTCTCAGCCCATGCAAAGACTCGGCGACCTCTTGCACCTATGGCCGGCGCCCGATCTTCTCTATGCTGTTCAACTTCCTCCACAATGAAGGGCAGCCCCAATGAATTTGGGCCGTGCACGGCAATTGCTTCAAGAAGGAATCAATCGTGAGACCCCGATTGAAAGCCTCATCCACGTCCTCGAAGCCGCGATAGAACTGATCGGCCTTCCAGACAACGACTTCTGCTGGTCAAGCTGGGAAGACGAGGCACAAGCGAAGGGGGAATTGCTGGGCTTGATCAGCGTGCTCAAATCAGGTGGTTCGCCCAACAGGCTGGATGTGGCGGTTGTGTTCGCCGTCACCGGCCCCCTGCAAGAACTCAGCCTCAGCAGTGGCTGGGCGAACACCTTCCTCAAGTTGGCGGATAAGTACGACGAAGTTGAAGCGCTGCTGTGGTGAGCCCCCATTCGGCCTCCACCACGTTGCTCGGAATTGCCGATGAGGCCAGCAGGGAAATGCTGATCGGCAACAGTTCCGAAGTTTTTTAGGTTTTATGTATTTTCCTCAGCGGCGATGAACTTCTTGCGATTCACCATCCAGGGTAGCGCCGGCTGACTGCGTATTTTCTTGCAGCGGTTTTTTGTAAATTGGTAGGTCACAAGATCAACGAAGTGACGGTTGCCTTTAACCACATCGTAGGTAATAAGAAAATAAATCAAGGGGCTTTTAGCATCGATCCATTTGTTCAACGTTTGGTCCAAAGCCTTTTGAATGTCCTCTACACGGCTGTAGCCAATGAACGTCTGAAAGGCTGCCTGACCGGCCTTGCTATACAGTTTTTCGATTTCGTTGATGTCCGTGTGGGCACGCTTCCACTCCCATTCCACGAAGGTCAAAATATCCTTTTCGGAGTACTGCACCACCGCATCGGTACGCCCGCCCGATTCGAAAAGCGCCCGTGCGCCCAGCAGGTTGGCACATTGCCGAATTACGAGGCCCATATGAATCGTCCAGTTGGCCCGATTCGCCAGGCCGGCTGTTTCAGTAACGGGAAAATCCTTGTACCAGAGGTAGTTAAACAGCGTAACGAAGTCCCGCTCAATCCGTTTCATTATGGCGTCCATATGTCTAATGATTAGGTGTAATTAACTTTCCAGCCATGACTCCCAACGTCCTCAAGGTTCTCGTTAGAGATCCCTGAGTGCGTAGCGATAGTCGTCAATGTATCGGCACGACGCCGCTGAACTTTATCTTCACGCTCTGTTGTTGCCACGCCCTACCGGCTGAACGATGTTAGTGAATAGCCACTAGGCCTCCAGGCTTATTGGTCGGATTACTGACTTATTAAATGGGGGCGAACGCAAGGCGCTTGAGCTTAAGCGCAGCCCTGCTTGAAGTCTTAGCCGCACGTTTACCACACTGGATTACGCCCCCTACGCCGAGTAGCCTATCGCTATAACGGAAAACCTCTAATCCCCAGCATTTGGAATACCTAATGGCCCTGCACGACGCAATCGCCCTTGAAATCCACGCCGGCGCGCTACCGCTACACTTCCGCGCGGTAGACCTTAAAACCAGCGGCCGCAGGGTCTATTTAAGCCCCACCGATGCCAACGAACGCTATCGCGTGGGATTAGACTTTTTTGCCGCCAACACAATCAATACGCAGCTGGCAAACCTGTGTGAGCACACCGGTTACTGGGCGCGCAACGGCCAAGTGGCGCGTTACCGGCGTGTCGCCGACGGGTTGTATGAATTGCTTGGCCTGGACGAAACGCAGGAGCTGACCGCTGAAGTCGAGCCGGCTGCCGAGACGCCCCTGCGTTGCGATAACTTGAGCCCCTGGGAAGCGCGCTTTGCTTTCTACCTTGAACATGAACCCTTTCAAATCTACGATCGCCGCCGCCGGAAGGTATACCCAGCCCAGGCAGCCCAGGGACTGGATGCTCGATTGAGCAGCTACTTCTGGCCCTCCCCGGGAGTGAATTTTGTAGCTACTGAGCAAGTACTGCAGGGGTTTATTGCGCAGGCTCAGGGGCTAAGTCTTGACCTTGCCGGTAATGCCGACGCGGTGTTGGCGTTATTCGCGTCTATCTGCCAGTGGGGCGGGGTGCGCCTGCCCACACAGGATGCCGATTCCGTGGTCGCCAACCTGCAACGTGCGGCTAATCACAACGCTCAGAACCCAGCGGCGATGAACAGTGCATGGACGAAGCTGTACGCCATGTTTTACCCAGACGACTTTGTGATCTATGACTCGCGTGTAGCCACCGCATTGGTGGCTATTGCTGAGGCAGTGTTCGATGACGTCGAGCTCGATTCCTTCAAGACGCAGTATCCCAACCTAGGCCTGATTGCTGGACGTGGCGGTAGTCGGCCACGAGCGACTCGTACCGTGTGGCGCAATGCATATATGTCATGGCCAGCGCAGCTCGAGGCAAATCGTCTAGTCGCGTCCATTGTGCAGGCGCTTAACGCACGATCTGACGTGGCCTACAACGCCCGCCAATTGGAGGCTGTGCTGTTTATGGAAGGGTATTGAGCGGCCTTTACCCTCAAGGCGACGCCTATTTTGAAGAGCATTGCCACACCTCAGCGTGACGACCAGTAATGTTTGGCCGATTGCGGTCCTTGGCGAGAGGCATAAAACAAACCGGCTCGCTAACCCCGCTTTTTGACCCGCATCGGCCAATGCTTTAGACCTTCCTCAGCGTACTTGCTTAGGCCAGGGTCGAGCTGCTGTGTCATGAGTTCCAAAGCTACCTTTGAATCGCTAGGGCCAATACGCGCTAATGCATAAGCGCACTTGCGCTGGAACTCTTCCAGGTTGCCCCAACTGATCAGGTGATCGAAATTTTTCTGCGCGGCTTCCGTAATCGCAGACGTCGCGCAGTTTTCCCCGATTAACCCCAACTCGAAAACGATGTCTTCATGCTCTTCATGCCAGTCTTCCAGCAGCAGCTTCGCCAAAAGTGGCGCGGTAATTTGTGCGTCGACGCCGACGAGCGCAGCCCAGAAGGCCGCACCGTCTTTGGCCCGCAAAGCGGACTCGGTTTTCTCATACAGCCCGCTCATGGGAACGTTGCTGCTGGCTATAAACAGATATCTGGAACATGGCAGTGGTGCGGATTTATGTCGCCTACTCTAATTCCCATTTTCTGGCAGACGCCGTTGTTCACGAGGTGCAGTTTCCGGCCAGAAGCGGTATTACCAGCCTTTGGCTTCGACGGCCTGGAACCAGGGACGACGAAATCCGGCATCCGTCACCAGGATCGGTACGCACTGCTCAGGGAGTCTGGCCAGTAGAATGTCCAATGCTCGCGAGAAAAATCCTAGTATCCCGATTAGACCGCAGATAAACCACACGGCAAGCCGAGGGCGCAGTTGCGACGAGTTGCTGCATTTTTGCGCGCGCTGATTTTTTCGTCCGCCACATGAATCTAAAAAACTCCGGCAGGTTCGCCAGCAGTTCGGGGCAGTTATGCGGCAAGTCAGGCCGCGACTGACCGCGTTGGAGCAGCGTTCTGCGCAGTACGCGCAAGAATCGAAGCGTCGCCGAACGATCAATCCATATCAAGACATCTGCACGGGCCATCCGGTTGTCCCAAGTGGCTGAATGACCACCTTCGAATATCCAGCAATCACGGGCCTCGACCTCAAGACAAAGCTGCGTCTTCTCGTCCCGGCTTCGTTCTCTCCAACCTGGCTGCCAGTGGATAGTGTCGATATGAACGACCGGCAAGCCCGTGAGCTGACCAAGCTTACGCGCCAACGTGCTTTTGCCAGACCCAGGTTGACCAACAATCATCACCCGTTGCATCGAAGCACCTTCTCGCTATTCAAGCTGAATTTTTTGGGGTGGCGATTTTACGTCAATGCCGGAAACCGGAGGTTACTGACCGTTCATCGGGATTGCATGATGTCATGACGACATCATCCCAATATAGTTGTACAAGACTTGTACAAACATAAAAACCTGTACAAGTTTCAACTGACCAGGAAATAACGCGGCTACCCGTGGCCGTCGAACAAAAGAATACCTGCGCACGATGCGGACCAAGGGCGAATACATACCCTTGCAGGTGCCTCTAATTGCTCCTCCCATTACGCAGGTACATCATATGCCATCGCACACTCCCCGGCTCTCGACACGGACCAGTCTCTATGCCGGCTATGCCAGCCTGCTCGCGTTTATGTTGCTGATTGCCGCTATCTCGCTGTACGCCCTGGCTAACAGCAATAAGGAATTTTTCCTCTACGTTAATGGCGTTGATGCACGCACCCGCCTGGCCAACACACTGAACGACGCCGCCGCCCAGCGCGCGATTGCCCTGCGTAACATCGCCTTGAACAGCAATGTCACCGAGAGAGGACAGCAGCGGGGCGCGATTGCCGTCAACGAACAAATGGTGACCAGCAGCCTCGCCGCGCTACGCCAGGCAATTGATAGCCATGGTGATGTGTCGCCCAAGGCACGTGAACTGTTCTCAACCATCGAGCAGGTCGAGAGCCGCTACAAACCGGTAGCGCACACCATTGCCGAACACCTGTTCAAGGGTGAAAACGACGAGGCCCTGCGCATGGTCAGCGAGCAGTGCACCCCCTTACTGGCCGAGCTGACCCAGGCAATTGGCGAATACCTGCGCTACACCAACCAGAAGGCAGACCGGCAGGTCAGCGAAAATGACGCAAACTATCTGTCACAACGCAACCTGCTGCTCGCCATTACTGCGCTGGCCGTCTTACTCGCAGCGGTACTGGGCTACGTCATCAGCCGCAACCTGCTGCGCGCGCTGGGTGCCGAACCGAGTGAACTCAACCAGCTCGCCCAACGGGTTGCCCAGGGCGATTTGCGCGCCAGCGGGCGCACGCTTGAGCCACCACAAGCCAGCATCATGGCCGCCCTGCTGAGCATGCAGGAGAGCCTGCGGGACATGACCAGGGGCGTAAACCTGTCCTCACAGACCGTGGCCCAATCCAGCCAGGAGCTTAGCCAATCGAGCCTGAGAAACGCCGAAAGCGTGGCCATGGCACAGTGCGAGGTCGAGCAGATTGTCACCGCCGTTCACCAAATGGCCGCCACCGTGCAGGATGTCGCGCGCAATGCCGAATCCGCCGCCAGTGCCGCCAGCGAGGCCGATAGCGCGGCCCTGTACAGCCAGCAGAAGGCCAAAGATGCCGTCAACATGATCGGCGAGCTGGCCGAGACAATCGAACAGTCCAACATGGCCATGGGCCGGCTGAAGAATGAAACCGGCAATATCGGCAGCATGCTTGAAGTGATCAAGTCGGTGGCCGACCAGACCAACCTGCTGGCCCTCAATGCAGCCATCGAAGCTGCCCGTGCTGGCGAGGCCGGACGCGGCTTCGCGGTGGTAGCCGACGAGGTGCGCAGCCTGGCACAGCGTACCCAGAAGGCCACCTCAGAGATTGAGGGGCTGATCGCCAGTCTGCAGAAAATTGCCGACGAGACCTCGCAGCATATGCAACGCTGCAAGCGCTCCAGCGCGCAGTCGGTGTCCGGTGTTTCCGAGGCCGGTGACGCGGTGAGCACGATCGTCACCATGATCGAGCGGATCAACGGCATGAACCACCAAATCGCCGCTGCCGCCGAGCAGCAGAGTACCGTTGCCGAGCAGATCAGCCGGGGCATCGTGACCGTCAGCGAAAGCGCCGAGCAATCCGCTGCAGCCTTCCGCAGCGCTCAGCAGGAAAGCGAAGGATTGGCACGCACCAGCGTGACATTGCGAGAGAACATCTCGCGCTTTCAGCTCTAGGGTCTGTTGCCGTTTCATCGCGAGCCGCGTTGCTGCGAGAAATGGCCGCCGGTTAGGCGCAGGACGCAGGTATCGTCGTGCCATCGGCCAGGCGAACCGGTCTTCCCATCCACAGTTGCGTATCAGCGCAGTGCGCGCTTATCAGATGGCTGCTGCGTCGAACCAAGCTGGAGACTATTTCAACCGGCAAGCGCTGGCGTGCTTTGTAGTAGCCGCCGGTATGCGTGCTGCCAAACGATGGCCGCTGTGGCAGTATTTTGCGCCTTCCTGCAAACAGACGGCTAAACCGTTGGTACCGTTCCGCCGTCGATCACAAACTCACTTCCCGTGATAGATGCTGCTCGCGACGAAGCCAGGAAACCGATCAGGTCAGCAACTTCGGAAGGCGTGGACGGGCGGCCGAGTGGGAGACCTCCAAGTGCTTTCATGATGATCTCTTTACCACCTTGATAGTCAGTACCTGCCTCCTGCGCGAGTCGCTCGGCTAATGCGACCGACGCTTCGGTTTCAACCCAGCCCGGCGAAACCCGAACCACGCGGATGCCTTTGGGCGAAACCTCTTTCGATAAACTTTTGCTGTACGTCGAAAGTGCGGCCTTGGCCGCCGCGTACGCTGTTGTAGCTTCCGGCAGTGGCAGCCGACTCTGGATGGAGGTGACGTGGATAACGACCCCCTCCTTGCGCTCCAGCATACCCGGGAGCAAGGCGCGGTCGAGGCGCACCGCAGGCAACAGATTCAGGCTGAGCTCTCGTTGCCACTGTTCCTCGTCCAGCGCAGCAAAACCGCCGCCGGGTGACGACGAACCACCCAGGACATGGATCATTATGTCCACGCCCCCCAGCCGCTGTTGGATCGCGGCGATCAGCACGTCACAACCTTCCCGGGTCGAAAGATCAGCCGCAATCAGAAGAGCGCCCGGTATTTCAACGTCCACCTGCCTGGCCGAGGTAATGACCTTCGAGCCCTCGGCCAGTAACAACTCGACGACAGCCTTGCCGATGCCCTTGGTGCCACCGGTGACCAAGACCCGCTTGCCAGTCAAACCTAGATTCAGCATGGCGTGATCTCCAGGGAACGGATTCGACCGCCCTCCAGCGTGAAGACGTAACTCAGTTGTACCGGGCTACCGGGGAAATTCCCAACAAGGTGCGCAATGACCGTCAGTCTGCCCTGCCCTTGCAGGACCTGCAGTGGTTGGACCTGATAGATGAACGCACTGCGTGCCTCCCGTTGCCAGGCTTCGATGGCAGCTGTTCCTTCGTATGTTTTTCTCTCATCGCAAACCGTGGCGTCAGCGCAGAAGCAGCTCGCAAGTTGTGCCGCATCGCCACCATTACTGACTGCAAAGTACGTCTGCACGACGTCGGGAAGCTGAGGTGTCATGTGTTCGTTCTCCAGAATGCGGTTGTATGAAGCGATCTTGCTACCTGACGGATAGTTTGCTCAACTGGGACTAACTTTATGACCTATCCCGAAATTCAGGACAATAAATGTCACAAGATCGTATAGGCCTCAGTGAGCTGGACGCTGTTATCGCGGTCGCACGCAGGGGGTCGTTTCGGCAAGCCGCTATCGATCTCGGCGTCTCCACCACCGCGTTGAGCAACACCATTGCCCAACTGGAAGCCCGTCTCGAATCGCGGCTGTTCAATCGCACTACCCGTAGCGTGGCCATTACCGAAGCGGGCAGGATATTTCTGGAGCAGGTGGGACCAGCCTTGCAGGATTTGCGCACTGCACTCGATGCAGTGCGATCACATAACGCCGGGCCCTCGGGCACGCTGCGTATCAATGCGTTCGCCAGCGCTGCCCGATCGGCGCTCCTGCCACTGGTGATGGAATTCCTGAAGCATCATCCGAAAGTACACATCGATCTCGTGACCGAAGGCCGTCTGGTGGATATCGTTGCTGACGGCTTCGATTTCGGCGTGCGCTCAACAAGCCTCGTTCCCAATGACATGATTGTGATCCCTCTCGGCCAGCCGCAACGGTACGCTGTGGTCGGTTCGCCGGCGTACTTCGAAAAACACGGCAAACCGCGAACGCCATCCGAGCTGCTCCAACATCAATGCATCCGCGTTCGACTACCGAATGGGGCGATTTTCCCGTGGTATTTCGAGCGGGACGCAGAAGTGATTCGTCTCGACGTGAGCGGGCCGCTTACGCTGGATGAATCCAGCGTGGTCAAGCTTGCGGTGCAGGAAGGCATGGGGCTCGGCTTTTTCATGGAGCAGGACGTTCGCGACGAAATCCGCGCGGGACTGTTCGCGCGGACTCTGGAAGACTGGACACCGCCCAGAGACAAGCTGTGCCTGTACTACCCGAACCGCCGCAACCCCTGCGCGGCAGCCAAGGCGTTCATCGACCTGGCACGCGCCAGTCAGGCCGTCGAGGACGGGCTCGCATGATCCAGGCATGACCGGGACCAGGCTCAGGCAATCAACCCCAGTGTCAGTCCCTTCAAGGTAGCGGCTGCCCGGGTCGAGCATTCCAGTTTGCGAAAGATGCTTTCCACGTGCGTGCGAACCGTACTCGGACTGATGTCCAGCAGCCGCGCCACCTGCTTGTTGCTGGCGCCACGACTGATCTCCAGCAGGATGCGGCACTCGCGAGTCGTGAGTACCGAAGCCTTCGGTTGACGCATGCGACGCTCACCCCCTGCGGCGGCAATTACTGCTTCGCAAATATCGTTGTCGAACAAGCCACTGCCAGCATCCTGTTTGAGTAACCTGGCTGCATCCGCTTCGCCGTGGGCCGATCGCCATGGCCTGGCTTCCGTTAGCGCGACCCAGGCTACCGATGTGGCGAACAGGCGATGCTCGGCACACAGCGCATCACCCGCCACGCCTCGAAAATAGCCACTGCCGTTGAGCCGTTCATAGGCATGGGATGCAATCTCTGCGGGTACGGCCAGTTCAGTGATAGGCCTGAGCGCCTGTTGCGTCCAGTAAGGGACAAGGCGCACCCGCTCCGCTGCGCCGTATGGCAGCGTCCCTGCGGTATTCCAAAGATGGTTCGAAACGGCTGCCCGGCCGAGACCGTAGATGAGCGCGGACTTGCCAATTTCTGTCAAAGTGGACTCCCGCAGCCCCCACAGGCGTGCAGCTTCCACGGCGACATGCGCTACCTGCCGCGAATGCCCTGCCAACCACGGGAGCTTCAAGTCGATGATGTCGCCCACCAACGTCAATGGGACACAACGCTGCTCATGCGCGTGGTCAACCGTTTTCGAAAGCGTTTCCAAATCCGCCAGCCAGTCCTTTGCGTTCCCCAGAAGCAACGAGACTAGCGACGCCGGGTAGCGCCGATCCGACTGCTCTCTGATCCAGCGTAGCGCCGCGTCCAGGCCGTGCGCACGACTGAGAATGTCCAGATCACCTGCAAGTACTACCTGATAGGCGACCTCTGGAATGTGCTCATGGGTCAGGCCCAGCGGCCGGCCAGTGCCGTCGTAGGTTTCGAACACGCGACACACGCCTGCCTCGACGGCGGCACCGAGCTGGAGGGTTTTGGCGATTGCTCCAGACACCTCACAGTGCACGACGGCAAGCGGGGTTGCCTGATGCACCGCGTTCATTTGCTCATTGCCCAGCGTCAAATCGAGCATCGCGCGGCGGCCATCGACGTCGTCGCCCAGCAAATCCGCAAAGCCTTCGGCATTGGCGGTGCAACCGGACCAGCGCAGCAAGGCAACCTGTTCCGCTACCCTCAGGTGCTCACCGTCGCCGTGCCGAGCCCGCGCCAGCATCCGCGCCAGTGCGGCAACACGCCGGGAATGACCGAGTGGTTGTCCCATGCTGAGGTCACCGATCTGGGCGATCGTCGCCAGCGCCCCGTCCAGGGAGATGTCCAGTTGCAACACACTATCCATGAAAAATGTCCCTGGGTCGGATAATTGACCGATGCCCACACTGCAGGCTAGTCAGCAGAATTTGAACTCCCGAACAGGAGCTCATCCAATGAAAACATTCAAATCGAAAATCGCTACCGTCGTCTTTGCCCTAGCCGGCACCTTCATCGCAAGCGCCAGTCATGCGCAGGATACAACGCCCTCCGTGGTGATCGTACACGGCGCGTTCGCCGACGGCTCCGATTGGGCAAAAGTGGTGCCACTGCTCCAAGCCCAAGGGGTGGCCGTTACGGTTGTGCAGAACCCGCTCACCTCACTTACCGACGATGTTGCCGCTACGCGCCGCGTCTTGAGTAACCAGCAGGGTAAGGTGGTTCTAGTCGGGCACTCTTGGGGCGGCACCGTGATTACCGAGGCCGGTGGCGACCCGAAGGTCAGCGCGCTGGTGTATGTCGCCGCCTTCGCGCCGGAGGCCGGGCAAACCAGCGGCGAACAAGGTAAAGGCGCGCCCACGCCCCCTGGCATCAGTCAGATCAAGGCAGACGCCAACGGTTTTCTCTATTTGACGCCGGAAGGCATGGCCAAGGACTTCGCCCAGGATCTCCCGGCAGCCCAGACCGCCGTCATGACCGCCACGCAAGGTCCCATCAAGGCATCTGCCTTCGACGATAAAACGACCGTCGCGTCCTGGAAGACCAAACCGTCCTGGTATCTGCTAGCCACCGAAGACCGGATGATCCACCCCGACGTCCAGCGCTCTGCCGCCAAGCGTATCGGTGCCACCCTGGCAGAGGTGCACACCAGCCATGTTCCCCAGCAGTCACAGCCGGCCGAGGTCGCCGCAGTGATTCTTAAGGCAGTGCACAGCGTTGGTGAGAAATGATCGCAGGGAAATGACGCCACTGATAACCGCAAACTCAATCGCTGCATCGATACGGAGCGTGCGCATGAATCATCTGCGTGATCAACACTATGACTTCATTGTGTGCGGTGCAGGTACGTCGGGCTGCGTGGTCGCAGCCCGTCTCGCCGATCAGCAAAGCGCACGCGTCTTGCTGATTGAAGCTGGCGAGGGGTACTCGGGCCCTGAGGTTGTCGAACCGGCGCAATGGCCGATGAACCTAGGTTCAACGCGCGACTGGGCATTCGAGGGGCAACCCAATCGGCACCTCAATGGTCGACGGCTATCCCTGAGCATGGGTAAGGGACTCGGCGGTGGCTCCAGCATCAATGTGATGGTCTGGTCGCGCGGGCACCGCTCCGATTGGGACCATTTCGCAGCCGAGTCCGGCGACCCGGCCTGGGGCTACGATTCGGTACTCAATTACTACCGCAGGATCGAGAACTGGCAAGGCAGCCCTGATGCCACTCGGCGTGGTTCAGGTGGCCCCGTGCATGTCGAACAGCCGGCCACGCCTCAACCCCTCGCGTGGGCAACGTTGGAGGCGGCCAGCCGTCTGGGTATCCCCCGGTTCGACAGTCCCAATGGCGAGATGATGGAAGGCCCGGGCGGGATCGCTATTACCGACCTGCGCATTAACCAGGGCAAGCGCGAATCTGTTTACGACTCCTACATCCGGCCACGGTTGCACTATCCGAACTTGACGGTGCTGACAGGGGCATTGGTGACCCGCCTATTGCTTATCGGTACACGGGCTATCGGTGTCGAAGTGCTGATCGCCGGCGAACGGCAGTGCTTCTATGCCGCAGCCGAGGTCATCCTGTCCATGGGCGCGGTGCAGACACCCAAGGTGCTCATGCAATCGGGAATCGGCCCGGAAGATGAACTGCGAAACCACGGCATCGCACCCACCCATCACCTTCCCGGCGTGGGCCAGAATCTTCAGGACCATCTCGCCTTTGGCTGTACGTGGGAGTATCTACGCCCCCAGGCAGTCGGTAGCGGCGGGGGCGAAACCACTTTGTACTGGAAAAGCGACAGTCGCCTGGATGTCCCGGACCTGTTGCAGTGTCAACTGGCATTTGCAGTCCCCTCTCCGCCTGAGGTCGCGATTGAGCCGCCACAACAGGGCTGGACAATGTTCGCTGGGCTGGCCAGGCCTGCCAGTCGAGGGCGCGTGCGCCTGTCGGGTGCCGGGCCACTGGATGTCCCACTCATTGAGCCGAACTCGTTGAGCGCGCCCGAAGATATGATCGCGGCGTATGCGTCGATCGACCTGTGCAGGGCGCTCGGTAACAGCGAAGCCTTCAACGGGCTGGTCAAACGCGAAGTCGTGCCCGGTCCGAAAGAACATCGCGCTATGGAGCAGTTCATCCGCAACTCTGCCGTGACTTACTGGCACCAGTCCTGCACCGCAAAAATGGGCCGAGATACGATGTCGGTGGTCGACCATCAACTGCGCGTGTATGGCATCGATAAACTGCGCGTCGCTGATGCTTCGATCATGCCGCGAATTACCGTCGGCAACACGATGGCGCCGTGCGTCGTCATCGCCGAACGAGCAGCAGATCTTGTCCTCGCTGCGCAGGGTGTAACAGCCGCGGCCACAGCGCTGCGTTATGAATGACATTCAGCTGAACATCATGCTTGTCGGAGCTGCGAACGCTGATTGCCGAGAGGCCGTCGGGCTGCTCGTCATCGCCCAAGCTTGGTGTTCTCAGTTCGCGCCGGCCTTGGCCTTGACGTCGGCGGCGACCTTATCGGCGGCCAGCGGGGTGCAGCTGTACGGCAGGCTCCAGCCGATGCTTGAACTCCACAAGCAGCTTAATGCGCTGCCGTTGAGGATTGAGCCGGTGTCAAGGTGGACGCTGATCGTGTCGCAACGGCTGATACCGCTGATTGCGAAGGCATTGACCTCGGAAAAGATCTTCGCGTTCTTGCCCACGCCATGGGCGTTTCTCGAGGGACCTCCTTGCCACTGGTTTGCTGTCGTACAATTGATCGAATAGATATCGAGTAAAATGTTTTATTGACTAAAATAAAATATCGGATAATTATTCCTGTGCATCTGCTCCCACGCAGAGTCATTTTCAGGGTTATCCCGATGAGTCTTAAAATCCCCTCTGTACTGGCGACTCTTTACGTCGAGGCCAACGAGTCGTCCTTTGCAACCCGCGTGGCACCTGCGCTGATGCAGGGCTTCCCGGCCGAGCCGAATCACCGAGTAACGTGGCACAACTGGATGCGCGCGCCCTTCAGCCAGTGGGGGTTCCGTCATCTGGCGCGGCTGCGTCCCACGATTGATGTGGCGGCGGGTTCAACGCCTGCCGGTCAGCTCAAGGAAGCGCCCAAGGCGCTGGACCGCCTGTATTTCGACAGCGAGTGTGGGCTGAGCATCAGCGTTATCGAACACCTTGTGGCCAGCCAGACCGACGCCTTTTTGGTGATGCAGGGCGATACGGTGTTGTTCGAGCGCTACTTCAACGGCCAGCGCGCGGATGACCGGCACATCATGTTCTCGGTGACCAAGTCGCTGATCGGCACCCTCGGCGAACAACTGGTTTCCAACGGCATGCTCAAGCCCGAGCTGCCCGCCGCGTACTACGTGCCTGAGCTGGTGGGCAGTGCGTTTGGTGATGCCACGGTGCGTCAGTTGTTCGACATGGCGGTGGGCATCGACTACAGCGAGGTGTATGACGATCCCGCCTCCGAGAGTTCGCAGTACGGTTATGCCTGCGGTTTCCAGCCGGCACCGGCGCAATACGCCCAGTTTGAATCGCTGTACCAATACCTGCCGTCACTGAAAAAACGTGGCGCACACGGCGGCTTTTTCCATTACGTGACCGCCACCACCGAAGTCTTGGCATGGGTCATGGAACGTGCCTCGGGCCAGGCGTGCAGTCAGATGCTGGAACAGATCTGGGGGCGCTTGGGGTGCGAGCGCGACGGTTATTTCATGGCTGATCCCTGGGGCCGTAACGTTGCCGGGGCGGGCTTCAGTGCCACCTTGAGAGACATGGCACGCTTCGGCCGCCTGCTCGCCAACGACGGTCGCCAAGACGGTGTTGAGCTGCTGTCGCCCGAGACCGTGGCCCGTATCGCCGCCGGTTCTGATCCGGCGATCTACGCGCAAAATGCCGAGTTCTCCAGCTGGACGCCAGGTGCGTCCTATCGCAGCCAGTGGTACGTGTTCAACGACCACAGCCAGGCCCTGATGGCCGGAGGGATCCACGGCCAATACCTGTTCATCGACAAGCCGTCCGGCGTGGTGATCGTCAAGCAATCGTCGCTCACCGATGCGGTCAGCCCGTTCGATAACGACAGCGTGCGCATGCTGCGCGCGATCACCGCGCACCTGAGTCACTGATCCACGCCCAAACAATAAGAGTCTTGCGTTCTATTCACCTGGCTTGCCCATGTGTTGGCGGCGCCCTGCGTCGCCATTGACTGCCCTGTAACAACAATAATTCCACAGGAGCTTCTTATGGTTTTCACCAAGCGTTTTTCCCGAGCGCTGTTAGCGTTCGGCTTACCCTTGACCACCCACGTCGCGTTGGCGGGCTACACCTTTGAGGACGGCAACCTCAAGGGTGAAGTCAATCTCACGGCGGGTGGGGCGACGCTGTTTACCCGTGGCGTCAACTTCGGCAGCGGCCAGGTCGATGCACGCAACGGTAAAAACGGCGGCGCCAGGATCAACTGGCAAGAGGTCTACGTAAAGCCGGGGGTCAAGCTTGAGTATGCGTTGCAACCGGATTTCAGCCTGCTGGCGGGCGGTTCCCTGGTGGCGGCGAGCACCTTCGGCGATGGCGATGCGGGTGGCTTCAGCCGCAGCTCCGATGGCAAGGCCGCAGCCGAAGAACTCTACGGCGGTTTTCGCGCCGGCGAGTGGAAGCTCACCGCCGGCCGCCAGAACTACATGATCGGTACGGGGTTCATCGTCATGGACGGTAACCTCGACCAGTACAAGGATGGCGCCTACTGGCTCGGCCCGCGAACCGCGTTCAAGGATTCGGCGATCCTGGCCTGGGATCATGGCGCGCTGAAGTCTCAGGCCTTCACCTTGCGTACCGATGACGACTTGGGCGATTTCCGCATGACCGGCGTCAACCTCGATTACAACCTCGATGACCAGGTGACGCTCGGCGCCATGGCCATGAAGGTCAACGCCCTTGGCCCCAGAGGCAGCACGCTCCCGCGCCGTCGGGACGGGATGCAGGTGTACAACCTGCGGGCGCTCAACGCCAAGGTGCCCGGCGTACAGGCGCTGACGCTGAATGCCGAGTACGCGCTGGAGCGTGGCAGCGGCGAGGGTGTCGACTACGATGCCAACGCCTGGTATGCCCAGGCCGACTATGCCTTCAGCACCTTGCCGCTGACGCCGATCCTCGGCTACCGCTACGCGAGCTTTTCCGGCGACGACAACCTCACCGACAACCGCCAGAAAACCTGGGACCCACTGAGCAAAGGCTTCGTCGACTGGAGCACCTGGCTGGTCGGGGACGTGGTCGGCAACTACCTGCTGTTCAACAGCAACGAAAACGTTCAGCAGTTCTCCCTCAAGACCCACCTCAACGACACCCTGACCCTCGGCGCGATTCACTACCAGTTCTGGCTGGACGAGAAAAACTACATGGGCGCACCGGTCAGCGATCGGCGCTTTGCTGACGAAAGTGTGGTTTTCCTCGACTGGACACCCACGCCGTCGTTCTATACGTCGCTGTCCTACAACTGGGTCAAGCCACTGGCCGCCGCCAAACAGGTGTTCGGCAACGACCAGATGTTCAGTGCGCTGGAACTGTATTTCACCTACCGCTATTAAGTGCTGCGAGCCATCGCGGCCGCGCTGGAGTGTTTTGATCATGAACAGATTTTTGCGTAACACCGTGCTGGGCACTGTCGCCTCGTTGCTCATCAGTGGTTTTTGCCTGGCTGAAGAACGCACCGTACGGATCTACAACTGGATCGAATACCTGCCACCCGAGGTGCTCAAGAGCTTCCAGGAGGAAACCGGCATTCGCCCGGTTTACGATGTGTTCGACAGCGTCGAAACCATGGAGTCCAAGCTGCTGACGGGCAACTCCGGGTATGACGTGGTGTTTCCCGGCTCCGCCAACCTGGGACGCTTGATCACGGCCGGGGCCGTGCAGCCGTTGGATCGCAAGCAGTTGCCAAACTGGCAGCACCTGGACCCGCAATTCATGCAAACCCTGGAAACCGCAGGTGACTCCGGCAATCGCTACGCCGTGCCTTACCTGTGGGGCACCACGCTGATCGGCTACAACGTCGACAAGGTGCGCAAAGCCCTCGGCCCTGACGTGCAGATGAACAGCTGGGACATCATCTTCAAGGAAGAAAACCTCGCCAAGCTCGCCAGTTGTGGCGTGGGTTTTCTCGACGCCGCCAACGAGATCCTGCCGATTGCCTTGCACTACAAGGGCCTCGACCCCAATAGCCAGAAGCGCGAGGACTATGTACAAGCCCAGGCCCTGATGATGAAGATTCGCCCTTACGTCAGTTACTTCAACTCGTCACGCTACGGCATGGACCTGGCCAACGGTGATATCTGTGTGGGCGTGGGCTGGTCCGGCGGTGTCGCACTGGCCACACGACTGGCAGATGCAGCTGGCAAGGGCGTCAAGGTCGAGATGGCACTGCCCAAGGAAGGCGCGCCGATGTGGTCGGACGTGATGATGATCCCGGCCAAGGCACCCGATCTGGCGGAGGCCCATGCGTTCATCAATTACATCCTGCGCCCGGACGTGATTGCGCGCATCAGCAACAAGATCGGCTACCCCAACCCGAACAAGGACGCCACTGTGCTGGTGGACGCCAGCATCCGCAACGACCCGAACATGTATGTGCCGGACGAAGCGCGCAAGACCCTGTTCGCCCTGGAGCCGATCCCGGCTGCCGCGGAGCGCATCCGTACCCGCACCTGGACCGCCATCAAGAGCAACCGCTGATCAGTGTGGCCCGGTGCGTGCGCGCCGGGCTTGGAGCTTGCCATGACTGAACGGGCGGACATTGCCCCCAACTTGCAGCGAGTGCTGACCCTTCGCGTCGCGATAGGGCCAGGTGTGATGCTGGGCGCCAGCGTTGAAGGCCTGCGCTGCAATTACCCGATAGTGGGCGGGGATTTCGATGGGGTCGGCATCAGCGGCCAGGTCCTGGCGGGCGGAGAAGATTGCTTTCTTTTGCGCCCGGATGGCATTGGTCAACTGGATGCCCGCTACAGCGTGAGGACCGACGAAGGCGAGGTGATCAACATCCGTAACCGCGGCGTGCTGACCATGACTGAGTACGGACGCCAGCTGGAGCGCGACGGCCAATGGCCGATTCCTGAAACGGAGTACCGCTGCACCTGCACGCCGGTGTTCCAGGTGCCCAAGGGGCGGCTGGACTGGCTCACCCGTTCAAGTTTTATCGGCCTGGTGCATTACCCGGGCGCTGACCAGGTGGTGATTCGCTGCTATCGCTTTTACTGAGGCCCGACCCTGGAAGCTGTCAGGCCTGCATGCCGTAGAACAGCAGCTCGGTGATACGCCTGACCTGGGTAGAGTGCGCGTCGATATCCGGGTGTTCCTGGTTCACCAGCCTGAACAGTTGCAGGTGCGAATAGTCGTTCAACAGGAACGCGGCCAATTCCACATCGAGTTGCGGGCGCAGCTTGCCGGCCCGTTGCAATTCCCGCAGCAGCTCGCTGATCTCGGCCCTGAGCGCATCATTCATGGCCCGATAGCCTGCGGGCAGTTCATTGCTGCCACCGAACAGGATCAGTGGCAGCAGTTCACGCCACAGGCTGGGGTGCATGACTTCCAACGCATAGCCGGTAAGAAGGCGTTCCAGGTGGCATAGCGCCTCGACCGGATCGTCTATTTCGTGGATCCTGCTGCGGGTGTCGGTGATTGCGCGTTGATCGGCGTGGTGCAGGATTTCCAGGATGATTTCCTGCTTGTTGCCGAAGTACTTGAACACCGTCGGCGGCGACACCCCGGCCTGGCTGGCGATCTGTTCGATGGTGGTGTTCTGGAAACCCTGGCGCTCAAACAGCTCGATCGCGGCCTTGCTGATAGCTTGCCGGCGTTCGGCTTTCTGACGTTCACGCAGTCCGCTCACAGGAGATCCTTGTCACGAGTAAAAAGAGGGGCGCTTATCGCCCCGGTATCGCTGCAAAATACTTAATTGAGTAAATTTTTTAAAGCACTAATTGCCAACCATTCCGTGTGCCACTGCCGTTTGCATGAAAGCGTGGCGGGCACACTATAACGGTGAGTGCCTGTATCGGGGTTAACGTGAAAGGCTGATCAAGAATTGGGGCGTCCAATCTGATCAGCCTGCCACGTACCAACGATAAGGCTGTCGCAGCCAAGACTGTTTTCGTAAAACCCCACCAGGAGGCCATCAGTTCTAATCGGTCAGGCGTTTGTGGCTGACCATTTGGTACGAGTGAACTGAGCATTGGCTCCCTTGGAATGTTGAGCGGATCCACCACTCGACAGGAGATCTCATTCACTCTTCTTCATCGTGAAAAGTCAGCCGTTTGTACTGCCCTGAATGACTGCTATTGGCCTGAGCCGATTGCTGCCTGCCACGACCAGTTGAAATCGACCCTAAGCTAACTGTCGCTTGGACGATACCTGAGCGCCTTAGTATTCCCAGTAGGAATGCAATTAATAAAATTAATTAATTTTTGTTATTACTCTTTATGACCTAAGTTGATTCAAGGACATGGAGAACCACCTTGAACTCACCAATTAACTCTGCTGAAAAGTTTGATAATGCTCGGGCTAGTGAATATGGACGACAGAGCCGTATCGCACTGGCAGGTTATGACGCTTGTCAGGACTTGGTGGCGTGCATGCTCGCGGCAAGTCTTGGAAATATTCGCTCGGCAAAAATACTGGTAGTCGGCGCTGGCGGTACGGCGCAGGAGATCATCTCGATGGCCAGGCTTGAGCCGGGCTGGCGCTTCACCGCCGTTGATCCATCTGAATCGATGCTGGAAACCGCGAAACAGCAGTTAGTCGTCAACAACATGCTTGAAAGAACGGACATGCACCTTGGGCACGTTGAAGACTTGGCCGCAGATGAGTCCTACGACGCAGCCACTTTGATCGGTGTACTCCATCATCTCGATGGGGATGATGCCAAGGGAGAGATTCTGCGATCCATTCAGGCTCGTCTGAAACCGGGGGCTCCGCTGATTGTCGCCGGCAACCAATATGCCTATGCCAGCCAGCCGTTGCTCCTCGCCGCCTGGGGGCAACGTTGGCGGCAGCACGGAGCCAGTCCGGATGAAGTGAAAGTCAAACTTGGGAAAATTCTTCAAGGCGCTGACCCTCCACATTCTGAGGCGGCTGTTCAGAAGCTTTTGCATGATGCGGGGTTTGGGGACGCTACCCGTTTTTTCAGCAGTCTGTTCTGGGGTGCCTGGTTAACGTGTAAAACGGTCTGAACGGCGAGCTGAGTGGCAGCTCTGGGTCGATTGCAGCCGTTCGTGACAGGCAACAATCAGCCAAGCGCTCAAGATATCGTCCGGTAAACATCAAAAAACCAGTGTGATCGCGAGGAGGCCAGCGCTTCCATTGATGTTGGCTGACGCTATGCCATCGCGAGCAGGCTCGCTCCCACAGGGGCATTGGTGTTTGGGGAATTGCGCCCCGTCAGGGACCGCGCCGATATGGGCGCGGCATTTTCCTGCTTTTCACCCATTGCCGGCGTCGATAATCACCATCGCGCCAGTGAAGTTCTAATACAAAATCCTCGGCGTAGCATCTTGTCGATGCTCGTCTGCGGTAGCCGAGGGTGGGTTTCAGCGTGTTAGCGTCTCATCAACTGCCTGAACGCCCCGTAACCTCATATGAGTGCTGAACCGCGTTTACATTCGAGGTTTTCACCTAAGCCACGGATCATCTCCATCAATGCCTTCACCCGCAGCGGCAAATTTCCGGCCGGGTACACCGCGTGCATCTGTGGGCTCTCACCGCTGCTGGAGGTGAGCTTGTACTCAGGACAAACCCGGAGCAAGCGCCCCGCTTCCACTTCGGGCTCCGCCATCCAATCCGCCAAGCGGGCGATCCCGACGCCCGCCAAGGCTGCCTGGAATACCGCCAGACCGGAGCTGAAACGAAATTTTGGATGAACCCGAAAGCTGATGGCCTGCTCCTCACTGCGAAAATTCCATTCCTTGAGAATCCGCGGCGCCGTATGCAGGATCAGCGAATGCGACTCCAGTGCCTCGATGGAATCGGGCATGCCGTTGCGCTCCAGGTAGCCGGGGCTGGCATACAGGTAACGTGAGTAACTCCAGAGCGCAAAGCCGATCAAGTCGCTGGATTGTGGAAACGCGCCGCGAATCGAGAAGTCCAGCTTGCTCTTGGCCGGGTCGATGATCTCATCGGTGAAAATCACGTCGATGTTAACTTCTGGATAGCGCTCGCAGTATTGCGCGATCAACCGGGGCAATACCCCGTGTCCGAGAAGCTCGGGGGCGGAAAAACGGATCCAGCCGGAGGCCAGGCCGCTGAGACCGGCCAGGTCTTCATCCACCTCACGTTGCAGGTCGAGCATTTTGTACGCGTGGGGCAATAAGCATTCACCCGCTTCGGTCAAGCTCACGGCATTGGACGAGCGATTGAACAACTTAAGCCCCACACTTTCCTCCAGGGCTTGAACGGCGCGGGTCAGTGCGCTGGGGGAGCGTCCCAGCGTCCGTGCCGCGGCGACGAAGCTGCGCTTGCGAGCCACGGTCGCGAAGGCTTCAAGTTCCCCCAACATATTCAATGCCACTCTCCACCTCATTGCATTTTTCACAACGCGGCATTGCAACACAAAAAAGGCTCTTCCGTTAACCTTCCCGCTCAACCCAGAAGGATGGGGCAGACAGGAGCGCAAGGACGTGTCGAAGCTGGATGAAGTAATCGGGAAAGCCGCAGCTTGTGCTGATGAAGTAATGCATGAATGGCTGGAAAGAAAATCAGTGACTTCGACCCGACGGGAGATACGGCAAATTCATCTGTCGCTCGAAGAACAACGCACACTTCAGGCTGGTCTGGCATCGCTGGACGTGACCGATAGCGCCTCGGGTATCCGCCACATGCCGATCCTGGGGCGGTTGCTGGAAAGTGTCCTGTGCAGCGAGAAAATCCAGCAGCTACGCAATTTTCCACAGGCCCGTGAAGTGGCGATGATCGTCAGGGGGCTGCCGCTGGACCCGCAACTGCCCGCCACGCCCTATGACCTGGAGCCGGGTATCGAGAACTTGTCGATTCTGGCCGGGGCTATTTTGTCCGTGCTGCAAACTCTGCAAACCCGTCCGCTGGCGTACGAGGGTGAAAGCAACGACACAGTGTTCCGTCACGTATCGCCCAAGCACAAGCGAGAGACCGAAAAGAGCTCCTATGGCTCGCGCGCGGATTTGGACATGCATGTCGACAACCCTCACCTGCCTTTGACCTGCGAACCGGTCTCGCAGTTGTCGGCCTGTCCGGAGTACCTGTCCCTGACCGGCCTGCGCTGCGAGCTCGACGTGCCGACGCGCATCGTCGCCATTGACGAGGTGCTGGCCATCCTGCCGGCCTACGTCGAAGAAGAATTGTCACGACCGAATTTCACCGTTCGCCGACCGGCCTCCTTCGGCAAACAGGGGAATGTGCTGGAAAATGTCCCCTTGCTGTACAGAAGCGCAACCGATGGCCTGTATTGCCGCTACAACAAAGCGAGTGTCGAAGCGACCTGCGCCAATGCGCAGTTTGCCCTCCAACTGTTCGCCGCCGCCGCCAATCATCCCGATGTCGTGCACCCCGTAATGCTGCAACCAGGGGACATGCTGATCTTCAAGAACCAGCAAACCCTGCATGCCCGGGATGGTTTTACACCCCGCTACGACGGCCGTGATCGCTGGATGTTGCGTGTCTTCGGGGTCAATGATCCGGCACGCGTGTTACCGCTGGACCCTCATCAACCCTACATAGTCAGAGCCTGATTTCATGGTCGACATTGTCATCCTTTGCGTGTTCGCCTTCGCCGCCGGCCTGATCGATGCGGCGGTGGGCGGCGGCGGACTGATCCAGATTCCCGCGCTGTTCAACGTGCTACCCACCGCCCAACCGGCGGCGCTGCTAGGTACCAATAAGGTCGCGGCCGCCTGCGGCACCGCATTCGCGGCCCGGTCCTTCGTGCGCAAGGTGGTGATCGACTGGGGTCTTGTGATCCCCGCCGCCTGCGCGGCCTTTGTCATGGCCTTCTTCGGAGCCGCCACGGTGTCGTTCGTACCCCAGTCGATGATCCGGCCGGCGGTGCTGGTGTTGATTGTACTGATGGCGATCTACACCTTCTGGAAAAAAGATTTCGGCGCCCTGCACAAACCCATGCGCATCGGCACCAAGGAAAAACTGCTGGCGATCGTCATCGGCGGCGCCATCGGTTTCTACGATGGTCTGTTCGGTCCCGGCACTGGCAGCTTCCTGATCTTCCTGTTTATCCGCTGCTTCGCCTTCGACTTTCTTCATGCCTCGGCATCGGCCAAGCTAGTGAACATCGCGACCAACGTAGCGGCACTGATATTCTTCATTCCCACGGGTAACGTGCTCTACCTGATCGCAATCCCCATGGCGGCATTCAACATCCTGGGCGCGCTCACGGGCACCTGGCTGGCGGTTCATAAAGGCGTGCCCTTTGTCCGGGCTCTATTCCTGGTGTTACTGGTGATTCTGATCAGCAAACTGTCCTACGACCTGTTCCTGTAAACCAGAGGAAAACTACATGCATCCCATGTTCGATCGCCTCGTGGCCCTACTCGATGCCCACTCAGCCTCCTACCGGGTGTTGATGCACGACGCCGAGGGCCAGTCTGCGCGCGTTGCCGAAATCCGTGGCACCGAGCCCGGCCAAGGCGCGAAGGCCATGCTTTGCGCCCTCAAGGGTCAGGCCGGACCCTATGCACTGGTGATACTGCCGGGCGACCAGAAGCTGGACATGAAGAAAGTCGGAGCGGCCCTGGGCGGGAAAAAAGCCGAGCTGGTGAAGGCCGAAACCGCCATGGAACTGACCGGGTGCCGGATCGGCGCCATCCCTCCTTTTGTTTTCGATGAGCGGATTCAATTGATCGTCGATCCAGCCTTGACCACAGGCTACGCCGAAATAGCCTTCAACGCGGGGCGGCTGGATGCGTCGATGGTGCTCGATACGCAGGATTATCTGGCGATTGCCATGCCTCGATTGCTGGATATCAGCCAGGCCTGAGCAGACGTTTTCACTAGACAATGTCTACCGGGCTGACCGGTTACTACGGGTAGAAAGCGATAGACCTCGAGAGTCCGCTTTTGGCCGATTTCTGCCTGTCGCGAAGGGCCGCAATCGCCCAAAAGTGGACGGCCACAAATAAAAAAAGCGCTATCGTCAGACACCTCACGATTGTGTTCGGAATTGAGAAAAGTCTTTCCCTGATCCGCGCCTGTTTGCGCAAAACCCTCAAGCCTAAAGTTCGTCCTGCCAGCAACATCACACTTACTTTAGGAAATCTCATTATGAAAACGGCAATGATCATCGTCGCACTCTTGGGCTTCAGCTCTGTGGTAGCGGCACAGGACGGTACTGCAAAGACTAAACCTGTTGAGCAATATGGATACGGCACCCACCTTGATGTCGCGAAGGTCATCTATGAAGACCCGGTGCCGGATGTTTGCGCAGTCGTGCCGACGCACATGACCTACCAGGATTCACAAGGCAAACAGCACGTACTGGCCTATAGCGTCATGGGCCGTTGCAGCCAGGGATAAGCAACCTGTTCGCCAATCATTGCGCCTCGAAGCGTGTTCATCGAGGCACAAATACCTTTTTGCCCTGCGGCATTTCAATCGATAAGTTCTTTGGCCGTGGCCGCCAGTTGACTGCCAACCCGATCTTTCAGCGCTTCAATAAACCGGGTGATTTTTGCATCGACAAACTGCCGGGAGGTATAGACGGCGTACACGTTGCGCTCATAGGTATGGTAGTCAGGCAAAATCCGCACGAGCTTGCCGGAACGCAAATCGTCGACGGCCGTGAACCCGGCCAGCAAGCCAATCCCCGCCCCCTCTCGAATGGCATGTGCCATCGCATCCATATCGTTGACGCTGAAACTTGGCCCTGTCGGGACAAATGTCGCGTCCCCTGCCTTGCTCTTCAGCTGCCACTCATCCCGCACATAGTCAACGGTACCCAATAGCAGACACTGGTGATCGCGCAGATCTTCAGGCGTCTCGGGGGCCGCATTCCGAGCCAGGTAGTCTGGCGACGCCACCAGCACACAATGGCTGACACCGATCTTTTGGCTGACATACGCCGAATCGGGTAACGCTCGGGCGATCAGAATCGAGACATCCAGTTGGTCTTCCAACAGGTTAGGCATGCGTTGCGAGAGCAATAAATCCACGGTCACTTCCGGGAATTGCTGGCGGTATTCCAGCACGGCCCCGGTGACCAGATGCCGGGCCAGTCCGGGGACGCAATGCACCCTCAGTGTTCCCCGAGGCTCCAGCGCGGCATTGCTGGCTTCGGCTTCGGCACTCTCCAGATCAGCCAGAATTTTCGTGCAGCGCTCATAGAACCGTCGCCCCGCATCGGTGACCGAGAGGCGTCGGGTCGAGCGTTGCAACAGGCGCGCATCGAGCACGTTTTCAAGCGCGGAGACAGCACGCGATACGTTACCGACCGTTGAGTCCAGATGATTGGCCACGGCCGTGAAACTGCCCATCTCGACAACCTTTATGTACACCGACATGTTCGAAAGCTTATCCATCGCGACCTTCCTGTAGATCTGATGCTCACCCGTGATAACGCGCATTTTTCCGGATGCTACACGTTCGGCCCGCGGCTCGATATTACCTCTGGCGACAACAATGATTCCCTTTGGCCCGTCTAAATCAATGGCCCCTCCTTCCATAGACTGGGTTGCACAGGCCGCCTGAACAGGCGCCGGGTTTCATCTGAATCTCCGACAACCAACTGAAGGGCACATCATGAAGACTTCTTACGACCCGCTTTATCTTTTCATCGGTGGTGAATGGATCAGTGCCGAAGGGCGCGATACTGCCGCCGTCGTTAACCCGGCAACCGGCCGGGAAATCGGACGCGTCCCACTCGCCACCGCGGGCGACCTTGATCATGCCCTTGAAGTGACTCGCCTGAGCTTCGAGCAGTGGCGCCAGACCGTGCCTGACCAACGCGCCAAGATCCTCAAGCGTGCCGCCGACCTGATCCTCGAACGTGCACCGCAGATTGCCGCGCAGATGACCCTGGAGGAAGGCAAACCGCTGAAAGAAAGCCTGGATGAAGTGACCCGTGCGGCGGAGTATTTCGAATGGTTCGCCGAAAGCGCACGGCGTATCGATGGCCGTGTGGTCCCGTCCAACCGGCTAGGCGTATTGCAACTGGTCAAACGCCAGGCCATCGGCCCAGTGGCCGCATTCACACCATGGAATTTCCCGGCCATCACCCCGGCACGCAAGCTCTCGGCAGCACTTGCCGCGGGTTGCAGCGTCATTCTCAAACCCGGTGAAGAAAGCCCTTCCACAGCGCTGGCCCTGGCGCGTGCACTCGACAATGCAGGATTGCCCAAGGGTGTGCTGCAAGTGGTCTTCGGCGTACCGGACCAAGTGTCCAGCCATCTGATCGCCTCACCGATCATTCGCAAAGTGACCTTCACCGGTTCGGTGCCCATCGGTCGTCTGCTGTCTGCACGAGCTGCTGAAGGCGTGAAGCCCATCACCCTTGAACTGGGTGGGCACGGACCGGTGCTGGTATTCGAAGATGCCGACATTGAAAAAGCCGCCGTCGAAGGTGTCGCGAACCGGTTTCGCGGCACCGGGCAGGTGTGCATTTCATCCACTCGGTTTCTGATCCAGCGTCGCGCCTATCAAGCCTTTGTCGATCACTTTGTCGCTGCGACCCAAGCGCTGAGAATCGGCGACGGCCTGCATCCGGACACACAGGTCGGACCGTTGGCCAACCCAAGGCAGCTGGCAAAAATGGAAGAACTGGTCGCCGATGCCGTCGAGAAAGGTGCACGGGTATTGGTCGGTGGCGAAGCCTTGTCAGGCGAAGGCTACTTCTTCCAGCCCACCGTTCTCGCGGATGTGCCGATGAACGCCCGCGTCATGCACGAAGAACCCTTCGGCCCCATCGCCGTACTGATGCCGTTCGATGAGCTAGCCGATGGACTGCAAGAAGCCAACCGCCTGCCCTACGGACTCTCGGCCTACGCGTTCACCTCCAGCGCGCGCACAGCCATTGATGTCGCTGATGGATTAGAGGCCGGGATGATTGGGATCAACCAATACCGCATCGTCGCAACCGAGCTCCCGTTCGGCGGCATCAAAGAAAGCGGTCACGGCTCCGAAGGCGGCATTGAAGGCATCGAGCACTATCTCACCCACAAATTCATCAGCCAGGTTTAAGGAACTCGCCATGTCCAAGCTCAATTTCAAAAGTCCTCGGGAAGCCGCGCGCGCGTTCACGCACCTGTCTTTTTACGTGGGCTTCCCTGGCGCCATCACCGCATCGGCTATCGCCAATGCCACGTTTAGCGAAACGGAGGACAACTGAATGAAAGCCATCAACATCAAAGAGTTTGGTCTGCCAGACGTCCTGGAACTAGTAGAGGTCGCCAATCCTGAAGTCCGTCCTGACGACCTGCTGGTGCGTGTCTATGCCGCGGGGGTGAACCGTGCGGACCTGACTCACCGGACCGGTGGGTACGGCCATCCGAACTTCGGTGACTCGCTGATCATCGGCCTGGAAATCGCCGGCGAAGTGATCGGCAAAGGGAGCGCGGTGACAGGGTTCGAGGTGGGAGATCGAGTCATGGGCGTGGTCGGCGGCGGTGCCTACGCCGAGTTGGCCCGCATCGACTACCGCATGGCCATGCACATCCCCGCGCAGCTTGACTATGTACACGCGGCAGCCATTCCCGAGGTCTTCGTCACGGCCCATGAAGCAATGATGCATCTGGCTCGGCTCAAGGCTGGCGATTCAGTGTTGATTCACGCGGCCGCTGGCGGCGTCGGCTCTGCCGCTGTGCAGTTGGCTTACGCCACCGGCGCCACGGTGTATGCGACAACCGAAGGAAGCAAGTTGGCGCGTGTCGAGCATCTGGGGGCTGACGTGACGATCGACTACAAGACCCAGGATTTCGCTGAAGTGATCGCCGACAAAACCCAGGGTCGCGGCGTCGATGTGATCATCGACTTTATCGGACAGCCCTACTTCGCCCGCAATATTGCGTCCCTTGCACGGGGCGGTCGCTTGGTTCAGGTGGGGATTCTCGCCGGTGGCGGAAACGTCACGGTGGCGCTGGAGGACATTCTTTACCGCCACTTGCAAATCATCGGTACGGTCATGAAGTCGCGCACGCAGCCGGAGAAGCACGCGATGATCAAGCGTTTCCGCGAGCACTGGCTTGATCGCTTTGAGGGTGCCGGAAGCCTTGAGCCGGTTGTCGACAGCACGTTTGCGCTCTCAAGGGCTGCCGATGCTCACCGCCGGATGGAATCTTCCCAGAACGTCGGGAAAATCATTTTGACGATGCGACCTGAAGACTTGCTTTAAGTATGAATTCTCAGGACCGGCAACGCCGCCGCTTCAGCGAGCGAATGTATGACGGCAATTCAACAGCAGCTGTCGGTTAGCATTTGGCGAGCGGCCTCGGCGCGTTGTGTTCGTCGCCCGCTTACGGTTTACGCTCAATTGGCAGGACACCGCTTACCAACCAAAACCGCAGCGTTTTTAGAAGGTAGCCCGCCCGGTTGGTCCAGCAACCGGGCTGGCCTGTTTGTTTAGAGGATATTCAACGGATATTCGGTAATCAGGCGCGTCTGCACCAGGTGCCCCCCGGTGGATGCATCGCCATCGTGCAAAGCCTCGCGCAGCCGGAAGGACAGTTTTTTGGCCGGGCCGCTCTGTACTACGTATTTCACTTCGGCGTCGGTTTCGTGTTCCTGGTCGTTGGCACCATAGAACCCGGTGTAGGCCGAATTGCCGGGAGTGTGCGTTCCGTCGATGCCGGAACCGCGGATATGACGGGCCATGAAGCTCAGGCCTGGGACGCCAAAGGTGCTCATGTCCAAGTCATAGCGCATCTGCCAGGACCTCTCGCCGGGGCCGTTGAAGTCGGAGTACTGCACCGAGTCAGCGAGGTTGATTGAGTTTCCGTAGCGGCCAGCACCGACGCCGGCGTTGGTCCCTCCAAAACCGACATAGTCGAATGGTTCGTCACCATTAACCTTCTGTCCGGCCAGGGTGAAGGTTTGCGCACCCACGGTGTAGGCCGCCGCCAGCGAGGCTGCAGTGGTGTCGATGGTCCCGGCCTTGGCGCTGCCGTCGTCCAGTGTGCGGTAGAGGTTGAAGTCCAGTGCGACGGATTGGTCAGTCGTCAGTGGGTGAACAAGGTTCAAGTTGACGTAGTACTGATTCCAGACGTCTTCCAGGTGCGCTCCGTACAGCGACGCGGTGAACTCCTTGCTGAACTGGTACTTGCCCCCCGCGAAGCTGGCCGACGGTGCCGCCACACCGGCATAGCTGGCAAGAATGTCGCCGCTGCGCGAGGTGGTGGTGTTTCCGGTACCTGAGGTGAAATGGCCGGCCTCCAGGTTCAGGCCGGTGATCTCATGGCTGTCGACCTGGAAGCCCGATGCAGTCTGCGGCATCAGGTAGTTATCGGCAGTGGCGAGCACTGGCGCCGTGGGCTGCAAGTCGCCGATCTTGAGCGTGGTGTTGGAAACACGGAACTTGATGTCACCACCGGCCTTCGCATAGCCTCGATCCGGATTGCCATTGGCGTCGGATGGAATGGTTGGGCCACCGGCACGGTCGGTGTTCCCGTCGATACGCAACGCCAGGTCGGCGAACGCATCGATGCCGATGCCAACAGTGCCTTGGGTGAAGCCCGAACTGTAGGTCGCCATCAGCGCCTGGCTCCAGTCACGGGTATGGTTGCCGCTGCCGTTCTGGTTCCAGAACACGTTGCGGTTGAGAATGCTTAAACTGCTGTCCGCGACAAAACCCTTGGAGTCGGACTGATCGCTTGCGTAGCTGATGGCCGGCAAGGCAAATGCCAGTGCCACGGCCAAGGTGTTGAGTTGAAGTAGCGGTTGGCGTTTTTTCATTATTAGCTCCAATGCACGAGTTCGTGTTGGAGCATTAGGGCAACAGCCCAGGCCATCAACAAATGAAACTGAATGAATATTTTGATATCAGACCTGGCTCCCAGACAGGCCGTAGTGTCACTCGAAAGCGGCTGCTTTTAGCCGCTTACTGCCCGTCATTCCTGACTACTTTTTTGGGTGAGTACCATCCCTCCCCCGTAATAAACCCATCCGCGAGCGAGACTTGGATATTCCTAATCCCATCTAAAGACAAACGCTCAGTGCACCAGGCCTCAGCCTCTCCTTTGAAAAGCCTAAGCTACAGCCCATGTGAAACGAGTGTGCTACCCAGCATCTGGGATGCGGATCAAATTCTCAATATCACCACCGAAGTGCTTTAAGAGCAGTCCGTTACGAACGTGCACGATGTAACCCTGACCACCCGCCATTACGATCACATGAAAAGTTGATTCCACTTCCAACACGCAGTTGAAGCGGCAGGACCCGGTGAGCCAGCAAATCGAGATCATTTTTTTGGGACGTACCCTGGGCTGTGACTTTCGGGCTCACCGGGATCAGTCTCCGGCAGATCATCACGACGCACCCACTCCCCCAGATCGAACGCCTGATAAAGCTGGAAGCAGGCTGCATGAGCGTCCTTATCGGCAAAGAAGTGAATCAGGGGCCGTCCACACGCCCCCCCCAAACCCATTCAGCGATAAACCGGATAACGCCGGCACAGTGCGACAACCTGTTCGCGCACGTGGTGGCCGACCTTGTCACTGTCGCCATATTCCAGGGCGTCGAGTACGTCGCACAACCACCCTGCCACTTGCTCGCAGGCCTCGACATCGAAGCCCCGCGTCGTCACCGCCGGGCTGCCGATGCGCAAGCCGGAGGTCACGAAGGGTGAGCGTGGGTCATTCGGCACCGAGTTTTTATTCGCGGTGATGTAGGCGCTGTTCAATGCCGCATCGGCGTCCTTGCCGGTGTAGGGCTTGTCGGACAGATCGATCAGCATCATGTGGTTGTCGGTTCCGCCCGAGACGATCTTGTAGCCGCGCTTTTGCAGCACCGCCGCCATGGCGCGGGCGTTGATCACCACTTGGGTCTGGTAGACGCGGAACTCGGGCGTCAGCGCCTCCTTGAACGCCACGGCCTTGGCTGCAATCTGGTGCATAAGCGGGCCGCCCTGCACGCCGGGAAACACTGCCGAATCGAGTTTCTTGTAGAAGGCTTCGTCCTGGCCCTTCGACAGAATCAAACCGCCCCGTGGGCCGCGCAGGGTTTTGTGCGTGGTGCTGGTGACTACATGCGCATGGGGCAGCGGGTCCGGGTATTCGCCGGCGGCGACCAACCCGGCGACGTGGGCCATGTCGACCCAGAATATGGCGCCGACCTTGTCGGCGATGGTGCGCATCCGTGCCCAGTCCTTGTAACGCGAGTACGCCGAGAAGCCGCCGATCAACATTTTCGGGCGCGTCTGCAGGGCAATTCGTTCCATCTCGTCGTAGTCGAGAAAACCGGTTTTCGGGTCCAGCCCGTAGGGCACGATCTTGTAATGCCGGCCCGAAAAGTTCGCCGGGTTACCGTGGGTCAGGTGGCCGCCCTGGGCCAGGTTCATGCCCATCACCGTGTCACCGGGGTTGATCAACGCGAGGAACACCGCCGCGTTGGCCTGCGCACCCGCGTGAGGCTGCACGTTGGCGTAGTCGCAGTTGAACAGGGTCTTGACCCGCTCAATCGCCAGCCGCTCGGCCACATCGACGTATTCACAACCACTGTAGTAGCGCTTGCCGGGATAGCCCTCGGCGTACTTGTTGGTGAGTAGCGTGCTCTGGGTCTGCATGACCAGCGGGCTGGCGTAGTTCTCCGACGCGATCAGCTCAATGTGGTCTTCTTGGCGATGCGCTTCGTTATGAATCGCCTCACGCAGTTCAGGGTCGAAAGCATCCAGGGTGAGCGTTGAGTCGTACATGGTGGGGGCGTCCTCGGTTAACAAATTCAAACAGCGGGCGACAGCAGGCGAATGACACGTGCGGCGATCTCGTCGATCTGTGTGTCATCGCAGATCAGTGCGGGCAACAGGCGCACGGTGGTGCCACGGGTGACGGTGATCAGCAGGCGTTGTTCTTCACGCGCGCGCGTCGACCAGCTCGCCGCACGGGCGGTTGAGTTCGACGCCGACCATCAAGCCGATACCACGAATGGCCACCACCTCGGGATGGTTGCCCAGCGCCAGCTTGAGCGCGGCGCGTCGGCCGCTGGCGGCGGCAATTTCCGGGTTGGCGTGCCCCAGGCTCGTCACGGCCACGCCGGCGATGGCATCCAGGTATTCAACGCCATCGGTGTCCCACAGGCGGGCGCCCAGGCCTCGGCTGAACGAGACCGGCTGACGGGACGAGGTGTGCATCAGGTAAGCGGGTGCAGCGGACATTGCAGGCCTCCTATAGAGATCAATCAACGTTAAGGGGCGAGCGCCGGCAACTCGTCGTCGTTTCGCGGTCTAGCGTCGGCCGTGGGCCAGTAATAGGCATCGGGCATGGCGCGGGCACCGAAGATGGCTTGGCCGACGCGTACCACGGTTGCACCCTCTTCAATGGCAATTTCAAAGTCGCCCGACATGCCCATCGACAACTCCTGCAGCGACACGCCCTCGGACACATGTGCGAGCAAGCGGTCGCGCAATTCACGCAAGCGCACGGTGGCCGGGTCACGCCCGACGCGGTGGCAAGCATCGATGATGCGTTGCTGCACAGCGGCGAGGTTGCGACGAAAGTCCTCGACGCTGACCGCCTGCGGATAGCGACCATGATCGGCATGGAGCGTGGTGAGGTGTTGGGCTTGCCCAGTCATCAGCGGGTCGCTCCGTTGGTGGTCACCGCAGTGGTTTTTTCACGACGTGGCAGTTGCCCATTGAGTACCGCATACGCCGTGAGGCCGACGAGCAAGCCCCAGAACGCGCCGCCAATGCCAAGCAAGGTGATGTTGGCGGCGCACGCCAGAAAGGTGATCAGCGAGGCTTCACGGGATTTGACGTCCGCCATGGCATTGGCCAGGCTGCCGCCGATGGTGCCGAGCAGCGCCAGCCCGGCCAGGGTGGTAATGAACGTCGCCGGAAAGGCCATGAACACCGCCGCCAGGGTTACGCCAAAAATCCCCACCAGGATGTAGAACACCCCTGCCGCCACCCCGGCGATCCAGCGTTTGGAAGGGTCTTCGGACGCTTCCTTGCCGGTGCAGATCGCCGCCGTGATTGCCGCGATATTGAACGCATGGGAGCCGAACGGCGCCATCAGCAGCGAACCCAGCCCGGTCACGCTGAGAATCGGGTTGGCGCTGGTCTTGAAGCCGTCATTGCGCAGCACCAGCATGCCCGGCATGTACTGCCCCGTGAGGGTAATCAAAAAGAGCGGCAACGCCACGCTCAGCAACGCATTGAGCGAAAACTCGGGCCGCGTGAATACCGGTGTGGCGAACTCCAGCGCCAATCCGGAAAAATCCACTCGCCCCTGCATCAGCAAAAAGCCCAGCCCCAGCACCAGAATGCCGACCACCGCGTAGCGTGCGCTCAAGCGTTTGAACACGATGTAGGCGCCGATCAGCAGCCCCACCAACAGCGGGTCGACCGTCATGCTCGCGAATGCCCCGATGCCGAACTGCAAGAGAATGCCGCCCAGCAGACCCGCCGCAACGCCAGGCGGGATCAGGCGCACAGCCCTTTCAAAATAGCCGGATACCCCCAGCAGCACGAACGCTGCCGCTGAAATCAAATACGCACCAATCGCCTCGGCGTAGGGCGTGGTCGCCAGGGCAACGATCAAGAACGCAGCCGCCGGGGTCGACCAGGCGGTGATGATCGGCTCGCGGCTCACCCAACTGAGGAACAACCCGGTCACACCGACGCCAATCGACACCGACCAGACCCACGACGCCGTCAGCTCAGGGCTGAGGCCGGCAACCTTGGCGGCCTGGAACACTAGAATGAAGGTGCCGCCGTAATTGACGATCACCGAAATCAGCCCGGCAACCACCGGGTGCAGCACATCCCGCAGACGCAGGGACGACTGGGATTGAGTAGAGGGCATAAGTCTTGGCTCCTTGCTGGACAATGGATCAGGCCGTGGCCAGGCGGTCATTTATAGCCGTTGAATGGTGGGGGTTGCCCCTACGCTTGTGCGCAGCAGACCAGACCACTTTTTCGCGCAGGGGCGGTTACCCATGTGCGCGTGCGAAGTCAGCCATAAAGTCAGTCAGCGCCTCGACTGCGGTTAACGAGACGGCGTTGTAGAGGCTGGCGCGCATCACACAGCAGCGGCGCGGCGCTGTCGGGCGGGCCACGTCCATGAACACGCGGGAGCGATGGCTGATCTCCATCACCGACATACCGGTGCCGGCAAAAAAATTCTTCGTGTGCCTGGGCGAGCACTTCCAGCGGAACCGCCGTGGGGCCGGGCTGGCGAGGGCTGGATTCTACGGATAGACTGGCCTGCCATTACAGGCCAATTCCAAAGGACTGAGCAGACCGCATGGCAAAAACCTTCGAGCTCGAAACCCTGAAAATGCGCCTCAACGACGTGGAGTTTCAGCTGCTGGACTTGCACCAGCGCATCCAGCGGGCGTTGCGCGCACTGATCCTCGACGGCGCCCTCGGCCCCGGCCTGAAACTGCCTGCCACACGGGTATTGGCAAAGTCACTGGGGTGCGCCCGCGACACCGTCGAGAACGCCTACGTGCAGTTGCATCGGGACGGGTTTATCGTACGCCGCGAGGGTGCCGGCAGTTACGTCTGCGACACGGTCGGCGTCGAATTGCGCGGCGCCACACGCCGGCGCATCAAGGCCCAGGAAGTGCGCAGCAACGCCGCCGCACCCGGCGCCGCGCTGAGCCAGCGAGGGCGGATGATCTTCGAAACGGGCGGCGTCAGCGACCAGCAAGTCATCAAGGCCTTCGCCACCGGTTTGCCGGAAACCCGCAGTTTCCCCACGGATGTCTGGGAACGCCTGCAACGGCAGGTGATGAAGGACTATCGTGCCAACGTGCTCTTGCACGGCGACCCGCAAGGCGCCGAGCCGCTGCGCAAGGCGATTGCCACCTACCTGAACCTAGAGCGCGGGGCCAAGTGTTCGCCCGATCAGGTGCTGGTGCTGAGCAGCACGCGCCAGGCCTTGTACCTTTGCGCGCAGTTGCTGGTGGATGCCGGCAAGCCGATCCTGCTGGAAAACCCTGGCTATTACGGCGCACGCAAAGCCTTCGAGATCGCTGAAGCCAAGGTGCTGCCCATCGATGTCGATGAACGCGGCATCCGCACCGACCTGCTGTACGCCGACCGCAGCGGCGCCAACTGCGTGTACGTCACACCGTCGCACCAATACCCCACCGGCGTGACGCTGCCGCTGGAACGGCGCCTTGAGTTGATCAACTGGGCGGCGGAAAAAGGCAAGTGGCTGATCGAGGACGACTACGACAGCGAGTTCCATTACGACGGACAACCCACCGCCTGCGTGCAGGGTCTGGACAAGTATCAGCGCACGCTCTACATCGGCACGTTCAGCAAGACGCTCTACCCCGGCTTGCGCATGGGCTACATGGTGCTGCCCCACGAACTGGTCAAGCCCTTTGCCTACGCGCGCAGCATGATGGACGGGCATACGCCGCAAGTGCTGCAACTGACCCTGGCGCGGTTTATGGAAGACGGCCATTACAACGCCCACGTGCGGGCCATGCGCAAGCTCTATGCCGGGCGCCGCTCGATCATGCATGACGCCATTGGCAAGTACCTGGGCGAGGTCGTCACCGCCCAGTTGCCGCCGGGCGGGTTGCAGATTCCCTGTCTGCTGAAAGCGGGCTGGAGCGAAGAAAAAACCATCCGCCAGGCGGCCACCGCCGGCGTGCAATTGTCCGGACTCAGCAAGCTGTACGCAGGCGAACCGCAGCAATACGGCTGGCTGCTGGGCTACTCGTCGTTGACCGCGTATGAAATCGAAGCCGCCATGCTGCGCCTGGCCAATGCGCTGAAAATCTAGAGGCAACCGCTCAGTAAGGCAGCTTGAAACGCTTGGTCAGTTCGCCGATGCCTTCGCGAATCGAGCGCTCGGTGCGACTGTCGAGGGCGCCGCTGCGCACTCCGCCGAGCATGGCGAGGATCATGTCGCCGATCTCGCGAAATTCATCCACGCCCATGCCCCGCGACGTGCAGGCCGCGCTGCCGATGCGAATGCCGGAGGTGACACTGGGTTTGACCTCGTCGCCCGGCACGATATTTTTGTTCACGGTAATCCCGATCGCTTCCAGCGCCTGTTCGGCGACGTGGGCAATGTCGGCCATCAGGAAGGCCCCGACTTCGTCGGCAGTTGCGCGAAAGCGCGCGAAGTCCAGCGCCCGTGAATAGGCCGAAGCGCCGACGATGATCAATTGCGGACGTTCCTGGCGGGCCATCTGCTACCAGCAAGCAGCTTGAAGAGCCCTGCCACCTTCACCCCATCTGCGCGAACCGCCGCCGCTTTAGGAACAACCCCACCCCCAGTGCAACGGCAAAGATCGACAGCAACCCCAGGTCAAATCCAAGCAAGCGGATGTGGCTCGCCGCAACGCAGCCGACCGCCCCCATCGCCGCCAGCAGTACCCCTAACCACTTGCGAAGCGGGTACGACTTAAGAAACCGATCGAGCAGAAAGAACAGCACCAGAGCAGCGACCAGTTGGGTAATGTCAGACATGGGTTTCTCCCGTCAGGTCTTGATGATCAGTGTCGAGGCGGTACGTTGCGGGCCGATACCGCCGTTCACCTGCGCCTCGATGCTCACCAGTATGTCGCCTGCATGATAGGTGGGCAGGGTTTCATTCACGTACATGCGCACACCGGCGCCGACGGGGGCCCCAACGTAGGGGGAGGCAACGTAAGAGGTGACGCCCGCGAAGGCCGAGGCCGCCAAGTTGGCGATTCTGGTGCGCTGGGCGTTGAGCACATCGCCCTGCTGCCGAGTCAGCGGCTTGGAGATGCCGATCATCATCAGGCACGGCAGGTTCTTGGCCAGCATCTTGTCGTACACCTCGACGACCTTGCGGTTGACCTCGTAGTGCGCGCTCTTCGCCTCACCAAAATGCAGCTCGCGCAGCCGCCCGCGTTCGCTGTCGGTGAGGGTGATCTGCGAGACGTTGAACACGATCCCGTGATTGCCCATGTATTGGAAAGTCCCTTCGAACTTCATCGCACGCATCCTTTCGATGCCAAAGGCGGGGATTGTCTAGAAGGCGGGCGCTGGATTCAAATCATTTCACCTGGCTGGCAAGGTGCATAGCGTGGCGTAAGGTGCTGACGGTCATAATAATTGTCGAATTCACTGCTTTCGACGAACACGAAGCCATGGCGGGTGTAAAACGGTTCGAGGCACTTTCTCTGAGGGCACCTACTGTGATCGGCAGTGCAGCTGCATCCGCTGCTTCGAAAACCTGTGCGAGTACAACCGCGCCGATCCCCAAACCCTGCGCGCTCGGCCTCACGTATAGGTGCTAGCCCCTAACAGCGCATTAATTTTCGTATTAGCTATCCCGCTTTTCATCGCGAAATTTACCCTGCTTAGCGCTTATTTAAGGGACGTCGACTCGCGGCTCTTGGCCGATTACCGCCTTTCATGAAGGGCTGCAATCGGCCAAAAGCAGACTGTGGACAGGTAGCCGTTGATGTCTCTACGCTGGACGATCTAGTGACAGCACAGCGGAAAAAAAGGAGTAGTCACGTTGGAAGTTGCCATTGATCGAGATAGCGTTCATGCAGGAGATGATCTGGGAAGCCATGCGACGTCGATAACACTCGATCCATCAGCAACGCTGCGCGCCTTAATCGAAGTGATACAAGATGCCGGCTACTTACCGGGTATCAATGGAGGCAAGGCTACTTGGATTATTTGGTCGTCTGACAAACCAATAGGTGTTTTAGCGCAGCAATGGCCAGCACCTAAATTGACCGTGCCGCCCGAAAGCACCGTTGATCAATATTTCGGAAATACCGAACCTCGCCTTCTGTTCAGATATTGGTGTCAGGCAGATCCAGATGAGGTCTTTTCGAATATCAAGACCGGAAATGAGCCACCTTCACGATTTTAGGATTGGCGGTGGACATTTCTGTCGATCAATGCGGTTCAGATGACTGCTATGGGTCGATTGCTGCCTTTCGCGAAAGGCGGCAGTCGGCCAGAAGCGGACGGTCACTATGTGTCCCAACCGATACCGATAAGAGGCAATCCGCTAAACGCTCTTGAGAAACCTGCGCCATGCGTACTGGTTCGTATGTATCAATCGCCGTGGTGACGGTTTACGGGACTGCATCAGGCGTTTGACCTGTGTCAGGGTCTATACTAATTTCGCCATTTTAATCAGATCCACCCTTGATCACCGCACAGCCCACCAGGCAGAACACGTGAAACATTCGACACTTACTGCCGCGCTGCTCTGCCTATTACTTGGCACTCCCGTCAGGTCCGAGCAGTATCAGGTCGTTACTGAAGAGTGGGCGCCGTACAACTACCAGGAGAACAATCAGCTTACCGGCATGGCCACGGAGATCGTTCGAGGCATAATGGCGCTGACCGGGGATGACTTTGAGGTGGTGCTGCTGCCCAGTATGCGAAGCGCCCGTGCATTGAAGACCCGACCCAAGACCATCATGTATTCACTATTCCGCACGGCAGAGCGTGAACCGTTATACAAGTGGGTCGGACCGATCGTGGAAGAGTCCATTCACCCCTATCAGTTAGCCAATGCGCAGCAGCCGGTGAATTCCTTAGAGCAGCTACTGCACGCCCCAAAAATTACAACGAGACATGCCGGCCTGATACCCGAGACTCTGCAGTCGCGGGGCTTCAACAACCTCGAAAAAACTGCGACCGAGAGCCTGCAGCTCTATCGCATGCTGCTAGCCGGGCGCACCGATATCATCATAGGCGACACCGATGCGGGGGTGGCTTACTACAGCCGCCAGTTGAACATCGCCCCCGGCACGCTGCGGCAGATTCCCATCGAGCTCTATCGCTCATCGCTGTACATCGCCTTCAGCCGCGACTGTGACGACGAACTGGTAGCCTCCTGGGCCCACGCCCTGGAGCAACTGCGCCACTCGGGCGAGCTGGAGCGCATCCAGGATCGATACAACCAACCCATCGAGCAATGAAAGCGCGGAACCAGCGCAAGCCCGCTTCGCGCTTATCCAGCCTTGCTCTCACTCAATGCGGAGGATAAGCCATGAACATTTTTGCAACATACAGCCATCAGCCTTGGAACAAGGGAATGGCTTGACCCGGCCACGCCAAAGGAGCTTGCGGAGCAGATGATGCTTCACCAAAGTGAGCAGTCAGAGGTGCTCGAGTGGTTCAGGTCGACACTGCCGTTGGGAACGCTCGGAACAACGGACCGGATCTGATCATTGCGAAGTAGCTTGGCCATAGTGGTACCCGCATGCTCGTCCAGCGCCTGCACTTCCTAAGGACTGCTATCGGCCGATTCTGTTGAAAAAGTCGGTTCTTCCAGCCTGCCGGAATATTGACCGCTGAAAACGCCTTTCTTGCGCGCTGCTACGCGAAATCCGAGCCCGGAACCCTCTGCTCAAAGTAAAGATTTCAATCTCAAGCGCGTACTTTTCTGCCGTGGAAACCATAGCCGACTTTTTCAACAGAATCGGCCGAAAGCAGCCTGTCAATAATAGGAAAACTCCCTACACCCGCGTCCATCCGTCGCATCCCCCACCCTCCCCCTCCAGTCCTCACCCAACCTGCCGATAACCCTACTAACCGTATGCCTACCCCCTGCATCACCACTCGATCGAGTCCACCACATGAACCCACTCTCCCTTCTAAAAAAAGCCCGGGCCGATCGTCAAGGCACCGCCACGCTCACCAGCACTGCCAACGACCTGGACGCCTCACTCACTGCCCTGCGTATCACCCCCACCCTGATCACCGGCTTTATCTCGCCGCATCTGGACATCGACGCCATCGCGGCCAAGCTCAAACGCCGTTTCCCCCAGTCCACCATCAGCCTATGCACCACCTCCGGCGAGCTGTGCAACGCGCCCGGTTCGCTGTATTGCGCCACTGGCGAGCGCTGGGACCGGGTCGTGTTGCAGTTGTTCGACGACAGTCTGATCGCCTCGGCCGAGGTGGTGATGGTGCCGTTGGAGTGTGAGGACATTCGCGGAGGCGGCAAGCGGTTAGGGATGCAGGAGCGGATTGCCAAGTTGGTGGCCAATATCAAGCGGGTGCAGGTGCGTACGTCGATCGATCATCGCGATACGTTGGCGTATGTGGTGTTCGATGGGTTGTCGGCGTCGGAGTCGTTTTTTATGGAGGCGCTGTATGAGTCGGGGCGGTTTCCGTGTTTGTTTGTAGGGGGATCGGCCGGGGGTAAGTCGGATTTCCAGAAGACGCTGATTCATGACGGCCAGCGCAGTTATCAGAACCATGCGCAGATCGTGTTTCTGAAGACGGCGGCCCATGTGCGATTTGGGGTGTTCAAGAGCCAGAACTTTAAACCGGCGGATTTGACCTTCAGTGTGCTGACGGCGTCGGTGGAGGACCGCACGATTGACCAAGTGATCGACAGCAGCGGCAATATCAAGAGCATGGTGCAGGCGCTGTGTGACGCGTTCAGTTGCGCGCCCCAGGCGCTGGAGTCGAAGCTGGCGGACTATTCGTTTGCGATTCGGGTGGGCAGTGAGTTGTTTGTGCGGTCCATCGCGCGTATCGACTTCGAACAGCAGATCGTGCAGTTGTTTTGCGACGTGGCGCCGGGCGAGGAGTTGGTGATGGTGCGGCGTACGCCGCTGCGGGAGGCGACGCGCCTGGACTATGAGCAGTTCCTGCGCGGCAAGGGAGGCCAGCCGGTGGCGGGGATTTTGAATGACTGCATCTTGCGCCGGCTGAACAACAGCGCCGAGCTGGGCAGCATGGCCGGCATTTTTGGGGATGTGCCGTTGGCGGGGTTTTCGACCTTCGGGGAGATTTTGGGCTTGAACCTGAACCAGACGCTGACGGCGATTTTCTTCTTCCGGGTGGCCAAGGGCGCGAGTTTCAGTGACGAATACGTGGACAATTTCATCGCCCATTACGGCGAGTTCAAGGCATTTTTCCTACGCCGCCAGGTGAAGAAGTTGGCAGGGTTGAACCATGTGGTGGTCAAGCAGATTACCGCATACAAGAACAATGACTTCAGCAATACCCTGAATACCCGCGGCCTGGACCGCAATATCCTGCCAGTCTTCGAAGGCCTGGCCGACTTGGGCCTGGTGTTGGCCCATGCCCAGCGTCAGCATGAGGACATCGCGTCGCAGCTCAAGCATTACTCCGGTGAGTTGCACGCCTCGATGGATGAACTGGTGGGCACGATTGGCCAGCAGAACACGGTGTCTGCCCAGGCCGGGGCCACGGTGGAGGGGCTGTCGAGCCAGGCGGATGTAGCGGTGGAGGGCGCGCGCACGCTGGCGGGGTCGAGTTTGCGTATCCAGTCGATTGTGCAGGTGATCCAGCAGATCGCCGGGCAGACCAACTTGCTGGCGCTCAACGCCGCGATTGAAGCCGCGCGCGCGGGCGACCTGGGCCGGGGCTTTGCGGTGGTTGCCGACGAGGTGCGCAAGCTGGCGGAAATCACACGCAAGAATGCGGCGGAAATTGGTGTGGATATCGACTTGTTGTCGAGTGAGATCCAGCGGGTGGCCCAGCAGATTGAAGACCAGTCCACCGGGGTGGGAGCGCTGCGGGAGATGTTGGATGTGCTGGAGGCGTCGAGCCGTGCAACGGAGGGTACGGCGCAACGGACCAAGACCATTGCGGATACGTTGACGGGGTTGACCCATGGGTAGGCGTTAACGGCAGGTAAAAATGGCGCGGGGCTCATGGCACTGAACGGGGATTCAGTGCATGATGCGTCGCTCATATCAAGGACGATAACAACAGTGAAAAACGCCCTCGCCTCCCTGCTATTGCTGTGCCTGACGGCTCCCGCCGTCGCCGCCGAAAACCCGGTCGGTTTCAAGACCGTCACCCTGCCCGATGCGCAAAACAACCGACCACTCGAACTGGTCGTCTGGTACCCCGCTACCACCACCGCCAAAGCCACGCTGATCGCCGACAGCGCGGTGTTCATCGGTGCCCTCGCCGTGCCCGACGCGCCGCCGGCTGCCGGTGAGCATCCGCTGGTGGTGCTCTCCCACGGTTATGGTGGTAACTGGGGCAAGCAGGTGTGGCTGGCCAGTGCGTTGGCGCATCAGGGCTACATCGTCGCGGCGGTCAACCACCCCGGCACCACCACAAAAGACCGCAACCCACAAACCGCCGCGCGGTTATGGCAACGTCCGGCCGACCTGAGCCGCGCGATTGACGCGGTGTTGGCCCAGCCGAAGCCATTTGGCGCGGTCGCGAATGGCCAGATTGCCGCCGTGGGCCATTCCCTTGGCGGCTGGACCGTGCTGGAAATCGCCGGGGCGCGCTTCGACCCCGATCTGTTCAGCCGCGACTGCAGCGCCCACCCCAAGCTTGGCGGTTGCATGGGTTACCAGGAGATGAACCCCGCCGGCACGCCAGCCGGCAAGGCCCGGTTGGCCGCCGATTTAAGCGACAAACGCGTCACCGCCATCGTGTCCTTGGACCTGGGCCTGTCGCGCGGCTTCACCGACGCCAGCCTGGCTGCATTGCCGGTACCGGCGCTGGTGATTGCGGGGGGCGTGCCGTCGGAGGATATGGACCCGCAGTTGGAGTCCGCCGACATGGTCAAGCGGCTGCCTGAAGCAACGACGAAGTACGTGGAGATCGCCGATGCCACGCACTTCAGCTTTATGTCGATCTGCAAGCCGGGAGGCATGGCGCTGATTGAGGAGAGTTCGCCAGGCGACGGCATGATTTGCCGCGATGGCGAGGGGGCTCGGCCGAGGGCGGTGATTCAGCAGCAGGTGGTGGGGCTGATCAGTGAGTTTTTACACCGATCGTTTCGACAGTAAAGCCGCCGTCGACCTTAGAGCCCGTGGCGCGACACGGCTCACTATTTATGGTGTCCACCTCTATCTGGGTCCCCTACATACTGTTCTCTAAAAGGGTCCAGGCAACGTTTGTACAACACCGACCGGTTGAGGCAGAAACGCCTGACCCCGTCAGCCTTTGACGCGGTAAGCATCGAGCGCCTGCCGGATGACCGGCAGGCTGCCCGAAGCGATGCCGCTGAAATACGCAGCCCAACCCCGTCACATCGATAGCACTGATGATTACTATCGAACCGCTCGCCTATGGGGTGACCAAGCCCGATTCCTATAATCGCCTCCCAGTTCTTCCCCTTCGCCTGGCCTCAGGCGACATCCCCCCCTTGGAATCCAGCATCATGCCAAGCGCCCTCCAGGCCCCCAGCGGCCGTCCTGAACATAATCAACAAAGCGTGAAACAGCAGTGGCTGGCGATTCTCTCGGTCGCGGTGGGCGCTTTCGCCCTGGTGACCAGTGAGTTTCTGCCGGTGGGTGTACTCAACGACGTCGCCGCCGACCTCGGTATCAGTGCTGGTCACGCCGGGCTCATGGTGACGCTGCCGGGCATCATGGCTGCCCTCGCCGCGCCGTTCCTGTCGGTGAGCATTGGTGCCATGGACCGCCGTTACCTGCTGATCGGCCTGACGCTGATCATGATCATTGCCAACTCAGTCGTAGCCTTTGCCAGTGACTTCAACCTGCTGCTGTTCGGCCGCGTATTGCTGGGCATCAGCATCGGCGGGTTCTGGGCTACGGCGATTGCCCTCAGTGGGCGCCTGGCGCCCAAGGGTGTGGACGTCGCGAAGGCCACCTCGATCATCATGATGGGCGTGACCCTGGCCACCGTGCTCGGCGTGCCCGTGGGCACCTGGCTCAGCGGCTTGATGGGCTGGCGCATGACGTTCCTGGTCACCGCGCTGCTGGGCGTGCCGGTGCTACTGGCGCAGGTGTTCCTGCTGCCTCGTCTCACGCCGGAGAAGGCCATTCGCATCAGTGACCTGCCGGCGTTGTTTATCAACCCTCAGGCGCGGGTCGGGTTGATCGCGGTGCTGTTGATCGGCCTGGCGCACTTTGCGGCCTACACCTATGTCGCGCCCTTCTTCAAATACAGTTCCGGCTTCGACGGGCCGACGATTGGCTCGCTGCTGCTGCTCTTCGGCGTAGCCGGGGTGTTCGGTAATATCTTTGCCGGTTTCGCCGCCAACCGCAGCGTGCGCCACACCCTGTTGCTGGTGGCGCTGATGATCGGCACCAGCACCGCGCTGTTCCCCCACTTCGCCACGGGGATGACCGGCGCAGCGATGCTGATCGGGCTGTGGGGCTTCGCCTTCGGCGCCTTCCCGGCCTGTGCCAGTATCTGGATGTTTGTGGTGGCGCCCAAGGATGTCGAACGCGGCATGCCGCTGTTCGTCGCCTTGTTCCAGGTGATCATTGCCTTGGGTTCGTTCTTCGGCGGGCAGATCGTCGACCAACTGGGCAGCTCGGTTCTGTTGAACCTGGCCACGGCACTGGTGGGCTGCGGTTTTGTTACAGTGCTGGTACTGGGGCGCAACATCAGTAATAGCCTCGCGGCCCAGCCTGGCTAAACCGAGGGACCATGAATACCGCCAACGCCGCTTCTTTCGCCTATCAGGCGGTGTACCGCTACCTTGTCGAGTTGATCGAGGCGAGCCCTTCGGCAGGCGAACGCCAACTGCCGTCCCTGCGCCAGTTGGCCCGGCGCCTGGGCGTGTCGGTGTCGACCACCAAGTACGCCTATGCGCTGCTGGAGGATGAGGGGCGTGTCCAGGCCAGGCCCAAGCGTGGCTATTTCACCCGGGCCATGCCGGCGCCGCTGTTGAGCGAAGGTTCGCCTGATTTGCTCGACCAGGTGTTCGCCAACGCCCGCCAGCCGGGCATGCTGGCCCTGAGCAGCGACGCCCCGGCGATGCTGCTGTCATTGGAAAACCCGCTGTTGATGATGGAGCGCGAACTGGCCCGCCAGTATCCGCGCTCCCCGACGCCGCTGTACCTGCCGTTCGGCGAGCCCGAGCTGCGTGCGGCGCTGGCCGCGCGCTACACCCAATCCACCCACCACTATTGGCAGGCCGAACAGGTGTATATCGGCTCGGACCTGCACAGCGTGCTGGACCTGTCGCTCAGCGCCCTGGCGTTGCGTGGCACGCTGGCGCTGGTGGAGTCGCCGTGTTCGTGGGCGGTGCTGCGTCAGTTGCAGGCGGCGAATATCCGCGTGATTGAAATGCCCCTCGGCGCGGACGGGCGCTTCGACCTGCCCGCCTTCCAGGCACTGCTCGAGCGGGAGCCGATCCGCCTGGCGGTGCTGTCATCCAGTGTGAACGTGCCCCAGGGCGGCGTGATGCCGGCGCAGGATAAACAGCAGATCTGCCGCTGGCTGGCAGAGCGGGACATCTGGCTGTTCGAAAACGACACCTACGGCGAGCTGTGTTTCGAGCCGCCCGCCGCCCGCTATCGCGACTTTGCCGACCCGCAGAAACTGCTGGTGTTCTCGACCTTCGACAAGGTGATCGGCGCGGAGGCGCCCTACGCTTATGTGCTGTGTCGCGGGCAAGGGCCGCAGTTGCAGCGGGTGTTCCTGGAGCGTGGGTTTCGCCTGTCGCCGACCCGCCAGAAAGCGATCGCCAAGCTGTTCACCTCCGGGCGCATCGACCAGCACCTGCTGATGCTGCGCGCGGCCTTGCGGGAACGGATGACGCGCATGAAAGCCCTGCTGGAAACGCACGGCGAGTGGGACGTGGTCGAACCCCATGGCGGCGCGAGTTTCTGGCTGGAGGCCAGGTGCCCGGTCGACATGGGACAGGTGTTCGAACGCCTGCTGGCCCAGCGCGTCGTGATCGCTCCGGGGCAGTTGTTCAGCCCGCACGGCAGCTGGGCGCAGCATGTGCGCCTGAGCTACACCCTCGACTGGAGCAAGGATATCGCCCAGGCCGTGCAACTGTTGGCCCAGGCGATCCGTCAAAGCCCGTAGCAGTGCCGCGCTTCGGGGAAGCGGCCGTGACGCACGTCGTCGGCAAACCGCTCGCACGCGTCGCGGATCACCGCGCCGACATCGGCGTACTGTTTGACGAAACGCGGCAGGTGCTCGCCACCCAGGCCCAACAGGTCTTCGGTGACCAGCACCTGGCCGTCGCAGGCCGGTGAGGCGCCGATGCCGATGGTGGGCCTGTCCGAGTTCTGGGTAATCTGCCGCGCCACGCCTTCGGCCACCCCTTCCAGCAGCAGGCTGAAAGCGCCCGCCTCCAGGTTGGCGCGGGCGTCTTCGGTAATCACGGCGCCGGTTTCAGCCGTGAGGCCCTGGGCCTTGAACCCACCCATCACGTTGACGAACTGCGGCATCAGCCCCACGTGCGCCATTACCGGAATACCACGCGCCACCAGGAACGCCACGGTGCCCGCCAGCGCCTGGTTGGCTTCCAGCTTGACCGCATCGCAGCCGGTGCGCGCCAACACCTGGGCGCAATTGCGGAACGCCTGTTCATGGGATTCCTGATAGCTGCCAAATGGCATGTCGGCAATCACACAGGCCAGGCGCGTGCTGTCGACCACGGCGCGGGTGTGGCCGATGATTTCTTCGAGCTGCATGCTCAAGGTCGACGGCCGGCCATAGCCGACCATGGCCGTGGAGTCACCGACCAGAATGAAGTCCACCAGCGGATCGATCAGCTTGGCGATGGAACTGGTGTACGCCGTGAGGGAGACGATTTTCTGCTGGCCTTTCATGGCGACCAGTTGAGGCACGGTCATGCGTTTGGTACGGGTGTGGAGGCTCATGGTGTCTTCCCTATAGCGTTCGATACTCGGGGGTTGCGGGGCCCGAGTATTGGCGAAAGACACGGCGATTCAATGCACAGATCGGCGCTAAAAAGCGACCCAGGCAGCAGTCGCGGTTTTTTAAGCTGGTATCATCCGCGCACGTACACGCCAGGTAACAACCCATGAATCGCCAGAAAAAACTGCAACAGCTGTTCAAGGCCAAAGCCAAAAAGGCCAGCGCCAAATTGGCACCGAAATCCAAGGATAAGTACATCAGCAAGGCCGAGCGGGAAAAGCTGGCGACTGAGGCCGCTCAGGCGCCAGACATTTCCCCTGAGGATTAACTCAGCAACCGCTCAGCGCTTCGGGCCGGCGCTCACCGGCGAAGAAGAACGGCCGCAGGCGCACGCCCACGCCGTTGCCGATAAACGCCGCCACCAGCCACACCCAGCCATGCAGGCTGCCCGAGGCGATGCCGCTGAAGTACGCGCCGATGTTGCAGCCGTAGGCCAGGCGCGAGCCGTAGCCGAGCAGCAGGCCGCCGATCACTGCCGCCACCAGCGAACGCGCCGGGATCTTCAGGCTGGGGGCAAAACGCCCGGCCAGGCCGGCGGCCAACAGCGCACCGAGGACGATGCCGATGTCCATGACGCTGGTGATGTCTTCCCACACCGGCGCAGCCAGGGCCTTGGCGTTGCCCGGCATTTGCCAGAACGCCCAACTGGCCACGTCCACACCCAACCCGCTTGCCACCTTGGCGCCCCACAGCGCGAACGCCGAGGTAATCCCCCACGGCCGCCCGGCCAACGCCAGCGTGGCGTAGTTGAGCAGCGCCAGGCCAATCGCGCCCCACACCAAGGGCCATGGCCCGCGCAGGAAGCGGCGCAAGCCTTTATGTTCGCTGGTCACGCCTTCCTCAAGCTGGCCGTGGCGGCGCTTTTCCAGGCGCACGGTGACGGCCGCGATGAGCGCAAACATGGCCAGGCTGGCGAGCAACGCCGGCACCACGCCAAAGCTCTTGACGATGGACACCGCCGGGAATGCCGGCAACGCAAACCACCAGTCCACATGGTGGGTGGCGATCAGCGAACCGCAGATAAAGAACAACAAGGTCACCAGCATGCGCGCATTACCGCCGCCCACCGTGAACAACGTGCCCGAGGCACACCCGCCACCCAACTGCATGCCGATGCCGAAAATAAACGCACCGAACACCACCGACACCCCGGCCGGCGCCACCAGCCCGACCACCGGCTGCCCGAACAACGTGCCCGCCCCCAGCGCCGGGAAAAACAGCAGCACCGCCAGCGCGAGCATTACCATCTGCGCCCGCAAGCCAGCGCCCCGGCGATCATTGATGAACACGCGCCAGGCGGAGGTAAAGCCGAAGGCGGCGTGGTAAAGGGTCAAGCCCAGTGCAGCGCCGACCACCAGCAACAGCACCTGGCGCGAACCGACGCTGCTTTGCAGGAACAGGGCGCCCAGCACCAGGATGATAAAGGCCACCAACGGCGCGACAGGCTTGCGCGCGGGGGTGAAAGGGAGAGAGGTGCTCATGGGGTATCTCGGTTTGTTTGAAGGGGGGATTGCGAACGGGCGAGTATAGCCTGTGGGAGTTGTCGGGCTTAAGTGAGGCTGCGATAGCGGTGTGTCAGGCAACATATAGGTTGGCACTGCCGCCGTCATCGCAGCCTCGCCAGGGTTCGACAACGCCCACATTGGCCGTCACTGTGGCTGAGCACTGCGCCGGCCGCGCCATGTCAGTCATCGTCCCCCTGGCAACGACCACAACCTGGAATCAGCCTATGTGCATATACTCGCGGGCAGGGTGCGCCCCTTTACCCCATCTCCAGGTGACCTCTTGGCTAAAGACATCGAAAACCCATGCGTCTCCACTTGCCAGCTCAGCGGCGACCTGTGCGTCAGCTGTGGGCGCAGCAAGGACGAGATCCGCAAGTGGAAACGCATGAAACGCCCCGAGAAAATGGCCGCCGTGCAACGCGCGACCCAACGCTTGAAAGCGTTGAAAAAAACCAAGTAAGCCGCTTGATCAGGAGCGCCCAACCGACCCTGACACCGGAAGATTGCCCAGCAATTTGAGCCCGGTGCTTTTCACGAAGGTGGCGTAGTCCATCGGCTTCTGGATGCGCGTTTCGGCGTTGGGCAGCACGTAGGCCCAGGCGCGCTGGCTGGAGGCGTCGTACACCAGCTTGAACAGGCGCGTCGGCACCCAGACCTTGTTGTCGCCGATGGTGCTGTAGCCTGGGTCGAACAGCGGCCCGGTGAACACATACACGTCACCGCCCGCGCGCACCGCGAACTTGCGTACGTCGGCCTCGACCTTGCTCCAGATCTTGCGGTTGTTGGTGGGGTCTTGGGGCACCATGTTCGACAGCGCAAAGGACTGGGCCATGGCCCGGGCATTGGGTGCGTCGGCGGCCGGGGCCTGGTGGCCACGGTCCATGGCCGGGTGCTGGCTGCGGTAGTCGCTCAGCTCCGCGCGGCCGCTTTTGGGAATGCGCGGGTCGGCGTAGAACTGGTTGGTGCGCTCCTCGCCTTTGGCATTTTTCAACTGCGCGGTGTTCAGGCGTTCGACCACCACCAGTGGGGTCTTGCTGGTTTGTGAGTAAAGCACCGCAAACGTCTCGGAACACAGCGCCAACGGCTTCATCGACGCCGGGACGGTGGCCGTCTTGATCGGGGCAGCGCCAGGGAAGAGATCGGCGCAGCCATCGAATGAGGCACGTTGCTCGGTGGGGGTGTAAGGGTTGGCCAGACTGCGGGCGTCTACAGCGCTGGAAAACAAAACAAGGGCCGACAGCCCGACTGCGATGGTGCGTAGGTACATGCTTTAAATCTTATGGTGAGGGTAACGGATGAGCGCGAATGTTCGTGCGGGGCTTATGGACCCTGATTCGTGTGTTTGGTGCCGCGAGCCTCACGGATAAGGTTGAACCTCTCCTACACCCAGGGGCTCAGAACCCTACATCCTCGGGAGAAACCTATGACCCAGACCGCACTCGTCGTGGGCGCCAGCGGCATCGTTGGCAGCGCCATCACCCAGTTACTGCTCGAACACCAGTGGCACGTTGCAGCCCTGTCCCGTCAGCCCTCGCAGGTGCCAGGCGTGATTCCGGTCGCCGCCGACTTGCAGGACCCGGCATCGCTGCAACAGGCCCTGGCCGATCTGAAACCCACCCATGTGTTCATCACCACCTGGTCACGCCAGGCCACCGAAGCCGAGAATATACGCGTCAACGCCGCCATGGTGCGCAACGTGCTGGACGCCGTGCGCCCCGCCGGGAGCGTGCAGCATGTGGCGCTGGTCACCGGCTTGAAGCACTACCTCGGGCCGTTCGAAAACTATGGCAAGGGCAGCCTGCCGCACACCCCGTTCCGCGAAGAACAAGGCCGCCTGGACGTGGAAAACTTCTACTACGCCCAGGAAGACGAAGTGTTCGCCGCCGCAAAAAAGGACGGCTTCACCTGGAGCGTGCATCGCCCGCACACCGTCACCGGCGTGGCGGTGGGCAATGCGATGAACATGGCGACCACCCTCGCCGTCTACGCCAGTGTCTGCAAACACACAGGTCGCGCGTTTGTATTCCCAGGCTCCCGCGTGCAATGGGACAGCCTCACGGACATGACCGATGCGCGGCAGTTGGCCCAGCAACAGTTATGGGCGGCCACCACGCCCGCTGCCGCCAACCAGGCCTTCAACGTCACCAATGGCGATGTGTTCCGCTGGAAGTGGATGTGGGGCCGGATTGCCGATTACTTCGGCGTGGCAGCGGCCGACTTCCCGGCCTCGCCCTCGCCGCTTGAGACGCAAATGGCCAATGACCAGGCCGCCTGGCGCCAGATCGCTGCGGAGCATGGACTGAAGGAGGCCGAGATGGATCGGCTGGTGTCGCCGTGGCACACCGACGCCGACCTGGGCCGGCCCATTGAGGTGGTCACGGACATGTCCAAGAGCCGGAAGATGGGCTTTACCGCTTACCAGGCCAGCGATCAGGCGTTCTTCGAGGTGTTCGACCAACTGCGCGCAGCGCGTTTGATCCCTTAATCCATCAGGGGCAGCGTCACCACAAATTCGCTGCCCTTGCCATGCCCCTCGCTCATGCCCGTCACGCTGCCGCCGTGTGCCTCGACCAGTTCACGCACCACCGTCAAGCCGATGCCCAGGCCGGCGCCGTTGAAACCGACGGCGTGAACATCCTGCACATAAGGGTCGAAAATAAACGGCAGGGCCTGGGCGGTGACGCCGATGCCGTTGTCGCTGATGCTTATCCTCAGCATCCCGGCCTGCGCGGTACAGAACACCTTGATGCGCCCGCCGATGGGCGTGTACTTGGCCGCGTTGGCCAGCAGGTTATGCAGAATCTGCGCGAGCCGCCCAGGGTCGCCGTTGATGCTCAAACTGGCGTCGGGAAGCTCGACATCCAATTGCTGCTGACGCTTGACCATCACAGGGCTGCAGGCGTCGATCGCGGCGTTGAGGATGCGCAGCATATCCACCTGACGGCGGTTGATACGCAACTTGCCGGTGCTGGCGCGGGACACATCCAGCAGGTCATCGACCAGTTGGGAAATATGCTGGACCTGCCCCTCGATCAGCTCACGCATGCGCGGCAACTGGTCGCTCGGCAACCTGACCATACGCTCGGCGATCAGGCTGATCGGCGTCAGCGGGTTGCGCAGCTCATGGGCGACCATGGCGAGAATGTTTTTCTGCTGGCCCAACGCTCGCTCGGCTGTTGCCTGCAGGTCCTGGGCGCTGAGCGCCGCGATCACCAGTTGCGCGTTGGCCTCACGCAGTTCCTGGTAGAGGTGCTGCTCCTCCTGAGGAGGTCCCGCGACGGCGTCCGATTGCGCCAGCAGTATCGCCAGCACCAACTGCTGGTTGGCCTCGATCAGTTGCTCGACGTGCTGGGAGTCCACCAGGCGGCTGCTGGCGTCACTCAGTTGTTGCTGTAATGCCGCCAGTACCGCGCGGGCCTCAACCGTTTTCTGGCCGAGCAGGAAGAGTTCATGAGCGGCACTGGCCACTTCACGCTCGTCCTGTCCTTCGCCTTTACTCATGGCTCAGCTCAACCATTTTCGTCTCCCGCGCCCTGCGCGTGCGGATGCAATGCGGTTGGCCGCCCGCCGAGCAACCCTTCCTGGTCCGCAAGCCTTTCACCGATCTGCAGGCCATCGTCATTGATGTGGTATTGGCGCAGCTCATCGGAGTGCGCGCTGGCACGCACCTTGACCACGGCCATGATCCTCAGCAAGCGGCTGCGCACCTCAATGTAGCGCTGCACAATGATCGCATCGGTAAGGAACGCGGTGCCGTAAGGGCTGAAACGCAGGTCGGTGTAGCGGTCTTCAAGCTCCGAGGTCATCAATACGCTGACCCCGGCACTGGTCAGCGCCGTGACCATGCGCGACAGCGACTCACGGAAGTCCGCGCGAAAGGTCGGCGCCAGGGCCAGCTCGAAGCCCGACAGCGAATCGATGACCACGCGCGTGGCGTTCAGGCGGCGAACCTCGCTGAGCAGCAGGTGGACGATTTCATCAATGGACAAGTCAGGTGCGCGGCTGTCTACCAGACCGACTTGCCCACTGTGAATCAGGTTGGCCAGGGTGGCGTTCTGTGAGTGGTTAGGGCGCTGCTCGAACACTGCGATAACGCCGGTTTCACCCTGGCGCGCGCCTTCGGCGAGGAAGGTCGCCGCCAGGATGCTTTTGCCCGACCCCGAGGGCCCGGCCACCAGCAGCGAGTAGCCCCTGGGCAGCCCGCCACCGAGCATCTCGTCCAGGCGTGGCACGCCCATTTTCAGGCGTTGGATAGGCCGCGCCATCGGCGCCTCGACCGGGTTGAACGCGGCAGGCGCGAACACCTTGATGCCCGAGCTGGCGATACGAAAGGTGTGCAGCCCCGGCAATGTCGGCTGACCGCGCATCTTCATGATTTCCATCTTGCGCACCATCGAATTGCGCTCGACGCTCTGGCGCAGCCAGATCAAGCCATCGGCCACGGTGAAGATAGGGTTGGTGTCGGTTTCGGTGGAGTACTCACCGATCAAGAAGGTCGTCGCCTGCCACGTCGTCATCAACATGCCCAGTTGCTGGACGAACTGCGGCAAGTTGTTGTTGGGGTTGTGCTGCGTCTGGCTGGCCAGCACCACCGAGCGGAAGGAGTCGACAAACACCAGCGACGGCGAATGAGCCTCCACCTCGCTGACAATGCGCCGCAGCACTTCGTCCAGGTTGCCGGCCAGTGTGTCGTCGGCCAGGTTGATATAGCGGATCGACTGGTTGATCGCCTCGCTGTCGAAAAAATCGAACTGCTGCTGATAACGCAGCATCTTCAGCGGCGGCTCGCCCAGTACGGTGAAAAACAGTGCAGGCCGCTCCGGCGTCGCAAGGGCAAACATCATTTGATGCGCCAGCGTGGTCTTGCCGCAGCCAGGCGGGCCCGCAATCAGGTTGAACGAAAACTCCGGCAATCCTCCGCCCAGCACCTCGTCCAGTCCTGGCACGCCGGTGGCCAGGCGGTTGATAGTTACTTTGGTGCTCATGGCGATTGTTCCTGGGAAGGGGTGTCGCTCAAGGAGGGCTCCCACACGTCGCGCAGCAAACGGGCGGTCAGCGAAGGCCCGATCAGCGTGGTCAGCAACGTGTAGAAAGTGGTCAGCAGTACTTCACCGAAGAACAGCGCATCGGCTTCAGTCTGCTCGATCAATAGGGCTTTGAGATCGCTCAGGTCGGGCGCCGCCTGCACGCGGTCGTAGGTGGCGGACAGGCGCGAATGGGTCTGGACGCTCAAGCGCAGGCTGCGACGCAGCAGCGCCACAGCACCTTGCTGCCCGATAATGGGCGTGAGTACTGCGTCGATATCCTGCAGGATCGAAACAATCGCCTCAGCGATGCTTGCAGGGTCAGCGGTAGGGCCAACACGGTGCGCCAGAGAAGCTACGATCTGGCGGCTCTCTTCGCTTAGCGTGGACATGACGGGCTTATATCCGATGAGTTGACACTGATCGTACACCCTATCGTGCCAGCCCGACGTTTTAATGGCCCACTGCCGCCTGCGTCGTGCGCCGACCTGGTCGGAAGCCATGGCCACGCGCCGCCCAGGCAATCACCAGCGCCACCGCGATCAACCCCAGCATTGCCCAGGGAAACGCCGCCACGCCCCAGCGGTCCAGCAACACGCCGCCTGCGACGCCGCTGCCGGCTATCGCGCTGTTCCATGCCACCACGTTCAGCGACAGCGCCACATCCGCGCCGTCCCCCGCCGCATCCGCCAGGGCGGTTTGCAGCAAGGTCGCGGCGCCGCCGAAGCTCAGGCCCCAGACCGCCACGCCGAGGTAGATCACCAGTGGCACATTCCCCAGCACGCCGAATAGCACGCTTACCGCCGCAAACGTCGCCAGGCTCACCAGCACGGTGTTGCGCAATAACGGTTCGACCAGTCTGGCCGTGAGCCAAATCCCCGCCAACGCAGCGATCCCGAAGACCAGCAACACCAGGTCCACACGCTCGGCCAAACCGGCCGGCGCCACGAACGGGGCAATGTAGGTGTACAGAATGTTGTGGGCCAGCATCCAACTGATCACCACCGCCAGCACAGGGCGCACGCCCGGCGTGGTCAGCACCTTGCGCAGCGACAGGCGTTGATGGGCGGGCTGCGGCGCATAGTCAGGGACTTTCACCAGCACCCAGGCGATCAGCACCAGGCTCACGGCGGACATCAGGCCGAAAGTGGTACGCCAGCCCACCAGGCCACCGAGCCAGGTGCCCAACGGCACCCCCAACGACAGCGCAATCGGCGTGCCGACCATCGCCAGCGCCAGTGCCTTGCCCTGTTGATGGGGCGCAACCATGCGCCGCGCGTAACCGGCCAGCAGGCTCCAGGCCAACCCCGCCGCCACCCCGGCAAAGAAGCGCGCCACCAGGGTCACGCCATAGTGGGACGACAACGCGGTGATGGAGTTGAACAGCAGGAAACCGACGATGGTCAGCAGCAGCACATTGCGCCGGCGCCAGCCACGGGTGGCGATGGTCATGGGGATCACCGCCAGCACCGAGCCCAGTGCGTAGGCAGTGACCATCTGCCCGGCCATCGACGGGGAAATCCTCAGGCCGTCGCTGATCAAGGGCAACAGGCCGGCGGGCAGGGTTTCGGTGACGATGCAGATGAAGCCGGTCATCGCCAGGGCGAGCAACGCGCCGATGGGCAGGCGCTCGGATGCGGCCGATAAAGTGAGTGAGGGGGTCACGGTAAACTCCTTGGGCAAGACTTAGATACTGATCGATATAGATGTTGCGGGCGACCGGTGCGCGTTGTCAACGACTTATGTATCGACTAGTATTTATCTCGTTTTCCCACCGGAGACCTGACATGGCACAAATGGGCCGCCCCCGCACCTTCGACCGCGAACACGCCGTGGAACAGGCCATGCACCTGTTCTGGCAGCATGGCTACGACGCCACCTCCCTGGCCCAGCTCAAGGCGGGTTTGGGTGGCGGGATCTCCGCGCCGAGTTTCTACGCGGCGTTCGGTTCCAAGGAGGCGTTGTTCGACGAGTGCGTAAAGCGCTACCTGGCGACCTACGCCCAGGTCACCGAATGCCTGTGGGACGAAACCCTGCCCCCGCGCCAGGCCGTCGAAACTGCGCTGCGCCAATCGGCGCGCATGCAGTGCGAAGACGGCCACCCCAAGGGCTGCATGGTCGCGCTGGGCGTGATGAGTGCGCCCAGCCCGGAAAACGCGCGGGTGGCCGACGGGTTGACCCAGTCGCGCCTGCGCACGCGGGCGGGAATTGTGGCGTGCGTGGAGCGCGCGGTTCGGTTGGGCCAGTTGCCGCAGCAGACCCAGCCCGCCGTGATGGCGAGTGTGTTTGACAGTTTTTTGCAGGGGGTGTCGATATTGGCGCGGGACAACGTGCCCCATGCCACCCTCGACGCCGCGATCAGCCAGCTCATGATGACTTGGGACATAGCTGCGTCCACCACGCCGCCTGTGGCGAGGGAGCTTGCTCTTATCAAAGGGGCCTGCTCGAATCCTGCGGGTTAACGTGCGTCCGCAGCCAGGCTGAGCGCGTGGATCTTGTCGACAATCTGCCGTGAAGCCTTACGGATCGCCGTCGTCGTGTTGCCTGCGATATGCGGTGTCAGTTGGGCATTGCCGATGCCTGCCAGTGGCGAGTCAAAACGGTCTTTTTCGTGGACAAAGGTATCGATGGCAACCGCTTTTATATGCCCGGGAAACGCGGTCATGAAGCTTGCCAACTGGGCTTCGTCGACGATGCCGCCGCGAGCGGTATTGATCAGTATCGAGCCTTGACGCATCTGCCTGAACTGGGCAAGGCCGAACAGGCCTTGGGTGAGCGGTGTCAGCGGTACGTGAATAGAAACCACGTCGGCCTCCCCCAGCAATTGCTCGAGGTTTTGCCGCCGCTCAAGCCCAAGGCTGTGCGCGACCTGCTGCGTAAAACGCTCTGAACCGCTGGCGATGACCTTGATACCGAGCGATCCCGCTTTGCGTGCGACGGCTTGGGCAATACTGCCGGTGCCCACCACCCCCAGCGTGAGTTCGCCGAATTCGGGGCCGGGCGCCAAGGTGCCCTTGGACCAGCGGCCGCGGTGCGTTTCGGCGTTGTAGTGGTCCAGGTCCCTGGATAAAAACAACGCCTGGGCGACGACGTATTCGGCGACCGCCGCCGCGTTGGAGCCCGGCGTGTTCAGTACGGTCACGCCACACCGCTCAGCCTCTTGCCGGTCGATATGGTTAACGCCTGTACCCGCTTGGGCGATGGCGCGCAGCGGCGTTGGCAGGGCCGATGATGCCGCGGCGCGGATCAGTTCGCTCTCAATGGGAATATTCAGGCGCGTCTTGAACACGCTATACCCCCCGGCCTGAGTCACGGCGTCGATAAAAGCTTGCCTGTCGTGGCCATTGATCTCGGCGTACCGGATGCGCTCGCCATAGTGCTCGCGGATACTGTGTTTATCGGTGAAATAGTAGAGATTCAGGGTGACGACCAGGCCCAACTCAAGGAATCGGTCGACTTCCTCGAATAGCAACGGCGGGCCGGGAGCATCCAGTATCAGGGTGGTGAATGCCATACCTGTGAGCCTCTTTAAAGGGTGTTCAACCGCACCGATACACTAGCATCGCGCCACACTTGCTCTAAAACAACAACCGCGAAAAATCACAGCAGGCCTGCGCCAGCCGCGCCACGTCCTGGTTCAAGCCGAATTGGCGGTCCACCCGGTGCAATGCCACGTACTGGATACTCGGCAACTCCGGCTGCGTGACCAACGCGCGTAATGCGCCGTGCTCGATCAGGTGCGACAAACACGCCTTGGGCAGATAGCTCACGCCGATCCCCGACAGCGCCAACCCCACCTGCACCAGCAGGTTATGGCTGGTGAGCGTGCGCGGCATCTGCACGTTGTGCGCGGCTAGCCAACGCTCGTAGATCAAGCCGGTGCCCGACTGCGAACCCTGGGTCAGGACGGTGTAATCGGCCAGCACTTCCAGGCTTACGGGGTCGGGTTGGGGGATCAGGCCCGGCGCGCAGATCCAGGCGTTTTCCACGCTTTGCAGCGCAGTGCTGTGGAAGCGCGGGTCGCTGTAGACGTCCGGCACAATCACCAGGTCGAGTTGATCGCTTTCCAGCTTGCGAAACAGTTCGCTGCTCAGTTCCACTGACGGTTCGATCTGCACCTTGGGGTAGGCCTGACGCAACGCTTCCACCAGCGCCGGCAGCCAGGTCAATGCGGTGAGTTCGGTGACGCCGAGGCGAAAACGGCGCACCAGCACTTCGCGGGCGCTGACCCGTTCGAGCAGTTGGTCGCGGCTGTTGAGCAGGTCGCGGGCGTAGTCGAGCAGCTCACCGCCCTTCTCCGTCAGCCGGGCGTTGCGCTTGCTGCGGTCGAAAATCTCGACGTCGAAGGTGTCTTCCAACTCCTGGATGCGCTTGGAGATGGCCGACTGAGACATGTTCAGCTTGTTCGCCGCCGCTTCAAAGCTGCCGAGTTCGGCAATCCAGTACAGCGCTTCGATTTGCTTGAAGGTGATCATGGCGGCCAATTCATGAGAAAAAGCGATGCTATCACATCATAAAATATCGCTAAAACTCTTCGTTCATCACTCCTAAGATCCGGCCATAGCCCATCGCTATCTAACAATTCTGGAGATTTGCCATGTCCTTGCCCGGTTCACGCATCCTTCCCAACGCGCCCATGGCCCCCGCCGAACTGGTCGAGGCGTTTGCTCAGGTGGTCACGCCGCATATCAGCGACAACCTCGGCCGCCATATCGGCGCCCGTGGCCTGACGCGCTACAACCGCAGCGGCAAGCTGGTGGGCACGGCGATCACGGTCAAGACCCGCCCCGGCGACAACCTGCTGATCTACAAGGCCATGAGCATGCTGCAACCCGGCCATGTGCTGGTGGTGGACGGCCAGGGCGACACCAATAACGCGGTGATCGGTGAGCTGGTCAAGCTCTACGCCCAACAGCGTGGTTGCGTGGGGTTTGTGATCGACGGCGCGATTCGCGATGTCGCCAGCTTTGAGGATACCCCTTGCTACGCCCGCGCCGTGGTGCACACGGGCCCGTACAAAACCGGCCCCGGCGAAGTGAACGTGCCGGTGTCCATCGGCGGCATGGTGATCAACCCCGGCGACCTGCTGGTGGGTGATGAAGACGGCCTGGTCGCGTTCTCCCAGGCCGACGCCACCGAAGTGCTGCGCCGCGCCGCGCAACATGCCGAGCATGAAGAAGCGGTCAAGGCAGAGATCGCCAGCGGTGCGGTGCGCCAGAGCTGGATCGACAAGGCCCTCAACAATGCCGGCCTGGTGTGAAGGAGTCCGAGATGAGCACTGCATTTTTGTCGGACCGTGTCCTGGGCATCGCGCCCTCCCCCAGCATCGCCGCCAACGCCTTGGTTACCGAGTTGCGCGCCCAGGGCCGCGACATCGTCAACTTCACCGTGGGCGAGCCGGACTTCGACACTCCGGCGCATATTCTTGAGGCCGCCAGCCTGGCGATGCACAGCGGTGATACCCATTACACCGCTACCACAGGCACCCTCGCGCTGCGCCAGGCCATCTGCCTGAAACTGCAGCGCGACAATGATCTGGTTTATGGCCTGGATGAAGTCGTCGCCGGTTGCGGCGGCAAGCACATCATTTATCACGCGTTGGCCGCCACCTTGAATCGCGGCGATGAAGTCATCGTGCACACGCCGTATTGGGTCTCGTACCCGGACATCGCGCGGCTTAACGATGCCACACCGGTGATCATTCCCGGCGATGAAGCCCTGGGTTTCAAGCTGTCGCCCGCCGCGCTCGAAGAAGCGATCACCCCACGCACCAAATGGGTGATCCTCAACAGCCCGAACAACCCCAGCGGCGCGGTGTACAGCGAAGCCGAACTCTTGGCCCTGGCGCAGGTGCTGCGCCGCCATCCCCATGTGCTGGTCATGGCCGATGAGATCTACGAACACTTCGTCTACGGCGACGCCCGGCATGTGCCGTTGACACGCCTTGCGCCCGACCTCAAGCCGCGCACGCTGATCGTCAACGGCGCGTCCAAGGGCTATGCGATGACCGGTTGGCGCCTGGGCTTTGGTGCGGGGCCGGCGTGGTTGATCGCGGCCATCGCCAAGTTGCTGTCACAGACCACCACCTGCCCCAGCTCGTTGAGCCAGGCCGCCGCCGTGGCCGCGTTTGCCGGTGACCAGGCACCTATCGCCGCGATGCGCGGGGAATACCGGCAGCGCCGCGCACTGATGCTGGAGCGACTGGCGGGTATTCCCGGCCTGAGCATCATCCCGCCCGATGGCGCGTTCTATGTGTTCGCCAACGTCAGCGGTCTGATGGGCAAGCTCACCCCCCAAGGTGATCGCCTCGACAGCGACACGCAACTGGTGGACTACCTGCTGCGCGACTACGGCCTGGCCACCGTCAGTGGCGCGGCCTACGGCATGTCGCCGTATGTGCGGCTGTCCTTCGCAAGCTCCCTGGACGTTATCGAAGAAGGGTGCCGTCGCCTCAAAGACGCATGCCACGACCTGCGCTGACGGCCCCCCGTAACACCCGGCGACCAGCGGACGGCCGCCTTTTGACTGCCTAGAACAACAACTTAAAAATCATTGATCTCAAATGAGGCACTCCCATGCACACGCCCCGTATCGCGCTGGTCTGGCAAATCATGATCGGCTTGCTCGCCGGTATCGCCATTGGTGCCCTGCTGCACCGCTTTCCCGAATCCCGGCCGTGGCTGGTGGACAATGTCCTGCAACCGGCGGGCGACATCTTTATAAAGCTGATGAAAATGATCGTAGTGCCCATCGTGTTTTCCTGCATGGTGGTGGGCATTGCCGGGCACGGTGACGGAAAATCCCTGGGCCGTATCGGGGTCAAATCCCTGAGCTATTTTTTCTGCATCACCACCCTGGCGATCATCATCGGCCTGGTCATGGGCAACCTGCTCAAGCCCGGCGCCGGCACTGAACTGTCCAGCCTGCACGCGGCGAATATCACCCTGCCCACCAGTACCGGCGCCGGTCATAGCCTGGGGCAGATCATCGTCGGCATCATCCCCGACAACGTGGTCAACGCCATGGCCCAGGGCAGCCTGTTGTCGGTGCTGTTTTTTGCGGTGATGTTCGGCCTGGGCGTGGCGCGCTTGCCCGCCGAGCGCAAAGACCCGGTCATCGCGCTGTTGCGTGGCGTCAGCGACGCGATGTTCAAGGTCACTTCGATGATCATGGCCTACTCGCCCATCGGCGTGTTCGGCATGATCGCCGTGACCGTGGCCAACTTCGGCTTCAGCTCGTTGCTGCCGCTGGCCAAGCTGATCATGGTCAGCTATGTGGCCATCGCCTTCTTTGTGCTGGTGGTGCTCAACCTGGTGGCGCGTGTATGCGGGATCAACCTGTTCGCACTGATGCGCCATATCAAGGATGAACTGGTGCTGGCCTTCTCCACCGCCAGCTCGGCGGCGGTGATGCCGCAACTAATGAAAAAACTCGAGACCTACGGCGTACCCCCTTCGCTGGTGAGCTTTGTGGTGCCGGTGGGTTACTCGTTCAACCTCGACGGCGCCTCACTGTTCCTCGGCATCGGCACCCTGTTCGTCGCGCAGTTGTACGGCATTGATTTGAGCCTGGGCGATCAGGCCTTGCTGGTGGTGACCATGGTGCTCACCTCCAAGGGCGCGGCCGGGGTGCCGGGGTTCATGTTCGTGATTCTCTCGGCCACCCTGGCCAGCGCCGGTCTGCCGTTGGAAGGCATCGCGTTTATCGCCGGGGTGTACCGCTTGATGGAGATGCCGACCACGGCGCTGAATGTGCTGGGCAATGCGTTGGCGCCGTTGGTGATTGCCAAGTGGGAGGGGCGTGAGGTGCGGGCTGGGCATGAGTCGAGTGGGAGAAATGTTCCCTCGCTGTAATGTGAACGCTACGAATAAAGGCGCTCCGGAGAGCGCCTTTATTCATTCCAGCCTTACTGCTCGCTGATGGATTTCACCTCAGCCTTGGCAGCACCGCCAATCGCAATGCGCTTAGGCTTGGCTTCCTCCGGAACCACCCTGAGCAGGTCGATGCTCAGCAACCCGTTGGCGAGTTGCGCGCCCTGCACTTCAATGTGGTCGACCAGGCGGAACGACAAACGGAACGCGCGCTGGGCGATGCCTTGGTGCAGGTAGGTGATGCCCTCGTTGTGTTCGCGCTTGCCACCGGCGACGGTCAACACGCCTTTTTCCACCTGGATCTCCAGGTCATCCTCCACCAGGCCTGCGGCCGCGATGACGATCCGGTAGTGATCTTCACCGTGCTTTTCGACGTTGTGGGGTGGGTAGGTGGTACCGGCCTCGCTGCGAAGCGCCGATTCAAAAAGGTCGTTGAAACGGTCAAAACCGACGGAATGACGGAACAGTGGGGCCAACGAAAGAGTAGTAGCCATTGCAAAATCTCCTGAGTTTTCTCCAAGTGATTTGAGACGCGACCCGTATTCGGCATCGCGTAAAACCTAAGTAGGTTCAGGGGGGGAAATTTCAAGCACGGCCACAAAAAAAATTTTATCCGGCGCTGCGATCATTTCAAACAGGCTGACGCACCGACGAGCAAGAAACGTGCTGGAGTCGCCGTAGATCGCCGCCATCATCCGCCAGCGCCGATCCGGTTGGAGAGGCGCTCATATTGCGCGATTGCCAATCAGAACGCGACGATGAGGACATTGTGGAGGACGCTGAAGGGAGAGCGGGCACTTGCGCCCAACGTTTGATGCCTATGGTCAAATCCCAAGCAAAAACAGCCTGCATCGCTGCAGGCTTTTCCCTATCTGGCACTCTTAGACTAAATAACTGTTTTGAATTGAAATTAAGCCTAGTGCTTAAAATTCATACCCATACGATCATCCTAAGACTACAGCTGGGCCCTTTTTTGTACATAAACCAAAACCACTTGGTCAGGCCGGGGAACGCGCAAGGCCGCGATCATGGAGATGAGGCTGTGGGTTTCCCTGCGGCAGTTTGCGTCTCCACGTCCCAATGATTCGCGAAAGACTGAACGAGTCAGGGCACATGCTTTCGAAAAACTGAGCGCTTTAAATTTCGAAACGCAAGGAGAGACCTCATGCCTGAAAAAAGCTTCGTTCCATCAGTTAAACGTAAAGGCGCGAAGGACTCGGCTTTCGGCTCAGACCTGGCAGATACAGGTTTAACCGATGACGAACGAGTCGTTAGGGAAGATGAATTACTTGGCGATGAACCGCGTGTAGAACCCGGCCCATCCGACTTGGAAAGACTCAAGGATAAAAGCTAGTCCCTTTGATTTTCGGTGCGTCCAACATTCGAAAATACGACACTTATTGCTTGAGTTTTAATTTAGGGAGGTGCCACGCATGCGCCAGCAAACCTCATTTATATTCGATCTGGATGGCACGTTGACTGATAGCGTTTACCAGAACGTCTTTGCGTGGAAAACCGCGCTCGATTCAGAAGGCATACCGTTGGCCATGTGGCGAATTCACAGAAAAATCGGTATGAGCGGTGGGCTGATGCTCAAGACGTTAGCGCGTGAAACAGGACTGGAAATCAAACCAGACCAAGCTAAAAGGCTGAGCGATAAACATGATAAAGCCTACAAAGATCTGCAGGGCCAGATAAGCGCGCTCCCTGGCGCTGTCGAGCTTCTCGATACTTTGAACCGCGATCAGTTCAAGTGGTGTATTGCTACCAGCGGTGGGATGGATACTGCAGCGATAAATCTGAAGGCATTAGGCTTGGATATAGCAGAGGTCAATCTCATCACCCGTGATGACGTTAAATATGGCAAGCCCGATCCAGACCTTTTTCTCGCCGCTGCATGCAAACTCGATGTACCCATCGAAGAATGCTTGGTGATAGGCGACGCCATCTGGGACATGCTTGCCGCACGCCGCTGTAAGGCCACCGGTATAGGGCTGCTTTCAGGTGGTTACGACACAGGAGAGCTTGAACGTGCAGGTGCACTCCGAGTCTACGAGGATCCTCTGGCACTGCTGCAGCACCTAGACGAGGTAGCTTCCCGTCCGTGAGCCATATGCAGGCACGCGGCTTGAATTGATGTGCTCCCCCGCTCGGCGGCGACGTTGAAGTTCCTGCGTGCAGGCATGCCAGACGATTGATCGGATGGTGCTCCAGTGTCGCTCACAATCAAGCATCCGGGGCATTGGATGCTCCCAATACAACCGCGCGCCCTGACACTCGTACAACTTCGACAAGTTAACGCTGCGATAGACAGGCGAAGCGCTTACAAGACTAACCAGGCTCCACTGGCGCGGGTAGCGCGACTCTTGAACACGCGAAAAGCAGCATGCCTACGAGGATCAAGGCCCCTCCCCGCATCCATGTTTCCAAACTTTGCTGACTGAGCAGTACCAAGCACGAGACGATAGCAATTACCGGAACCCACGTAGGCACCCGAAAGTGATCTTCCGCAACCTCGTCGCGGCGCAGGATTAACACGGACAAATTAGTGCAGAGAAATACGAACAGCAGGAGCAGGACGACGGTTTCAGCCAATGTAGCTAGAGTTCCCGTCAGCGTGAGTCCAATAGCTACGAGGGTGGTAGCGATGATTGCTATCCACGGGGTGCGTCTCTGAGGCAGCACTCTGCTCAGCGCCTTCGGCAAGATCCCAAGACAGGCCATGCCGTAAGTTAGACGGCTGGCCATGATCATCGTAAGGAGCGCACCATTGGCCACCGCGATCAATGCAATGAAGGCGAAGACGCGAGGCGGAATGTTTAAACCTGACGCCCGAACCACTTCAAGAAGGGGAGCCGAGGTTGCCACCAGCTTTTCCATGGGCAGTACGGAAGATGCGGCGACTCCGACAGCCATGTAGACGACTCCGGCGGTTACCAATGCGGCAAATAACGCGCGCGGGTAAACGTTTCTAACGTCTCGAATTTCTTCCGCTAGATTGGCGGATGTTTCGAATCCTACAAACGAATAGAAGGCGATCAATGCCGCCCCCAAAACGGCTAACATCGGGCTGACCCCTGGCTTGAACTCCAGGCTGCGACCCAAATCTGCCTCGCCTGTGCGGAAATACCACGCTGCGGCGACAACGACCAAGAGAAGGCCTGACAGCTCAATAACTGTCATCACTAGGTTGGCTCCAAGGGACTCTTTAATCCCCCTTGCATTCAGGAGCGCGATAACGACAAGGAACAGCAGCGCCGCAATGTGAGGTGGTACCTGGATGAACGCCGCTAGGTAATCGCCCGCAAACGCCAAGGACAAACCTGCCGCGCTTGTGACAGCAGCAGAAAGCATGCAAAAGCCCACGAGAAAAGAAATGAGTGGTGACCCGAACGCTTTCTCAGCGAAAACCGAAGCGGCGCCCGCGTGAGGGTATTTTGTCACCAGCTCTGCGTAGGAACCGGCAGTAAGCATCGCGAAAAACAGAGCGAGTAGCAGGGGCACCCATATTGCGCCACCTACCTCTCCCGCAATTGTCCCGGCAAGGGCATAAACGCCCGCCCCGAGAACATCGCCGAGAATAAATAGAAACAGCATCGGGCCGGTGACGGCGCGGCGAAGGGAGGTCTTGGGGGTCAAGGTCTTCACGTTAAACTTCCTGGCTTGAGGTTGAGACAGCCGATCACCGGGCTGATAGCTAGGTGGCTTCACTCTCAAGCAATGGAAATTCGCGTATGACTAAAGTTCACATATCTTGCCGAGGGGTCGGGTATCGTCCAAAGCCTCCACGCAGAGACCAACTACTACGTAGTCTCCAAAGTGGAACCATTCCGTCAGGCTAGATATGTCTGCATAGAGCCAAGGGGTGGTGGGAATTGCATGAACTCTGGGGGGAACAAACGTTACGGTGTTTGATTCGATCTCTATCACGATCTCCTCATCATTCCTTAGGGTCTATAACGATCAGTAGGACACTAATGGGCAACAGGCAATCGATACTCATTCGGCAACTCAACCAAGGCGACGCCCACGATTATCTGAAGGACTACTCGGCACGATCATTTGATTATGATTTTATCCGTCGCGACCGGCGGCATAAGGCGCACGGAAATGACTGAAATAGCACCTGTCGTCGGCAATTTCCCCGCAGATAAAAACTTTCTTTGCTTGGCAGATATCCATATCGCTGCCACTGCATGGGGTGCTGAAAAGCTATCTAAGCGACAAGGCACGCATTAAATTAAATCGACTGAAGGGACTCTCGAATGAGTGGATTGCGCAAAGCCTATAGGGTCAACACGATGAGCATGGCGTTGTTAGCGCCCATTCTCGTCGCATGTACGGGTAACAATTCGCCCTCTAATGTAATCGCGCCTGGAGATACCAAATCGCCCGCCACGCAGTCCCTTGATGCCGGTGCTGCACTACTTCAATCACGTCCGCCGATAGACGCGTTGAATGCGTATCTGGATGGCTTCCATTTTTACAACGGCCACATGAACGCCCAGATGGAGGCGCACCACTACTGCGCGATTCTCAACGAGGAAGTTATCCAGTGCGTGATCTACGATGGCAATCGTAAGGACGCCAAGCTGATGGGGGTCGAGTACATCATCAGCGAACAATTGTTCGCAGGTCTTCCCAAAGCCGAACAAGCGCTTTGGCACAGTCATGTTCACGAAGTGAAATCAGGTCAGCTCGTAGCGCCTGGGATCCCTGAGGTAGCCGAGCATGCATTGATGGAAAAACTCGTCCATACCTACGGCAAGACGTGGCACACCTGGCATACCGACCTCAATAAAGACCTGCCCCTTGGCGTTCCTCAGCTCATGATGGGCTTTACAGCAGACGGGCAAGCGGATCCACAGATGGTTGCAGATCGCGATCGTCGATTCGGGTTAGATAGCGCGCAGAAGAAGAAAGCTCGGGCGGACATACCAACGCCCGTCGTTGCGCCAGGCGCAGATGCATGGAACCAGGGCAAGATTTTTCAAATCGTTGATCCTACGGACACTCCCCACCAGCACTGATGTTCATCGCAAATATGACTGACCCCAAGGACTCTTACCCTCACCTGCCGCCTTCACTCAAGAAGTGAGAAGGCGGCATCCCGCTCATCGTTCGGGTGCGCGCCCCGAACGATCTAACGAGAGTCTGCTGTCCTGATTCGCATAGTTTCGACGATGTAGACGAGCCAACTGACCTGGTTGTGCAGAGGGTCGGCCCGTACGTGGATCATTGATCAAACACTTCGCGTAGGCAAAAGGACCGCAAGCGTCCGGGGAAGTCATCTACCCAGCCCCGCAAAGCCAAGACATGGTGTGCACTTAAATCAGGTGGACACCATCGCCTTTGGTGTCGGGGTCAGGAAGGTGTGTTGGCCGGACGCATACGTTGCATCGGCCATGGGGTCAATTCGGCATCAGCAAACACACGTTATCCCCATTTACTTGGACGACATCAATTTGTGGGAGTCCCGGTGGACCTCATTGGCGTCCGTTTCAAATTCGATCCGCAAGACCCCGATTAGCGCGAGAAACCCGACAAAGAGATCGTTGAAAAATTGATTGATAAGCTGACCTGATAGTCCTGCGACGAGGCCGTGGATATCACTGATAGTCGATTGGAGCCCGAGCGCTAATATCAAGACGATGACTTGGCCGAACGCTTACCGTTCCTATGCTACCGCCTAGGAACGATTCATACGCGAGAAGGCCAACCACCGAGTCAGTCGGTGCGTGCAGTGAACGTCAGCTAAGTGTCGGCTTGAGCCCTTCGCGACAATCAGAAATCGGCCATTGCAAGTCCTTCACTGTGGAAAGACAAGGATGGCTAATCAAAGTAACGGTCGCTAACCGGCGTGAACCTGACGATTCAAGTCAAAATTTACCGGATCTGGTACAGCACAGCGGCCCCTGGCTTGGGTTCGAAAGCGGGCACAGTGTGCTGCTCAAGTGGCATACCCTTGGTATCCCAAACCAAGGTGTCCGATGGGAATTCGTCCTTGCGGGTCATGACGTCGATCTGCTTGACGATCACCTCCGAGCTTGCTTGCACATCGGGGTTCCATTCGAAGACCCCCACTCTACCGTAGAACACAGCCGGCGCGTCGGCGTCAAGGCGCCGGTCGGGGCACATGACCAAACCGCGGTCAAGCATGACCCGCAACGCGCCTACAGGCACCGCCTTTACCGTGGGCGTGGTCCGCTCGGTGCTGTGACCTGGGCAGATATTGGCCGAGCGAGTAACCATATCCTCGACCACTTCACGATCGGATTGGGCCTCCGCCGAAATGGCAACAGCAGACAGCGCAAGCACGACAAGGTTTGACTTCCAGGACATGCGAAACCTCCTATGAAAAAACCAACGCTGCGGACTACCCCATATAAGAACAGTCCGTTGGCATTGGGGCATACTTGAAGACTACCACGACATTTAGTCTGCTCCACTTATGGATTGCCTGGCAAATCAGACGGTGATCACGTCTGAAGAAATCGTCCGCAGAGAGGACGTCCGCGATGAGGTCCCATGTGGAATTGTCGAGCATCAGGCCAGCAATCACGCCTTGCTCGGCCTCATGCCGACGACAGAGACAGCTGATTATCCAGATCGATGAGCAGGGTACGGATCCCTGCATCGGCGCAGAACGCGCCCAGATTGACGCCAACCGTGGTTTTACCCGGCCCGCCTTTGGTTGAAACGACCGCAGTGACTTTCATGATATTGACCTCGGAATCGTAGGATTTGAGATGCTTTCATGCAGGTCACGCTGTGCGCTTTGATCCCCCCGGAAAAATCCAAGGCAAAAAAAAGCCTGCATCGCTGCAGGCTTTTCCCTATCTGGCTCCACGACCTGGACTCGAACCAAGGACCCAATGATTAACAGTCATTTGCTAGCTGTTAGTCGCAACGGTGCCACGGAAGAACGTGATGGAGAGATAGGGTTGCTGCATAGCGGGAGCCGCATGAGCGCAGCACGCCACGAAAGTTAGTCGTGGTTGGATTGGGTTGTCAAAGCGTGGCAAAGCAATGAGGTGTAGGAAAAGGAGGCGGCGGCAGTCAGCTACCGGATCACCTACAATGCGTGTCTGAGCGGTTCGACTTCCAGATGGCGTTACTTCAAAGTTGTGGCAATTCGTAGCTACAGTACTAAAGGACAGACTATATTTAAAATTACTAAACCACCAAAGAATGGAATCGTGAGCTGACCTCGTTTGCTGACGCCCTATCCAGCAGCCTTCCCTACCTACAATGACAGAAGAAAGTCCTTCCAACCGCGTAAAGCCCGTTCAAAGTCATCCAAGCTTATAGTTATTGAGAAGTCCTCATCATAAAGTGAATAAACTTTAACTCCACTTTTCGAAATATGGGTTGCCCAGGCATCGCGGGCCCATTCAGTGGAGACCTCATCCTCTCGCCTCACTGCTATCAATCTATTCAGGCCCTCGTCTAGCCAAGCAACAGTTTCGAACAAAGGTATGCCCCCATCGTCGATCAGTAGACAAGCAAGAATATCTATATTATCAGGCCCCACTTCATCCGTGCTACACCAAGGTGTTGCTATGCCGGTTGACCCTTCCAAAAAATAACGAATATTCATCTTACCTCTTAGGTCAATGGGTATACGGTCGACTTCAAGATCCCCCATCTCATCTTGATTTCATTAAAAACGACTATAATTCAAAAATCCATGATCACTTCCTTAAACTTTAATCACAGTAGGCAGCGTACCTGCTGCATACTGAAAATAGATGTGCTTTTCTGAGCAAGCTTTCAAAGCTCATACTTACATATCAATTTTTGTAGATCACCAGCTCTTTCAGGGTATTTATTCACAAGAGCAAGCATAGATTCCTTCATGGCCTCCTTAACCACCTGAACACTATAAACACGAGAACTAGGAAAAATACCGCTCATGTTCTGATCAGCTGAGAAAACATAGTGCCCAGAACAGGCATCCGGTTCGTATTCAAACTCCCAACCCGGGTCACCAGAAAGCCCTTCGCAACGTATAAACATCCTCTGCAAAAGCCCTTCTAAGTCACCCTCTGAAAACGCACCGATAGCAAACCAAAGAATCCAATACAACAGATCCTCACTATTTCCGGACAACTCACCCCACTTCATTTAACAACTCCAATTGGAAATACAGTTGAAACATATATCCCAACATTTTTTATATCAATCGGGACCTGAAACCTCTACTTACCAACAACAACTTCCTGCAGTCTCTCACCCGTCGTCTGATACTGAATGAGCGCTCTATGCAAGAAAATAGAGGTCAGACCAACATTCTCATTTTTAAAGAGTAATTCTGCTGGGCTTTATAAAAAAGTGGTCTGCCCCCGATTTCTTGAGTTCCATCATCAACGGCTGATGATGCCTCATATATTGCTTCGGTCGCTGCCATAAGCGAATCCTCTCCACCAGCTAAGGACAGCGCCGATACAGCGCGAGCTTGGCTAAACAGCTGAAGGTCTTCTACATTTAAGCCTTGCTCTTCATCCAAGCTGTCTTGCAAGCAAAATACTTCTCATCTAACTGTGCAGCTAAAGCATCTAGCCCAAAAACCTGATCAGTCGTGAGTTTATTACCAGATTGTAGATACCTAAGAGACTCGGCAAAAATAAAAACTTCTACTGGGCAGTCCTGAAAGCAAGTTCGCAAGCCAATTTTACAGCACCTCTTCGTTATTCCTCACTGACTACCTTAAGTTTTTCTACAAAGCTTTTCTCAACCTTTTCTAAACGCATAATTATTATTTAGTCTCTGGCAGTGGTTTTAATGGCGCGGACACATCCTGTGCGCTCTTTAAACTACGACTGCCAAAATGTCAGACAGACGCCATATTCATCGAGAAGATCGTCAGCAATTTCAAACTGAAATACCTTCTCTGGAAAGGCATCGGATAAAGCGCGCTTCCAATATCTAGTGATCTGTTCAGCAAATAAATGACAAAGACGATAATCTTCTTCCGACAGACCCACTTTAAATACGGGTCTGCCCGATGCATCCTCCCACTTTGAAAAGAACTGGTTTATTGAAAAAATATTTCTGTATCGTTCAACGTCTCTACGCGATGTACTTTGTTCCAACACACTAGATTCGGTCTCAACCAGCCCGTTCAAATGAAATTTTTGTGGATCGTATTGCTGAGCGTTAGGCAGCCAGAAAATGTGACCATTGGCCTCAATAAAATCAGGAGAGAGCAAACCCAGAACAGAAATTGCCTGTTCTAATGAAACCAAGTGCCCTACATATGAAAAAAACTCTCCGGAGCCAATATCTGAAACAAACAGACTCAACGACTCTTTAGAAATATTACCCTGATAAACCTTCATCATTTCAACCCCAAGCTATAAAGAACCGACTGAGGAACATTCCCCTCAAAAAATTTTGTGTCGCTTCCCTTCTTGGGGAAATATGTTCCATTCGGAGCTTGGTTCCATTCGACCACCTTAATCCGAGAGCTAGACACATCATATAGTGCACGCCCCTCAGGACCGTAGACAACAACATGCCCATTTCCAAGATTCGCATAAGAATCGGAAGTTTGCCCTTGCAACGGATACTGAACACCACCACGCGTTCCCGTGACCGTCACATTCGTTTGCCTGAGCCCCTTGGTATAATCTAAATCAATAGAGGAAAATAGGGGTCAGACCACTATTCTCATTTTTTAAAGAGCAATTTTTCTGGCCTTTATAAAAACGTGGCCTGCCCCCGATTTCTGCAAATAAACAACGGTGGGTTTCCCACCAGAACTAGCTAATTCTCCCATCGCTTTTGCACCAACTAATTACGGCGAAATCAAAACCACTGGAAAATTTAAAATTTTTCCTTCAACATAACCCCAAGATAGGGCATGCAACTTCTTTGATACGCGCGAATCTATTGACATAAGTAACATCAAGAAAGTCTCCAGTTCGTCACTATACTCTATTCCTTTTATACCTAAATTATTATGCAGCCTTCCAGAATACTCACTTTCAACTCCATCATTCGAAAAGACATAAATTATCTCAGAGGTAATATCTGAGTAAACAATTGACTGAACAAAAACCTTACTGTTTATAGACGGAATGACCATTCCACACATCCTTAAACTCTTCAACGCCCATTTTGTACTGCGTACCATTAAAAGGATCTTTAATCAACACCCTGCCAACGTCATCCACTCCATCAACCACGACCCAGTGCCCTACTTTATTTCCAGAATCCCACATCATTGCACTCCAAGAGCCAGTTTTATTGGGTTCGCACCTTTGGCTTGGCCAGCAGTTTTAATGGCAGAAAACCACTCAATCGTGATGCGACTATTTGATTGACCTGTTCTTCGACGCGTGCGGCCAGTGATGCCTACCCCTTCAACCGGCGCGGTCGGAACCTGTACCGGCACTTGAACTGGACTGCCCCCGGCACCGTAGTCATCTCGACCCGGGGCCTTGTAGTCGTGGCACATAAACAAACGGGTATCGTCGGGCAACTCGAACAACTTTTGAATGGACTGGAAAAGCTTTCGCGCATCGCCACCGGGAAAGTCGCATCGGGCAGTGCCGTAATCAGACATGAACAGCATATCGCCGACAAAACCAGCGTCACCGATTAGATACGTCATTCAGGCCGGCGTGTGTCTTGGTGTGCGGATGGCGTACGCCTCAATTCCTCCGACCAAAAAAGCGCCCACCGTCTTTAAACAGCCGGTCGAATTGACGACCATCAGTGGCAAACTCGCTCCCAACGTTGAACAACTTACCAAAAGTATTCTGAACCACTGTGATCTGATCGCCGATGGCCAGTTGGCCACCCCACTGGCGCTTTAGGTACTGCGCTGCGGAAAGATGGTCGGCATATACATGGGTTTCTAATAACCACTCCACCGTAAGGGTTTGCTCACGCACGCAGGTAATTAAAAGTTCCGCGCTTTTGCAAGAGGTGTGACCTGATGTGGGATCGTAATCGAGCACAGAGTCGATAATGGCGCAGTGCCCTGTAGTCGGGTCACTGACAACATAGCTGTAGGTATACGTAGCGGTGTCAAAAAAAGCTTCTACATGTGGTTTCATGATGGAATTCTCTTTTCGATATACGAAGTGGAGTGCTGATCTACCAACGGGCTCTGGTAAGGAACCGTGATCAGTGCTTCGTACCTAAACCACCACGGGCACCTTCAGGCGCCCGTTAGTGTGCAACGGTTGTCGCTCAGCAACGGTTACAGGTTTTGATGCCTAGCAACGTATAGACAGGGCAGAAACGGAAAATGCCAGTGGCCAGCGGCACTAAACCTATCCAACCCCACACGCCGATCACACCGGACAAACTCAGGCCAATGAGAATCAGACCGACGACAATGCGCAGGCTACGGTCAATGGTTCCAATGTTCGCTTTCATGGCGATCTCCCGATCAATGGCTGCGCTGGGTCTCCAGCGCAGTAAAGAACATGCTGGCCACCATGGCCAACATGAATACGATCACTTGCCAGCGTCCTGTCAGCAGAGTTGCCACTGCGGGGCTGGGGCAACAGCCTCCCCCAGTGGTGGTGGCTCATCCACGGTCAGAGTCGGCGCACCTTCTTCGAAGTGCAGCGTGCAGCGATAGTTTTGCTGTTGCTCCAAACGCAAATTCACACGAGTGCTGTCGTTCATGAGTCCTATCCTTCTTGACGGTAGGTTCAATCCAGTTCCGCAGTAGCGGCCCAGAAAATGGGTCAGTGCGGCGACCGAGATAAATACCATCAGAAGAACCATTGCCGCCGGATCTGGCAGTCATGGATTAGCTGAAGGCTTTTCAGGACAGCCCTTAACAGGCGGGCAAGTGCCCCGCCCACTTGATCTACTGAATAGCTTTTACCAGCAACGCCACTGCAACCCCCGCAGATACGAGGGCAAACCCTTTTTGTAAGTTTGGCCCCGACAGTTTGGCAGCGGCCAAGCGCCCGCAGATCATGCCAACTAATGCTCCAATGGAAAATGGAATGGCAACAGCCCACTGTAAGTGCCCAGCTGCCGAACTTGCAGCAACGCCGGAAATTGAAACCAGCGCAATAACGGCCAGAGACGTTGCAAGCACTGACTGAGCGGTCAAATTGGTGTAGCGCTGGAGGGCCGGCACCATCACAAAGCCACCGCCCACGCCGAGCAAGCCAGAAAGCCCGCCGGCGACAATTCCAGAGACGGCGAGTGCCCATGCACACGGACCAGTCCAGTTAAGCTTTCCTCGGTCGACGTCCAATAGACAAGGTGGTGGTTTGGAGGTGACGGGGGGCTTGGACTCCGTGGACGGCGCGAGCGATCGTTGATAGACCCGAAACGCAACGTACATCAGCACGAAGGCGAACATGATCGTCAATGGACGGTTAGGCGTGCGCTGCGCCAGCCAAAGACCAAGTGGAGAACAGACGATCCCCGCGCCTGCAACTAAGAGCGCGGCTTTATAACGGACGGTACCGTTTTTGAGTCCCATCACGGCACCCAGGGTCGCGGCTAAACCGACAGCCAGTAAACCGATCGGCCCAGCCTCGGCCATGCTCAACCCCGCCCCAAACACCAGCAATGGAACCGCCAGTATTCCTCCGCCAGCGCCGGTCAGCGCCAGAATGACTCCAACAGTAAGCCCGAGCAGTAAGACGATGATCATCTCAGTCTCCTTGCTTTCAGGTCTGGTTTCATACGTCAGCCATCTCAGGTTTGGCCATCCATTCACGACCCTTGAGCATTCCCTTCCAGTACAGCGGTGGAAGAATTCGCTCCTTGAGCAGCCATGCCAGCCTCGATGGCCGGGTACCGTCAATCAGCCAGGATGGGAAACTGGGGGCGACCTTGCCGCCATAGGTGAACTCCGCCAGTACGATCTTGCCGCGTTCAACCGTCAGCGGGCAGGAGCCGTAACCGTCGTAATGGGCACTGCCTTTTGCTTTACCCATTGCAGCCAACACATTATGGGCAACAACGGGAGCCTGCTTGCGTGCAGCCGCTGCGGTTTTGGCATTGCTGGAGTTGGCGGCGTCTCCCAGCGCGTGAATATTTACCCAGGTTTTATGACGCAGAGTGGCAGGGTCGACATCGATCCAGCCGGTCGCATCAACAAGAGGGCTGACTCGGACAAAATCCGGCGCAATCTGCGGTGGCACAACATGAAGGAGATCGAAGTCGCGCGTAACAAGATGGGCGCTGCCATCCGGACTAACGCACTTGAATGTTGCAGTCCGCGCGGGACCATCCACGCTGGTGAGCGTGTTGCCGAAATTCAGGTCGATACCATAAGCAGTGATGTATTCCATCAGTGCGGGCACATAGTCGGGAACTCCGAACAACACCGCGCCGGCGCTGCAAAACTCGATCTCGACGTTGTCCAATACACCGGTACGTTTCCAATGATCGGCAGAGAGGTACATTGCTTTTTGCGGCGCCCCGGCACATTTGATCGGCATGGGTGGTTGCGTGAAAATGGCTCGCCCGCCGTGAAGTTGCTGCACCAGCTCCCACGTATAAGGGGCAAGTTGATACAGGTAGTTTGACGTCACGCCATTGCGGCCCAGGGTGTCCGACAAACCCTCGATTGCATGCCAATTGAGCTTCAGGCCAGGGCACACGATCAGTTGCTCGTATTTGACGACTCTGCATCCATCAAGAATGACGGCATTTCTCTCGGGTTCGAAAGCGGCGACCGCCGACTTGATCCAGTGCACTCCTCGGGGGATGGTCGTACCCATCGTGTGGGCAGTTTGGGGCGCATCGAAGACACCACTGCCGACAAGTGTCCAGCCTGGCTGGTAGTAGTGCACATCTGCCGGGTCGATTATGGCAACGTCGAGTCGAGGATCTCGCGCCAGTAAACTGGATGCGGTCGCGATACCCGCCGCACCGCCCCCGATGATGACCACGGTATGCTGCGCCTCAGCCACTTCGACCGGTGTGCGCCCCTGATTCGCAATCCGGCGAATGACGCCTTTCATATCAAACCCGGCTTTTTTAGCTGTCTCGACGATATGTGGCAGGGGGTGTTGGCCCGCTTGTGACAGTGCCCACATCGTTGTCGAGCGCATGCCGGAACGGCAATAGGCCAACACCGGTTTTGGAAGCGTTTCAAGCAGCTTGCCGAAGGCAATACCTTGCTCGTCGGTTACTTTTCCTGATTCAGCGGGAAGGTAGTGCGCCTCAATACCGATCGCTTGGGCCGTACGTTTTATTTCGGCAAATAAGGGCTGATCGCCGCCTTCGCCATCGGGACGGTTACACACTATGGCGCGAAAACCGGCTTCTTTTAGTTCAGCTAATTGGTTGGGAAAAATCTGTTCTGATACCGACAGTCCAGGCGCAAGGCAGCGAATGTCCATAAAGGTCTCCGTTATGGATATTTTTCTTATAGGTTTTTTAGGGGAGGCAACGTCAGGCGACGTCGAGTGGGATTTTCAGGTAGCGCGTCCCGTTCGCTTCAGGCTCAGGCAAGTGCCCGGCTCGCATGTTGACCTGCACCGATGGCAGGATCAGCGTTGGCATGTCCATCGATGCATCACGCTTTGTACGCATCGCCACAAACTCCTCCTCACTGATCCCATTACGCACATGAACGTTGTGCGCGCGTTGGTCTGCAACGGTACTGACGAACTGCACCTCGCGGCCATCTGGCTGGTAGTCGTGGCACATGTACAGCAAGGTATTGGCCGGCAGACTCAGTACCTTGTTGATTGACTGGAACAACGTACGCGCATCGCCACCGGGAAAATCACAGCGTGCGGTACCGTAGTCCGGCATAAACAAGGTATCGCCGACGAATGCAGCCGTTTCGGCCCCATTGCTGATCACATAAGTCATACAGGCTGGTGTGTGGCCCGGTGTATGGAGCGCGTGGCATTGCAGCGTGCCAATGGCGAACAGTTCGTCATTAACGAACAGGTGATCGAACTGGCTTCCATCGCGGGCCATGTCACGACCTGTATTGAACAGAGTGCCGAACACCTCTTGCACCGTCGAAATCTGGCTGCCGATCCCTATTTTTCCACCGAGCTTTTCCTTCAGGTATGGCGCTGCCGTCAGGTGGTCTGCGTGGACGTGAGTCTCAAGAATCCAGTCGACCTTCGCATTGAGTTCGTTCACCCTCGCAATCAACTTGTCGGCAGACGTTGTGGCGGTGTGGCCGGATTTAGGGTCATAGTCAAGTACGCTGTCCACTAAGGCGCAGTGGTTGGTCGCTTCATCCAGCACGAGGTAGCTGACGGTATTGGTAGCAGAATCGAAGAATCCTTCGACGTGAAGTTTTACGCTCATGACCTGTCTCCTTAGGGGGCTTCTCTCGAGCCGCTCACACTAAGGACTGACATAGCAATAAACCTGCCAAGGCCGCGCCGTGCGAAAAATAGTGGTTATCTTATTGATTTTAATAACTTTCATATTTTTACTAGGAAATTTGTTTTTTTAAAACTCTGAAATTCGCTGCCATTGGCAGTGCCTGTTGACAGAGCTGGCAGTGCCACAACAGGATGGTGGATTCTCAGGAGCCACCATGAAGACCATCCTGCCCGCCCCGGACAACTCACTCCCACACCCGGATCAAGTGCAGTCGCTTGTTTCGTTTCTTGAGCACGAACCCCAGCCGATGATCGTGCTCGATCCGGAGTACAACATCCTCGCTGCCAACACTGCCTATCAGCGCCAGTTTGGCAGCGCTGACAAATCCTTTATCGGTCATAAGTGCTATCAAATCTCACACCATTACGACGTCCCATGTGATCAGGCGGGTGAGAATTGTCCGATGAAAAAGGCGCAGGAATTGCGCGGGCCGGATCGTGTTTTGCACATTCACCACACGCCTCGGGGGCCTGAGCATGTCGACGTCGAATTGCGGCCGATCCTAGACGAGCACGGAGTAATTACTGCGTATGTGGAGCGTCTCACACTGGTCCGAAGCGCCTCAGCGCGCCCCAGCAACGAAGGGCTGGTGGGCTGTTCACCAGCGTTTAACCTCGCCCTGTCTGAGCTGCAGCGGGTCGCACCATCAATGCTGCCGGTACTGCTGTTAGGCGAGTCAGGTACGGGCAAAGAGTTGTTCGCTCGCGCGGTACATGAAACCAGCGAGCGGGCCACTGGACCCTTTGTAGTCGTAGATTGCTCAGGATTGACCGAAACGTTGTTTGAGAGCGAGCTGTTCGGCCATGAAAAAGGAGCATTCACCGGTGCGACCACGCGCAAACCTGGTTTGGTCGAAACGGCCCAGGGCGGCACGTTGTTCCTTGATGAGATTGGCGATGTTCCACTGGCAATGCAGGTGAAACTGTTGCGCCTGATCGAATCGGGCACCTATCGCCGTGTCGGCAGTGTCGAGACCCTTCACGCCAACTTCAGGTTAATTGCTGCGACCCACAAACCACTGGAAAAAATGATGGAGAGAGGTGAGTTCAGGCAGGACCTGTACTACCGCATCAGCGCTTTTCCAATTCTGTTACCCCCCTTGCGTAACCGAGTTGAAGACATTGGTTTGCTCGTGAATTCGTTTTTACAACGTGCCGGTATAGGCAAGCGCCGGCTGACGATAGATGCGGATGCTCTGACACAATTGCAGCGGCTTTCCTGGCCCGGCAATATCCGTGAGTTACGCAATGTTCTAGAAAGAGCCAGTCTATTCGCTGACGATGGAGTGATCCGCTCCATACATTTACCCCAGCCCAGCGTCGTGATACCTCCTCAGCCTTCGACGTCTCCTCCTTTAGACGGCAGCACGCTGGTACACGCACTCGCGACGTTTAAAGGTTCCCGCCGCGAGCTGGCCAAGCAAATGGGGATTAGCGAGCGTACGTTGTACAGACGACTGAAAGAACAAGGGTTGGCCTAGTCGCTAGCGCTCACACCCCACGACTGCCAATGACTGCCACTCTGGCAGATTGGCAGCGTATTAACCTGCCATGGCATCCACTGCCTTGGCGGATTCACTAATAAGTTACTGTTATTAAACGATAAAAATAACAAATCCTCCCTTGGCACGCCGTGTGCTAACTGCATAGTCATGAACATTTCCGACAAACGACTGCGGCGCCATCTGCTCACAGCAGTACTGATCAAGTTACTGGTGCTGACAGTGCTGTGGTGGCTGTTCATCCGGGATTCGCACGTCAGCGTCGACTCGAACGCCATCGGCGACAGGTTCGGTGTACCCACCTCGACTCAAGGGGCAAACAAGTGATTTCAGAACAACTGGTGGATCTGTCTCGGCTGCAGTTTGCAGCCACTGCGCTTTACCACTTTCTTTTTGTACCGCTCACGGTTGGCATGGTGTGGCTGCTGGTCATCATGGAAAGCGTCTATGTGATGACCGGGAATGTCATCTGGAAAGACATGACGCGCTTCTGGGGCAAGCTGTTCGGCATCAACTTCGCCCTCGGGGTGACTACGGGTATCACCCTGGAATTTCAGTTCGGTACCAACTGGGCATATTACTCGCACTACGTCGGCGACATCTTCGGTGCCCCACTGGCCATCGAAGGCTTGATGGCGTTCTTCCTCGAATCGACCATGATCGGCCTGTTTTTCTTTGGTTGGGATCGTCTGAAGAGAGAGCATCACTTGCTGGTCACACTACTGATGGCGATCGGTACAAACCTTTCAGCATTGTGGATTTTGATCGCCAATGGATGGATGCAGAACCCGGTGGGTTCAGAGTTCAGTTACATCACCATGCGCATGGAGATGGTTGATTTTTGGGCGGTCGTTTTCAACCCGGTTGCGCAGGCCAAGTTTGTGCACACCGTCTCCGCCGGTTACGTCACCGGCTCGATGTTTGTGCTGTCGATTTCCAGTTGGTATTTACTCAAGAATCGTGATGTCGAGTTTGCCAAGCGCAGCTTCCGGGTGGCGGCCGCCTTCGGTCTGGCATCAGTGCTCAGCGTGATCGTGCTGGGTGATGAGTCGGGTTACACGGTGGGTGAAGCGCAGCAAACCAAGCTGGCAGCCATGGAGGCGATGTGGGAAACAAAGCCTGCGCCAGCGGGCCTGACACTGGTGGCCAGCATCAACGAAGCCGAGTCTAAAAATAACTGGGAAGTTGAAGTGCCATGGGTAATGGGCTTGATTGGCACCCGGTCAGTCAGCAAGCAAATTCCAGGCATACATGACATTAAGGAAAAAAACCGCGCTCGAATTCTACGCGGCATTACCGCCGTCAATGCGCTTGAGGCCCTAAGGGCCAACCGCAGCGATTCGGTGGCCTTCCAGACATTCGAAGAATACAAAGCCGATCTGGGCTTTGGCCTGCTGCTTAAAAAGTATGTCGAAGACGTTAACCAGGCTACGCCGGCCATTATCGAAAAAGCTGTAAACGATACCGTACCGCGCGTGACACCTATGTTCTGGGCGTTCCGGATCATGGTCGGCCTTGGCTTTGCCATGCTTATGCTCTTCGGGCTTGCCTTCTGGAGCACCCTGAAGTCGACCTGCACGCGAAACCGCTGGTTACTGCGTTGGGCACTTTGCATGCTGCCTGCGCCATGGATTGCCTGCGAGTTGGGCTGGTTCGTCGCTGAATACGGCCGTCAGCCATGGACCATCTACGGCGTCCTACCGACCCACATGAGTGTTTCCACCCTCAGCGTCAACAACCTCTATGGCTCGCTGGCGGGATTCATCGTTTTCTACACCGTGCTGCTGGTGGTTGAAATGTTCCTGATGGTCAAGTTTGCCCGTCAAGGTCCTGGCAGCCTCGGTACCGGCCGTTATGTTCACGACGCCCATTTGAAGGAACTCCACCATGCTTGATTACTTCACCCTGAAAATTATCTGGTGGGCGCTGGTCGGCGTGCTGCTGATCGGCTTCGCCATCATGGACGGTCACGATATGGGGGTTGGCACGCTACTGCCCTTTGTTGGCCGCAACGACCTGGAGCGACGCGTTGTTATCAACACCGTTGGTCCGCACTGGGATGGCAATCAGGTTTGGTTCATCACTGCGGGCGGCGCATTGTTCGCGGCGTGGCCTGTGGTGTACGCCACCGCATTCAGCGGATTCTATTGGGCGATGATTCTGGTCCTATGGGCGCTGTTCTTTCGCCCGGTAGGTTTTGACTATCGCAGCAAGATTCACAATTCCACTTGGCGCAGCACCTGGGATTGGGGGCTTTTTGTGGGTGGGGCCGTGCCGCCCCTGGTGTTCGGGATCGCGTTCGGCAACTTGTTGCAAGGTGTGCCGTTCCACTTCAACGATCTTCTAGTGTCGACTTATACCGGCAGTTTCTGGCAACTGCTAAATCCCTTTGCGCTTCTGACCGGCGTGGTGAGTAGTGCAATGATCACCTTGCAGGGCGGCGCTTATCTGGCACATCGCACTGAAGGTGTTATCCAGGCCAGGGCAATCAAAGGTGCGGTGGGGGCGGCAATCGTATTGGCGTGCTCGTTTACAGCGGCCGGCATCTGGCTGCAATGGATCGACGGTTATCGCATTACATCGTTGGTTGATACCGCCGGACTGCCCGATATTCTTAACAAGTCCGTGGTGCGCGAAGCGGGCGCCTGGATGGCTAACTATGGTCATTATCCGTTGTTGTGGCTGTTGCCCGTACTGGGATTGGTTGGCGCAGCAGGTGCCGCCATGTTGCTGATGATGCGTCGCACACTTTCGGCGTTTGTTGCCTCATCGCTTGCGGTGATCGCAGTCATCAGCACGGCGGGTGTGTCGATGTTTCCATTCATCATGCCGTCATCAACAGTACCTGCGGCAAGCCTTACCGTGTGGGACAGCGTCTCCAGTCATTTAAGCCTAGCCATCATGTTCTGGGCCACGTTGATCTTCATGCCACTTATCGTGATTTACACCTCGTGGGCGTATCGCGTTATGCGGGGCAAGGTCACCGTTGCACACATCAAAGCCAACGAACATTCAGCCTACTAGTGCCAGCAAAGGAGTAAAGACTATGTGGTATTTCGCCTGGATGCTGGGAGTCGGTTTTGCATTGCTACTGGCTATATTGAATGCGATGTGGGGCGAGAACGAAGGTGGCCGAGCCTTGAGCGACAATGAGGAGACGCGGACATGATGCGGCGTGTCGCTAACGCTCCACCCTCCTCACGGATCAATGTGCTGAGTCTGGTTATCGCTGTTGCGATCATGCTCGCCTGTACGCTCTATCCCCCCATGATGGCGGCCCCCGATGGGAAAGCTGACCATGTGCTGGCTACTGCGTTGTTTGCGGCCATGAGTGTGGCCTTCGTGAGAGGTGTGGGTTTTGTCCCGCGGATGCTCGTCTGGCGTTGGCTTTTTTCAGGCTGGACCTGCTTTGCGGCACTTGCGCTTGCTGGCTGGGTAAAGTTTCTACATTGAGGACCGACGACATGAGTGAACTCTTGAGTGTCCCATATAAAGACAGCGCTAGTATTTATCTCCAGTTAGGGGGTGAATCAGGCGTCCGTAAACTCGTCAACCGCTTTTACGAGCTGATGGATACGCTATCTGAAGCGCGAGTGGTGCGCCTGATGCATCCATCGAGTCTCGCCGACAGTGCTGACAGTCTATTTAAGTTCCTCAGTGGCTGGTTTGGCGGCCCACCGTTGTTCCAACTGGAGCGAGGCCACCCGCGTCTGCGCATGCGGCATGCCCCCTTTGCAGTCGGTACTGTTGAACGCGACGAATGGATGCTGTGCATGCGTCAGGCAATTGATGAGCAGGTGAATGACATAGCGCTAAATAGCAAGCTGCAACGTATGTTTTCCGAAATGGCCGATCATATGATTAATACTGATGGGCAAAATACAGGTATTGCGACACGCGTCTGAGCGTCGCGCTTATTTTCAGTGTCCGTACGGTTGTTAACGGCCATGCAAACACCGGATGATAATAGTATTGCTACGCCCGAAACCTGGTGCCCTGGCTTACCGGTCATCGTACCGCCACCGAAGACTGCCGAGGCCGCCGAAAATCGTGCCGCCGAAGGTTACGATACGAGCGATTGGTACTACTCGACCTAGTCGCTGTAACTTCTTCGGGGTTTTCTTGAAATAAACGGAGTAATCATCTGGCGCGTATCTATGCCCAGATGGTTTTCCAATGCTGTCTCACCCAGCAGAATAATCACCTCTCTTAATTGGATCTTTAAAATATCATGATAAAGAATGCCCATGACCTAGTAACTGAGGCGAAAGCACTGATCGAAGAGGTCGCCATCAAAGACGCAGACCAAGCTATCCAGGATGCAGATGTACTTATCGATGTGCGTGAAGCGGATGAGTATGCTGCTGGTTACATTTCAGGTGCGATACATGCGTCGCGCGGCATGCTGGAATTTAAACTTACTAACGACAGCGCCCTAAATTCTCGAGAGCTTAAAGTTGTGCTCTATTGCAAGACAAGTGGCCGTGCCGCACTGGCGGCCGCATCAATGAAAAATATGGGCTACCTGCATGTGAGGTCGATCAGCGGCGGATTTGATGCCTGGGTTAGTGCAGGAAAGCCGATTGTAGGTCCGTATCTGCCCACCTTTGATTAATCCTATAGTTCCAAATAGATTGGGTGCTATTGAGGGCAAGAGGGGGTAGCGTGATAAGTCTGGTCTAGATAAGTAGTGTATCTCTCGAATATAGAGCCAGGCTTTATCTGTATTTTAATAAGTACAGAGGCTGAATTTGTACCCGCGCATCTACGTGATGCCACGTGCGTCATGATCAGTATTTTTCACAATTTCTGACAAATCAGCTTGCAAGGTGTCTAGGGAATCCGGGGCGATTCAGGTTCCACCGGGCGCCTCATGCGATAGCGCATAAAACGACGACAGCGACGGCTGATTATCCAGATCAATGAGCAGGGTACGGATCCCTGCATCGGCGCAGAACGCGCCCAGATTGACGCCAACCGTGGTTTTACCCGGTCCGCCTTTGGTTGAAACGACCGCAGTGACTTTCATGATATTGACCTCGGAATCGTAGGATTTGAGATGCTTTCATGCAGGTCACGCTGTGCGCTTTGATCCCCCCGGAAAAATCCAAGGCAAAAAAAAAGCCTGCATCGCTGCAGGCTTTTCCCTATCTGGCTCCACGACCTGGACTCGAACCAGGGACCCAATGATTAACAGTCATTTGCTCTACCAACTGAGCTATCGCGGAATGCGCCGTATGTTACTGATTAAAAAGGAGAAGTCAAGCCTTCCCTGAGATCCTGGACGATGAATCCGGATGACCGGTTGAAAGCTGCTGCTCCTTGGCCAGTTCCAGCCAGGCGCGCACGGCGGGTGGCAAGTGGGCGCTGGCGCGCCAGGCCAGGGCGATGTGCCAGTCGGTGTGGGGTTCGTCGAGAGGGATCAGGGCGATGCCCGCGTGTTGGTGCTTGTGCGCCAACATGCGCGGCAGGAAAGCGACGCCGAGGCCGGCCGCGACCAGGTCGACGATGAAGTCGATCTGTCCGCTGCGCGCCGCCACGCGGGGTATCACGCCTTTGCGCTCGCAGGCGGCCAGAATCTTGGCGTTCAGGGCGAAGCCGGCTTCGAACAGGATGAACGGCGAATCCGCCAGGTCGGCGAAGTCAATGCGTTGACGTTGAGCCAAGGGGTGGCTCCTGGGCAGTACGGCCATCAGCGGTTCGTTGCGCACGGGCTGATAATCGAAGCCTGCATCGACCGGCAGCAGCAATGCAGCGAGGTCGACCTCCCCCACCTCCAGGCACTCGCGCAGTCTTTTGCTGCCGTATTCGGTGAGTTCGATGTCGATGTCCGGGTAACGACTGCGATAGGTGGCAAACATCGTAGCAAACAGCACCCCACACCCCACCGGTGGCAGGCCTATGCGCAACACACCGCGCTTGAGGCCGCGCAGGTCGTTGATCTCCGCGACCAGATCATGGTGTTCGGCGAGCAGCACCAGGGCGCGGCGGTAGGCGATCTCACCGGCGGCGGTGAGTTCGTTGCGATGGCCCAGGCGGTCGAGCAGCGGCATGCCGAGTTCCTCTTCCAGAGTCTTGACCGCCTTGCTCACCGAGGATTGGGTCAAGGCCACTACCTCGGCGGCCTGGGAGAATCCGCCCTGGCGTACCACTTCGACGAACGTGCGCAACGTTCTCAAGTTCATAGGTATTCCTTCAGCGACTGACTACTAGCGATAAAAGTTGTTTTTATCATGACAGATATTTGCCTATCCTGACCCGCCCAGCCTTGTGGAGACACGCTTAATGATTATCTCGTCCGCCTCCGACTACCGCGCAGCGGCCAAACGCAAGCTGCCGCGCTTCCTGTTCGACTACATCGACGGCGGTGCCTACGCCGAGCACACGATGCGCGCGAACAGTTCGGACCTGGCCGAGATCAGCCTGCGCCAACGCGTGCTGCGCAATGTCGATAACCTCAGCCTCAAGACCACGCTGTTCGGCCAGGCCCTGGACATGCCGGTCATCCTCAGCCCTGTCGGCCTGACCGGCATGTATGCGCGGCGCGGCGAAGTACAGGCGGCGAAGGCGGCGGCGAACAAGGGCATCCCCTTCTGTCTGTCGACGGTGTCGGTGTGTTCGATTGAAGAAGTGGCGGCGCAGAGCCCGCAGTCAATCTGGTTCCAGCTGTATGTGCTCAAGGACCGGGGCTTTATGCGCAATGCCCTAGAGCGGGCCCAGGCAGCTGGGGTCACCACCCTGGTGTTCACCGTGGACATGCCCACGCCCGGGGCGCGCTACCGCGATGCCCACTCGGGCATGTCCGGGCCGTTCGCGGCGCAGCGGCGCATGTTGCAGGCCGTCACCAAGCCACAATGGGCATTCGACGTAGGGCTCATGGGCCGCCCCCATGACCTGGGCAATATCTCCAAGTACCTCGGCAAACCCACCCACCTGGAAGATTACATCGGCTGGCTGGCCAATAACTTCGACCCCTCCATCAGTTGGAAAGACCTGGAGTGGATCCGCGAATTCTGGAAAGGCCCGATGATCATCAAGGGCATCCTCGACCCCCAGGACGCCAAGGACGCGGTGAGTTTCGGCGCCGATGGCATCGTGGTCTCCAACCATGGCGGCCGTCAGCTGGACGGTGTGCTGTCCACTGCCAAGGCCTTGCCACCGATTGCCGATGTCGTGGGCGATGACCTGACGGTGCTGGTGGACTCCGGCATTCGTTCCGGGCTGGACGTGGTGCGCATGCTCGCCCTGGGCGCCAAGGCGTGCCTGCTCGGACGCGCCACCGCCTATGCACTGGCCGCCGATGGTCAGCGCGGGGTAGAGAACCTGCTGGACATCTTCGCCAAGGAAATGCGCGTGGCCATGACGTTAACCGGCGTCACATCCATTGACCAGATTGACTCCAGCACGCTGGTGCAATCAGTCAAATAGCTGACGTCATTGCTTAACGACCGTTTTTTACTTTAAAAACGCTCTTTGATTTGTAAGGACTTTTATTTATTTAAACGAAATGGCACGAATCTCGCTCTAACACCTTCCAAGCAGGTCAAGCGATGACAAGACGTGTGGCAGTGCCCAGGGGTTATAACCCTTGGTAAAGCGGTCTAAACTGTTTCCAATGTTTTACGGAACTGAAGGAACAGTAAGACGCCTGGCATTCGCCACTCTCATCCAGCCTGTAAGACAGCTAAGTGCTTAGAGGCCGTTTGCTTATGAAAACACCAACCCAGACCAACGCAGTTGACTTCGACAGTGCCAAATTGCAACGCCTGGGCTTTGGTCAGCCATCACTCGTACCTCGCCGCCCGACAACCGTCGCACAACTTCGCCAGCAACTGGGGATGCAATTGCAGACCAGCCTGGAACCGCAGCGCCTCCTCGCGGTGTTTTTCCGTGAGATCCAGCGCCTGGTACCTCTGGATGCCCTGCAATATCGCCACGAAACCAGCGACCTGCGCCTGGAGTTCGGCCACCGCGGCCACCATTCGGTGAGCTACAGCCTGAGCCACGAAGGCGAGCACCTCGGCGAGCTGATCTTTCGCCGCAACCAGCGCCTGCTGGAAGAGGAACTCGGCCAGCTCGAATCACTGCTGTCGACCCTGCTCTACCCGATGCGCAACGCCCTGCTCTACCGCGCCGCCACCCGCAGCGCCCTGCGCGACCCGTTGACCGAAACGGGCAACCGCATTGCCATGGACCAGACCCTGCAACGGGAAATCGACATGGCGCGTCGGCACCTGAACCCGCTGTCCTTGCTGATGCTGGACATCGACCACTTCAAGATCATCAACGATACCCACGGCCATGCGGCCGGCGATAACGTATTGCGCACGGTCGCCGGGGCAATCAAGAGCCAGTTGCGTAACGTGGACATGGTGTTTCGGTTTGGCGGGGAAGAGTTTCTGATCCTACTGCCCAACACCGGCCGGGATGCGGCGGCCATGGTCGGTGAACGCCTGCGCCAGGCGGCAAAGGCCCAGGATTATTGGGCGGATGGAACACGGATCGAATTGACGGTGAGCCTCGGTTGTTCGACCCTGCTGGCCGCTGAGTCGGCCGACAGCCTGTTGCGCCGCGCCGACAGCGCCTTGTACGTGGCCAAGCGCGAAGGCCGTAATCGCCTGGCAATGGCGGGGTAAAACCCCGCCATCCCCGTTACATCACGCTTCGCTGGCGACACGCAACGGGCGCTCACGCACAGCAGCGCTCGCAGGTTTTTCTTTCTCCAGGCGCATGCAACGTTCCAGGAACAGGTACATGTAGTCGTAGCTCTTGCACACGGCTTGGCGCAACTCTGCCTGCAGTTCCTTGGTCGGGTTCATCCCGGCCAGGGTGCAGATGATTTCCAGGGCTTCCCAAGGATGGGCGTCGTCGTACTGGGCGTGCATCTTCAGCCACTTCATCGCACGCTTGCGGTCTTCCTCGGGAAAGGCCGCCGCATACACGCCGGTGGAGCACACCACTGCCGACCACTCTCCCGTCGCGCCCTCGATCGCATAGTTGGTCGCGGCAACAGCCACAATCAACGAATCGGCCGAGCTGGTGTGCCAACACCAATGGCTCAGCGCATGCAGCTCCGGCGGCACGTTCTGGGCCTGCAACTCTTCGAGGCTGACGCCGTGGGCACGCGCCCAATGGACCCAATAGTCCGCGTGGTTCAGCTCCACACGGATATTGCGCATCAGCCAACGTCGCGCCATGTCTTCCCCTGGATGGCGGGCAAACTTGGTCTTGGTGAGGTTCTGTGCCATGTACAAGGCAAACTGTTCCACCACGGGCCAGCCACCGATCAGGTAGTGACGCATGGTTTTGGCGCTGAGCGTGTTGTCACGCATGCGTTGGTACAGTTCGTGTTCGACAACCCGGCGCTTGCTCTCGCTGCAGTCCTGGATCAATTGCTGAGCCCAGGCGGGGTAACTTGAGGCTTCCATAAGCGGACCGGTTCTGCTGAATGTGTCGATCACTATTTAAGGCTCCTTTTTAAGTGTGATTTACAGACCGGCAAATGTTTCAGCGGAATGTGCCGGGCGCCCTGAATAACAGAGGCTGCGGTCGCACAGGTCGACGCAAGCTATCAAAGGTAAACAATTGCGGTCGTTCAATCAGGTAGCCCTGAGCGTAATCCACACCGATGTCGAGCAAAGCCTGCTCGATCTGCAGTGTTTCAACAAATTCGGCAATTGTGCGCTTCCCCATGACGTGGCCGATGTGGTTGATCACTTCGACCATCGCGCGGTTAATCGGGTCGTCCAGCATATCCTTTACGAAACTTCCATCGATCTTCAGGAAGTCTACAGGTAAATGTTTCAGATACGCGAATGAGGACATTCCGGCGCAGAAGTCATCGAGGGAAAAGAAGCAACCTAAGGCTTTGAGTTCATTAATAAAGCGAATGGCACTGCCCAGATTCGCAATAGCGCTTGTTTCAGTTATTTCAAAACAAATCATTTCTGGCGGAATGCTGTAAGCCTCGAATTTCTCACGTAAAAAGCCGAGAAAATCATCGTCGCCAATCGTAATGCCTGACAGATTGATCGCACACATCGCCATAGGCCGGCCCGGGTGCTCGTGCATGCAGCGGGCAATGATCTTGAATACGTTCTCCACCACCCAACGGTCCAGGGAGGTCATCAAACCATAACGCTCGGCAGCCGGGATGAAGCTGTCGGGCAGAATGATCCGACCCGCCTCGTCGTGCAGGCGCAGCAGGATTTCAATGTGCCCATTGCCGCCGTCGGTCAACCCCAGGGGCGCAATTTCCTGGGCATACAGGCAAAACCGGTTCTCCTCCAATGCCATGTGCAGGCGTTGCACCCAGGCCATCTCGCCAAAGCGCAGGGACAGTTCGGAGTCATCGGCGTGGTACACCTGCACGCGATTGCGGCCTTTTTCCTTGGCCATGTAGCACGCCATGTCGGCGGCACGCAGGGAGGTTTCCAGGGTGGTCGGCGTGCTCGATATGTGCACCAGGCCGATACTCACGGTGGTCATGAACGGCCGCCCCTTCCACACGAAATGCAGGTTTTGAACGGTATGGCGCAGGCTCTCGGCGACTTTTTCCGCCACCGCCGCCGGACAGTTCTCCAGCAGGATGCCGAACTCGTCGCCCCCCAGGCGCGCCAGGGTGTCGCCTTCGCGCAGGTCCGATTGCAGCAGCGCGCAGATATGCCGTAGCAACTCGTCGCCCGCCGCATGGCCGCAGGTGTCGTTGACCAGCTTGAACTGGTCGAGGTCGAGAAACATCAATGCATGTCGCCCGCCCTGGTGCTGCCCTGCCCTGTGCAGCACCTGTTCCAGGCGGTACTCGAACTCGCGACGGTTGGCCAGGCCGGTCAAAGCGTCGTGCGTGGCCTGCCACGACAGGTTGGCGATGTACTGACGCTCCTGGGTCATGTCATGCAGTACCAGCACTGCACCGCTGACCTTGCCGCCGCTGAGGATCGGCGCCCCCACCAGGGTGACGGAGACCGTGCTGCCGTCCAGGCGCTGGATGGTTTTCGAATGCTCGCTGCCGCCCCTGAACCGGCCCTTGACGATGTGTTCGATCAGGGTGAAGCCATCCGGCTGTGCATCGTCATCCAGCAGGTTGAACAGTGCCGCCAGGGGCAGGCCTTGGGCCTGGGCCGAATTCCAGTGGGTCATGGCCTCGGCTGCCGGGTTCATATAGGTAATGGTCCCGTCGACATCGGTGGTGATCACCCCATCGCCAATCGACTCCAGGGTGATCTGTGCGCGCTCCTTCTCGGCCTGCAGCGCATTGGCGAACGCATGACGCTGGGTCAGCAGCTTATGGGTACGCAACAGCGCCAGCACAATCAGGCCCAGGGCCGTCGCCAGGTTGGTGATCAGCAGCAACCGCAGGATCATGCGCGAGCCTTCACCCAAGGCGTCGCTGAAGGCTTTGGCGGCTGGGGTCACACCCTCGTTGATGGCAGTGATGCGGGCTTTCCACTGCCGAACATCGTTGGGATTGACATGGTCGGCATTGATCGCTTGGTGCATCTCGCGAGCCAGGTCGTCCAACTGAACCAGGTAGCCATCGCCCACGGTCCACAGTTCAATGGCTTTTTCCAGGTAGCTGAAATGCCGAAAATTCAGGTACAGCCAGATCACGCTGGAAACATCGTCCGGGTGGTTGCCGCCCTTGAGGATACCCAGGCGCGCGGCAGCCAGGTCAGGGCTGGGACTGTCCAGGGCGATGCGCAGTTCATGGCCGCCCTGGGGCACCGCAATGGCCTGCTGGTATTTGAGGTATGTGCCTGCGTCGCGATTATCGGCGTACAGCGTCAGGTAATAGATGGCGTCTTTCTGGCCCTTGGACCACAGGCTCTCGCCGGCCACATAGCCACGCACCGCTGAAAGCACGTAGAGGCTGACGCAACCCAACAATGCCTGGAACAGCACGACGGCAATAAAGGGCCAGACAATGCCCAGTAACCGAGGCGTTCCGAAAGTCCGCTTTTGCTTCATGAAGTCCCTTGCACATGCACTGCTGAATACGCACGCAAACACCCACTTCCGATAGCACAGCCTAGGCTAAATCAACGTACTTGCTGCAAGTGCCCATAGAGTTTGGCGTAAAGACCGCCATCGGCGATCAATTGCTGATGATCGCCATCCTCGGCAATATGACCGCCGTCAAACACTAACACTCGATCAGCTTGTTTTACCGCCGACAGACGGTGGGCGATGATCAGTGTAGTACGCCCACTGAGGAACCGTGCCAGCGCCTGGTGCAGGTTGTATTCGGTGGCGGCGTCCAGAGCGGACGTGGCCTCGTCGAGTATCACCACCTTGGGTTCGGCCAGGACCATGCGCGCAATCGCCAGGCGCTGACGCTGGCCGCCGGAAAAGCGCACGCCGGAACGCCCCACCACACTGTCCAAGCCCTGGGGCAATGCCTTGACTGTAGCCTCCAGCTGGGCGATTTCCAGCGCCTGCCAGCAAGCCTGGTCACTGCGCTCACGGCCCATGGTCAGGTTGGCGCGCACGGTGTCGTTGAACAGCGCCGGGTGTTGCAGCACCACCGCGACGTGCTCGCGAATGGTCTCCAGGCCAATCTCCTGCTGGGTGGCACCGCCAAAACGGATACTGCCCGCCTGCGGTGTGTAGAGCCCGAGCAACAGTTGCACCAGGGTGCTTTTGCCACCGCCGCTGGCGCCGACAATCGCCACCTTCTCACCGGGCGCGATGACCAGGTTCAACTGGTCGAGTACCAGGTCTTCGCCGTAGCCGAAGTCCAGGCCGCGCACTTCGATGCCCACGGTTTCGCGCCCGGTGAACGGGTCTGCACCGCCGGCGTACTGCGGCTCATCGGCGCGCGCCAGCAGCTCGTTGATCCGTGTCAGCGCCCCGCCCGCCGCGTAGTAGGCGTATTGCAGGTTCAGCAGTTGCTCCACCGGGCCGATCATGAACCACAGGTAACTGAACACCGCGAGCATCTGGCCGATGGACAGGTCGGAAAACAGCACGGTGAGCATCGCCGCCGCACGGAAGATGTCGATACCAAACTGGAACAACAGCCCGCTGGCGCGACTGGAAGCGTCGGTTTTCCATTGCGAATGAATGGCGTAGTCACGCACTTCCTGGGCTCGCTGGCCGAGGCGCCCGAGGAAAAAGCCCTGGCGGTTGCCGGCGCGCACTTCCTGGATGGCATCCAGGGTTTCGGTCAGGGCCTGGGTAAAGCGCGAGGTACTGTCGTTCTCCAGCTTCTTCAGATGCTTGACGCGCTTGCCCAACTGCACCGTGGCGTAGATCACCAACGGGTTGAACAGCAGGATCAGCAACGCAAGTTGCCAATGCATCCACACCAGGATCGCCGAGGTGCCCACCAGGGTCAGCATGGCCACCAGGAAGCGGCTGAGGGTTTCGCCGACGAATTTGTCCAGCGTGTCCAGGTCGGTGACCAGGTGCGTGGTGACCGTACCGCTGCCCAGGCTTTCGTATTCGCCGAGGGAGATGCGCTTGAGTCGCTCGATCAAACGCACGCGGATGCGATACACAATGTCCTTGGCCAAACGCGCAAACAGTCGCGCCTGCACCACGTTAAACAGCAGTGCGCCACACCGCAGGGCCAGGGTGATCAGCAGCATCAGGCCGATATAACCGGCGGCTTTCTGCCAGACCAGGGGCAATGCGTGGTTCATCACCTTGAGCGCGGCATCGCCATGGCCCAGCAGCACTTCGTCCACCAGCAACGGCAACAGCAAGGGGATCGGCACGCTGCATAGCGTCGCCAGCACGGCGACGCCATTGGCGATCCACAGGGATTTCTTGTGACGCAGGGCCAGGCGGCGAATTTCCGCCCAGGTCAGTCGGTCGGTGCGTGGTGATTGGTCATGCACAGGTTGCTCGCTCCAGCCATCGACCCAACAACGGTGACAGCTCGGACAGCGGCTGATAGCCGTTAGTCAGCAACGCCAACTGGCCGTTACGCTCGGCGAGCAAGGTCGGAAAGCCAGCGATACCCAGGTCCTGGACCCAGGTGAAGTCAGCGGCCGTCGCGGCATGCTGCTCGGCACGGTCGAATTCGCCGGCAAACTCGATGCGCGGGATGCCCGCCTCCTCCGCCAACTCCACCAGCACGCTGGCGAGGGTTACGTCGCGGCCCTCGACATAAAACGCGCGCTGGATCAGGCCCAGCAGTTTCCACGCACAATCCGGCGCCAGGCTGCGCGCGGTGACAATGGCACGGCACGCAGGCTCGGTGTCGTAGACAAAACCGTCGGGCAACGCGCCGTCGCGCTTGAACGGCTGGCCGGTGGCGTCGGTGACCGCCTGCCAGTGCTCGAGGATATAGCGCCGCGTGGTCGGTTCCAGTGCCGCGCCGCTGCCGGTGCGAAGGCCGCCCACCACCAGGTGCACGTCCACGCCGGCCGCCTGGGCCTGCTCAACCAGCGCCTGCGCCACCGGGGCAAACCCCCAGCACCAGGAACACATCGGATCCATTACATAGAGCAGGCGCGCGGACATGGGTCAGGCCTCGGAAGGGGTTTGCTTATAGTTGAAGCCAATCGGGTGCGGCATATTGCGGGCCTTGGCCAGCTCAATCTGCTTTTGCCGGTCGATCGCGCTGCGGCGGGTTTTCTCTGGCAGCTTATCCCAGCAATGGGGGCAGCTGATGCCAGCTACATAGTGTTCGGATGCGCGGTCTTCGACGCTCACCGGTGTGCGGCAGGCATGACATTGATCGTAGTCGCCTTCGCTCAGGTCGTGGCGCACAGTGACGCGATTGTCGAACACAAAGCAGTCGCCCTGCCATTTGGTTTCTGCCTGCGGCACCTCTTCGAGGTACTTCAGGATCCCGCCCTTGAGGTGGTAGACCTCATCGAAACCTTCGCTGAGCATGTAGCTCGACGCCTTCTCGCAACGAATGCCACCGGTGCAGAACATGGCGACCTTCTTGTGCTTGGCCGGGTCGAAGTTGGCTTTGATATAGTCGGGAAATTCGCGAAAACTGGTGGTTTTCGGGTCGATTGCGCCTTCAAAGGTGCCAATCGACACTTCGTAGTCGTTGCGGGTGTCGATCAACAGCACTTCGGGGTCGCTGATCAGCGCATTCCAGTCCTGCGGGTCGACATAGGTGCCGACTTTCTTGTTCGGGTCGACGCCTTCGACGCCCAGGGTCACGATCTCTTTCTTGAGCTTGACCTTGGTGCGGTAGAACGGCTGCTCATCGCAGTACGACTCTTTGTGGTCGATGTCGTCCATGCGCGGGTCATTCTTCAGCCAGGCCATCAGGCCATCAATGCCTTCGCGGCTGCCGGAAACGGTGCCGTTGATGCCTTCTTCGGCGATCAGCAAGGTGCCTTTGATGCCGTTGTCGACCATTGCCTGCAGCAATGGCTCGCGCAGGGCGACGTAATCTTCGAGGGTGACGAACTTATACAGTGCCGCCACGACAATCGGTTGAGTCATGGGTGTTCTCTCCAGGTGGCTACCCTCGTAAGGGGTGAACCGGATGCAAAAAAAACGCGCCGGCTAAGCGGCGCGTTGCGGATTCTAGCAAATGCAGGGTTTTAGAAACACCCGCGTATCAGCTATGCCCGCCGGCGCAGGTCGGCGAGGCCGGGGCTGCGTCGATTTTGGCCCATTCATCGGGCGTGTAGGTATGCAGCGCCAGCGCATGAAATTCGCTCATCAGGTCACCCAGGGTGGCGTAGACCTTCTGGTGGCGCTTGACGCGATTAAGCCCCTCGAACTGCTGGCTGACCAGCACGGCCTTGAAGTGGGTCTGCAGCCCACGGCTGTGCATATGGCTTTCATCCAGCACGCTCAAGTGGTCCGGGTCCAGGGCGGCGAGCGCCGTTTCGATACGCTGTTGCATGGTCATTCCTGCTTACTTCTTCTTGGCCGGTGCAGCGGCTTTTGGCGTCAGCTCGTTGGTCATGTCTTCCAACAGTTTGTTCACCACCGGCACAGCACTTTCCAGCTTGGCCTGGGTCATCTGGGCCGATTGCTGGGTCAGCTGCGGCATTTTCTCCAGGACTTTCTTGCCCAGTGGCGACTGGTAGAAAGCAACCAGGTCCTTGAGCTCGGATTCACTGAAGTTGGTGGTGTAGAGCTTGACCATGTCCGGTTTCAGCTTCGGCCAGCCGATGGCCTGGTCCAGGGCGGCGTTGGCCTTGGCCTGGTAGCTGTCCAGTACGGACTGCTTGGCGGCAGGCGCCTTGGTCTGTTCGAAACGCTGGGCGAACATTTGCTGCACTTGCATGTACACCGGGGTACCCAGCTTGTCGGCATGGGCCAGGGTAAGGAAGGCTTCGGCACTGGCGTTGTGGCTGGCGGTATCGGCAAAAACCTGGCCGCTGGCGCAAACCAGAGCAACCGCGGTACAGATGGCACGAAGACGAGTCATCGAGTTTCCTTTCTAGCAGGCGAGGTAAGACCCCAAGGGCGCCCATTCTGCGCCTAAAAAACGCTGCGGCTCAACCCCGAGCCTTACCGGGCGCGGATTGCCGTGAATGAATCCGATGAAAAGTCTTTTAGGGAACCCCCCAGGCTGATCAGGGCCTAAACTGCGCAAACGAACCTGAAGGAGTGTGCCCGATGAGCCGTATCGAAACCGACAGCCTGGGAGAAGTGGAAGTCCCGGATGACGCTTACTGGGGCGCCCAGACCCAACGTTCGCTGGTGAATTTCGCCATCGGCGAGCAGCGCATGCCCCTGGCGGTACTGCACGCGCTGGCCCTGATCAAGAAGGCCGCCGCCCGGGTCAACGACCGCAACGGCGACCTGCCCGCCGACATCGCCCGCCTGATCGAACAGGCCGCCGACGAAGTGCTCGATGGCCAACATGATGACCAGTTCCCCCTGGTCGTCTGGCAAACCGGCAGCGGCACCCAGAGCAACATGAACGCCAACGAGGTCATTGCCGGCCGTGCCAACGAGCTGTCGGGCAAGCCCCGTGGCGGCAAAAGCCCGGTGCACCCCAACGATCATGTGAACCGCTCCCAAAGCTCCAACGACTGCTTCCCTACGGCCATGAGCATTGCGGCGGTGCAAGCGGTGCACCAGCAGTTGTTGCCGGCGATCAATACGCTGTCCGGCGGACTCGCGGAATTGTCGGCACGCCATGCAAAGCTGGTGAAGACGGGCCGCACCCACATGATGGACGCCACGCCGATCACCTTCGGCCAGGAAATCTCGGCGTTTATCGCCCAACTCGATTACGCCGAACGCGCGATCCGCAGCGCCCTGCCCCAGGTGTGCGAGCTGGCCCAGGGCGGTACGGCGGTGGGCACCGGGCTCAATGCGCCCCATGGCTTCAGCGAGGCGATTGCCTCGGAATTGGCAGCCTTATCGGGCCTGCCCTTCGTCACCGCGCCGAACAAATTCGCCGCGCTGGCCGGCCATGAACCGATAGTGACCTTGCACGGCGCCCTGAAAACCCTGGCCGTGGCCCTGATGAAAATCGCCAACGACCTGCGTCTGCTGGGCTCCGGCCCGCGGGCCGGCCTTGCGGAGGTAAAACTGCCGGCCAACGAGCCGGGCAGCTCGATCATGCCCGGCAAGGTCAACCCGACCCAGTGCGAAGCGCTGTCGATGCTGGCCTGCCAGGTACTGGGCAATGACGTGACCATCGGCATCGCGGCGAGCCAAGGGCATTTGCAGTTGAACGTGTACAAGCCGGTGATCATCCACAACCTGCTGGAATCGATCCGCCTGCTGGCCGATGGCTGCAATAACTTCCAGGAGCACTGCATCGCCGGCCTCGAACCCGACGCCGGGAAAATGGCCGAGCACCTGGAGCGCGGGCTGATGCTGGTCACGGCGCTCAACCCGCACATCGGCTATGACAAGTCGGCAGAGATCGCCAAGAAGGCCTACGCCGAAGGTTTGACCCTTCGGGAAGCAGCGCTGGACCTGGGCTACCTCACCGACGCAGAGTTCGACCAGTGGGTACGCCCGGAAAACATGCTGGGCGCCTAAGACGCCATTCGTAGACGCCGGGCCTTGAGCCCGGCGAGCAACGACGGCGCCAGCGCGACCGCCGCCGACCCCACGACCACCACCAACGCGCCGAAATAGCCCAAGGCATTGATCTCTTCGGCCTGTACATAGTGGGGCCACAACCACGCCGCCAACGCCACCGCGACAAAGGTCACCAACGGCGTCAGTGCCAGGGTTGCACTCACCCGCGAGGCTTCCCAGTGGGCCAGTGCTTCGGCAAATGCGCCGTAGGCCACCAGTGTGTTCATGCAGCACGCCAGCAATAGCCAGCCTTGCAGCGGACTCAGGTCCAAAGCCTCCAGCGGATGCGCCCACGGCGTCAGCAGCACGGCGCAAGACAGATAGATCACCATCATCACCTGCAGCGAATTCCAGACGGTCAGCAACTGCTTCTGGCCCAGGGCATAGAACACCCAGATCGAAGTGGCGAGCAGGATCGTCAGCACACCGGCGGTATAAGCGCCGAGGGACGTCAGCAACTCCTCCAGGCGTTGGTTGAAGAACAGACCGAAGCCGACGATCAGCACCACCAGGCCCACGCTCTGCCCGACGCTGAAACGTTCCTTGAACACAAACACGCTGGCAATCATCAGGAAGATCGGCCCCATCTGCACCACCAGTTGCGCAGTACCGGGGCTGAGCACTTTCAGGCCCACCAGGTACAACACGTAGTTGCCCACAAGGCCGCACACCGCCATCGCCACCAGCCAGCCGCCCTTGGGGCCGAGCACTTTACGACTGGGCAGGCGCTTGGTCGCGGCGAGGTACACGAACAGGCAACTGCCGGCGACCACCATGCGAAACCAGGTGACGGTGATCGGGTCCATCACCTGCAAGACTTGCTTGAGTTTGATCGGCAGAATGCCCCAGAGCAGCGCGGTCAGCAGGGTCAGGAAAAAACCGTAGACCCAGCGGCCGGAAGAGATGTGCATGAGCGCCCCAGAAAATGCCAGAGGTGGAGGAGCGGCCATTCTAGGGGCAAGTGGACGAATTGGGATATGGCGCTGCTTACCTATGGGAGGGGGCACGTCCCCTCCCACATTTAACTTAGCGCACGGCTTCGAACAGCCCCGTGGCGCCCATGCCGCCGCCCACGCACATGGTGACGATGCCATAACGCAAATTACGCCGCTGCAGCTCACGCACCAGATGCCCTACCTGGCGCGAGCCGGTCATGCCAAACGGGTGGCCGATGGAAATCGAGCCGCCGTTGACGTTGTACCTGGCGTTGTCGATTTCCAGGCGATTGCGCGCATACAGGCACTGCGAAGCAAATGCCTCGTTGAGTTCCCACAGGTCGATGTCCGCCACCTGCAAGCCCCGCACCTTGAGCAGCTTGGGCACCGAGAACACCGGGCCGATGCCCATCTCATCCGGCTCGCAACCGGCCACGGTGAAACCGCGGAAGAACGCCTTGGGCTTGAGCCCCAGCGCCAGGGCTTTCTCCAGGCTCATCACCAGCGTCATGGAGGCGCCGTCGGAGAGCTGCGACGAGTTACCCGCCGTCACCGAGCCGTCCTCGGCAAACACCGGCTTCAATCCAGACAGGCTGGCCAACGTGGTGTCCGGGCGATTGCAGTCATCGCGATCAACGACGCCGTCGAGGATTTGTACGGCGCCAGTGTGCTTGTCCTCGACCTTGTACTTGACCGCCATCGGCACGATTTCATCATCAAACAAGCCATCCGCCTGAGCCTGAGCCGCGCGCTGCTGGCTTTGCAGGGCATAAAGGTCCTGCTCTTCGCGGCTGACGTTATAGCGGCGGGCGACGATTTCGGCGGTCTGGCCCATGGGGAAGTAGATGCCCGGCACCTGTTCCTTGAGCAATGGGTTGATCAGGTTATCGGTGTTGACGCTTTTCATGGTCAGGCTGATGGACTCGACGCCGCCGGCAACGATGATCTCGCTGCAGCCCGACGCGATCTGGTTGGCCGCAATCGCAATCGCCTGCAAACCCGACGAGCAGAACCGGTTGAGGGTCATGCCCGCGGTGCCAGTGCCCAATTGTGAAAGGACCGCCACATTGCGCCCGATGTTGTAGCCCTGGGCGCCTTCGTTGGAACCGGCACCGACGATGCAATCCTCGACACTGGCCGGGTCGATGCCGTTGCGGGTCAACAGCGCGTTGACGCAATGGGCCGCCATGTCATCCGGGCGAGTCTGGTTGAACTTGCCGCGAAAGGATTTGGCCAGGCCGGTTCGCACGCTGTCGACGATCACTACTTCACGCATGGGCTACCTCGATCTTGTCGTTGTGGGGAGATGGATCGAGGATAGATCCAGGCCTGCCCCACCGCGACGATCATTCACCCGGCGTATACAAAAACATGGTGACGAACATAAACCTGTGGCGAGCAGGCTTGCCCTGCGTTGGGGCGCGAAGCGGCCCTGCCCCAGGCGCCGCGTTCTTTCAGGCAGACCTTATTGGCTGGTTTTGGGGCCGCTTCGCAGCCCAACGCGGGGCAAGCCCGCTCGCCACAGAGGCCTGCATCCTGGACAACACCAGGCAAGTGGTTATTTCTTTTTCTTCTTGTCGTGCTTGTCAGCCTTGGCGAAGGCTTCCTCCAAGGCCAGGTTGATGGTGCGCAACACCTTGACCCGCGCCCAGCGCTTGTCATTGGCTTCCACCAGCGTCCACGGCGAGACCTCGGTGCTGGTGCGGTCGACCATATCGCCCACAGCGGCGCGGTAGTCGTCCCATTTGTCGCGGTTGCGCCAGTCGTCTTCGGTGATCTTGAAGCGCTTGAAGGGAATTTCCTCACGGGCCTGGAAACGTTCAAGTTGGGTCTGCTTGTCGATGGCCAGCCAGAACTTGACCACGATCACACCCGCGTCACGCAATTGCTCTTCAAAGTCATTGATCTCGCCATAGGCGCGCATCCAGTCGGCCGGCGTGCAGAAGCCCTCGATGCGCTCCACCAGTACGCGGCCGTACCACGAGCGGTCGAACACGGTGAACTTGCCCCGCGCCGGGATCTTCTGCCAGAACCGCCACAGGTACGGCTGGGCGCGCTCATCCTCGGTCGGCGCGGCAATCGGCACGATGTGGTACTGGCGCGGGTCGAGCGCGGCCGCCACCCGCCGGATCGCCCCGCCCTTGCCGGCCGCATCGTTTCCTTCAAAGACCGTCACCAGCGCGTGCTTGCGCATGCGCTTGTCGCGCATCAGGCCAGAGAAGCGCGCCTGCTCGGTAATCAGTTGTTCTTCGTAGTCGTCCTTGTCCAGGCTCAGGGTCATGTCGAGGCTGTTGAGCAAGCTCATTTGGTCCACGGACGACGGCAACGGTGCCGGGTTCATGCCGCTGGCCTTGCCCTTGGGCAGCTTCAGGGCATTCTGCAGGCCTTCGAGCAGGATCTTGCCCACCGTGAGGCTGCGGTAGTTGGCGTCGACGCCTTCGATCACATGCCAGGGTGCGTAATCGCGGCTGGTACGGCGCAGGATGCGCTCGCCGAAATGCACGAACTTGTCGTAGGTCTCGGACTGCTGCCAGTCCAGCGGGCTGATGCGCCAGCTGTGCAGCGGGTCGTCGGCCAGGGCCTTGAGCCGGGCCTTCATTTGCTTCTTGGACAGGTGGAACCAGAACTTGAAGATCAGCGCGCCTTCATCGCAGAACATCTTCTCCAGGCGCTCGGCACCGGCGATGGCCTGGTCGAGCCGCGCGTCCTTGATCTCGCCGTGGACCCGGCCCTGCAGCATCTGGCTGTACCAGTTGCCGAAAAAGATACCCATGCGGCCTTTGGCAGGCAGTTGGCGCCAATAGCGCCAGGCCGGTGGGCGCGCCAGTTCTTCGTCGGTCTGCTGGTCGAAGGTACGCACCTCGATCAGGCGCGGGTCCATCCATTCATTCAGCAGTTTGACCGTCTCACCTTTACCGGCGCCTTCGACGCCATTGATCAGGATGATCACCGGGAAGCGCTTTTGCTGTTGCAGTTCGTACTGCACCTCCAGCAAGGCTTCGCGCAGGGCCGGCACTTCGGCGTCGTAGGTGTCTTTGTCGATGGCGTGACCGATTTCGGCAGATTCGAACATGGGCGGCTCCGTTCCAGAATTCAGCAAGACTAGCGGATTGGGCAGCGCGGCGTGCCAGGAAATTCCACTGCCGCTTGCCATGGATCAATGACGCGCCTGTTGATCGGCTAGAATGGCCGCCTTGCCTTTACCGAGCCGCCCATGAATCCCGTAACCCACGCCCAGCTCGACTGGGATGACCAAGGTCGCCCGCACTCGCGGGTGTTCGATGACGTGTACTTCTCTGACCAATCGGGCCTGGAAGAAACCCGCTACGTGTTCCTCCAACAGAACCGTTTGCAGGAACGCTTCGCCGCACTACCGGCGGTCGGGCGTCTGGTGATTGGCGAAACCGGCTTCGGCACCGGCCTGAATTTTCTCTGCGCCTGGCAGTTGTTCGAGCAACACGCAGTGGCCGGCGCGCGCCTGCATTTTGTCAGCGTGGAAAAGTACCCGCTGAGCCCCGTCGACCTGCAACGCGCCCTCGCCCTCTGGCCGGAGCTGGCGCCGTTCGCCGAGCAACTGCTAGCGCAATACATCGCCATCCACCAAGGCTTCCAGCGCCTGGTGCTGGATAACGGCCGCGTCACCCTCACGCTGCTGATCGGCGATGCCCTGGAGCAACTGCCGCAACTGGATGCGCAGATCGACGCGTGGTTTCTCGACGGTTTCGCCCCGGCGAAAAACCCCGAGATGTGGACCGCCGAACTGTTCGCTGAATTGGCACGCCTGGCAGCGCCGGGCTCGACCATCAGCACCTTCACCAGCACCGGCTGGGTACGGCGCCTGATCAATGCCGCCGGCTTCAAGATGAAGCGCACGCCGGGCATCGGCCACAAGTGGGAAATCCTGCGCGGGGAGTTTCTCGGCTGGCCGGCCGAGACCCCGGCACCGGCCGCCGCCAAGCCCTGGTTCGCGCGCCCGCCCGCACACAACGGCGAGCGCCACGCCTTGGTGATCGGCGGCGGCCTGGCCGGCTGCGCCAGCGCGGCCAGCCTGGCGGCGCGGGGTTGGCAAGTCAGCCTGCTGGAGCGCCATGACGGCCTGGCCCAGGAAGCCTCGGGCAACCCGCAGGGCGTTTTGTACCTCAAGCTGTCCGCCCATGGCACGGCCTTGTCGCAGATGATTGTGAGCGGGTTCGGGCATACCCGGCGCCTGCTCGAGCACCTGCAACGCGGCGTGGATTGGGACGGGTGTGGCGTGCTGCAACTGGGGTTCAATGCCAAGGAGGCCGAACGCCAGGCGAAACTGGCCGAGGCGTTCGCTCCAGCGTTGCTGCAGTTGCTGGACCGCGACCAGGCCCAGATTCGCGCCGGGGTGGGCCTGGAGCATGGTGGGTTGTTTTTCCCCGAGGGCGGCTGGGTGCATCCGCCCGCCCTGTGCCAGTGGCAGGCAAGCCAGCCAGGCATCGAGGTGCACGCCCACCATGATGTGCTGGAACTGCGCAAAGTCGGCGCTCAATGGCAGGCCTGGGACGGTGATCGCCTGCTGGCCAGCGCCCCCGTGGTGGTGCTGGCCGGCGCGGCCGAGGTCAAGCGCTTTGCCGCCAGCGCCGAGCTCCCCCTCAAGCGCATCCGCGGGCAGATCACCCGCTTGCCCCAGACCGCCGACAGCCAGGCCCTGGCCACCGTGGTGTGTGCCGAAGGCTATGTGGCGCCGGCTCGGCTGGGCGAGCACACACTGGGGGCCAGCTTTGATTTCAACAACGATGACCTCACCCCCACCGCCGCCGAACACGCTGGAAACCTTGAGCTACTGCAAGAGATTTCCCCGGACCTGGCACAGCGCCTGCACGCCGCCGACCTTGCCGCAGACACGCTGGAAGGCCGCGCCGCATTTCGCTGCACCAGCCCGGACTACTTGCCGATTGTCGGGCCGCTGGCCGACACCCTGGCGTTCGCCCAGGCCTACGACGCGCTACGCAAAGATGCCCGCCACACGCCACAGGCCACCTGCCCGTGGCTGGACGGCCTGTACGTCAACAGCGGCCACGGCTCGCGAGGCCTGATCACCGCGCCGCTGTCCGGCGAGTTGCTGGCGGCGTGGCTGGATAACGAACCGCTGCCTCTGCCCCGCAGCGTCGCCGAGGCCTGCCACCCGAATCGCTTTGCGGTGCGCGCGTTGGTTCGCAGCAACGTTGCAAAAACGGCCCCGTAGGCGGCGCTTCAACCCATCGGCGGCAGTTCGCAGGTGCCCTGCGCATCGAACCTCAACGCTTCCTGGGTCAGGCGTTTGAGCTCGACGAGCTCGGCACTTTGCCGCGCGCGCTGGATCACGCCCATCTGGGTGTGATAGTCAGCGTCACCCAAGGTTTCCCTCTGCGCCCAAACGGCTTCCATGCGCTCGCCAAAGGGCTGGGTCAAGGTGTCGAACGAACCGCCATGGGCGCGCCTCAGGTAACTGCTCCAGAATGGCAGCTTCACCAGATAGTTCACCAGTTGCGGGGAAAGCTCGGCCGCCTTCACCTGCGCTTCGGCAACTTCCAGCATGTGCTCGGTCACCCCAGCCAGGCTGGCGAAGCGCATATGCCGGGGCTGCCCGGGCAAATGAAAGCGCTCCACCAGCCCGGTGCGATAAGCCAGGCTGACCTCCAGCGGATCGAGCATCGGATGCTCGACGCTGTGCCGGCTGGCCATGGATTCCAGGCGGTCGAGACGAAACAGCCCCCTGGCCAACCTGAGTAGCGGCTTGGCCGTGACCCTGCCGCCCTCCACCCGCTGCGAGGCCTCGTGGATTTCAACCAGCACCTCCAGGTCACTGAAGCTCACGGCAGCGGCGTCATCACAGTTCAATGGCGTGGCCGCCCGCTCGAAGACCTCGGTACGCAGTCGGGTATCGGCGGCGGCCGCCTCCAGCACACGCCAGACGCGGCGGTTCATGTCCTCGCGCACGTGGGTGGTGTCGGCGGTACCGCCCAGGCCGGCCAGCAATGTGAACAGGCCATCGGAGCCGGGCTCATCCTTGAGCCCCAGCCAGGTCTCGGCCTTTTCGGCGAAGTGTGTCGCGCGCTCATCGCCCAGCCACAGCTGACGCGCGGTCTGCTCGTTGAGTCGCGTAATGTCATCCTCCACGAAGCCCATGCCCACGCCGATGGTGTCCCGATAACGGTTCAAGGCCTGACGAGTGCTGGCGTCCAAAGGGTTATGCCGCAAGTTGAGGACTTCGGTTTGCTCGCGCGGCGCATTGAACAACCATGCCGGCAAACTGGCGATGTCATTGTCGCGCAGGTCGAGTTGCTCCAGGTACGGAACGCGGGTAAAGCCAGTGGGCAGGCTGGTCAGCCGGCAGTTGCGCAACACCAGGTTGCGCAACTCGAACATCTTGTTGGCGATGGGCGGGTCTACCAGGGGATTGTTGCTCAGGTCGAGCACGGCCAGCCCTTTGAGGTCTGCGAGTTTGGTGCGGGTGTACTCGGTCAGTTGCAGTTGGTTATCGGCCATGTACAGTTGCCTGAGCAACGGCATGTGCTGGAGCACTTCCGGCAGCCGCGTCAGCCGATTACCGTTCAACTCCAGGCTGCGCAGTCCCTTGAAGTGCTTGAGGAAATACGCAACGTCATCGTTGAGTCCCATGCGTTTCAATGACAATTGCCGGACATGCTCGAACTGCACGTGCGCCGGCAAGGTCGGCAACGCCCCGATGGTCATGCCGTCCAGGGACAGGCTCGGCACTTTCTGATGGAGTTCATCCGGCGCCAGCGACACATATTGCCAGCAGCGCTCGATGGCCCGTGCGGCTTGGTGGCGAGCCATGCGGTGGTCTCGCAGCGCGATGTCAGAGTATGGCGGCGCCGGTTTGTCCCTGGCCCACAGCCTCAGCGTCCGCTGCAGTGCGTCATATTGCTGTTCAAGGGCGCGTACGGCCCTGGCCCGGGACAGGTGGTCGCTACCCAAGTCCTGCAGGAAGGTCGACAGGCGCCGGTCATCGAATAACGGGAAGAGTTTGCGTGCCTTGCGTACCAGGCCTGCAGGCTGTGGAGGCTGCGCAGGCGGCGCACCTTGTACACACGACAAGGCGGGGTCCTCGGGCACTGCGCGCTCCGGCCACAAATAGCGACCGATGCGATTGCGTTCGTCCTGCGTCTTGCCAATCAGTGCATGCCGCAACTGGCTGGCCCTGCCGCTCGCGGTCAGGCGCAGCGCATCGAGTTGGGCGGCAGACAAACTGTTGAGCAACGCCTCATAGAAACCTTCCGGCCCGCCGGCCAGCGCGCCCAACGCCACACCTTGCCCATCGTGGGCGCGAAAGCCCTTGGCCGACTGCACCACGATGCGGCTCATACCAGCATCTGGGTTGCCCACTTGGCCCAGGACTGTGCCCTGCACGCTGTCGCGGCGTACCTGCAAAAACAGATCCTCGGGCCAGCCCGGAACCCGGTGCAGCAACCCGGTGGCCACGCGCCGTGTCGCATCGGTGGCCAGCTCCGGCAAGTACAGGCCGGCCAGGGCGTCGTCTTCCTCCAGCGCTTCCAGGGCTTCCCGGGCCCATTGGCCGACCCGCAGCGGCACACGCCCGGTATGGCGCAAGTGCCAGCGCTCCGCCGTGGAGGCCTGGGTCAGGACCTCCCAGGCCACCCGGATCGGCAATTGCGGCAAGCGCTGCTTGAGCTGGCCGTGATCGGTCTGATCGAAGAAGTCGGCATCCATGCGCAGCCGCTCATAGACCGCCTGATGCGTGTCCTTGAGTGAAGCAGTGAGACGCCCCGTCAGTGCGGCTTGCGCCTCGTCGGCGTGGAAGGTGCCGCCGAGCAATTGCGCGGTTTCTTCGGAGTCGAGCGCGGCCAGCAAGGTGGGCAGGATCTGCCCGTTCCTGAGTTGTTGCGTGGTGAGGTGGATGCTCAAGTCCTCGTAGTCGAACGGCGCGGTGTCTGGATGGCGCTCAAGCAGGTAGCCCTCGTCGTCGAGCAGTTCGAAAAAACGCCCGCGGGGCCACCCGTCCATCAGTGGCAGGGCCAGCATCTGCACACGGGTGGTGGCCGCATCGAGCGGGGCTTGATGCTCCATTTGCCAGATCAGGTCGCGAACCCCCTGGTTCTGATTGAACCGCAGCGCACAATCGCGCAGCCGCTCCGGCAACGGCAGGTTCTGCATCGCCAGTTGCTGCAAGCGCGGCAAGGTCGAGCCGGTGATGGCGGCGATATCCTGCAGATGCCCGGCCGGGAGGGTGGTGAGACTGGGGTCCAACCGCCCCAGGATATAGTCAGGGCTGTGCCATTCATCCGGTCGCTCGAACGAGAACTGCCAGCCGCCCTGGTAGTTGTGGGTCAAGGGCGGTCGATAGGCCGAATCCCGCTGCGAATGCCGGGCCCGCCAGCGCCCGGTGCGGGAGTCAAAGACAATCGAATACAGCGCGCCGTCGACATTCACGTAGGACTGGCCATTGAGTTGGTAGACCCCACGGGGACTGGCCACAGCGCCTTCAAGCGAGACGGTATGACGATACGGCTCGGTACGACTGCGCCATAAGCGCGCGGACTTGTCGGGCAGCCGCACGGCTTTCATGCTGTCGTAGAATCCAGCGGCCGGAGGCGTGGTTCGCCACAGCCGGCCCACCACTTTCGTGCCCGCCGCGAACAACGCCATGGCGGCAAGGTTTTCCGCGATGTTCGTCAGGTGCCTGAGGGCGCCAAGCTTGTCATGGTGCAGCCAGTCATCCACCCCCTCGAACACCTCGCCAAGCAACTGCCCAACAGCCACGCCGGTCATCAGTTGGCCCACCACCGGCACCACGAACCCTGCGACGTTGAGCACCGTCAAGCCGACATCCAGGTAATCCTGGATACGCTTGCGACGCGCGTCGTCATCGGCTTGGGCATTGGGAACCGCCAATACCCGCGCATCCAGCTGGGTCTTGCCGACGCAGGCATTGAAAAAGAACGTCGACAGCTTGCCCGTTACCGGGAGCGGCGCCACCCGCACGACGATTGCCTCTTGGTCAAAACGCTCGAAAAAACCGAAACGCTCGGACTCGTCCAGGTAACCCTTGAAGAAGTCACGATAGGTACTGACGTGAAGCTTGAGGGTGAGGTAGAGCTTGAAATGCTCCAGTGATTCATAGCGGTACCACGGCCGCACGGGCTCGTTGGGCATATACACCACGATCGGGCCGCTGGAGAACCCTTCGGCCGATGCACTGGAAAACACCAATACACCCCACAGGCAGGCACCGTCGATGTTCAGGCCTTGCCAGGCCAGCGGCTGGTGGTTGAACCACAGTTGCCGGATGTCCCTGGCGGGCATATCCGCCTTGACCAGGCCCAGCAGCAACGCACGGGTCGGCGCATCGATATCGCCCTTGGCATGGGCCAGATGCAGGTCGATCTGCATGTCCACGCAACGGGATTGGCCGACCTGCGCCACCGAAGGGTTGAAGTCCTGGTCGGGCGCCACCAGGTTGAACACCTCGCGCACATGGGTCTGATAGGCCTCTCCCAGGTTCAGTTCGCGGCAGTAGCCGATAAAGGTCTGGGCGGTGAGGGTTTGCGCAATTCGGCGCCTGGGCCCGATGCGCACCACGGCAGTGGTCGGCGAGCCGCCAGGCTCGGCAGTCGCCTGGGAGAAATTCTGCATGGCCGCTTGCAGCAGGCTGTGCTTCTCCAAGTGGACGGTCTCGACCACCTGGCCGCCCAGGTCCCGGCTGACACCACTGAACGAGCGCCGGGGGATTTCCAGGGTGTCGTTTTCGATGTCCAGGCCCCCATGCCCCTTGCCGTCCAGAAATGCCTTGAGCCGTTCGGCACAGAATTTATCCAGCGGTTGCAGACGGTTCAGCAACCGGTGCAGGGTTTCACGCGGGCGCTCGCTGTCGGCATACGCCTGCTCGATGGCCTGCAGTACATGGGAATCGGCCTTGACCAACCAGGCCGGCAGCGTGTCATGCAAGACCTGCGCTTTATCCAGGTCGCCGGTGATATCCAGCAGCGCTGCCATCAATTGGTCCTGGGCCACGGGCTTAAGCGCCTGGGTCAAATCAGCTGTTTGCTTCATTCGCAATGCTCCTTTATCGCGTTGAACAATGACGCCAGACGATAAGCGCTGCGCTGCCGCAAAAGGGTTCAAATAGCTACAGATCAGTCCTCCTGACCGTCGATTTTTTGCATCTCACCTCGACTTAATTACCGCCCCTTTCACCCACGTCGCACAGGCCGCAGAGGGGTGCCGAATGGGGGGCGGCGGTTTGCCATATAACTTATTGATCTAAAACTCCGCGTATAGCCTCGGGTCAGTCCCTAGGTACCCGCCATTTTGGCGCGGGTCTTTCTATCCCTCCCCAACGGAAAAACCGGTAAGGAACCTATGTGCGGATTAGCTGGCGAGTTACGTTTCGATCTTCAACCTGCGGACCTCGCAGCCGTGGAGCGAATCACCCATCATTTGGCCCCACGCGGCCCTGACGCGTGGGGCTTCCATGCCCAAGGGCCGATTGCCCTGGGCCATCGACGCCTGAAAATCATGGACCTGTCGGACGGCTCCGCCCAACCGATGGTCGACGCCCAACTGGGCCTGTCCCTGGCATTCAACGGCGCGATCTACAACTTCCCGGAATTGCGCCAGGAGCTTGAAGCCCTGGGTTACGCCTTCTATTCCGGCGGCGACACCGAAGTGCTGCTCAAGGGTTACCACGCCTGGGGGGAAGCGCTGCTGCCCAAACTCAACGGCATGTTTGCCTTTGCCATCTGGGAGCGCGATGCCCAGCGCCTGTTCATCGCCCGTGACCGTCTCGGCGTGAAGCCGTTGTACCTGTCGCGCACCGGCCAGCGCCTGCGTTTTGCTTCGGCCCTGCCGGCGCTGCTCAAGGGCGGTGACATCAACCCGATCCTCGACCCGGTGGCGCTGAATCATTACCTCAACTTCCATGCTGTGGTGCCAGCACCGCGCACCCTGCTGGCGGGTATTGAAAAACTGCCGCCGGCCACTTGGATGCGCATCGATGCCGAAGGCAACACCGAGCAGAAAACCTGGTGGACCCTGCCCTACGGCCCCCATGAGGACGAGCGCAATCTCACCCTCGAAGACTGGACCGACCGCGTGCTCGACAGCACCCGCGAAGCCGTGGCGATCCGTCAACGGGCTGCCGTGGATGTCGGTGTGCTGCTCTCCGGCGGCGTCGACTCGAGCATGCTCGTCGGCCTGCTGCGTGAAGTCGGCGTGCAGGACCTGTCGACCTTCTCCATCGGTTTTGAAGACGCCGGTGGCGAGCGTGGCGACGAGTTCCAGTATTCGGACCTGATCGCCAAGCACTACGGCACCCGTCACCACCAACTGCGCATTGCCGAAAGCGAGATCATCGAACAACTGCCGGCGGCGTTCCGCGCCATGAGCGAGCCGATGGTCAGCCATGACTGCATCGCCTTCTACCTGCTGTCGCGGGAAGTGGCCAAGCATTGCAAGGTGGTGCAGAGCGGCCAGGGCGCCGACGAGCTGTTCGCCGGTTACCACTGGTACCCGCAGGTCGACGGCGCCAGCGATCCGTATGCGGCCTACCGAGAAGCGTTCTTCGACCGCAGCTACGACGACTACGCCGCCACCGTCGCGCCCAAATGGCTGACCGCCAACGACGCGGCCGGTGACTTCGTGCGCGAGCATTTTGCGATGCCCGGCGCGGACGCCGCCGTGGACAAGGCCCTGCGCCTGGACAGCACGGTGATGTTGGTGGATGACCCGGTCAAACGTGTCGACAACATGACCATGGCCTGGGGCCTGGAAGCCCGCACACCGTTCCTCGACTACCGCCTGGTGGAATTGTCAGCCCGCGTGCCCGGCAAATTCAAATTGCCCGACGGTGGCAAGCAAGTGTTGAAAGAAGCCGCACGCCGGGTCATCCCAAGCGAAGTCATCGACCGTAAGAAAGGCTACTTCCCGGTGCCGGGCCTCAAGCATTTACAGGGCGACACCCTGAACTGGGTGCGCGAACTGCTGCTGGATCCGAGCCAGGATCGCGGCCTGTTCAACCCGGCCATGCTCGACCGCCTGCTCACCGACCCGCAGGGCCAATTGACCCCGCTGCGCGGCTCGAAGCTGTGGCAACTGGCAGCGCTGAACCTGTGGCTCAGCGAACAAGGAATCTGATTGATGAAACCCCATGCAGCGGCTTACAGCCAACGCTTGTTGAAAGGCCAGGCGCCGACCTACGAGCGCCTGCAAGCGCGCCTGGCCGAAGATGGCAGCCCGCTGGCCGCCGAGCCGATCGCGGTGCATTGCGGTTGGGGCCGGCTGTTGATCGGCCACACCTTCCCCGACCCGGCCAGCCTGGCCCAGGAACTGCTCAACGAGCAGCCCGGCGAGCGCGACATCGCGCTGTACGTGGCCGCGCCCCAGCAGATCCTCGGGATCGATCCGCAGCAGTTGTTCCTCGACCCGTCCGACACCCTGCGCCTGTGGTTCAGCGACTATCGCCCGTCGACCCGGGTATTTCGCGGCTTCCGCATTCGCCGGGTGCAGACCGAGGCCGATTGGCGGGCGGTCAACCAGTTGTATCAGGGCCGCGGCATGTTGCCGGTCGATGCCGAGCGCCTCACGCCGCGCCATGAAGGTGGCCCGGTGTATTGGCTCGCAGAAGACGAAGACAGTGGCGCGGTGATCGGCAGCGTGATGGGCCTCAATCACCAGAAAGCCTTCCACGACCCGGAAAACGGGTGCAGCCTGTGGTGCCTGGCGGTCGACCCGCAGTGCACACGCCCCGGTGTGGGCGAAGTGTTGGTGCGCCATCTGGTGGAGCACTTCATGAGCCGTGGCTTGAGTTATCTGGACCTGTCGGTGCTGCACGATAACCGACAGGCCAAGAACCTCTACGCCAAGCTCGGCTTCCGTGCGCTGACCACCTTTGCGATCAAGCGCAAGAACGGTATCAACCAGCCGCTGTTCCTCGGTCCCGGCCCGCAGGCGGGGTTCAACCCGTATGCGCGGATCATTGTCGAAGAAGCGCATCGACGCGGCATTGATGTGCAGGTGGACGACGCCGATGCCGGCCTGTTTACCCTCAGCCATGGTGGGCGCCGCGTGCGTTGTCGGGAGTCGCTGAGCGACCTGACCAGCGCCATCAGCATGACCCTGTGCCAGGACAAGAGCCTCACCCACAAGGTGTTGAAAGCGGCGGGTTTGAAACTGCCTGCGCAACAACTGGCAGGCAGCGCCGATGACAACCTGGAGTTCCTCGACGAACACCAGCGCATCGTGGTCAAGCCGCTGGATGGCGAGCAAGGCCAGGGCGTGGCGGTGGATCTGCAGAGCATTGAAGAGGTGCAGCAGGCAATCGAAGCCGCGCGCCAGTTCGACAGCCGCGTGTTGCTGGAAAGTTTCCACGAAGGCCTGGACCTGCGCATTTTGGTGATTGGCTTTGAGGTAGTCGCCGCCGCGATTCGCCGCCCCGCCGAAGTGACCGGTGACGGCCAGCATTCCATTGGTGCGCTGATCGAAGCCCAGAGCCGACGCCGTCAGGCGGCCACTGACGGCGAAAGCAAAATCCCCGTAGATGCCGAAACCGAACGCACCCTGCACGCCGCCGGCTACGACTACAGCAGCATCCTGCCCCGTGGCAAAACGCTCGCCGTGCGCCGTACCGCCAACCTGCACACCGGCGGTTGCCTGGAAGACGTCACGGCGATCCTCCACCCCACGCTGGTAGACGCCGCCGTGCGCGCCGCCCGCGCCCTGGACATCCCCATGGTCGGCCTGGACCTGATGGTGCCCGCTGCCGATCAGCCCGAGTACGTGTTTATCGAAGCCAACGAACGGGCCGGCCTGGCCAATCATGACCCGCAGCCGACGGCGGAGAAGTTTGTGGACCTGTTATTCCCCCATAGCCAGCCGACGGCTCAATAACCCTGTGGCGAGCGGGCTTGCCCCGCGTTGGGCTGCGAAGCAGCCCCAAAGGCTGCCAATGAGGGTTGACTGAAAGAGCGCGGCGCCCGGATTGAGGGCTGCTTCGCAGCCCAACACGGGGCAAGCCCGCTCGCCACAACAAGCCCCACTGGTCACAACAAGCCCCACTGGCCACAGAATTTCCCTTATTCCATCAGGAGTCTTTATGAGCCGAACCATTCCCGAACCGGATCTCAACTACCTGCAAAAAGTGCTGCTGGAAATGCTCGCCATTCCCAGCCCCACCGGGTTCACCGACACCATCGTGCGCTACGTCGCCGAGCGCCTGGAAGAGCTGGGCATCCCGTTTGAAATGACCCGGCGCGGGACCATTCGCGCCACCCTCAAGGGCCAGAAAAACAGCCCCGACCGCGCCGTGTCCGCGCACCTCGACACCATCGGCGCCGCCGTGCGCGCGATCAAGGACAATGGCCGCCTGACCCTTGCGCCGGTGGGCTGCTGGTCGAGCCGCTTTGCCGAAGGCAGTCGCGTCAGCCTGTTCACCGACAACGGCGTGATCCGTGGCAGCGTGTTGCCATTGATGGCCTCCGGGCACGCGTTCAACACCGCCGTGGATGAAATGCCGGTGAGCTGGGACCACGTGGAATTGCGCCTGGACGCCTATTGCGCCACCCGCGCCGATTGCGATTCCCTGGGGATCGGCATCGGCGACTACGTGGCGTTCGACCCGTTGCCCGAGTTCACCGAGAGCGGGCATATCAGTGCACGCCACCTGGACGATAAAGCCGGCGTCGCCGCGCTGTTGGCTGCGCTCAAGGCCATCGTCGACAGCGGCGAACCCTTGCTGATCGACTGCCACCCGCTGTTCACCATCACCGAAGAAACCGGCAGCGGCGCTGCGGCGGCCCTGCCTTGGGATGTGAGTGAGTTTGTCGGCATCGATATCGCCCCCGTCGCCCCCGGCCAGCACTCCAGCGAGCACTCGGTCAGCGTGGCCATGCAGGATTCCGGCGGGCCGTATGACTATCACCTCTCCCGCCACTTGCTGCGCCTGGCCTCGGATAACGACTTGCCCGTGCGCCGCGACCTGTTCCGCTATTATTTCAGCGATGCCCACTCGGCGGTGACTGCAGGTCATGACATCCGCACCGCCTTACTGGCGTTCGGTTGCGATGCGACCCACGGTTATGAGCGCACCCATATCGACAGCCTGGCCGCCCTGAGCCGTCTGCTGGGCGCGTATATCCTCAGCCCGCCGGTGTTTGCCAGTGACGCACAACCGGCCCAGGGCTCACTGGATCGCTTCAGTCATCAGATCGAGCACGAAACGCAGATGGAGAGCGACACGCGTGTACCGTCGGTGGACAGCCTGGTCGGTCAGAAGTCCTGACGCTGGCAACTGCGGTCCCGGCGCAGTAGCATCGCCGGGATCCATCACCTGAGGCTTGTATGCTGATTCCCTACGACGCACTTGAAGTCGACACCCTGACCCGCCTTATCGAAGACTTCGTGACCCGCGACGGCACCGACAATGGCGACGACACTCCCCTGGAAACCCGCGTACTGCGCGTACGCCAGGCGCTGACCAAGGGCCAGGCGCTGATCGTGTTCGACCCGGACAGCGAGCAGTGCCAGTTGATGCTCAAGCACGATGTGCCCAAGCATCTGTTCGACTGACTCAGGGGGGGTGGCGGGCTGGGGTTGCGGGGTTTGATGTTCACGGATCTTTTGGTAGACCTCGGCGCGGTGCACATGCACCCCGACGGGTGCGGCAATACCGAATTTCACGTGGTTACCGTTCAACTCAAGAATATGCACGGTGATGTCATCGCCGATGGCGATGATTTCGCCCACGGCGCGGCTTAAGACCAGCATGGCGGTTGTCCTTATCCAATAACAGGACCCCGACCATGCGCGCCGGGTCTGGCCGCAGCAATGCCTCGCGGCAAAATCAGGCAATACCTACTTAAGCAGGTAAATTGCCTGACAGACTACCGCCTGATTAACCCTTAACAGCCTGAGCCTTGGCCCTCATCTTGTCGGCCATGGTGGTCATTTCGTCATAGAGCAACTGCGGGTTCTTCTGCTTCAATGCCCACGCCATCCGCCCTTGCTCATGGGGCAGGATCATGAATTCGCCCTGCGCTACACGCTGGTAGATGTAGTCGGCAATGTCCGCCGCCGAGATCGGCGAACTCTCCAACAGCTTGCCTACCTGTGCCTTCATCGCGGGTGTGGGCCCACGAAACGAATCCAACAGGTTGGTCTGGAAGAACGACGGGCACACCACGTGCACGCCGACTTCCTGCTGCTTGAGCTCCACCAGCAAACTCTCCGACAGCGCCACCACACCCGCCTTGGCCACGTTGTAGTTGCTCATGGCCGGCCCCTGCATCAGGGCTGCCATCGAGGCGATGTTGATGATGCGGCCCTTGCTCTTTTCCAGCAGTGGCAGGAACGCCTTGCAGCCCTTGACCACGCCCATCAGGTTGATTGCGATCTGCCAGTCCCAGTCCTCCAGGGACAGCTCGGCAAAGAAACCACCCGAGGCCACACCGGCGTTGTTGACGATCACATCAATGCCGCCCAACTTCACTTCGCAGGCCTGGGCAAACGCGGTGAGCTGGCTGTAGTCGCGCACGTCGCAGCGCTGGATAAACCCATCACCACCGGCTTCGCGCACTAATTTCAGGGTTTCCTGCAGGCCTGGCTCGCTGACATCCGACAAGGCCAACTGCCAACCCTCACGGGCCCAGCGCAGAGCGATTTCACGACCCAGGCCGGACCCGGCGCCAGTGATCATCATGCGATTTTGCATAGGAAGTAGCCTTGTGGTTCACAGAAGAAGTGATCGGCAGTGTAGCGAAGGTTTTTCCTGCACCCACGCACCATCAGATTGATGAATGCCCCAGGCAAACTGCGGGCCGGGTCGGATGCCTGCCCTCAGCCTAAGTTCAATGTTTTTCAACTAATAAGCGGTGAATGCGCGTGAATTAAAAGAAATAAGCGACTGATCGAAATGCTTTAAAAAAACATGGAATTTTCTACGAAGCGCCAGAGTCGGAGTTGTTAAGGCGTCTGTAATTAACTCTGCAGGCCTATCGTTAAACAACCGGTCTTTGCAGAAAGACAACAAGGAAAAAAACCATGAGCCTCATTCTGATCATTATCTTGATCCTCCTGCTGGTCGGTGGCCTGCCGGTATTCCCGCACTCGCGTAACTGGGGTTATGGCCCGTCGGGTATCCTCGGTGTCGTGCTGGTTGTCCTGCTGGTGTTGTTGTTACTCGGCCGGATATAAAATCCGGATAAAAAAAAGAGGCCTGTTAAGGCCTCTTTTTTATTGCCGGTTAGTTAGTCCGGCTTGCCGTTAACCACGCCGGCAGTGTTATCCAGCAGGCTCTTGGTCGCCGTTTGCAGGAACGACTCAAGTTTCTGCTTCAAGGCAGCCTCGTCCGGCGACTCGGCAATCACTTTCCCGGTCGGGTTTGCGCCCAGTTCGTATTCCCACAGCTTCGGTGGCATTTCCTTGGGCAGTACCAGAATGCGGTTTGCGGTGACCAAGGCCACGGTCTGGTCGCTGCCCGATGGCTTGATCACGCCAAAGCCCTTGTCGCCTTCCGGCAGGTTCAGCAGGTCGCGGCCCCAGCATTGGTGCAGAGTGTCGCCACCCAGGCGGCCCATGATGGTCGGCACGATGTCGATCTGGGTGCCCACGGTGTGGTCACGCTCGCCGAACTTCTCCTGTATGCCCGGTGCAATCATCAGCATCGGTACGTTGAAGCGGCCCAGGTCCATCTCGGTGATCTGCTGTTCGTTGCCGAAGCCGTGGTCGCCCACGATCACGAACAGGGTTTCCTTGAAGTACGGCTCCTTGCGGGCCTTTTCAAAGAACTGGCCCAGGGCCCAGTCGGAGTAACGCATGGCCGTCAAATGCTCGTTGAGGCTGCCACGGTCAGTGACTTTCTCCACCGGCAATGGCGTTGGCAACGCGTACGGCGTGTGGTTGGACAGGGTTTGCAGGAGTGCGTAGAACGGCTTGCCGCCTTCACGGGCCTTCAACTCTTCCAGGCCACGGTTGAACATGTCCTGGTCGGACACGCCCCACGTCGGGTCGGAGAACACCGGGTCGACGAAGTCGTTGCGGCCGATGAAGTTGGTCATGCCCTGGTTGCTGAAGAAGCCCGACTGGTTGTCCCAGGCAAAGTCGCCGTTGTAGACATACACGTCGTTGAAATCACGGGCGCTGAGCAACTGCGGCAGGCCTGACAGCTTGTGGCTGCCTTCCGGGGTCTGCATCAGGTATTCAAAGCCCGGCAGGTTCGGGAAGCAGGCCATGGTGGCGAACATACCCTGGTGGGTGTGGGTGCCGTTGGAGAAGAAACGATCGAACAGCAGGCCTTCTTTGGACAGTTTGTCGAAGGATGGCGTGATGTTGCCCGGACGACCCAGGGCGCCTACCGAGTGACCGGCGAAGCTTTCCATCAGGATCACGACCACGTTCTTGATCGGCAGGGTCTTCTCGGCCGGTGGCGTGTAGTCACGGCGCACGGCGGCGATGTCGGTATCGACCAGTTTCTCTTGCGGCAGCACCAGCATGTCACGCACGGTCTGGGTCGCCAGCGGTTGGTCGAGGGTCGCCTTCCAGATATTGGAGCGGTCTTCACCGAACCGGGCCTTGGCCGCCGCGATCAGCGACAAGGTGCCATTAAGGCCCAACTGGTTGGCGAAGTTCGAATCGGTGGTGTAGACATCACCCCAACGCAGCGGCGGGCCCTGGCGCAGGGTGCCACGGGCGGCAACCACGGCAATCAGCAGGCACACCACGAACACCGCGATGCGGCTGTACCACGGCGCCACTTGCCGCGTACCAATGCTGCCGCCACTGAACGGGCCACGTGGGCGCGTGGCGCGATCAGCGCCCTTGAACGCCATGCTCAGGATCAACGTGCCCACGGCCCAGGCCAGCAGGTAGCGCACCACCGGGAAACCGTACCAGAGCATGCTCATCACGGTTTTCGGGTCTTCCTTCACGTACTGGAAGACCAGGCCGTTGAGGCGCTGGTGGAACTCGCGATAGAAGTCCATCTCCATCAAGCCCAGGAACAGGGCGATGCTGGACGCAATGGTCAGCCAGAAGCGGAAAAACCCACGCGCGGCCATGGCCCGTACGCTGAACAGGGCCAGCAGCAGCGGGATCAGCAGGTAGACCACCAGGCGGATGTCAAAACGCAGGCCGTTGGCGAACGCTTCAAGGAAAGTCGAGGCCGGCGTGTCGAGGATCATCTCGCGGTTGTAGACCAGCAGCGCCAGGCGCAGCAGGGAGAGCATCACCATCATGACCAGTGCGCAGAGCAGCGTGTACGCCAGATGGGATTTGACGGTCGGTTGCAGCAGGCGATTAGAAGCTCGCTGCTGACTCAGGGCGTCCGGGTTTGCCATGTCGTTTCAGGACCCATTGGAAGTTTAAGTGACGAAGTTTTACGGTGGCGCGAATGGTGCCCGATCAATGGCATCAAGGCTATTAATTACTGAGCGAGCACTGCTACGCCGCCTTTAAAAGCACCTGAGGCAGGGCCTTGGCAGGGAGATACAGCCGGCGGATTGTCTTGGATAAGATGTGAAAATTTTGTGCAGCGAATATATCGATACACAAATCTCTGGAGGGCGCTGAAGACCAATGTGGGAGGGGAGGGGCGGTGCGACGATTCGACTGCTCCCTCCCACACTTACTGCTCACTCTCCAAGTGAGTGAGAGGTCAGATCCGCACGTTACCGCGCGGCCCTGCAATGGCCCAGATGATCAGGCCCAGTACCGGCAAGAGCAGGATCAACAGGATCCACAAGACCTTGGCGCCGGTACTCGCGCCGCTTTTGAACACGTTGATGATCGCCCAGATATCCAGCGCCAGGATGATCAGCCCGATCAAGCCATTAAAAGTGGAACCCATGGTGTCGCTCCTAAGTGAGGGCATGCCCTTGTAGGATAGCCAGCCCTGGTCGGGGTTCCGTTTTATTTCAGACGTGCACGGCGACTTTCAGCGCTTCCAGGGACGGCTCGGCCTTGATGCCGACTTCGGCGCACAACGCCAGCACGCGCTGCAGGTCATTGCCGAACACCAGGACGGCCTGGATCTCGTCATCCAGTGGCTGGCTGAAATTGAGCAGCACATAACCGCCGTCTTCCGAGCTCAGGGCACTCATCTGGATCTGGATACGGTTCAACGCGGTGAGGTCTTCAGTCTTGGCCAGTTGCTTGGGCTTGAGGTTGAACGCCACACCCGGGCCGAACGATGCGACGATCTGCGCAAACAGGTCGCCATAGGTATCGGCCTGGAACAGCACGGTGTCCGGCAGGCTGCCGACCACCACCCACTCCCCCAGCGGGATCGGAAAGCTGTCGTCGTAGTTGATATCCGGGTTGGCCGCCAGGAAAGCCGCCGGGTCGGCGTAGGCTTGGGCGGCCTCTTCGGCGATGCGTGCCACCTCGTCCTCGCCCATGACCCCGGCGCTGATTTTGCTGATAAGTTCGACGAGGGTGGTTTTCATGGGGTGATCCTGTAGCGGGCTGGTTTTTGAGGGCGCACAGCCTACACCAGTTTCTCCAGCTGCGCCGCCGTGTCCTTCGCCCCCATGGTCTGCGCCGCCGCCAGCGCAGTCGCGCCTTGGGCATCGGTGGCCTTGGGGTTGGCGCCCTGGCTGAGCAGGTAGTCGACCATCTCGACGCGGTTGAACATGGCGGCCATCATCAGCGCGGTACGACCGTCGGACGAGGCGGCCTCGATCGGCGTGCCCCCTTCAATCAGCGCCTTGACCACCGGCAAATTACCCTTGAATGCCGCGCCGGCGATGGGCAGCTGGTTCTTGTCATTGGCGATCAGCGGGTCGGCCTTGAATTCCAGCAGCACTTTTACCGCTTCGGCATGGCCGTGGTAGGCCGAGAGCATCAACAAGGTGTCGCCGTTGTGGTTGCGAAAGTTGGCCGGCAAGCCTTTGGCCAGCAGCGCGGCGAGCATAGCGGCGTCGCCTTTGCGGGCCACGTCGAAGACCTGCTCGGCAAATTCGGCGGCTTCGTCTTCGGTCATCTGTTTGGCTTGGTCTGACATGTGGGGGGCTCCTTGTCTGGTGCTTTATAGGCCGCCAGTGTCGCGAGGGAGTTCCCCACTGTCATGCCCTTTTTAGCAAAAGCGGCCATAGACAGAATCAATAGCGGAACTGGCCGCCCTGGATCTGCGCCAACAGTTGCCCGGTAACCGGCACATAACAGTCCGAACCCGGCAGCCAGGCATACACCGGGTCGTTGCCGGCCTTGTCCGGATCAAAGGCTTCTTCCTTGAGCTTCACCTTCTGGTACTTAAAGGTACCAGTGGTTTCCATCTTGACCTTGATCCGCAGGAAGAGCGGCACCGCATAGTGCGGCAACTGGCCGTGGGCGAATTGCAGCAGCTCGCGCATGTCCAGTGAGGCCAGGGACTCACTCGGGGTGATGGCGACCATGCCCGCGCGGCCATTGGTGTTTTCGATCTCAACGCCATAGGCCACTGCTTCGGCGATCTGCGGGTGTTGCAGCAGGACGTTCTCTACCTCCGTGGTGGACACGTTTTCACCTTTCCAGCGATAGGTATCCCCCAGGCGATCAACGAACTGCGCATGACCGAAGCCGATGCTGCGCAACACATCGCCGGTATTGAAGTAGCGGTCACCTTTTTCAAACACGTCGGTGAGTACCACCCTGCGATTCTTTTCCGGGTCGGTGTAGCCGTCGAAGGGCGATTTTTCATCGATCCTGGCCAGTAACAGGCCTTGCCCGCCCGTGGGGACTTTACGCATAAAACCATCGCTGCCACGCAACGGCTCGCCGTTGTCGTGGGCGTAGTCCACCAGCGCCCAGTGCTGGAGGCAGAAACCGATGGTGTTGTCGAAATTCAGTACGTTGGTAAACCCGATATTGCCGTCACTGGCCGCGTACAGCTCACAGATATGCTCCACGCCATAGCGTGCCTTGAACTGCGCCCACACGCCGGGGCGCAAGCCATTGCCGACCATCTTGGTCACGCGGTTATCACGGTCGTTTTCGCCGGGTGGCTGGTCGAGCAGGTAACGACACAACTCACCGACGTAGCCGAGGGTGGTCGCCTTGAATCTGCGCGCATCGTCCCAGAACTGGCTGGCGCTGAACTTGCGGCGAATGGCGAAGCCCGATGCCCCGACAATCGCCGAGCCCCAGCACACACAGAGCCCGGTGGCGTGGTAGAGCGGCAACGTGCAATACAGGACGTCGTAAGGGCCCATGTCCAAGGCGATGCTGCCGAAGCTGACGGCGGTTTTGGTCCAGCGACCATGTTTCATGATGCCGGCCTTGGGCAGGCCGGTGGTGCCGGAGGTGTAGATATAGAAGCAAGGGTCGTTGAAGAAGATCTGCGCGGTGCTGGCCGGGTTGTCCACCGGGCACTCGCCGCTCGCAGCCAACAGGTCGATATACCCCTGCGGCACCAGGCTGGACGGCTGATCGGCGACGAACCAGGTTCGATCAGCCGGGATGGCCACCTGATCGCGCACCGCGTCATAGGGGGCGACCAATTCCGCGCCGACAATAATGGCTGCCGGACTCACCAGGTTCAGGCTGTGCACCAACGCCGCCTGGGTTTGTGCGGTATTGAGCATCGCGCAGATGCCCCCCAGCTTGGCCACCGCCAACACGTGCAAGAGCAATTCGGGGCGGTTTTCGATAAACAGCGCCACCACGTCCCCCTTGCCGATGCCCTGGGCTTGCAGGTGATGGGCAATACGGTTGGCACACTGGTTGGCGTCGGTGTAGCTGAGCACACGGTCGCCGTACAGCAACGCGTTGCCGTCGGGGTTGCGCAGGGTGGCTTGCTCAAAGTGCCAGCCCAACCCGCAAGGCTGCGCGGGGTCGGTGACATTGGCGGCACGCATGCCGCGCACTACGCGCGGCAGGGCGCGAACGATGGCCGGCACCTTTCTCAGCAGCTTGCCCCAGGTGATCATGTCGTTGTGCGGGTGGCTCATGGAGGAACGTCCTTTTTCTTATTCTTCGTCTGATCCCGAAACACCGACACTTCCGTAAGAGGAAGGCCGAATGCATTGCAGGAAAATACGTCAGCCGTTCTTCGGCTGTACACGCGGGATTTGAAAAGTTTTGTATCCCGTCGGGTGCGCGCTCAAAAAAGGAATTTAGCTGCCCGCGAGTAGTCTTTATCCATACAGGCGCGTCCATCCCACTCCATTGAGTAACGCAAAATGCAGGATGCATGATGGCCATTCATGCAATTTGCACGAAACCGAAAATCTTCTACTTTTTCAAACTATTGATTTATAACGATATTTTATAAATCATAAGATGGCACAATCACTGCACCTATCACTCCATGCTTGCCAACTTGAGCCAACGGAGCTGATAGACATGAGCCTGATCCAAGATAAATTCGCTTCAGTATTCTCCAACTACGACGTCACCACCCAGCCACGTCCCGACGGTGGCATCCTGTTGACCCTGCGCAACAGTGACGGCAAACAGGTCAAGCGTTCGATCTCTTACCAGCAGCTGCATACTGCCGATCAATTGACTTGGGTGATCAGCGCGATTCGCCGCGACCTGGCCGAACAGGCCAGTGAATTGCCGCACATTTCGATGCTGCAAAGTCAGAATCGCTTTGCCCTGCCGACCTACCATTCGGCGTAAATACCGCAGTCATAAAAAGGCCGCGACGCTCTTGAGCGTCGCGGCCTTTTTTGTTTGACGATGACTCCAGCCCGGCACTTCGCTGGACTGCGCCTAACCCCGATACAGCGTGTTTATCAAACACTTAGGCGAGTTCAACATAGGCCGGTGCCGTCTCGTCCTATAGCGTCGGCACAGGGGTGCCGCCGTTCAAGGCAGGAATCTTTGAAAACACCTCAGCCATAAAATCCATGAACACGATAGCCCGCGTGGGGAGCAGTCTATTGGCGACATAAACCATCTGCACGGGGACAGGGGGAGCCCCATGGTTGGCGAGAATGAACTGTAATCTCCCGCTGTTCAGCCCGCCCTCAAACAGCCACGCAGGTCCATGCGCCACACCCAGGCCCGCCACGACCGCCGCACTCACAGCGTCGGGAGAGTTGACCCTGAGCCTGCCGGTAATCGGAATGTCCGCGTCCCGGAATCGCCAGGTCGCCCCGGACGACAGTAAGGTGTAGATGATGCAATCGTGGTCGCGTAGATCCTGCGGGGTCTGCGGAACGCCGCGTTTAGCCAAGTAGTCCTTGCTGGCGACGAAGACCCGGTCGTACCATCCAAGAGGCCGGGCGCGCAAGGTGCTGTCCTCCATCTGTCCTATGCGAATGGCGAGTTCGGTGCCTTCATTGACCAGGTCTACGTATCGATCGTTGAGCTGGAGATCCAAGATCAATTGAGGGTAGCGTTCCAAAAAGGCCGGCACATGCGGCAGCACAAACGCGTGTGCGAGAGCTGTCGGACAGGCTACGCGCAAGAGTCCCGATGGATCGACGTTGTTTCTGAAGGACGATTCGGATTCATCCACCGCATCCAGGATGCGCCGGATGTCCGCATAGTAGCGTTCGCCCTCCGGTGTCAACGACAGCTTGCGCGTAGACCGGTGGAGCAAACGCGTCTGCAAATGATCCTCCAGAGCCGCTACATAACGGCTTACATTGGGTTGCCCCAGCCCTAGATCCCGCCCTGCCGCCGAAAAGCTCCCGGTTTCTACCGCACGCGCGAAGCATGTCATCAAAAGAAATCGGTCCACTTCTCCACCTCAATTCATGTTCAAATTGCATGAATTATATGCGAATAAGCAGTCTTATATGCTATGGAGCATGAGCGCATAGTTCTCCATGTCGACCGCGGTGGTCGTCATTCACCGGAGAATTCAAATGTCGCGCTTGCAAGGTAAACGTACGCTCATCACTGGCGGCACCAGTGGCATCGGGCTGGAAACGGCAAAGCAGTTCCTGGCGGAGGGTGCTCGCGTGATCGTAACGGGTGTCAACCCCGATTCGATTGCAAAGGCCCAGGCCGAATTAGGCCCGGAAGTGCCGGTGCTGCGCGCCGACTCGGCCAGCGTTGCAGCACAAAAGGAGCTGGCACAAGTCATCAAGGAACACTACGGCCAACTCGACGTTGCCTTCCTCAATGCCGGCGTATCCGTCTGGCTGCCCATTGAGGAATGGACGGAAGAGATGTTCGACCGCTCTTTCGACATCAACGTCAAAGGGCCGTACTTCCTGATGCAGGCGCTGTTGCCGGTCTTCGCCAATCCTGCTTCCGTAGTGTTGACGACTTCCGTAAGCGCGCATGCAGGCGCAGATCGCTCGTCCGTGTATGCCGCAACGAAGGCCGCACTGCTGAACATGTCGAAGACGCTCTCGACCGAATTGCTGGGCCGTGGCATCCGTGTCAACGCAGTGAGCCCTGGCCCCGTCGAGACTCCGCTTTACGACAAGCTGGGTATTCCGGAAGCTTATCGCGCGCAGCTTAACAAAGAGATCGCGGCAACCATTCCGCTTGGGCGCTTCGGTACCTCCGAGGAGGTGGCCAAAGCAGTGCTGTATCTGGCATCCGACGAGTCACGCTGGACGGTCGGCTCTGAAATCGTCCTTGACGGCGGCCGCCTGCTGAATGGCTAAGCGCGCAGCTCAAGAATTATGCGAATGCCACATCGGCCGGGCTAAGTTAATCAGGTACTGAACGCCCGCCCCAGCACTTAGCGACGAACCAGTCCAATCCAGACTGCGCACACAGCGGCACGCGGGAAACCTCTGCCGCTGTTTCCGCTTGATAAACCATCCAGGGCCACTAAAAGCAATGAACGCTCTTACGCTAATAAGCCACCCACTATGCCCATTCGTACAGCGCGCCGCGATTGTGCTTCTTGAAAAGGGTATCCAATTCGATCGGATAGATGTCGATTTATCAGCCAAGCCAGACTGGTTCCTGGCCGTTTCGCCAACCGGCAAGGTCCCCGTGCTCAAGGTGCGCCAGGACAATGCGCAAGATGCGATCCTATTCGAAAGCATGGTCATCTGCGAGTACCTCGACGAAACCCAAGGTGGCACGCCGATGTACCCCATTGATGCGTTAGCTCGCGCACGGAATCGCGCATGGATCGAATTCGCGTCGCAGACTCAAGCTGAAGCCTGGCAGTTTCTCCACGCTCGTGACTCTGCGACCGCAGATGCCAAGCGCACCGCATTTCGCGAACGGCTCGGCAAACTGGAATCATAAATAGGCGCGGGGCCGTTCTTCGATGGCTCGGCCTTTGGAATGGTTGATGCGGTTTATGCCCCGCTTTTCCGTTACTTCGAGAGTATCGACGCAACTGTCGCACACCAGATTTTCGACGGTCTTCCGCGCATTTCGGCTTGGCGTGAGGCGCTTGAGGCGCGCTCCAGCGTAAGGGATGCCGTTGTCGAAGACTATGCCGATCGTTTCCAGACGCATCTGCGCCAACAAGGAGCGCTGATCGCTGCCGCTTAGCCGACGCGATCAATCAAAAGACTGACGTCGAGCCTAGCGCCACCAATGCGACGTTAGACATCGAGCCCCCCGAATGTGAATGGGCGACACGATGATGAGGTCAATTAGGTGCAAGGTCGAGGTCATGGCATTACCGTTATTGCGCATGTTCATTCGAGAGTTCGACCGAGCATGGGATGCCCTTTTGCGCGTCAAGATCGACCAGGCGTTGCCGGAGCGCCGCACGAATGCCTTGATAGGCCGAAGCACTGCTTCGTTGTGGCTGGACTATGACGCTTCAAACCGATTGCTTCGGTGGCCGAAAGTCCTCCTCCAAGGCTCGCTTGGGTCAGCATAAACCTTGGCGTGCCGCCTCATTCATCGCCTGCACGCGGTTGGTCACTCCAAGTTTGCCGTAGATATTGCGCAGGTGGAATTTCACTGTCGCTTCGGACGTGGCGCGAATCTGGCTGATTTCCCAGACGGTCTTGCCTTCGGAGGCCCAACGCAGGATTTCCAGTTCCGTAGGCGTCAGTGGCTTTCCGGACAAACTCAAACGCCTTCTGACAGCGCTGGGCACGGAGTTTGGCGTTGGAAACAATTCCCTGGGGCCTCTCATTAGTTTCACTCCCTTTTGTTGGCTATCGCCCTATCACCTTCGGATTCCTCCTATTGACAGGTGATATAAACGTTGATGCCGCAAAGAGTTACATAACCAATGGCACTAAGGCGCAGGCCCCGCGATAAACAGCCGGGCCTTACAAGAATAAGAGTTTATTCCCACAACAACTTCCAACATGCGGGGGTTGAAGTTTTCGATACACCGTAATTAGTCATCCAGACCCGGAAATCGTCGGGCGATATCGTCGCCCGTCAACTCCGGCACTGGGCTTTGCGCCTTATTGAAGAGTCGCAGCGTTATACAGTGCGGGTTCTCCCCCATATCAAACCAGTGCGCCATACCGGCCGGCACCCCCAGCAGGTCATTTTTCTCACAACGCACGGCATACACGTAGTCGCCAACATGCAGGTTGAACAAACCCTGGCCGGCGATGAAAAAACGCACTTCGTCTTCGTTGTAGCGGCGCTCATCCAGGAACCGGGCCCGCCATTCGGCTTTCTGCGGGTGGTCGCTCGTGACACGGAGCACCGCCACCGCACCATAGCCGAGTGCATCGATCTGCGGCTGATAGGCGGCAATCATTTCAGCGTCGCTGGCGTCCCTCTCGATCAGGCCTGGCTGCCAGCGCTCGAACCGCACACCGTGCTCGGCCAGGGTGGCAGCGATGTCGTCGACATGGGTCAGGACCTTGTTCGGGGTATCCGGTGAAGCAACGGGGTAGACGGCGACATAACTCATTGAAGGGTTCCTTGGTTCTGCTCTTGCAATCGAAAACCGATGATAACGGCCGCGGCCAGGGCTGCGACGCTGGCAATACTAAAGGTGACGGTCGGCCCCAGCAGGTTCCAGCTGTAGCCGGAATACAGCGCACCCAGCGCACCGCCGGTGCCGGCCAGGGCGGCGTACAGCGCCTGGCCCTGGCCTTGTTGCTTATCGCCAAAGCTGCGCTGCACAAAGGCAATCGCCGCCGCGTGAAAACTGCCGAACGTGGCAGCGTGCATGACCTGCGCCAGCAACAGCACCCATGGGAGTTCGGCAAACGAGCCCAGCAGCAACCAGCGCAGCGCCGCAAGCAGGAAGCTGGCCAGCAGCACCCGGCGTACCGAAAAACGCGCAAGGATGCGGCTCATGCCCAGGAACATCAGCACTTCCGCCACCACCCCCAGGGCCCACAGCGTGCCGATCACGCCACGGCTGTAGCCGAGGTGTTCGAGGTGCAGGGTCAGGAAGGTGTAATACGGGCCATGGCTCATTTGCATCAGCGCCACACAGGCGTAAAACGCCAGTACGCCGGGGCTGCGCAATTGCTTGAGGAATCCATCAGCCGCCAGGCGATTGCCGTGGCTGGCGGGCTGCGCAATCGGCACCCACAGGCTGGCGCCGATGATGCCAGCCATGATCACCACGACCACCACCGGGTAGATGTCCAGGCTCAGCCAGTCGAACAGGCGACCCATGATCACCACGGTGAGGATAAAACCGATGGAGCCCCACAGGCGTACCTGGCTATAGCGCGAGGTCTGTTTTTGCAGGTGGGCCAGGGTGATCACTTCGAACTGCGGCAGCACCGCGTGCCAGAAGAACGCATGCAGGGCCATCACCAGGGCCAGCCAGGCGTAGGTGTGGCTGATGAAGATCAGGGAAAAACTCAACAGGGTGCACACCGCGCCGAAGCGCACGATGGCCAGACGTCGGCCGGTGTAGTCGCCCAGCCAGCCCCACAGGTTGGGGGCCACGCAGCGCATCAGCATGGGGATGGCCACCAGCTCGCCGATACGCGCGCTGGAGAACCCCAGGTGGTCGAAGTACAGCGCCAGGAACGGCGCCGTCGCCCCGAGCAGGGCGAAGTAGAACAGGTAGAAGCTGGAGAGACGCCAGTATGGGAGGGCTGTCACCGCCGCGCCGTCACAGTTGGCCCAGCACCGGGGTACTCACGCGCACATCGGCGTTTTGCCCGCGATTGCGCAACAGGTGGTCCATCAACACGATGGCCATCATCGCTTCGGCAATCGGCGTGGCACGGATGCCCACGCACGGGTCGTGACGGCCCTTGGTGATCACGTCCACCGGGTTGCCGTGCACATCGATGGAACGGCCGGGGGTAGTGATGCTCGAGGTGGCCTTGAGTGCCAGGTGCGCAACAATCGGCTGGCCGGAGGAAATACCGCCGAGGATGCCGCCCGCGTTGTTGCTGAGGAAGCCTTCCGGGGTCAGTTCATCGCGGTGCTCGGTACCGCGCTGGGAGACGCAGGCGAAACCGGCGCCGATTTCCACACCTTTCACCGCATTGATGCTCATCAGCGCATGGGCCAGCTCGGCGTCGAGGCGGTCGAAGATCGGCTCGCCCAGGCCCGGCTTGACGCCTTCGGCGACCACGGTGATCTTGGCGCCGACCGAATCCTGGTCGCGGCGCAGCTGGTCCATGTAGGCTTCCAGTTCCGGCACTTTGTCCGGGTCAGGGCAGAAAAAGGCGTTGTCTTCCACGCTGTCCCAGGTCTTGAACGGGATTTCAATCGGGCCCAACTGGCTCATGTAGCCACGGATGACGATGCCCTGGGTCGCCAGGTATTTCTTGGCGATGGCGCCGGCAGCCACACGCATCGCGGTTTCGCGCGCCGAGCTGCGGCCGCCGCCACGGTAGTCACGTTCGCCGTATTTATGGTGGTAGGTGTAGTCGGCGTGAGCCGGGCGGAACAGATCCTTGATCGCCGAGTAGTCCTTGGACTTCTGGTCGGTGTTGCGAATCAGCAGGCCGATGGCGCACCCGGTGGTGCGGCCTTCGAACACCCCGGAGAGGATCTCGACTTCGTCGGGCTCCTGGCGCTGGGTGGTGTGGCGGCTGGTGCCGGGCTTGCGGCGGTCGAGGTCACGCTGCAGGTCTTCCAGGGACAGCTCGAGGCCGGGCGGGCAGCCGTCGACAATGGCGACCAACGCCGGGCCATGGCTTTCGCCCGCGGTGGTGACAGTGAACAGCTTGCCGAAGGTATTGCCGGACATGCAGGGCGCTCCGTGAAATCAGTTGAATCAAGTCAACCGTAATAACTTAAGGCGGCCAGTATACGCAGGCTAACCGACTAGTTCATCCTCGAAACCTTACCGGTAGACCTTGGTCCAACCGGCACCTTCCTCATGATGGCGCGATGATGCTGCGAGTTCTTCTGTTTACCCTGACCCTGTTTACCGCCGTGGCCCACGCCGCCTCCCCTGTCGTACTGCAACGCCCGATCAGCCTGGACACCGGCAGCGGCGAACTGTTTGGCTCGCTGCTGCTGCCCCAGTCCGACAAGCCGGTGCCGGTGGTGTTGATCATCGCCGGCTCCGGCCCCACCGACCGCAACGGCAACAGCGCCGACGGCGCACGCAACGACAGCCTCAAGCGCCTGGCCTGGGTGCTGGCCCGGCACAACATCGCCAGCGTGCGCTACGACAAGCGCGGTGTGGCCGCCAGCCTGGCCGCCACGCCCGACGAACGCAACCTGACCCTCGACGCCTATGTGGCCGACGCGGTGGCCTGGGGTAAATTGCTCAAAGCCGACAAACGCATGGGCCCGCTGATTGTGCTGGGCCACAGCGAAGGCGCGCTGGTGGCCGCACTGGCTGCACCGCAACTCGACCCGGCCGGGGTGATATCCCTGTCCGGCAGCGCCCGCCCGGTGGATCAGGTCATCCGCCAGCAACTGGCCGATCACCTGCCCCCTGCCCTGCTGCTGCGCAGCAATGAAATCCTTGATCACCTCAAGGCCGGTCAGGTGGATGCCGATGTGCCTGGCCCGTTGGAGGGCATTTTCCGACCCAGCGTGCAGCCGTATCTGATCAGCCTGTTTCGCGCCGACCCTTCGGCGGCCTTTGCGAAACTGCGCATGCCGGCGTTGATCATCCAGGGCACCAACGATATTCAGGTAGGTGTCGGCGACGCCCAGCAACTCAAAAGGGCGAAGCCCGATGCCGAACTGACGGTGATCGAAGGCATGAACCACGTGATGCGCATCGTGCCCAACGACGTAAAGCAACAATTGGCCTCCTACAATGACCCACAATTACCCCTCGCCGCCGAGCTGGGCAACCGTGTGGTGCGCTTTATCGACGGACTTCAACCCCGTTAAGCGACAATTTGCCTCCAGTCCTGCAGAAATCGGCCGATAAGCCCAGGGTCGACGGCAAAAAGACGGTCGACTTGCAGGGCTTGGACAGGATCGCACCGCATGACAACCACTGAAGCAACACCGGAACCGACCGCCGACACCCCGGCTGAAAAAACCGAGGCCATCGACACGGCGGCTCCCCTGCCGTGGGCGGATGTTCAGGCCGAGCATTTCAAGATGCTGCGCCTGGCCCCACTGGCCACCGACCGCGCCACCGGCCTGCGGCCGCTACGGTTCGTACAGTTCGGCTATGCCGAGCGCCATGACAAACACCACAGCCTGTTGCGCATGGTCATCCAATTGCCGGGGCAACGGGTGCGCCGTGAGCAGAACCATCTGGATATCTGGGTGGATCACGATAAACACCGCGTGCACTTCGGCCCGGGCAACAGCCTGGAAATCGAACCGGCCAACCGCGGCATCGGTCGCTTCCTGGTGGCCCAGGGCGCCGCGTGGGCGAAGAAGAAATGGTCGCACTACCGCGTCGATGGCGTGGACCTGGCCAACAAGGATGCACTCAACGAAGCCACACGCCTGCGCCGCGATCACTTCCTGCGCGTCCAGGGTTTCGATGTGGCCTACGCCGATGTGCAGCACCTCAAAGGCAACGTGCAGCCGGGCAAGGTCAGCGACGTGCTCGACAGTTGGAACACCGAGAAGGTGCAGTTCGTGGAGATCCTTGAAGCCGCGCAGATGCTGCAACAGGCCGAGCACAACCTGTTGGAGCAGGAAGTGAAGCTGCGCAAGGAAGAAGAAAAGGTCACCAAGTTCAAGCGTGAGGACAGCGGGTTGCGGTTTACCATCACCTGCCTGGTGGCGTTCACCGTGTTTCAGGCGGGGCTGTTGATCTGGATTGCCACGCACCGCTAGCCGGCTGGAAAGCAATCAAAATGTGGGGGGCTTTCCCCCTCCCACATTTTCTACAGATAAGGTTGGTTAAACCCGAGCGGCGAAGATTGCCTGATGTTCCCGGCACTGTTCGGCCGTGAGCATGAACACCCCATGCCCACCCCGCTGGAAGTCCAGCCAGGCGAAGTCCACTTCCGGGTACAGCGCGTCAACATGCACCTGGCTGTTACCCACCTCGACAATCAGCAAACCCTTCTCGTTCAGGTGGTCCGCCGCCTCGGCCAGCATGCGCCGCACCAGGTTCAAGCCATCGTCGCCACAGGCCAGGCCCAGCTCCGGTTCGTGCTGGTATTCGTCCGGCATGTCGGCAAAGTCTTCGGCATCCACATACGGTGGGTTGGACACAATCAGGTCAAAGCGCTGGCCCGGCAGGCCGTCGAAGCCATCGCCCTGCACGGTGTACACGCGCTCGTCGACACCATGGCGCTCGATATTCTGGTTGGCTACTTCCAGGGCTTCGAAGGACAAGTCACCGAGTACCACTTCGGCGTCCTGGAACTCGTAAGCGCAGGCAATGCCGATGCAACCGGAGCCGGTGCACAGGTCGAGGATGCGCGCCGGCGGTTGGGCCAGCCAAGGCTCGAAGCGGTTTTCGATCAACTCGCCGATGGGTGAACGCGGGATCAGCACGCGCTCGTCAACGATAAACGACATGCCGCAGAACCACGCCTCTTTCAACAGATACGCGGTAGGCACGCGCTCGTGGATACGGCGATGCAGCAAGCGTTGTACGTGGGAGATTTCCTCTTCTTCCAGGTTGCAATCCAGGTAGCTGTCGGCAATTTCCCATGGCAGGTGCAAAGCGCCGAGCACCAACTGCCGGGCTTCGTCCCAGGCATTGTCGGTGCCGTGGCCAAAAAACAGGTCTTCCCCATGGAAACGGCTGACAGCCCAACGGATGTGGTCGCGCAAGGTGCGCAGGCGGGATGTGATCACGGGGGCAGACTCCTGGAAAAAACGACTGGCGATTCTAACAGCCTTCGCCTGTGCCGACGATGTACGAAAACCTGTCGCCGTACGTCGGATTTCATCCAAATCGCCATCATTCGGTTAAACATCACCGCCACTTGACATGGCTGCACGCCAGCAACGGCGTACCTTACGATAGTAGCGATTCACAGAACCGCTCAGCCAGTGGACAATGACGCAAAAGCCCCCCTCACAGGAGCCCCAGAATGTCCGTTCCAAAGACGATGTTTCAACTCAGCGGTCGTGGTTACGCAGCTGCCAACCTTGGCCATGCGACCCTCGTGATCATCGACGCCCAAAAGGAATACCTCAGTGGCCCGCTCGCCCTCTCCGGCATGGACGCGGCGGTCGGCAATATCAAGCAACTGGTCGCCGCTGCGCGCAACGCCGGACGCCCGATCGTGCATGTGCGCCACCTCGGTACCGTGGGCGGCCTGTTTGACCCGCAGGGCGAGCGTGGTGAGTTCATCCCCGGCCTTGAACCTCAAGGTGACGAAACCATCATCGGCAAGCTGCTGCCCAGCGCCTTCCACGGCACCGGCCTGGAAAAACACCTGCAGGACCTCGGCTCCCTGGACCTGATCGTCTGCGGCTTCATGAGCCATTCCAGCGTCAGCACCACCGTACGCGCTGCCAAGAACCTGGGCTTTCGCTGCACCCTGGTGGAAGACGCCTGCGCCACCCGCGACCTGCCCTACAAGGGCGGCATCCTGAGCGCCGAGCATGTGCAGCAGACCGAGATGGCCATCATGGCTGACAACTTCGCCACCCTCGCCCTGACTAAAGATCTGATCTGATCGTGCTTCTGATGAGCGGTGCGGCCTGTTGATGGCCCCGCTCATCTGCAAATGCCTGTCATTTGCTGCAATTACCTCTGGCACAGGAACAACCTGTGTAACTTCCGGTCGAAGGGCCGATACCCTGGAGGAAAGGTCGGAATGAAGATATCCGATGGTTTTGACGCTCGTCGCTTGCGCCCCAAGGGCCCGAGCAACTGGCGTCTGCGCCTGGTGGCCGGCATTGCCGCGCTGCTGGCGGTAGTAGGTTTGCTGTTGACCGGCGCTGGTGGCGCCGGTCTGTTTGGTCGCTCGCCGGCGCTTGGCGAACTGAATGCCAGCCCCGGTGGCTCTGCGCTCCTGGCGGTGATCGGGTTGCTGGTGCTGTGGCTGGGCGTCTGGTTATGGCGACGCAGCCGTCGGAAGATGCGCCAGCCGTTGTCACTGAATATCGCCTCGCACCTGATGAAAAAGCACGACTGATGGCGCTTGGATAGCGTTTCCTGCGCCCCGGCCGCCGCGATTTAGGTAAACTGCCCGCCCTTCGCGGAGGCTGACATGCAAGACGACGATTTTTCCCTGTTCAAAAACGAGCTGCGCGGCGTCAAGCCGATCAAGCACGACCGCGCCGACACCGGCAAACCCAAGGCCGACCGCGCGCAGATCGCCAAGTTGCGCCAGGCCGCGACCGTGCGCACCGACGCCACTACCGTCGATGGCCTGTCGGACCAGTTCGTGATTGACGTCGGCCCTGAAGACGAACTGATGTGGGCCCGCGACGGCGTGCAGGAAAGCCAGATGCGCAAGCTCAAGGTTGGTCAGATCCCGTTCGAAGGCAGCCTCGACTTGCACGGCATGAACGTGGAAAAAGCCCGGGAAACCCTGTGGGCCTTCCTCGCCGAAGCCACCAAGTTCGAAATCCGCTGCGTGCGCGTCACCCATGGCAAGGCCGTGCGGTTGGACGGCAAGCGGCCGATGATCAAGAGCCACGTCAACACCTGGCTGCGCCAGCATGCCCAGGTGCTCGGCTTTACCTCGTGCCAGGCACGCCACGGTGGGGCGGGGGCGGTGTATGTGATGCTCAAGCGCACGATGATGGAAGGGCGCGACGAGTAACAAGTGCCATCGTCAGGCTTGCAGCGATGTGTCGGCCACCGTAACCTTGCGCTTTGCGAAAATCCCACAGGTAGTTTCATGTCCCTGGAACAGAATTACACCGCGATCCTCGGCCAACTCGGCGAGGACGTTTCCCGCGAGGGCCTGCTCGACACGCCTAAGCGTGCCGCCAAGGCGATGCAGTACCTTTGCCGCGGCTATGAACAGACACTCGAAGAAGTCACCAACGGTGCCTTGTTCAGCTCCGACAACAGCGAAATGGTGCTGGTCAAGGACATCGAGTTGTACTCGTTGTGCGAACACCACCTGCTGCCGTTTATCGGCAAGGCGCATGTGGCGTATATCCCGAGCGGCAAAGTGCTGGGCCTGTCGAAGGTCGCGCGGATTGTCGACATGTATGCGCGCCGCCTGCAGATCCAGGAAAACCTCAGCCGCCAGATCGCCGACGCGGTGATGCAAGTGACCGGCGCCCTGGGCGTGGCCGTGGTGATCGAAGCCAAGCACATGTGCATGATGATGCGCGGTGTGGAGAAACAGAATTCGTCGATGATCACGTCGGTGATGCTGGGTGAGTTCCGCGAAAACGCGGCCACCCGCAGCGAATTCCTCAGCCTGATCAAGTAATAGGCTGCGTAGAAAAACACCGGCGTTCATCGCCGGTTTTTTTTCGCCTGCAGAATTAAGGTAAGCTGCGGCCCCTTCTTCATGGGCAAGAGGTTTCAGCCATGTTCGTCAAAGCACTTCGAGTGGGCCTCGGCCACGTCATCATCGCCGGCGACTTACTTACCCGTCCGCGCAAAAAGCAGCGCCCTGCCGAACAACAGGCGCAGGTGAACGCAGCGGCCAAGGACCTGACCCTGTATCAATTCCACGCCTGCCCGTTCTGCGTGAAGACCCGCCGCACCCTGCACCGCCTGAATGTGCCGGTGGCATTGAAGGACGCGAAGAACAACGAGCAGGACCGCCAGACCCTGCTGGAGCAAGGCGGCAAGATCAAGGTGCCGTGCCTGCGCATCGAAGAGAATGGCCAGACCACCTGGATGTATGACTCCAAAGTGATCATCGATTACCTGGACAAGCGTTTCGCTGCGGTCTGACAGACCTGCTGAGATCCAATGTGGGAGGGAGCTTGCTCCCTCCCACATTCAGTTCGGTGTTGGCAAATCCAGGTCCAACTCAAGCAGCGCCGAGCCGAGGCACTTGCCATGGGCATCCAGCGCCAGCGAACGGGTTACGCCGCCGCGCAATATCCCCGGCAGTACGAAGTTCAGCGCTTGCACGTTGGGCAGTTCATAACGCCGTACCGGCGCAGCGCCAGGCTCCAGCAAGCCCGCAAAAAACTCGGCCACGCGCTCGGCCGTGAGCTGCTCACGCAGCAACGGATAATCCTCGACGCGATAGGCAATGATCGAGATGTTCGAGGTGTCGCCCTTATCGCCGGTACGGGAATGGGCCAGCGTGTGCAGTTTCATGCTTCGATCCTCGGGTTGACCGCGTCACGGGGCAGCAGCAACGACGCCACCGCCACCACCTGCCGTACGCTTTTACTCGCACCACCGCCACCGGACGGGCCGTTGGTGTAAAGGGTTTCCACTTCATTGCCGACCCGCACCGCTTCGCTGCGGTCTTCACAGCGGGCAGCCACGCGCAGGCGTACTTCCCACGGCTCTACGCTGCTGCGTGGACCGTGCAGCGAGTCCATGCCGATCAGTTCGGCGCGTACGTCCTGCATCTTCACGCCCATCAGTTCCAAACGCTTGAGTACGACATCCCGCGCCAGCTGCGCCCGTGCGACCGCGCCGGGGCCGCCGTAGGACATCTGCCCTTCGCCAATCCAGCCATCCAGGTAACCGACGCTGACCTTCAACTGCTCCGGCCGTGCGCGACCATCGGCACCTTGAGCACGCACCCGATCAATGCCCTCCTCGTCAAACCCCACCTGGGAAAAATCGGCCGTCACGTCAGGCGTCAAATACGCCGCAGGGTCATGCACTTCGTAGATCAGTTGTTCTGTGCAAGTGGCACGGCTGACCCGCCCACCGGAGCCTGCAACCTTGGTAATCACGGCCTCACCGGCAGCATTGATCTCGGCCAACGGGAAACCCAGGCGCGCAAGATCGTCCACGTCCTTGAAACCGGGATCGGCAAAATAACCACCGCTGACCTGCCCGGCACACTCCAGCAAATGCCCGACCAACGTGCCGCGCCCCAGGCGCTGCCAGTCGTCCGCCGCCCAGCCGAACTCAAACATCTGCGGGGCGAGGAACAGCGACGGGTCGGCCACACGCCCGGTGATCACCACATCGGCGTCGGCGCGCAAGGCCTCAAGAATGCCGTCAACGCCCAGGTAGGCATTCGCGGAAATCAGGCGCTTGCCGAGTGCCCCGACGGTCTGGCCGTTATCCAGCAATTGCTCGGGCCGCAAGACCTCCAACACATCATCGCCCACCACGGCCAAAACCTTGAGGTGCAGGCCCAGCTCCGTGGCGATACGGCGCACTTCAACGGCGGCCGACACCGGGTTGGCCGCGCCCATATTGGTGATCACCCGCAGGCGGCGGCGCCCTTCATGGCGGCCGACGTAAGGCAGCACACGCTGCATACGCTCACTGAGCAGCGGGTCATAACCACCCTGTGGGTCGCTGATTCGCGCCTGCTGCGCCAGGGCGATGGTGCGTTCGGCCAGGCACTCGAATACCAGGTAATCCAGGTCGCCGCGCTCGGCCAATTCCACGGCAGGTTCGATACGGTCGCCGGAATAGCCGGCGCCGGAACCGATGCGCAAGGTTTTCATCTCAAATCACTCCCAGGAGCAACGCGGTCAGGGTCATCAACACCGACGCGGCAAACAGAAAAGGGATGGTGAAGCGCTGGTGATCGGCCAATTCGATCTTGCACAGGCCCACCAACAGGAAGGTCGCCGGGGTCAGCGGGCTGACCGGGAAACCGGTGGTGTGTACACCCAACAACGAGGCCTGGGCCACTTGCAGCGGGTCGACGCCCAGCGCCTTGCCGACTTCGGCGATCACCGGCATCACGCCGAAATAGTAGGAGTCGGGGTCGAACAGCATGCTCAGCGGCATGGACAGGAAGCCCACCACCGCCGGGATCAGCTTGCCGTGGCCGGCCGGAATCTGCGCTACCGCCACTTCAGCGATGGCCTTGAGCATGCCCGTGCCTTGCATGATGCCGGTGAACACCCCGGCGGCGAGCAGGATACTGGCCATGGTCAGGGCGGTTTTCGCATGGGCATCGATGCGGGCGCGCTGGGCGTCCACGTTCGGATAGTTGATGCACAGTGCTACCACGGTGCCGAGCATGAACATCACCACCGGGTCGACCCAGCCGGCGATCATCACCACCATGACCAACACAGTCAGAATCAGGTTGACCCAGAACAGGCGTGGGCGGCGCAGCTTGATGTCGTCGTCGCTGAGCACCCGTTGCGGCATGGCATCCACGCTGGAGCCGGCGCCCAGGCCCAGGCGTTTTTCTTCACGCCGGCCGAGCCACCACGCGCAGGCAAAGACGAAGATCAGGCCGACGATCTGCACCGGGATCAGCGGCTGGAACAGGTCCGCCACCGGTACATGCAAGGCCGCCGAAGAGCGCAGCACCGGGCCGGTCCACGGTAGGAAGTTGACCCCGGCCGCCATCGCGCAGACACAGGCGAGGATGCGTTTGTCGATGCCCAGCCGCGTATACAACGGCAGCATCGCCGGCACCGTCACCAGAAAGGTCACCGCGCCGGAACCGTCCAGGTGCACCAGCAGGGCGAGGGTCGCGGTACCGACGACAATCCGTGTAGGACGCGTCCCTACCGTGCGCAGGATGCGATCAATGATGGGATCGAGCATCCCGGCATCGGTCATGATCCCGAAAAACAGGATCGCGAACACGAACATGCCCACCACAGGGGCGACGTTCTTGATGCCGCTAATGATGAAGGCACTGGTTTGCAGGCCGAACCCACCGAGCAGCGCGGCGATGATCGGCAAGGCGATCAGGGCCACCAGTGGCGAGAGGCGTTTGCTCATGACGGCAGCGAGCAGGCACAGGATGGTAATGACACCCAGGGTAGCGAGCATGGGTTACTCCAGAGCGGCCTTGGTGGCCGGTTATTGTTTTCCCTGGAGTATTGGAAGCGCGTTAGTCTTTGTAAATTGGAATGTTCAGCCAGTCATATTCGTAAAAACAAAACGCTCGAGAAAAACAACAATGAAAAATTCGATCCAGCATATTCAAGCGTTCCTTGCGGTGGCCCGTACCGGCAGCTTTACCAAGGCCGCCCATGAGCTGCATCTTTCGCCTTCGGCACTCACCGTGCAGGTGCAACAACTCGAAGACTGGCTCGGCGTCGCCCTGCTCGACCGCAGCCCCCGGCATGTGAGCATCACCGCTGCCGGCCAGGACGCGCGCGGGCCGATGGAAAAGCTGCTGCTGGACCTGGACAACATCGTCACCGGCTCCCGCGACCTCGCGGCCTTGCGCCGTGGCGTGGTCACCCTCGCGGCCCTGCCTTCGGTCTGCGCCGGCGCCCTGCCCCCGGCCCTGCGCCGGTTTCGCGAGCGTTTTGCCGGGATCGAAGTGCGTTTGCAGGACCTGGTGGCCCACCGTATTCATGCCCAGGTGCGCGCAGGCGAAGTGGATTTTGGTATTGGCGTACGGGCGCGGCTAAGCCATGGCCTGGAGTTCGTGCCGGTCCTGAATGATCGGCTGTGTGCATTTGTGCCCCTGGACCACCCCCTCGCCCATCATCGCCAATTGACCCTGGAGCAACTGGCGGACCAACCGATCATCCTCACCGGCCGCGACAGCAGCGTGCGCGAGCAGGTGGACGCGTTGTTTGACGAAACGCGGCTGACGATGAATGCCGGGATGGAGGCCAACTACATGTCGACGGTGCTGGCGTTGGTGCGCCAGGGCCTGGGGATCAGTGTGCTGCCGGAGTCGGCGGCGGACAGCCTGGCGGGGTTGAAGCGCATCGACATTGACCATCCTGGGGTGAACCGGGAGATCGGGTTGATCAGTCGCAGCGGCATGGGCCTGAGCCCGGCGGCGCAGCGCTGTTTTGACCTGCTGAATTATGAATTATCTGACACGACATCGAGCTGAATGTGGGAGGGGGCAAGTCGAATCGTCGCACCGCCCTCCCACATTTTTTGACCGCGGTGATCAGTCGAGCATCGCCACATGCTTGGGATGGCTGGCCACGCGCTTCAACCACGCCTGCACCGCGGGGTAAGGCGCCAGGTCAAAACCCCCTTCATGGGCCACATGGGTGTAGGCATACAGCGCAATATCGGCAATCGAATACTGGTCGCCCACCAGGTAAGGCGTGGCCTGCAACTGACGCTCCATCACCCGCAAGGCCTTGTAACCGCCCTTGTGGGTGGTCTTGTATTCCTCCAGGCGATCTTCCGGCATGTTCAGGTAAAACTGGATAAACCGCGCCACTGCAATGTACGGCTCGTGGCTGTACTGCTCGAAGAACTGCCATTGCAGCACTTGGGTGCGCAGGCGCGGCTCGGTAGGCAGGAACTCGCTGCCATCGGCAAGGAAGTTGAGGATCGCGTTGGACTCCCACAGGCAGGTGCCGTCTTCCAGTTCCAGCACCGGGATCTTACCGTTGGGGTTCTTGGCCAGGAATTCAGGGGTCTCGGTATCGCCGTTGAGGATGTCGATATCCACCCATTGATACGGGATGCCCAGCAGGTTGAGCATCAATTTGACCTTGTAGCAGTTGCCCGACTTGTAATCGCCATAAACCTTGTACATGGGGCTCCCCTTATGCCGCTTGCGCGTGCTGTGCTTGACGGACCACTGCGGCCAGGCGTTTGAGCCCTTCGTCCAGGCGGGCCGGGTCGATGTGGCTGAAGTTGAGTCGCAGTGAGCCTAAATGCTGGTCCGGCTCGGAAAAGAACGGTTCACCGGGCATGAACGCGACGTCCTGATCGAGCGCAGGAGCCAACAAGGTGCGGGTATCGAGCGGCTGTTTCAAGGTCAGCCAGAAGAATAATCCGCCCTGGGGCACTTGCCAGTCGGCCAGATCGGCGAAGTGACGCGCCAATGCAACCTGGAATGCATCGCGGCGCTCGCGGTAGAAACTGCGCAGTTCCACCAAGTGCTGCTGGTATTTCTGCGTGCCGATCCACTGCATGGCCTGCCACTGGCCGACGCGATTGGTGTGCAGGTCCGCCGACTGCTTGAGCTTGAGCAAGTGCGGGAACAGGTCGGGGCTGGCGATCAGGTAGCCCACGCGCAGGCCGGGCAGCAGGGTCTTGGAGACCGTGCCGGTGTAGATCCAGCTGGCTTTTTTCAAGCGGCCGACGATGGGCTGCGCACTGCCGCCGTCGAAGGTCAGCTCGCGATAGGGTTCGTCTTCGATCAGGGTCACGCCGAACTCGTCGAGCAAGGCGGCGACGGCCTCGCGCTTGGCTTCGCTGTAGCGCACGGCCGAAGGGTTCTGGAAGGTCGGGATCAGGTAGATGAACGCCGGGCGATGGCGCTCGAGGTTGGCGCGCAGGCTGGTCAGGTTGGGGCCATCGGCTTCCAGTTGCACGGTGAGACAGTCGGCGCCGAACAGCTGGAAGATCTGCAACGCAGCGAGGTAAGTCGGGCCTTCCAGCAGGATCTGGGTGCCTTTGTCGATATACAGCTTGGCCGCCAGGTCCAGGGTTTGCTGGGAACCGCTGACCACCAGCACCTGGCTGGCCTGGCACGGCACACCCAACGCACGCGCCTCGGCGGCGAGCAGTTCACGCAACTGCGGCTCACCTTCGCTCATGCCGTATTGGCCGATATTCAGCGGCATATCATCCCAGTCCAGCGCCGGCAGCATGGCTTCGGCCGGCAGGCCACCGGCAAACGACATCACTTCCGGGCGCTGGGCGGCCGCGAGGATTTCACGGATCAAGGAGCTTTTGAGGCGCGTAACACGTTCAGAGAAGGCCATAAGGTCACCGCTAGCGAAGCCTGTGGGAAATACGTCAAACTGGTTGACCGAAATTACGACAGCTTGAGTGGATACGTCAACATGCTTGACCTTAAAAACCAAAACAGCCAGCAACAAGCCATGGAAGCGTTCTTCTTCGGTTACCAGGCGTTCACTGCCAAGGCCGATGAAATGCTCGAGCGCCGTGGGCTGAGCCGGGTGCACCAGCGCATCGTGTTTTTTATCGCGCGCTACCCGGCGTTGAGCGTCAAGGAACTGCTGGAATTGCTCGGTGTGAGCAAGCAGGCGCTGAACATGCCGCTACGCCAATTGCAGGAAATGCACCTGGTGGACAGCGTTGCGTCGGAGACCGACAAGCGCAAACGCCTGCTGGAATTGACCGAGGAAGGCCTGCGTTTCGAGCAGTCGCTGCGCCGTGAACAGGTGAAGTTGTTGCGGCGCGCCTTCGCCGAAGCTGGGGAAGAAGCGGTGACGGGCTGGCTGGCGGTGAATCAGGCACTTGCAGGCCAGCCTTGATCCCGGTGGCGAGTGAGCGTTGCCTTTCATCCTTTTCACACAGAAAATATAAAACATTATTTGCTTTCTTTGTATACAAAAGCATAATTCGCTTCGTGCGAGTTCCTGACCTATCAGTCAACAAAACCCGCCGGTACCTCACAGCGCACCGCGCTGGACATAACAATAAAATGCTTGAGGAGTACTCGCTGTGGATAGCCGCAAATCCGAAGCCCCGACGCTGGACCTTGCCCCCTCACAGAACGGCTGGCTGGAACGCCTGTTCAAACTGCGCTTGCATGGCACCACAGTGAAGACCGAGCTGATCGCCGGCCTCACCACCTTCATCACCATGGCCTACATCATCTTCGTCAACCCCAATATCATGGCCGACGCCGGCATCGATCACGGCGCTGCGTTCGTCGCCACCTGCATCGCCGCCGCGCTGGGGTGCCTGTTGATGGGCCTGTACGCCAACTGGCCGGTGGGCCTGGCGCCGGGCATGGGGCTGAATGCGTTTTTCACCTACACCGTGGTCGGCACCATGGGCTACCACTGGGAAACCGCGCTGGGTGCGGTGTTTATTTCCGGGGTGCTGTTCATGGGCCTGACGCTCTCCCGGGTGCGCGAATGGCTGCTCAACAGCATTCCGGTGAGCCTGCGCCACGCCATGGGCGCCGGTGTCGGGTTGTTCCTCGGGGTGATCGGACTGAAAACCGCTGGCATTATCGTCGACAGCCCGGCCACGCTGATCAAGCTCGGTTCGCTGCACGAGCCGGCGCCGCTGCTGGCGGCGGTGTGTTTCCTGCTGATCGCGATCCTCAGCTACCACCGGGTGTTCGGCGCGATCCTCATCAGCATCATCGCCGTGACCCTGGCCGGCTGGGGTCTCGACCTGGTGCACTACAACGGCATTCTCTCCACGCCTCCGAGCCTGGCGCCGACCTGGATGGCCATGGACATAAAAGGTGTATTCAATGTCAGCATGATCAGCGTTGTATTTGCCTTCCTGTTTGTGCACATGTTTGATACTGCGGGTACACTGATGGGCGTTGCGCAACGCGCCGGGTTGGTCAACGCCGACGGCAAGATCGATAACCTGTCCCGCGCCCTGAAGGCCGACAGCGCTTCGAGTGTGTTCGGCGCCATGGTGGGTGTGCCGCCGGTGACCAGCTACGTGGAAAGCGCTGCCGGAGTTGCCGCCGGGGGCCGTACCGGGTTGACGGCGGTAACGGTCGGCGTGTTGTTTGTAGCGGCGATGTTTTTCGCGCCGCTGGCGGGGATGATTCCGGCCTATGCCACCGCAGGCGCGCTGATCTACGTGGCGATGCTGATGATGGCGAGCATGGCCCACATCAATTGGGATGAGGCCACCGACAGCATCCCGGCCATCGTGACCGCGATAATGATGCCCCTGACCTTCTCGGTCGCTGACGGTATCGCTCTGGGCTTTATCACCTATGTGGCGCTCAAGGCCGGTACCGGCAAGTACCGCGAGATTTCCGTAAGCCTGTGGGTGTTGTGCGCGATCTTTATCGCCAAGTTCGTCTTTCTATAGAAAAGGAGCATGCAATGAGTCTGGAAACCTGGCTGCTGTTCAGCGGCGCTGCGCTGGTGGTGATCCTGATCCCGGGGCCGCTGTCGTTGCTGATGATCAGCAACAGCCTGAACTACGGCCTGCGCCGCTCCTACCCGGCGTTTCTCGGCGGAGTGATCGCCTCGATCTGCCTGCTGAGCGCGTCGGCCCTGGGCCTGGGCGCATTGCTGCTCGCTTCGGAACAACTCTTCAGCGCGTTGAAGATTGTCGGTGCGCTGTACCTGTTCTACCTCGCCTGGCAGAGCTGGCAGCAATCGCGCCTGCCGTCCCAGGGCGCGAAGGTTCCGGAAGCGGCCCCGGTGCCGCGTTTTCGCGCGCTGTTCGGTCGCGCCTTTGTACTGGGGGCCAGCAATCCCAAGGACATCCTGTTTTTCGCCGCCTTCCTGCCGCAATTCCTCAGTAGCCAGCAACCCTTCCTGCCGCAATTGCTGATCATGATCGCCACCTGGACCCTGCTCGACCTGCTGTGCAAGCTGGCCTATGGCCTGGGCGCCCATGGGGCTGCGCGGTACCTGCGCAGCGGTTCGGGCCAGAGCTGGTTCAACCGTGTCAGTGCCGCCCTGTTCGGCTGTGCCGGCGTTGTCTCGCTGATCAAAGTCAGAGCGGGTTCACTTTGACAAAGTAAACCGTGGGCGGCACGTTCCCCAGGCTGGGCCATTGAACGCCGGTGACGATCCGGACCAGGCGTTGTTCATCCAGAGCCCCCTGGACCGTCGCGGCCAGCACGGAATCCTTATGGGATTGGATTGCCGTGTTGAGCCACTTATCCGAGAGTTTCGTTTTCAACTGAATGGCCCCTCGCTCAAGCCATTGGTAAGTCATGTAGTACAGATGGTTCGAACGGGGATGAGTCGCTATCAATTCATTAGGGCGTATCGTTCCGCGCCGCACCTGCCATTCGTGAAGACTGAAGCCCTGCCCTTCCAGCACGGCCTTGACTGCCGCCTGCTGCGCGGTACTGCGCTGCGGCGCGAGTTGCTTGCTCTCGGTTCTGAGCCTCGGCTCCAACGTTACATCCGGCCTGAAATCGACACGGGTAAAGCCGGGCGCCTTGCCTTCGTAACCGATAAGTAAATTGGCGCCCCTCCTTTCAGTGGGCCGCAACAACTTCAGTAAATCATCCGTCTGACCAAGCCTCACGGGGTTTGGGGTCAACCAGTCGTCCAGCGTTGCACGCAGGTTAAGCAAATGACTGGCCGTTACCGAGCGAGAAGCGTCTGCCAACTCAATGACCCTTGCGAGCGCAAACTCCCGGCTCTTGCTGGTCATGGTCGGAAAAGCCCTGCCGATCAATGGCTCGAGCGGCCCATCGAAGAGCGGCGCATGCAACTGCCATTGACCCGATGAAGTGCGCGAGACCGGAATCGGCTGCTCTCCAAGCGCTGTACCTGTCCAACGCTCGATGTCTACGTGAGCCTTTGAAACCAGCTGTTCGTTCCTGGCGATAAACGCGATGTTGTCCAACGGCGCATGCTCGCCTTGGTGCAGCAACCGGTAATAGCCGATCCCCGAGTGCGTTGGCGTGTCATACCTCGGCCCCACGTAGATGGCATCGTAGGGAAACCCTGGAGCTTCCTGATGAAGATGAAACACACCGTAAGCCGAGCTACCCAACGATTGATTCTCGGGCACCTGGATTCGCCAGTCGGACCAATAATTGGCGGGCGCGGATGACTGGCGAATGCGATTTTCCGTCGCATTGCGCGCAATGGGGGGGTGCCAGTCCGCCGGCTGGGCGAGCGCTCGCAACGGGCTCAGTACCCCCCGAACTCGGTCCAGCCACGGGTGCATCTGCCCCAAGCAGCCATTCACCGGGGGAATAAATCGTCAGAATCAGCTCATCCGCCCCCGGTGTCGTCTTGTTCTTCAGGCGAAAGAACCCCTCATCGCCACGGCGGTATACCGGGAAGTGATGCGTACCTTCGACAATGAAATGCTCGCCGCGCGCAACGTAAATGCCCTGCTCGCCCAGCCCGCTCAACGCGACGGCGTCCGCTGGCACACCCTGGCCCCTGAAGCCCTCCACGGGCTTGAGCCGGGTGACCATCGATGGCGACTTGGGCAGGCGGGAAACCCGGCCGGGCTGGATGGCCGCCGAGCGGTGGATACGATTCAAGCCGACATCGAGCGAACGCCGCCATGGACGAACCACAGCGCCCGGCTTCGGTTTGGGGCCGGGAACGAAGGTCAGCAAAAGCTCTATGCTCAAGAACAGCGTGCCGAAAACCACATCTACCGCGTCGCGCCCCTCACCACTGTGGTGATAACGCCGCGAGGTCAGTAGCAACTCATACAACTGGTTAACCAACCCGAACAGGGGGGAAAAAACAGATACCAATGCGCGCCGGCGGGTATCCTTTTCCTCTTCCAGCCGCAGCTCTCGGTACTTTTCCAGGGTCTTGCCGGAATTGCTGTTGGCCTGGGCCTGATGGTGCAGGTCCAGTACCCGTGCGTGATACAACAAGGCCCTGGCATCGCAGTGTGAGGTAGGCACCAGGGCCAGCCAGTTCAGGGAATCGCTGGCAATCTGCTCATGGATCTGTTTTTCGATCTCCTCGACAAGCGCAGTGGGCAACCGGTGTTTAATGGTGAATGAGCGCACGAACTCGGCGCCGCGCCAGACCCCGTGCGACATCGCATATTCAGGGTTTAGAAAGGCCAGGCCGAACGATACCGGCGCCCCGCCCAGTGGGCCGGGATGATGAGTAATGGCTTCAAACGCCCAGCCGGGCGCGACATGACGGGCCAGTGCCGCGACATTATCAGGCCGCGCGCCCATGCTGTTCAGGTACTCTCTGGCGTGCTGCAGGCTGACATGCTCCGTGAGGTTGACGGTATCCGGCGCAGTCGGCCAGTAGACCACGCAGAGCAGGGAAGACAGGTCGTGAATCACCAGGATTCCGCCGATGTAGCGATCGTGCTGCAGGGTGTGGCCCACCAGATGAACCACGTAGAGTTGCAATTGATGGCCGTTTTTACGCAGGTGTTCGGGAGTTTCCGCTGCCATCGCGGTATTGAAAAGGCTCTGCGCACTCGCTGTCAGCCCCTGTTGAATCGCCGAATACAGATGAACATCGGTGCCGGTCAGCAAAGCGCGCTGGAGTAATTGCGGGACACGCGCGTCACCGTCACTGGACTCACCAGCAGGCGGCGGATAAAAGACCTTGTTGATCAACGCCTCGTAGCGGCCTCCTACATCCAGCGACGACACCATGTTGACCAGATAATGTGTGCCCAGCAGCTGTTTCCAGGCCGCCTGCAGATAGCGCCCGTAGCGGAAACGCCACCAGGTGGGCATCATTTGTGGGTCCAGGTTATGCAGCACCAATTGCAGCAGGCTGAAGGATCTGCGCTGCGTGCTGGGGGTCAGGATCTCGTTGCGGTCCCCCACCGGACAGGCGCTATCCCATCCGCAGAACCGTCCATCGACCTGGTCCGGCAGCTCGATAAAGGGGGTGTCGATGTCCAGTTTCGGATACAGGCCATCCTCGCGCAGGCGGGCGACCAAGGCACTGCGGGCAAAGGTTTGCAGATCAGGCAAACGCCGCCTAAGGCCCTCTTCAAAAGCCCACGTATTGCCCAGGTAGCGGCTCTGCAAATGTTTGAAGCGGTTACGTTGGGCCACTGCCGCCTTGGCCAGCCACAGCGGCAACTTTTTTCTGGCACCTGCGGCTTTACGTACCAGGTCGAAATGCGCCCGTGCTTGAATCAGCGCAGCGTTGACGGGTGCGCTGAGGCCCTCCTCCAACTCGACCGCCAACAACAGGCGGCTCAGTTGGGCATCCTGGGTTTCGCTGAAAATACTCGCGCGGTCATCAATACTGCGTTGCAGGCTGACATACCCCTTGACCAGCCTTTTGAGCGCAAGCAGTACGGGATTGCCCTCGATGGGTTCGTACCCCACCACCAAGGTTTGACGGCCGACATACTCACGCACCGCGTTGCGATCCGGCCGATCGACATAGCGCCATAACATCGACTCATCCCGACTGCCGAGACTGGCCTTGATGCTGCGGGATAACGCCGCCAAGCGGCTAAAGGTGGCCACGCCGCCCTCCCGTCCGAAAGCGCAGAGCACCACAGGAGCCCGCTGCCCGTAATCACGGACCGCCGCTGCCCGGGTGACCGCAAACACGCTGTGCAGCGGGTACGTGGCGTCAGTCCCATTGCCCAGCCGCACGCCAAGCACGCGGCAGTCACTGCCCTGGCGCCTGCTGGCCAGCGGCTTGTCCAGCACCTCGACGAGCAGATTCAGAGCGTCGATGCCAATCAACCCGAGTCGGTGCTGTAACTGGATCGCGCAACGCAGCGTGTCAGTCCACGCGCGGATAACCGTGCCCAGGCGTCTCTGTTTTCCGTCGGGACGCGCTTTCCAGAAGGCCGCCTGGAACAGTTGCAACTGCGCATTCTTCAGCAGCGCGCGCAGTGAGTCCGCCGGCCCCTTGCACTGCGCCTCAAGCGCCACGAAGTCTCGAAAGGCCTGCGTGTCTTCCAAGGGATCCTGCGGGTCGAGCAGCGACATCAGGCCTTGTTCATAACGCTTGAGCTGTTGCAGCACGGTGTTCACCGCCAGCGTGGGTGCGGTACTGGCGAAAATGATTTCCTCACGTCGCCGATGCGCATCCCAGCCCTGCAACTCACGGCGAATATTTCCCAGGCGAGCCTTGCCCACCCAGTGTTGCCTGCCGCGTTCTATGTAGGTGAGGAAAGGGGCTGCGTTGATCGTCGGTGGCAGGTGCCCGCTGGAAAACACCTGCGCGAGGTTGACCGACACCGCACAGGCCAACTCATTTTCCCATTGCCCCTCCAGCACCGCCTGCGCGCTGAACGTCAACGCATCGCCGCGCAACGCCAAGCCGCGAGCAGCCGCGAGGACAGCGGCGGGCCCGCACACCTCGTGCCGACGTCGCAGTGGCAGGCACTGCCAGAGGTCGTCGAACAGCGCGCCATTGATCAGCGCCACCAGGCCACACTGCATGCGAGCAAAGGATGGGTACTCGTAGAACGTGCGATTTGCGCCCGGGAGATACATCACATGGGGTGCCTCCGTCGGGTCGCCCTCACGATAGATATGCAGCGCTCCGGGAATCGGCATCAGCCGTGGCCCCATGCCGGGCCACATCAGCTCACACGCCTGGACGCTGGCCAACGGCCCGCCCGCGCGCTGACGGGCCTCGACCGTCGACGCGTCCACCACCGCCTGGACCATTAGCGCCCCGGCGCTCGAGAGCTCGTTCAAGTGCCGCGCCACAAAGGCCTGGTCGGCGAACAGCTGCTTGTGCAGTTCAACCCAGCGCTCTTTGCGGGTCAGCCAGGAGCCCGGCTCCAATGCCTGCCAATACGCGCCCTGCACGTGGGTAAGCCGAGCCAGCAGATTCAGCGCAATGACCCGCCGCAACGCCTCCAGGGGGGTAAATGGCAAACGGCGGGACGGGTCGGCCTTGAGGCTGACGACCGTAAACTGATTGAGGTTGATCGGCACCGACGGCAAGACCAGCAGCCGTAACGCCCGGTCGGTCAAACTGTCGATTTTTTGTGCCGCGGCCGGCGGCTTGGGTTCGGTAAACAGCAGGGTATCGGGGTCCAGATCAAAGGCCTGGCGCAACTCGGCGCGGATTACTCGCAGCACCCTGGGGGCTCTAAGGATCAGTCGCGCCTGGCATTTCGCCGATTCGGCACAACGCAGGTCGACGCCGACGAGCCGATTGATCAAGAGGCTGGGATGAGGACTGGCGTTGATCCGCCGTGTCAGTTCGGTACGCATGGCCTGCAACACATCGTTGTCAGGTACATCGGAATCGTCAGGTGAGGTCACGGCGGTATCTTCATCGTGGAAAACACCTAGCCTATGCAGCCCATTCCCTCAGGAGGCGCTAGATAATTGAACGCTCTGACATGCAAAAAAAAGCCCGCAGTGTGGGCGGGCGAAAAACCAACGAAGAGCTTTGGGGGTGTGAAGCGAGGTGACGACTCAGCTACCGCGATAGGTGGAGTAGCTGTAAGGCGAAATCAGCAGGGGCACGTGGTAGTGATCCTGCTCGGCGCTGATGCCAAAGCGCAGCACCACGACGTCGAGGAAGGCCGGCTCCGGCAATTGCACGCCACGGGCGCGATAGTAGTCACCGGCGCTGAATTGCAATTGGTACACGCCACTGCGGTACGCTTCGCCTTGCAACAGCGGCGCGTCACAGCGCCCGTCGCTGTTGGTCACGGCGGTACTCACAAGCTCCAACTGCGCGCCTTCGACGCGGTACAGCTCAACCTGGATGGCGCTGCCGGGGCAGCCGTGGGCGGCGTCCAGCACGTGTGTGGTCAGTCGTCCCATGGGGCGGGGCTCCCTTGCATGAAGTGAAATAGGCTGCACCTATACGGGGCATGAAAAAGCCGTTGACGCATCGATTAAGACACTTTTAACAAAAATTGTACACAATAAAAATCACAAAGTTTTGCACACCCTGCGGCGGCTCGATCCTCTACGCGATTTCCCAGCAAGCCTTGCTTTTTAAAGACCTTTTGTCCGTTTGCTGACCAACTGGGCAAGTTTCTTGCAGTACTAAATTGAGCCAAGCACCTGGAAAAAATGCGGAAATGCAGACTTACAAAGTGAGCATTAAGTTGTATACAATCAGCCCATCGCTGTGACGCCACCCAGTCTTTCCGCTGGCCGCCACACACTTGCTACCACGAACAAGAAGGAAGACTGCAGTGAGCGCTGACTACCCACGCGACCTGATCGGTTACGGCAGTAACCCTCCTCACCCCCACTGGCCGGGCAACGCACGCATTGCGCTGTCTTTCGTACTCAACTACGAAGAAGGCGGCGAACGCAACATTTTGCATGGCGACAAAGAGTCCGAAGCCTTCCTCTCGGAAATGGTCTCGGCCCAGCCGCTGCAAGGCGAGCGCAACATGAGCATGGAGTCGCTGTACGAATACGGCAGCCGTGCCGGCGTGTGGCGCATCCTCAAGTTGTTCAAGGAATTCGACATTCCGCTGACCATCTTCGCCGTGGCCATGGCGGCCCAGCGCCATCCGGATGTGATCCGCGCCATGGTTGAAGCCGGCCACGAGATCTGCAGCCACGGCTACCGTTGGATCGACTACCAATACATGGACGAGGCCCAGGAGCGCGAGCATATGCTCGAAGCCATCCGCATCCTCACCGAACTGACCGGCGAACGCCCGTTGGGCTGGTACACCGGGCGCACCGGCCCCAACACGCGGCGGCTGGTAATGGAGGAAGGCGGCTTCCTCTACGACTGCGATACCTACGACGACGACCTGCCCTACTGGGAACCCAACACGCCCAACGGCAAGCCGCACCTGGTGATCCCCTACACCCTCGACACCAACGACATGCGCTTCACCCAGGTGCAGGGCTTCAACAAGGGCGATGACTTTTTCGAGTACCTCAAGGACGCTTTCGACGTGCTGTATGCCGAAGGCAGCGAGGCACCGAAAATGTTGTCCATCGGCCTGCACTGCCGCCTGATCGGCCGTCCGGCGCGCCTGGCCGCGTTGAAGCGCTTTATCGAATACGCCAAAGGCCACGAACAGGTGTGGTTCACCCGCCGCGTCGACATCGCCCGCCACTGGCATGACGTACACCCTTTTCAGGGAGCGGCCAAATGAGCACCTTCCAGACCCTGAAACCCTCGACCTTGAGCCGCGACGCCTTCGTCAACGCCTTCGCCGACATCTACGAACATTCGCCGTGGGTGGCCGAAAAGGCCTTCGACCTGGGCCAGGACGCCTCGATCGACCAGATCGAAACCCTGCACCAGCGCATGAGTGACATCTTGTTGAGCGCGGATCACACCAGTCAGTTGGCGTTGATCAACGCTCACCCGGACCTGGCCGGCAAAGCTGCCGTCCAGGGCCAACTCACCCAAGCCAGCACCGATGAGCAAGCTGGCGCGGGGATTCACCACTGCACGGCCGAAGAGTTCTCACGCTTCACCGAGCTGAACGATGCCTACAAGGCCAAGTTCAAGTTTCCCTTCATCATGGCGGTAAAAGGCAGCAACCGGCATCAGATCCTGGCCGCATTCGAAACGCGCATTCACAACTCGGTAGACGCTGAGTTCAACTGCGCACTGGCCGAGATCAACAAGATCGCGTTGTTCCGTTTACTGACCCTCTAAACGACCATCCCCAGCCACTCTATTTAAGGCAGACAAGAAGAATGAAAGCTTACGCCGTACCTTTCGAGAAGTTCGTCAACCTGGCCGACGCCCGCCTGGGCACCAAGATCATCTCCGTGACGGATGACTGGTTCGCCGACGCCAACCGCCTGTTCCAGCCGACCCCGGCCGTGTGGAAGGAGGGCGTTTTCGATGACAACGGCAAGTGGATGGACGGCTGGGAGTCACGCCGCAAGCGCTTCGAAGGCTACGACAGCGCAGTGATCCGACTGGGCGTACCGGGCTCGATCAAGGGCGTGGACATCGACACTTCATTCTTCACCGGCAACTACCCGCCGTCGGCCTCCCTGGAAGCCTGCTTCCTGGCCTCGGGCGAGCCTGACGACAATACCCAGTGGGTAGAAGTCCTGTCGGCCGTCGAGTTGCAAGGCAACAGCCACCACTACCACGAGATCAGCAACGACCAGGCGTTCAGCCACCTGCGTTTCAACATCTACCCGGATGGCGGCGTGGCCCGTCTGCGTGTGTACGGCGTGCCGTTCCGCGACTGGTCGGCAGTGGGCGACAACGAACAGATCGACCTGGCGGCAGCACTGAACGGTGGCCGCGCACTGGCGTGTTCCGACGAGCACTTCGGGCGCATGAGCAACATTCTCAACCCCGGCCGTGGCGTCAACATGGGTGATGGCTGGGAAACCGCCCGCCGTCGCACGCCAGGCAATGACTGGGTGATCGTCGCCCTGGGCCACCCCGGCGAAATCGAGAAAATCATCGTCGACACCCTGCACTTCAAGGGCAACTACCCGGACACCTGCTCGATCCAGGGCGCCTTCGTGAAGGGCGGCACCGACAGCCAGATCGAAACCCAATCGCTGTTCTGGCGCGAACTGCTGCCGGCACAGAAACTCGAGATGCACGCCGAACACACCTTCGCCGAGCAGATCAAGGCACTGGGCCCGATTACCCACATCCGCTTGAACGTGTTCCCGGATGGCGGTGTGAGCCGCCTGCGCGTACTGGGTAAAGTTTCGAAGTAAGCAGTGAATCCCTGTGGCGAGCGGGCTTGCCCCGCTCGCCACAGGAACTGAATGACACAACACAGAATTCGGATAAGAGACAGCCATGCGCACACTGATGATCGAACCCTTGACCAAAGAAGCCTTCGCCCCTTTCGGAGACGTTATCGAAACCGACGGCAGCGATCACTTCATGATCAACAACGGGTCGACCATGCGCTTTCACAAGCTGGCAACGGTAGAAACCGCACAGCCTGAAGACAACGCGATCATCAGCATCTTCCGCGCCGACGCGCTGGATATGCCGCTGACCGTGTGCATGCTGGAGAGACACCCGCTGGGCAGCCAGGCCTTCATTCCGCTGCTCGGCAACCCCTTTCTGATCGTGGTCGCGCCACTTGGCGATGCACCTGTATCAGGCTTGGTCCGCGCCTTCGTCACCAACGGCAGGCAGGGCATTAATTACCATCGCGGCGTCTGGCACCACCCGGTGCTGACGATCGAAAAGCGGGATGACTTCCTGGTGGTTGATCGCAGTGGCACAGGCAATAACTGCGATGAGCATTTTTTCAAAGAGGATGAGCGGTTGATCCTCGCCCCCCACCAATAAGAGAAGGCCGGATCACCCGACAACAAGGGTGACAGGCGAGAGGTAAAGACTGTGGAAGCACATCTGTTGGAATGGCTGAACCTCAGCGTGCGCTGGGTTCACATGATCACTGGCGTCGCCTGGATCGGCGCTTCGTTCTACTTCGTCTGGCTGGAAAACAACCTCAACCGTGTCAACCCCAAGGACGGCCTGTCCGGTGACTTGTGGGCGATCCACGGTGGCGGTATCTACCACCTGGAAAAATACAAACTGGCCCCGCCGACCATGCCGGACAACCTGCACTGGTTCAAATGGGAGGCCTATTTCACCTGGATGTCGGGCGTCGCGCTGCTGTGCGTGGTGTTCTACCTCAACCCGACGCTGTACCTGCTCGCCCCCGGCAGCAGCCTCAGTGGCAGCGAAGGCGTATTGCTGGGCATCGGCTCACTGTTCGCCGGCTGGTTCATCTACTCCTTCCTCTGCGACTCGGCCCTGGGCAAACGCCCTGCCCTGCTCGGCTTGATCCTGTTCGTACTGTTGATTGCCGCCGCGTACGGTTTCAGCAAAGTGTTCAGCGGCCGGGGGGCGTACCTGCACGTGGGTGCGGTGATCGGCACCATCATGGTCGGTAACGTGTTCCGCATCATCATGCCGGCGCAGCGCGCGTTGGTGGCGGCGATCGCCGAGAACCGCACACCCGATCCGGCCCTGCCGGCCAAGGGTCTGCTGCGTTCACGGCACAACAACTACTTCACCCTGCCGGTGCTGTTCATCATGATCAGCAACCACTTCCCGAGCACCTACGGCAGCCAATACAACTGGCTGATCCTGGCGGGTATTGCGGTGGCGGCGGTGTTGGTGCGGCACTACTTCAACACTCGGCATAACAGCCAGAAGTATGCGTGGACCTTGCCGGTGGGTGCGTTGGCCATGATTTGCCTGGCGTATGTGACCGGCCCCAAGCCGGCCGAACCGATTGCCAAGGCACCTGCGGCCATCGAGTACCAACCGTTGCCGGAAACCGCATTGGGCGGCGGCTTGAAACCTGCCGCGCCTGCGGCGACCGAACCTGCTGCCGCACCTGCGCCCGCCCAGGCGACGATTGATTTCGACAAGGTCCACGGGGTGATCCAGGAACGCTGCGCCGTGTGCCATTCGGCCAAGCCCACCAGCCCGCTGTTCAGCACCGCGCCGGCCGGGGTGATGTTCGACACTCCGGCGCAGATCCAGCAACAGGCGGCGCGTATCCAGGCGCAGGCGGTGGCCAGCCAGATCATGCCGTTGGGCAACATCACCCAGATGACCCAGCAGGAGCGGGATTTGATTGGCACCTGGATCAACCAGGGGGCGCGTACCAACTAACAGATTCACATAGTTCCAATGTGGGAGGGGGCTTGCCCCCGATAGCGGTGTGTCATTTAAAACATCAGTGACTGAACCACGGCAATCGGGAGCAAGCCCCCTCCCACAGGGGACTGCAGTGATTTAGAGATTGCGTTCCACACAACACAACAATAAAAAGATCCGAGGTGTTGCATGACCGAGTTAGTCGACCCGCAGATTCCTGCCGCGCCCGCCATGGTGCGGCTGCCCCTCTTGCAACTGATTCTGGTAGGCCTGCAACACGTCTTGCTGATGTACGGCGGCGCCGTCGCCGTACCCCTGATCATTGGCCAGGCCGCCGGCCTGAGCCGTGAAGAAATCGCCTTTCTGATCAACGCCGACCTGCTGGTAGCCGGCATCGCCACCCTGGTGCAGTCGTTCGGCATCGGCCCGGTGGGCATCCGCATGCCGGTGATGATGGGCGCCAGTTTCGCCGCCGTCGGCAGCATGGTCGCCATGGCCGGTATGCCCGGTATCGGCTTGCAGGGCATCTTCGGCGCCACCATCGCCGCCGGGTTCTTCGGCATGCTGATCGCGCCGTTCATGTCCAGGATCGTGCGCTTTTTTCCGCCGCTGGTGACCGGCACCGTGATCACCGCCATCGGCCTGTCGCTGTTCCCTGTGGCCGTGAACTGGGCCGGTGGCGGCAGCGCAGCCGCCACCTTCGGCTCACCGATTTACCTGGCGATTGCCGCCCTGGTACTGGCCACCATCCTGCTGATCAACCGCTTCATGCGCGGCTTCTGGGTGAATATCTCGGTGCTGATCGGCATGGGCCTGGGTTACGCCTTGTGCGGGGCCATCGGCATGGTCGACCTCAGCGGCCTGGCCCAGGCGCCGTGGGTGCAAGTGGTGACGCCGCTGCACTTCGGCATGCCGAAGTTCGAGTTGGCGCCGATCCTGTCGATGTGTCTGGTGGTGGTGATCATCTTTGTCGAATCCACCGGGATGTTCCTGGCGCTGGGCAAGATCACCGGCCAGGACGTCACGCCGAAAATGCTGCGCCGTGGCTTGCTGTGTGATGCCGGTGCGTCGTTCTTCGCCGGGTTCTTCAACACCTTCACTCACTCCTCCTTCGCGCAGAACATCGGCCTGGTGCAAATGACCGGCGTGCGTTGCCGCTCGGTGACGATCATGGCCGGTGCCTTCCTGATCGTGCTCAGCCTGCTGCCCAAGGCCGCTTACCTGGTGGCGTCGATTCCGCCGGCGGTGCTCGGCGGTGCGGCGATTGCCATGTTCGGCATGGTGGCGGCCACCGGTATCAAGATTCTCCAGGAGGCCGACATCGCCGACCGCCGCAACCAGTTGCTGGTGGCGGTGAGCATCGGCATGGGCCTGATCCCGGTGGTGCGCCCGGAGTTCTTCGCACAGTTGCCACTGTGGATGAGCCCGATTACCCACAGCGGGATTGCCATGGCCACCCTCAGCGCACTATCGCTGAATATCCTGTTCAATATTCTCGGCGGCGCTGAGCGCCCCGTAGTCGACCCCGCCCACACCTGAGGCATGCCCCATTGTCGCCCTGTGCGCGCTGTAACGGCGCACTTGAGCCCTGACGTGGGAGCCAGTATTCTCCGCGCCCGCTTGAATTGACGGTTGTTTGCCGCCTTGGCGCGGGTCTTGCTGTAGCAATAAAGCTGACCATTCAGACCACTTTTATAACCACCCAAAGGCGCCACACCAGAGCGCCTGTGCAGAAGAAAAACCATAAAACTTTAACTCGGGAGCAACCGAATGAAACCTATGTTCAAAGGCCTGATGCTGGCGGGATCCCTGCTGGCCGGCGGCCAGGCCGTGGCCGGTGACTTGTTGCAGTGGCAGAACAACAGCCTGACGTATCTGTGGGGCAAGAGCTTTACCGTCAACCCACAGATCCAGCAAACCGTCACGTTCGAACATGCCGATGCCTGGAAGTACGGCGACAACTTCGTCTTCGTCGACCGCATCTTTTACAACGGCAAGGAAGACGGCAACGTCGGCCCAAGCACGTATTACGGTGAGGTCAGCCCGCGACTGTCGTTCGGTAAGATTTTCGACCAGGACCTGTCCTTCGGCCCGATCAAGGATGTGTTGCTGGCCTTCACGTATGAGTTCGGCGAAGGCGACAACGAGTCGTACCTGCTCGGCCCTGGCTTTGACCTGAACGTCCCTGGCTTCGACTATTTCCAGTTGAACTTCTACCAGCGCCAGACCGAAGGCAATCGCCCGGGTGACGGTGTGTGGCAGATCACCCCGGTATGGGCGTACACCCTCCCCGTGGGCAACTCCGACATCCTGATCGACGGCTTTATGGATTGGGTGGTGGACAACGACAAGAACGCCCGTGGCACTTACCACGCCAACCTGCACTTCAACCCACAGGTCAAATACGACTTGGGCAAGGCGCTGCATTGGGGCGACAAGCAGTTGTATGTAGGTTTTGAATACGACTACTGGAAGAACAAGTACGGGATCGAGGATTCGGGCGCGTTCAAGACGAACCAGGACACAGCGAGCTTCCTGGTCAAGTACCACTTCTAAAAGCCAATGCAAGACAAACGTGGGAGGGGGCTTGCTCCCGATAGCGAAGTGTCAGTCACTATATTTGTTGACTGACACACTGCTATCGGGAGCAAGCCCCCTCCCACATTCAGATAGGCGGCAGGCGCAGAAACCGCATGATCTCTTCGCGCTTGGCCAGCGCATCTTTCCTGCCCAACTCGATCAATTCGCTGCAATACCCCGCCTCGAACAGCAAGTAACTCAGCACCCCCGCCCCGCTCGTCTTGGTCGCCCCCGGCCCACGCAGGAACAACCGCAACGCCGCCGGCAATTCCTGCCGATGTCTTGCCGCGATTTCATCGATCGGCTGGCTTGGCGCAATCACCAGCACTTCCACCGGTGCCAGGCCACGGGCCGCGCTGTCGGCGGGCTGGTGATGACTGAACTGGTTCAGACGCTCCAGCAGTTCGATATCGCTTTCCAGGCTGTCGATGAACGTGCTGTTGAGCATATGCCCACCGATTTGTGCCAGGGTCGGCTCCTGGCCGGTGTAGGTACGTTGCACCGCCGGCTCATTGCCCCGTGGGTTGCCGCTGACGCCCACCACCAGCACACGGGTCGCCCCCAGGTGCAGCGCCGGACTGATGGGGGCGGATTGGCGCACCGCGCCGTCGCCGAAATATTCCTGGTCGAGTTTCACCGGGGCAAACAGCAAGGGGATCGCCGAACTGGCCAGCAGGTGATCAACCGTCAGTTGCGTCGGCACGCCGATACGTCGATGGCGCAGCCAGGCATCGATGGTGCCGCCACCCTGATAGAAGGTCACCGCCTGCCCGGACTCATAGCCGAAGGCCGTCACCGCCACGGCGTGCAAATGCTTGTGGCGGATAGCCTCGTCGATGCCATCCAGGTTCAACCGCTCGTGCAACAGGTCGCGCAACGGTGAGCTGTTGAGCAACGCCACCGGTACCTGGGCGCCGATGCCCAGTAGGCTGTGGATGAGGAAGCGACTCGCCTGGCGGATCACCCCAGGCCAGTCACTGCGCAGCACCAGGTGGCTGCGAAAGCCCTGCCAGAAGGCCGTAAGGCGCCCGATAGCGGCGGTGAAGTCCATGGCGCCGCTGGCCAGGGTCACCGCATTGATCGCGCCGGCCGAGGTGCCGACGATCACCGGAAAGGGATTGGCTGCTCCCGGCGGCAACAGCTCGGCAATCGCCGCCAACACCCCCACCTGATACGCCGCTCGCGCCCCGCCGCCGGAGAGAATCAAGCCTGTAACCGGTTCAGCTGGGTGCATTGCGTCACTCCGTATGGGAAAAAGTCGCTATCAGCGACGGCGTTTTTCGTACAGCTTGGGCTCGCCCGGTGGACGGCTCTTGAAGCGGCGGTGGGTCCACAGGTATTGCTCGGGGCACTCGCGCACCGAGGCTTCGACCCATTGGTTGATGCGCAGGCAGTCCACCTCATCACTTTCCCCCGGGAAGTCGGTCAACGGTGGGTGGATCACCAGGCGGTAACCGCTGCCGTCCGCCAGGCGCTCCTGGGTGAACGGCACCACCAGCGCCTTGCCCAGTTTGGCGAACTTGCTGGTAGCAGGCACGGTAGCGGCCTGGATGCCGAACAGCGGCACAAAGATACTTTGCTTGGCGCCGTAGTCCTGGTCCGGTGCATACCAGATGGCGCGACCGGCACGCAGCAGCTTGAGCATGCCGCGCACGTCTTCGCGCTCGACCGCCAGGGAATCGAAGTTATGCCGCTCACGGCCACGGCGCTGGATATAGTCGAACAGCGGGTTACCGTGCTCGCGGTACATGCCATCGATGGTGTGCTTCTGCCCCAGCAAGGCAGCGCCGATTTCCAGGGTGGTGAAGTGCAGGGCCATGAGGATCACGCCCTTGCCATCCAGTTGGGCCTGCTTGAGGTGTTCGAGGCCTTCGACGTGGGCCAGGCGCGCCAGGCGCTGGCGCGACCACCACCAGCTCATGGCCATTTCAAAGAAGGCGATGCCGGTGGAGGCAAAGTTCTCCTTGAGCAGGCGCTTGCGCTCTTTGGCGGATTTTTCCGGGAAACACAGTTCCAGGTTTCGCGCGGCGATGCGGCGGCGTTCGCCGGCCACATGGTACATGCCCGCACCCAGCAGGCGACCAATGGTCAGCAGCACGCGGTATGGCAGTTGGGTAACCAGCCACAGCAGGCCGAGTCCCTGCCATAACAGCCAAAAACGCGGGTGAAAAAATGCAGCTCGAAAACGCGGGCGATCCATTACAGATTCCGGGAAAGACAGGGCCGCGCATTCTACAACGGTTCGACTCGGCTTGCGGCCAGTGAGTGTTCTCGTTATAAGTCTCGACACTTTTCGTGACAAGCCGCTTTTTGCCGACCATGAGCCAAACCGAACCGCTAGACCAAGATCCCGTGTTCCAGCTGAAAGGCAGCATGCTCGCCATCACCGTGCTGGAACTGGCCCGCAACGACCTTGACGCCCTGGACCGCCAACTCGCCGCCAAGGTTGCCCTGGCGCCGAATTTCTTCAACAACGCCCCGCTGGTACTGGCCCTGGACAAACTGCCGGCCGGCCAAGGCGCTATCGATCTGCCCGGCCTGATGCGCGTGTGCCGCTCCCATGGCCTGCGGACCCTGGCGATTCGCGCCAGCCGTATCGAAGACATTGCCGCAGCCATCGCAATTGAACTGCCAGTACTGCCGCCCTCCGGCGCCCGTGAGCGTCCGCTTGAACCTTTGGTCGGAGAGGTGACGAAAAAACCGGAAAAACCACCGGAACCGACGATCAAGCCTACAAAGATAATCACTGCGCCCGTACGCGGTGGGCAGCAGATTTACGCCCAGGGCGGCGACCTGGTGGTGATCGCCTCGGTCAGTCCCGGCGCGGAACTTCTCGCCGATGGCAACATCCATGTATACGGCCCGATGCGCGGCCGAGCCCTCGCCGGCATCAAGGGTGATACCAAGGCCCGCATTTTTTGCCAGCAATTGACCGCCGAACTGGTGTCCATCGCGGGCCAGTACAAGGTTTCAGAAGATTTGCGCCGTGATCCGCTGTGGGGCGCCGCAGTGCAAGTCAGCCTGTCGGGCGATGTGTTGAACATCATCCGTCTTTAACGGATACTGCCGCATTTTCCAAGCATCTCTAGACTCTGATAGCACAGCGAAACCGGCAATACTTGTGTAGGAATGATTGAAAGCTGGCGTTTCCCCTAAGGAAACCACATCTTTTTCCTACAAGGGCTGTCCGCCTGCAGCGAGTTCCAAGAGATGTTTTTCAGGGACTGAAAGGTCCTTTTTCCTTAGGGGTGAAACACCTTGGCCAAGATTCTCGTGGTTACATCCGGCAAGGGTGGTGTGGGTAAGACCACCACCAGCGCCGCTATCGGTACCGGCCTCGCACTGCGCGGCCACAAAACAGTCATCGTCGACTTCGACGTCGGTTTGCGTAACCTCGACCTGATCATGGGCTGCGAACGCCGCGTGGTGTACGACTTCGTCAACGTGGTGAACGGTGAAGCCAACCTGCAACAGGCCCTGATCAAGGACAAGCGCCTTGAAAACCTGTATGTACTGGCCGCCAGCCAGACCCGCGACAAAGATGCGCTGACCAAGGAAGGCGTAGGCAAGGTTCTCGCTGAACTTAAGGAAACCTTCGAGTACGTAGTGTGCGACTCGCCGGCCGGTATCGAAACCGGTGCTCACCTGGCGATGTACTTCGCCGATGAAGCCATCGTGGTGACCAACCCGGAAGTGTCTTCGGTACGTGACTCGGACCGCATGCTCGGCCTGTTGGCCAGCAAGTCCCAGCGCGCCGAGAAAGGTGAAGACCCGATCAAGGAGCACCTGCTGCTCACCCGCTACAACCCTGAGCGCGTCAGCAATGGCGAAATGCTCGGTGTTGAAGACGTCAAGGACATCCTCGCCGTGACCCTGCTGGGTGTGATCCCGGAATCCCAGGCAGTCTTGAAGGCTTCAAACCAGGGCGTGCCGGTGATTCTCGACGACCAGAGCGACGCCGGCCAGGCGTACAGCGATGCTGTCGATCGTTTGCTGGGCAAGTCCGTGGAACATCGCTTCCTCGATGTAAAGAAGAAGGGATTCTTCGAGCGTATCTTTGGAGGCAACTAAACAATGAAATTTCTCGACTTCTTTCGCGCCAACAAAAAGCCAAGCACCGCGTCGGTCGCGAAAGAGCGTCTACAGATCATCGTGGCGCACGAACGCGGCCAACGCAGCACCCCGGATTACCTGCCAGCCTTGCAGAAGGAACTGGTCGAGGTGATCCGCAAGTACGTCAATATCGGCAACGATGACGTGCATGTCGCCCTTGAAAACGACGGCAGCTGCTCGATTCTGGAACTCAATATCACCCTGCCTGATCGTTGATCGAACAGGCGGCCGCCACGGCGGCTCGGTCACCTTGATCCCTTTGCGGGAACCGGGTGGTCGAGCCGCCGTTGGCGTTTGTTACGAGGCTGTTTAATGCCGCTGTCCACTATTCATATCCTGCATCAGGACGACGCTGTCCTGGTGGTGAACAAACCGACCCTGCTGCTCTCGGTGCCTGGCCGCGCCGATGACAACAAGGACTGCCTGATCACCCGCCTGCAGGAAAACGGCTACCCCGAAGCCCGCATCGTCCATCGCCTGGACTGGGAAACCTCGGGGATCATCCTGCTGGCCCGGGACGCCGATACCCATCGCGAACTGTCCCGCCAGTTTCACGACCGCGAAACCGAAAAGGCCTACACCGCTTTGGCCTGGGGCCAGCCGGAACTGGACAGCGGCAGCATCGACCTGCCCTTGCGCTATGACCCGCCGACCAAGCCGCGCCATGTGGTGGACCACGAGTTCGGCAAGCACGCGCTGACCTTCTGGAAAGTGCTGGAACGCTGTGGCGACTGGTGCCGCGTCGAGCTGACGCCGATCACCGGGCGCTCGCACCAGTTGCGTGTGCACATGCTATCCATCGGCCATCCGTTGCTGGGTGATGGTTTGTATGCCCACGAACAGGCCCTGGCTGCGTGGCCGCGCCTGTGCCTGCATGCGAGCATGCTGAGCTTCACTCACCCGCAAAGCGGCGAGCGCTTGCGCTTTGAGTGCCCTGCACCGTTCTAAAGCTGTAAATACAGTAAATGTGGGAGGGGCGGTGCACTTCTCGCCCTCGAACGGTAAACTCCGCGCATTGCTGTCTGGAGCTATTTATGCGCGAAGCGTTGAATCAAGGCCTGATCGATTTCCTCAAGGCCTCCCCTACTCCTTTTCATGCCACAGCCGCCCTGGCCCAGCGCCTGGAAGCGGCCGGTTTCCAGCGCCTCGACGAGCGCGAGACTTGGGCCACCGAAGCCAACGGTCGCTACTACGTGACCCGCAACGACTCCTCGATCATCGCCTTCAAGCTCGGCCGCCACTCGCCGCTGCAAGGCGGGATTCGCCTGGTCGGCGCCCATACCGACAGCCCGTGCCTGCGGGTCAAGCCCCAGCCTGAGCTGCAGCGCCAGGGTTTCTGGCAACTGGGCGTGGAAGTCTACGGCGGCGCGCTGCTGGCGCCGTGGTTCGACCGCGACCTGTCCCTGGCCGGCCGCGTCACCTTCCGCCGTGACGGCAAGGTCGAAAGCCAGCTGATCGACTTCAAGCTGCCCATCGCCATCATCCCCAACCTGGCCATTCACCTGAACCGTGAAGCCAACCAGGGCTGGGCGATCAATGCCCAGACCGAGTTGCCGCCGATCCTCGCGCAATTTGCCGGTGATGAGCGCGTGGACTTCCGTGCCGTGCTCACCGAGCAGCTTGCACGGGAGCATGGGCTCAACGCCGATGTGGTGCTCGACTACGAGTTGAGCTTCTACGACACCCAGGGCGCCGCCGTGATCGGCCTCAATGGCGACTTCATCGCCGGCGCACGCCTCGACAACCTGCTGTCGTGCTACGCCGGTCTGCAAGCCCTGCTCACCAGCGAGAGCGACGAAACCTGCGTGCTGGTGTGCAACGACCACGAGGAAGTCGGTTCCTGCTCGGCCTGCGGTGCCGATGGCCCGATGCTGGAACAGACCCTGCGTCGCCTGCTGCCCGAAGGTGATGAATTCGTACGCACCATCCAGAAATCCCTGCTGGTGTCGGCCGACAATGCCCACGGCGTACACCCGAACTACGCCGACAAGCACGACGCCAACCACGGCCCCAAGCTCAATGCCGGCCCGGTGATCAAGGTCAACAGCAACCAGCGCTACGCCACCAACAGCGAAACCGCCGGGTTCTTCCGCCACCTGTGCATGGCCGAAGAAGTGCCGGTGCAGAGCTTTGTGGTGCGCAGCGACATGGGCTGCGGCTCGACCATCGGCCCGATCACTGCCAGCCACCTGGGTGTACGTACGGTGGACATCGGTTTGCCGACGTTTGCCATGCACTCCATTCGTGAACTGTGCGGCAGCCATGACCTGGCGCATTTGGTGAAGGTGTTGGGCGCGTTCTACGCCAGCCACGACCTGCCCTGATCAAACCTCCTGTAGGCGCTGGCTTGCCAGCGCCTACAGGAAATCCAACCTGACACATATCAACGCCACCTTCTGCAATCCGACCTAGACTTGTCAGTATTCCCAATCCGACAAGGCCGTCGTCCCATGATCTCCATGTCCTCTTTCCACGCCATGCTTATCCCTATTCTGATCGGCATGATCATGCTCGCCGTCGGCTTCAACTTCCGCGACAAGCCCCTGGGCGTATTCGGCATGTGGATCGGTATGCTGCTGATCCTGGGCACCGTGGTGTACAAGATCCTCGCCAAACTGGCCGAATGACGATTGCACTCGTACACTCGCTCAACCCGTCGTTTTCAAGGTTGACCGCCTCGTGCTTTCCCGTCTGTTTGCCCTGCCCTGCTGTTTCCTGATCGCCCTGCTCACGCTGCTGCCGCTCTCGCCCGCCCAAGCGGTGGGCTTGCCCGGGCTGCTCAGCACCAACAAGACCCAACCCCACGCCGAAGTGCCGCTGGGGCAGTCGCTGGACGAGGTGATCAAGACCCTGGAAAACGACCAGCAGCGCACCCAGTTGCTGAGCGACTTGAAGAAGCTGCGGGCCGCCACCCAGAAAGCCCAGCCCGCCGCCGAACAAGGCGTGCTCGGGCTGATCGGCAGCACGCTGTCGGGCCTGGAGCAGCAGTTCTCCGGCGCCGACAGCCCGCTGGGGCGCTGGTCGAATGAAATCGATCTGGCCAAGGATGAACTCAGCGCGTTGATGCTGCCGGCCAGCGAATGGCTGCCGATCATTTTCGGCTTTGCCATGATCCTCGCCGTGTGGAGCCTGCTGGCCGCCATGTTGATCTGGCTGAGCCACCGGGTACGCGAGCGCTTCGGCCTGCCCGAGGAGTTGCCGCAGCATCCGCGCACCTGGGACATGCTGCGCTTCGCCCTGCGTAAGCTGGGGCCCTGGCTGATCGCGCTGGTGATCACGGTCTACCTGAGCTACGCCCTGCCCTCGTCCCTGGGCAAATCCCTGGCAATGGTGCTGGCTTACGCCTTGGTGGTCGGTACCTGTTTCTCGGCAATCTGTGTGATTGCCTTCTCCGTGCTTGACGGCCCGCACCGCCATCGCGCCCTGTATATCCTGCGCCGTCAGGCGTTCCGCCCGCTGTGGTGGATCGGCAGCTTTGCCGCCTTTGGTGAAGCCTTGAGTGATCCACGCTTGGTAACCGCGCTCGGCCAGCACCTGGCCCACACGGCGGCCACGGTCGCCAATGTGATGGCCGCACTGTCCACCGGCGTGTTTATCCTGCGTTTCCGGCGGCCGATCGCCCACCTGATCCGCAACCAGCCACTGTCGCGCCGCCTGACCCGCCGCGCCCTCAGCGACACGATCGAGATCATCGGCACCTTCTGGTACATCCCGGCCCTGCTGTTGGTGGGTATCTCGCTGTTCGCCACCTTCGTCTCCGCCGGCGACACCAGCACCGCCCTGCGCCAGTCGCTGTTGTGCACCGTGTTGCTGGTGTTGTGCATGGTGATCAACGGCCTGGTGCGTCGCCATGCGCTCAAGCCGCAACGTGGGCACAAGCGCCATGCGCTGTACTCCGAGCGCCTGAAAAGCTTCGTCTACACCCTCGCCCACCTGGTGGTGTGGCTGGTGTTTATCGAACTGGGGCTGCGGGTGTGGGGGCTGTCGCTGATTCGCTTTACCGAAGGCGATGGCCATGAAATCAGCGTCAAGCTGTTTGGCCTGGGCGGCACGCTGCTATTTGCCTGGCTGATCTGGATCCTCAGCGACACCGCGATCCATCACGCCCTGACCCGCTCGCGCAAAGGCCTGGCCAATGCACGTGCGCAGACGATGATGCCGTTGATCCGCAACGTGCTGTTCGTCACCATCTTTATCATCGCCGCCATCGTCGCCCTGGCGAACATGGGCATGAACGTCACGCCACTGCTGGCCGGTGCCGGTGTGATCGGCCTGGCTATCGGTTTTGGCGCACAGTCGCTGGTAGCCGACTTGATCACCGGCCTGTTCATCATCATCGAAGACTCCCTGGCGATTGATGACTACGTGGACGTCGGCGGCCACCTCGGCACCGTCGAAGGCCTGACCATCCGCACCGTGCGCCTGCGCGACATTGACGGCATCGTGCACACCATCCCGTTCAGCGAGATCAAGAGCATCAAGAACTACTCGCGGGAGTTCGGCTATGCGATCTTCCGGGTGGCAATCCCCTACAACATGGAAATCGACGACGCGATCAAGCTGATGCGCGATGTCGGTCAGAAGATGCGCAACGACCCGCTGCAACGCCGCAATATCTGGTCGCCGCTGGAGATCCAGGGCGTGGAAAGCTTCGAATCCGGCAGCGCGATCCTGCGCGCGCGGTTCAAGACGGCGCCGATCAAGCAGTGGGAAGTGTCGCGGGCGTTCAACTTGTCACTGAAACGGCATCTGGATGAAGCCGGGCTGGACCTGGCCACGCCGCGCTTGAGTGTGCAGGTGGTGACGGGGGCTGCGGGGGGATTGGAGAAGGGCAAGAACGCGTAAGGTCATGACGAATGTGATGAGCTTGTTGTGGCGAGCGGGCTTGCCACAACAGGCCCGCCCACCACAACAGGCCGGACTACTGCAGGTTTTGCGTCAGGCCAGTGCAGCGCCGTCCATCTTCTGGCGCAGGCTCAACGGGCGCATATCGGTCCAGGTTTCTTCGATGTAGGCCAGGCACTCTTTCTTCAAGCCGCTCTTGCCCACGGTGCGCCAGCCTTCCGGCACGGCCTTGTAGTCGGGCCAAATGGAATACTGTTCTTCATGGTTGACCACTACCTGAAACAGGATGTCGTCGCGGTCGAATACTGAGGTCATTGCTGTTCTCCATCGTTCAAAGGCGGGCTGCGCACCACGCGCAGCGCTGATATCTGTAGAAACGTACCAACACGCGAAAAAATTAGAGGCCGGCGACGGCTGCCGCCAGCGCGCGCCCGAAGATCTCGGCCACGCGGTCGATTTCTGCGGCGGTGATCACCAGCGGCGGGAGGAAGCGCACCACGCTGCCATGCCGCCCTCCCAGCTCGAGGATCAAGCCGCGCTTGAGGCATTCGCGCTGCACCAGCGGCGCCAGCTGGCGATGCACCGGCGGGTGGCCCTGAATATCCAGGGCGCCGTCCGGGTCCACCAGTTCCACGCCGAGCATCAGCCCGCGCCCGCGAATATCCCCCAAGTGCGGGTAGTCACGCTGCAGGATGCGTAGGTGTTCGCCCAGGCGCTCGCCCATGGCTGTCGCATGGCCGGCCAGGTTGTGCTCCTTGAGGTAGCGCATCACCGCCGAACCGGCCGCCATCGCCATCTGATTGCCACGGAACGTCCCGGCATGCGCGCCCGGCAGCCAGGTGTCGAGCCAGTCGCGATACACCACCACCGCCAACGGCAGGCTGCCGCCGATGGCCTTGGACATCACCACCACATCCGGAATGATGCCGGCGTGCTCGAAGGCAAACATCTTGCCGGTACGGCCGAAACCGCTCTGGATCTCATCGACGATCAAGGCCACACCCGCCTGCTCGGTGATGCGTCGCAGGCCGCGCAGCCAGTCGAGATCGGCCGGGATCACCCCGCCCTCGCCCTGCACCACTTCGACAATCACCGCCGCCGGCAGCAACACCCCGGCTTCCGGGTCGTTGAGCAGGTTTTCCAGGTAATGCAGGTTGACCCGCACACCTTCTGCGCCGCCCAGACCGAACGGGCACCGGTAGTCGTAAGGAAATGGCAAAAACTGCACGCCATTGCCGAGCAAGGCGCCCAAGGGTTTTTTCGGCCCCAGGCTGCCCATCAGACTCAACGCGCCCTGGCTCATGCCGTGATAACCGCCTTGGAACGACAGCACCGTGCTGCGCCCCGTGGCGGTGCGCACCAGTTTCAATGCCGCTTCCACCGCGTCGGTACCGGTGGGGCCGCAGAACTGGATCCTGGCTTCCCGCTTCAACTCCGCCGGCAGCAGGCCGAACAGGTCCTGCACGAACTGGTCCTTGACCGGCGTGGTCAGGTCCAGGGTGTGCAACGGCAATTCGTCGCTCAGCACTTGCTGGATGGCTTGGATCACGACCGGGTGGTTGTGTCCCAACGCCAGGGTGCCGGCGCCGGCCAGGCAGTCGATGAAGCTGCGGCCTTCCACATCTTCCACGTAGATCCCCTTGGCGCGCTTGAGCGCCAGGGGGATGCGCCGCGGGTAACTGCGGGCGTTGGATTCCTGCTGGCGCTGGCGGGCCAGCAGCGGGCTTTCGTCGAACTGATAAAGCGTTTCATGCACCTGGGTATCTTCGATACGGCTGGTAGCGACTGACATCTCTCGATCCCTCAATACGCGGATAATGGTGACCAAACTGCCGATCCGTTGGCGTCTGGCCCAAGGGCATGCGCACGGATTTCCTGTTCTGGAAACGCACCAGCGATAAGAGGATTTAGGGGGCAGTGATTGTTGACTGATGGATGAGATCAAAGTCCGCGGTATTTTTCATTCAAGGCATACAGGATCGCGCAGGTCTCTGCATCCAGCACGCCAGAATAATCCCGCGCCCGAAAGTGCATCTGAAACGCACGGGTGCGCTGCTCGAACGCCTGGCGATTCTGCGCCGGCTTATAGCCATAGCGCTGAAATGCCCGTTCCACCTCCACTTCAGGCGGCAACCCGACACAGAACCGGCGCTGGTACATGGCCCGCATCGACTCATCGAACCACGCTCCCACTCCCGCCTCGAACAAACCGCGCCACGGCAGGCGCGGCCCCGGATCGCTCTTGCGCCAGTACGCCACGTCGGAATGCCCGAGAATATCGGCCGGGCCGATCTGCGGATAACGCCCAAGGATGTCGCGAAGCAACGCAATCAACACCGCCACCTGCTCCTGGCCGTACGCTGGAAAGGTGAATACGCCCCCGTCATCCCGGGCCAGGTTGACGATTTCGATGCCGATCGCCCGACTGTTGAGGTTATCGCGCCCGGCCCAATAACTCGCTCCGGCATGCCAGGCGCGCTGGTTTTCGTGCACCAGGCGAAACACGCGCAACTCGTCATACCCGGCGGCACGGTAGCCGGGCTCATCGGGATCAGGCAGCAGGTAATGAGCGCTGACGCCGTTTTGCGTCAGGGTGCGCAAGGAGGAGGCGAAAGGCGCCGCGGTGTAATGCAGGATCACCTGCCGCACGGGTTCGCCGTGACGTTCGTTGAAATCCCTGGCTGGGAAACTGGTATCGATGACCAACATAAGAACCGTCCTTTTCAATACAGGCCGAGTCTTTCGGCCCGTTCAAGCGCAAAAAAATTACCGCCATCCTGAAGGGTTGAACTTCAAGCGGGCGGTAACTATTTGGCACATGAAAAAACGCGGTCAGTGTCGCAACGGCATACCCAGCTCGACGCGCAGGCCATCCACCTGGCTGTCGAACGTCAACGAGCAGGAACAGCGCTGCACGATCGCCTGCACGATCGCCAGGCCCAGGCCACAGCCCTCGCTGTTGCCATTGCGCCAGAAACGTTGGGTGAGGTATTGCAGGTCTTCGGGGGAAATCTGCTTGCCGTGGTCGCGCACGCGGAAGATCACTTGATCAGCGGCGGTGAACACACTGAGTTCCACCCGGGTGTCTGCGGGTGTGTGGCGCAGGGCGTTGTCCAGCAGGTTGCGCAGGGCCGCGACCGCCAGGCCCACCGGCATGTCCACCGGGGTTTCGCTGAGGTTGTCCGCCAGGTTCAGGTCGATACGCGCATTGTCGCCGGCATTCGCGTCCTGGATCGCCAGCCGCGCCACTTCCTCGGCGCTGGACTGCAAGCCATCGTCGAACGACAGGCTGCCTTCCACCCGCGCCAGCAGCAGCAATTGCTCCAGGGTCCGATGCAAGCGGTCGGCGCCCTCCTCGGCATGGGCCAGGGACTGGTCGCGGGCCGCGCCTTCGGTCATACGCGCCACTTGCAGGTGGGTCTTGATCGCCGTCAGCGGGCTGCGCAACTCGTGGGCAGCGTCACCGGTGAGGCGGCGTTCGCGTTCGATGGTCTTGGCGATGCGCTGCAACAGTTGGTTCTGGGTGTCGAGCAGCGGCTTGAGTTCACTGGGCAGCGGGTGGATCTGTAACGGTTCGAGGGAGTCGGCACTGCGGCGCATCAGCGCGTCACGCATGCGGTTGAGCGGCAGCAGGCTCTGGCCGATGCCCAGCCACAACAGGCACAGGCAACCAAGCATTGCCACGCCCACCGGCACCGAGGCGGCGAGCAGGATCGACAGGTTCAGGGCCTCGCGCTCCACCTGACGGTCGGCGGTGGTGATCAACAGGTCGCCACGGGACAGGGTAAAACTGCGCCAGCCCACACCGTCGATGACCTGGTCACGAAAGCCGCTCTTGCGCGACTCCAGGCCCTCATCCGGCGTGGTATGGCTGCGGGCGAGGATTTCCCCGCGCAAGGAGCTGACCTGGCACGCCATACCCCCCGGTACATTGAGTTGCTCGGCACTGAAATGCGCGCCGCCGCTCACACTGGCCAGGCCCGGCATCTGCTCGGTCAGGCCCGCCACCATGCGCGCCGACGCCACCAAACGCTGGTCGAGGGAGAACATCATCTGGTTGCGCAGGTCGTTGAGCATCCAGGCCGCCGCCAGGGCCCAGATCAGCACAAACGCGGCGCCGAGCTTGAACGTCAGGCGCAGGCGCAGGCTTTTCACGAAGCATTCTCTCCATCATCTGCCGGGCCGAGGCGATAACCCAGGCCGCGCACGGTCTCGACGATGCCGTTGCCCAATTTGCGCCGCAGGTGATGGATATGCACGTTGAGGGCGTTGCTTTCCAATTCATCGTTGAAGCCGTAGACGCTGTCCTTGAGTTGTTCGCTGGACAGCACCCGACCTTTGTTGTGCAGCAAGGCCTGCAACAGCGCCTGTTCACGCCGGGACAGGTCCACCGGCTGGCCTCCCAGCAGGGTTTCGCGGCTGCTCGGGTCGTAGGTCAACCGGCCGTGCTCGATCAGGTTGACACTGCGCCCCGCCATCCGGCGCAACAGGGTTTGCAGGCGTGCGGCCAATTCGCGCAGGTCGAAAGGTTTGAGCAGGTAGTCATCGGCACCGGCTTGCAGGCCGTCGACGCGGTTGGTCACCGAATCCCGCGCGGTGAGGATCAGCACCGGAATCTCCAGGCCCTGGCTGCGCAGTTGCTGCAGCAGCTTAAGGCCGTCTTCGTCGGGCAGGCCGAGGTCGAGCACCATGATGTCGAAGGTCGCCGCCTTGAGCATCGCCCGTGCAGCCGCCGCCGTGGCCACGCGCTCGACTGTAAAGCCCTGGGCACCGAGGCCGGCCACGATGCCGCTGGCGATCAGTTCGTCGTCTTCACAGACCAGTACGTGCATGGTGAACCCTTCATGAAAGATGGGGTGATTAAAAGTGCAGCGGATTAAGCGCAGATTATGCCGTGAAAAGATGCAAGCTCAGATATTCCCTACACTTTAGAATAGCGCCCGGTTAATCATCGGTTAATCAACGCCACACATTGTGTGCCTCACTTGCATCGAACTAAGGCTTGACCATGCGGCATCTGTTTACCTTTCTGCTGGTGTTATTCGCGGGGTTCGCCCAGGCCGCGCCGGGCAATCCGTTTGAGACCAAACCCGATTTCCTCCCGGTGGGCAAGGCTTTCACCTTTACCTCCGAACGTCTTGAAAGTGGCGAAACCCAGCTGTATTGGCAGATTGCCGACGGTTATTACCTGTACAAGCAGCGCATGAAGTTCGATGGCCTGGCCGAAAAACCCGCGCTGCCCCAGGGCGAAGCCCATAGCGATGAGTTCTTTGGCGAGCAGGAAGTGTATCGCCAGGGCCTGGAAGTGAAGATTCCCGCCGGCGTCACCGGCCAGGTCAAGCTGGGCTGGCAGGGCTGCGCCGATGCGGGCCTGTGCTATCCGCCGCAGTCGATCACCGTGGACCTGGGTGGCAACCCGGCCGTCGCCGCGACCGCCGAAGCCCAGGACCAGAGCCTGGCCAGCGGCTTGCAGCAGCGCAGCCTGGGTTGGAGCCTGCTGGTGTTCTTTGGCCTGGGCCTGCTGTTGGCATTTGCACCGTGTTCGTTGCCGATGCTGCCGATTCTCGCCGGCCTGGTGGTGGGCAGTGGCGCCAGCCCACGTCGCGGCTTTGCCCTGGCCAGCAGCTATGTGGTGTGCATGGCGCTGGTGTATGCCGCACTGGGCGTATTGGCCGCGTTGCTTGGCAGCAACCTCGCCGCGCTGCTGCAAACCCCATGGATCCTCGGCAGTTTCGCCGCGTTGTTTGTGATCCTCGCCCTGCCGATGTTCGGCTTTTTTGAACTGCAACTGCCCGTGGCCTTGCGTGACCGCCTGGATAACGTCAGCCGCAACCAAAGCGGCGGCAGCCTGGTCGGCGCCGGGGTGCTCGGCGCCCTCTCCGGCCTGCTGGTGGGGCCGTGCATGACGGCCCCCCTGGCCGGTGCACTGCTCTATATCGCCCAGAGCGGCAATGCCCTGCATGGCGGCCTGATCCTGTTCGCCATGGGCATCGGCATTGGCGTGCCGCTGCTGTTGCTGGTCACCGTGGGCAACCGTTTCCTGCCCAAGCCGGGCACCTGGATGAATGTGCTCAAGGGCATCTTCGGCTTCCTGTTCCTGGCCACCGCCGTGCTGATGATTCGCCCGGTGATCGACGAAAGCCTGTGGCTCGGCCTGTGGGGCGCGCTGGCTATCTCCGTGGCCTATTGCGGCTGGCGCCTGGCCCAGGATTTCGGGCGGGTTGCCATGCTGTTCGGCGCCGGTTCCGTGGTCGTGGGGTTGTGGGGCGGCCTGCTGCTGGTGGGTGCCGCGGGTGGCAGCGATGACCTGTGGCAACCGTTGAAGGTCTACAGCGGCTCGCGGACCACTGCCGCCCCCACCGCCCACGAAGCCTTCATGACCCTCAATGACCCCGCCGTGCTGCAAAGCCAGCTCGACAGCGCCAAGGCCCAGGGCCAATGGGTGCTGGTGGATTACTACGCCGACTGGTGCGTGTCGTGCAAGATCATGGAGAAACAGGTGTTCGGCAAGCCCGAAGTGCTCGACGCGCTGAAGGACGTACGCCTGCTGCGCCTCGACGTCACCGCCGACAATGCCGCCAGCCGCGCACTGCTGGGCCGCTACCAAGTGCCGGGGCCGCCCAGCTTCGTGTGGATCGGCCCAGACGGTGAGGAACGCCGCGCCCAGCGAATCACCGGCGAAGTGGATGCCGCCGCCTTCCTGCAACGCTGGACTCAAGCCCGGGACGCCCTCTGATGCTGACCCTGACCATCGGCACCTTCGCCATCGCCCTGAATCACATCCTGCTGATCAGCGCGTTGATTCTCGCCACCCTGGTGGGTTGGCGCGTGGCCAAGCGTGGCGGTGAGAATCCGGAATCGGTGCTGTTCAGCCTGTTCCTGCTGGGCATGCTGGCGGCGCGCGTCAGCTTTGTACTGATGTACTGGAGCTACTACAGCAACGACTGGCTGCAGATGGTCGACCTGCGCGACGGCGGTTTTCTCGCCTGGCCCGGTGTCGTCGCACTGATCCTCGGTGCACTGCTCTATGGCTGGCGTCGCCCGGCGCTGCGCAAGCCGCTGAGCGCCGGGGTCATCACCGGGCTGGTGTTCTGGGGCATGACCAGCCTGTCCTTGAGCGTGTATGAAAAAGGCACACGCCTGCCGGACATCACCTTGCGCAACGCCAATGGCGAGGTCGTGCAACTGGCGGATTACCAAGGCGGTCCGCTGGTGATCAACCTGTGGGCCACCTGGTGCCCGCCGTGCCGCCGTGAAATGCCGGTGCTGGAAAGCGCCCAGCGCATGCGCCCGGACGTGACCTTCCTGTTCGTCAACCAGGCCGAGAGCATGCAAAGCGTCAGCACCTACCTGGCCACCCAGGGCCTGAACCTGGACAACGTATTGTTCGACGCCAGCGGCCGCCTCGGCCAGGCCGTGGGCTCCATGGCCCTGCCAACCACGCTGTTCTACCAAGCCGACGGACGCCTGATCAACAGTCACCTGGGTGAGTTGTCCCAGGCCAGCCTGGCCCGCGCCATGGAAACCTTCGACACCGCCCCTGCCGCCACAAGGAAACCGACATGCCTCGCCTCCGCCACCTGCTGACCCTGCTGCCGCTGACACTGGCGGCCACCCTGGCCCAGGCCGAAGACTGGCCGGCACCGATCAAACAGATCGAAGCCAAAGGCGCCAAAATCCTCGGCAAGTTCGACGCGCCCAGCGGCCTCACCGGCTACGCCGCGCAATACCAGAACCGTGGCATGGCCCTGTACCTGACCGCCGACGGCAAGAGCGTAATCGCCGGCAACCTGTACGACGCCCAAGGCAATGACCTGAGCAGCGCGCCCCTGGAAAAACTGGTGTACGCGCCGATGGCCAAGGAAGTCTGGGCCAAGATGGAAAAAAGCAGCTGGATCCAGGACGGCGACGTTAAGGCACCGCGCATCGTCTACCTGTTCAGCGACCCCAACTGCCCTTACTGCAACATGTTCTGGGAACAGGCGCGGCCATGGGTAAAAGCCGGCAAGGTCCAACTGCGCCACATCATGGTCGGCATCATCCGCGAAGACAGCGCCGCCAAGTCGGCCGCCCTGTTCGCCGCCAAAGACCCGCAAAAAGCCCTGGAAGAACACGAAGCCGCCGGCAAGGGCAGCAAATTGCAGGCGCTGGCCAAGATCCCGGCGGATATCGAAGCCAAGCTCGATGCCAATATGAAGTTGATGGATGAGCTGGAACTGTCAGCCACGCCGGCGATTTTCTACCTGGATGACAAGGGTGGCTTGCAGCAACAGCAAGGAGCGCCGTCGCCGGATAAGTTGGTGAAGATTATGGGACCGAAGTAAGCGGCGCCTGGTCTGACGCCATCGGGGCATGGGTATCTACACAACTTTCAGGCTGAAAAATCTCTTTGTGGTGAGGGAGCTTGTTTCCGTGGCGGCCTTCGGGCCGACCGCTTTTTGGGGTTTGGGTGAGTACATATCCGTTGCTGCGGTAACGGCGGCTATGGGTTCCGCCCTTACGGCGGGTCACTTTGGAAAAGCCCCAAAGTAACCAAAGGGCTCTTGCCCCACCACTCGGTACCTCGCCTAGGCTCGGTATGC
>NZ_VIUN01000005.1:0-389208 GCF_007828335.1 Pseudomonas sp. SJZ103
CGATGGTAGTGTGGGGTTTCCCCATGTGAGAGTAGGTCATCGTCAAGATTAAATTCCGAAACCCCATTTGCGAAAGCAGATGGGGTTTTGTTTTGTGCGGTCGAAAAGTGCGAAGAGGCGCCTCGGGGTGGCCTTCAGTGCTAAAGTCCCGCCTTTCTATGCAATGACCCTGCGCATGGCTATCATGCGTGCCTCATTGTGAGGCGATACTTGCATGCTGACGTTGTTAAAACTTCTAAAAGATGGTCGATTCCATTCCGGAGAGGCACTTGGCGCTGCCCTGGGCGTTAGCCGCAGTGCTGTCTGGAAGCAACTCCAGCATCTTGAGGCTGAATTGAATCTGCCTGTCCATAAGGTTCGTGGGAGGGGGTATCAATTAGCTTCGCCACTGGTTTTCTTGAGTTCCGAGCAGATTGCACTACGTGCGTCTTCCCTGGCATGGCCTATCCATATCTACGACACCATTGACTCGACAAATGCCGAGGCTCTGCGCCTTGTTGAGGTTGAGTGTACGACGCCGTACATGGTGCTTGCGGAGCAGCAAACGGCTGGAAGGGGGCGGCGTGGTCGAAAGTGGGTCAGTCCATTCGCTCAGAATGTGTATTACAGCCTCTTATTGCGTATTGAGGATGGTCCGCGACAGCTGGAAGGCCTGAGCCTTGTGGTTGGCTTGGCGGTCATGCAGGCGCTGCGTGAGTCTGGAGTCCAGGGGGCGGCCTTGAAGTGGCCAAACGACGTCTTGGTGGGGCAGAAGAAGATTGCCGGGATTTTGCTGGAACTCGTAGGGAATCCCGCGGATATCTGCCACGTTGTCCTTGGCATCGGTATTAACGTGAATATGCAGAAGGCTGATGAGGTTGATCAGCAATGGACATCAGTGCAGTTGGAGACGGGGTCTCCTGTTGATCGCAACTCTTTGGTGGCGTGCCTGTGCTTGCAGTTGCAAAGCTACTTGGGGCGGCACAGGGCACTAGGTTTTGCGTCGCTTAAGGATGAGTGGGAGAAAGGTCACGCCTGGCAGGGAAAGGCGGTATCACTCATCGCTGGGGCCAACCGTGTTGATGGGGTGGTGCTGGGTATCGACGGTCAGGGTGCATTGCGTTTAAGTGTCGGTGGTGTTGAGAAAATATACAGTGGTGGTGAGTTAAGCCTGAGGTTGCGTGATGATTCTTGAACTCGACTGTGGGAATAGCTTTATCAAGTGGCGTGTACTTAATTCGGATCGGGCGATCGCATCTGCAGAGGGTGTCGCTAGTTCGGATGTTGCATTGATTGAAAGTCTGTCAGTGCTGTCTGGTGTCTCATTGACGCGTTGCCGGTTGGTGAGTGTTCGTGCTCTGGACGAAACAAACAATCTGGTTGAGGCGCTGGTGGCGGCTTTTGGTGTTGCTGTTTCCTGCGCTGTTTCTGCGCGAGAAATGGCTGGGGTGCGCAACGGCTACGAAGATTTCGAGCGTCTCGGCCTTGATCGCTGGTTGGCAATGCTGGGCGGTTTCAAGTTGGCGTCGGGGGCATGCCTGGTGCTCGATTTTGGTACGGCTGCGACTGCAGATTTTATTGCTGGAGACGGTGAGCATTTAGGTGGTTTCATCTGTCCTGGTATGCCTCTCATGCGTAATCAGTTGCGTACACATACACGTAAGATACGTTACGACGATGCTGCTGCCGAAAGAGCCTTGGGGTGCCTGTCACCAGGGCGTACGACCGTAGAGGCTGTAGAGCGTGGCTGTACGTTGATGCTCAGAGGGTTTGTACTGACGCAGCTTGAGCTGGCCCGAAGTTATTGGGGTGATAACTTTACTGTATTCCTGACAGGTGGCGATGCTGATTTGGTGAGGGATGCCGTGCCTCAGGCTCGACTCGTGCCTGATTTGATTTTCGTAGGTCTGGCGATGGCGTGCCCTTTATCTTGAGGTGTTTATGCGTTGGCTGTTTTTGCTTTTATTGATCCTCAACGCCTTCTACTACATATGGCATCAGCAAGAAGCGCCGTTGCGCGCTAAAGATGTTACCCCTTTGAGTCTCTATCGGAATACTCAGCAGGATATTCGTCTGCTGAGTGAGTCCTCCGATGCTGTGGTCCGCAGGGATCGAGCTAAGGCATCTGATGCGCAAAGTACTTGCTTGTACATTGGTGGCTTTGCCGACCAGCGACAGGCGCAATTCGTTGAGCAGCGTCTCACTAGCCTGGATATAAAGGTTAAGGTTCAGTTGCTGAGCACTCCTGATGCGCAGGGTTACTGGCTCCGGGTTGCCCCAGAAAGCCGACGTCTGGCTGATGATCTGCCCTTTGAAAACCTTGCTAAGGAATTCAATGAGTTAAAACATAAAATAATGCTGTGCGAAGGCATTGCAACTCTCGAATAGTTTGCATAGAATGGCGCCCGCTTCGCAGTGAAGACCTTTAAAGTGTACGGTGCGAAGCTAAGGTCAATGCAGCTAACCTCATATTTTTAATGAGAAAATGCTTGACAGAAGGCTGGCATGATGTAGAATGCCGGCTCGCTTAGGAGGGGTTCCCGAGCGGCCAAAGGGATCAGACTGTAAATCTGACGTCTACGACTTCGAAGGTTCGAATCCTTCCCCCTCCACCATTTTAGCGTGAGCTGCAAGCTCCGCGGGTATAGTTTAGTGGTAGAACCTCAGCCTTCCAAGCTGATGATGCGGGTTCGATTCCCGCTACCCGCTCCAAGTTTGCAGGTTGTGCATAGTGTTTCGCTCTTGTAGCTCAGTTGGTAGAGCACACCCTTGGTAAGGGTGAGGTCAGCGGTTCAAATCCGCTCAAGAGCTCCATATAACAAGGCAGATATGAAAATATCTGCCTTTGTTTTAACGGTTGACTCGGCTTGATGGTGTTTCAGATCGCTTGTGGTTGAGTGATTTCAAGTCTCTGGGGGTTGGCTGTTGTAAAGTCTTTTTCAGGTCTGCATAATGGTCGGCCTGATTTTGTTTTAGGTCAGTAGCTCAATTGGCAGAGCGACGGTCTCCAAAACCGTAGGTTGGGGGTTCGATTCCCTCCTGACCTGCCAGATTCACGTGGTGTATCTGGCTTTCTTTTCACAGGATCTTCATAGATGACTCCTAAGGCTGAAGCTCAAAGCTCTCGTTTCGATCTGTTCAAGTGGCTCGCTGTAGTCGCTTTGGTGGTCGTAGGCGTTGTTGGCAATCAGTACTACTCTGCTTCGCCGATCCTGTACCGCGTTCTCGTTTTGCTGGCCCTTGCTGCTGTAGCTACCTTTGTAGGTCTGCAGACTGCCAAAGGCAAGTCTTTCGCGGTCCTGGTGAAGGAAGCTCGCACCGAAATTCGTAAAGTCGTTTGGCCGACTCGCCAAGAAACCACGCAGACCACATTGATTGTCGTGGCTGTTGTTCTGGTTATGGCGTTGCTGTTGTGGGGGCTCGATTCCCTGCTCGGCTGGCTTGTTTCCTTGATTGTTGGCTAAGGGTGTCCCGTGGCTAAGCGTTGGTACGTTGTGCATGCTTACTCGGGTTACGAGAAGCATGTTATGCGCTCTTTGCTGGAGCGCGTAAAGCTGGCAGGCATGGAAGATGGCTTCGGCGAAATTCTGGTTCCCACTGAAGAAGTGGTTGAAATGCGGAATGGTCAGAAGCGCAAGAGTGAACGCAAGTTCTTCCCTGGCTATGTGCTGGTGCAGATGGACATGAACGAAGGTACTTGGCACTTGGTCAAGGATACTCCTCGTGTTATGGGTTTCATCGGTGGTACTGCTGATAAGCCTGCTCCGATCACTGACAAAGAGGCGGAAGCAATTCTGCGTCGTGTCGCCGACGGTAGCGACAAGCCTAAGCCGAAGACGTTGTTCGAGCCGGGTGAGGTTGTTCGTGTCACTGATGGTCCGTTTGCTGATTTCAACGGTACCGTCGAAGAGGTTAACTACGAGAAGAGCCGGATCCAGGTCGCGGTGCTCATTTTCGGTCGCTCTACTCCGGTAGAGTTGGAATTCAGCCAGGTCGAGAAGGTCTAGCTGAGTAAGCATCCCAACCCCGCAGCCTTAGGCTGTGGGGTTTTGTCGTCACTGGGATAAACGCGCAAGTAACCGGGGAGCCTTTCGAGGCGCTTGAACCCGTAATTGGAGTGCCTCATGGCCAAGAAGATTACCGCTTACATCAAGCTGCAAGTGAAGGCCGCTCAGGCCAACCCAAGCCCACCTGTTGGTCCAGCTCTGGGTCAGCACGGCGTGAACATTATGGAGTTCTGCAAGGCCTTCAACGCCCGTACTCAGGGTCTTGAGCCAGGTCTGCCGACTCCAGTGATCATCACTGTATACAGCGACCGTAGCTTCACTTTCGAAACCAAGTCGACCCCGGCTTCGGTTCTGCTGAAGAAAGCTGCTGGTCTGACTAGCGGTTCCGCTCGTCCTAACACCGTTAAGGTTGGCACCGTAACTCGTGCTCAGCTGGAAGAGATCGCGAAAACCAAAAACGCGGATCTGACTGCAGCTGATATGGATGCAGCCGTGCGTACCATCGCCGGTTCTGCTCGTAGCATGGGCCTTAACGTGGAGGGTGTGTAATGGCTAAGCTGACCAAGCGCCAAAAGGCTATCGCCGGCAAAATCGAAGCGGGCAAGTCCTACAGCTTTGTAGACGCTGCTGCTCTGCTGACCGAGCTGTCGACTGTCAAGTTCAGCGAGTCCGTTGACGTTGCTGTAAACCTGGGTGTTGACCCACGTAAATCTGACCAGGTCGTTCGTAGCGCTACTGTGCTGCCACACGGTACTGGTAAGACTGTTCGTGTAGCTGTCTTCACTCAAGGCCCGGCAGCTGAAGCTGCTCTGGCCGCTGGCGCCGACCGCGTTGGTATGGACGACCTGGCTGCCGAAATGAAAGGCGGCGACCTGAACTACGACGTAGTTATTGCTTCCCCGGATGCAATGCGTGTTGTAGGTCAATTGGGTCAGATCCTGGGCCCGCGAGGCCTGATGCCTAACCCTAAAGTCGGCACCGTAACACCCGACGTAGCTACCGCGGTTAAAAACGCCAAGGCTGGTCAGGTTCGTTATCGCACCGACAAAAATGGCATCATTCACACCTCCGTTGGCAAAGTCGGCTTTGACGCCGTCAAGCTGAAGGAAAACGTTGAAGCCCTGATCGCTGATCTGAAGCGTATCAAGCCAGCTTCCTCGAAAGGTATCTACGTCAAGCGCGTTACCCTGAGCACCACTATGGGCCCAGGTCTGGTCATCGACCAAGGCTCGCTGGACGTATAAGACACAGATTGGCGCAAGCAATTGCGCCAATTGGAAAAATTGGGGTCCCTGCCTGGCGGGGGCTATCCAAGACCGTAGGCGGCGCAAGTCTTAAACCACAAGCCTACGCAGATGGTGCTCCCGGTTCCTTACCGAATCAGACACCAAAACGACATCCGGCCTCGGCCAGATGAAACGGTAACAAGCAGGAGTTAAACCCGTGGCAATTAATCTCGAAGACAAGAAGGCCATCGTCGCTGAAGTCAACGAGGCTGCCAAAGCTGCTCTGTCCGCTGTCGTGGCTGATGCCCGTGGTGTGACAGTAGGCGCTATGACCGGACTCCGTAAAGAGGCTCGTGAAGCTGGCGTGTACGTACGTGTTGTACGTAACACCCTGCTCAAGCGCGCTGTTGCTGACACTGAATACAGTGTCCTCAACGACGTGTTCACCGGCCCGACTCTGATTGCTTTCTCCAAGGATCATCCAGGCGCTGCTGCCCGTTTGTTCAAAGAGTTCGCTAAGAGTCAGGATAAGTTCGAGATCAAGGCAGCTGCGTTCGAGGGCAAGTTCCTCGCAGCTAACCAAATCGACGTACTGGCAACACTGCCGACCCGTAACGAAGCCATTTCGCAGCTGATGAGCGTGATTCAAGGCGCTACCAGCAAGCTGGCTCGTACTCTGGCTGCAGTTCGCGAGCAAAAAGAAGCTGCCGCAGCCTAAGGCTGAGCAACTTCTCTCGCGTATTTTTGTTTATTTCGATGGCCGCGTAGGCCGTCCCCCAATTCAGGAAATACAGCAATGTCTATCTCCCAAGACGATATCCTCAACGCCGTAGCTGAAATGTCGGTTCTGCAGGTTGTTGAGCTGATCAAAGCTTTCGAAGAAAAATTCGGCGTTTCCGCTGCCGCTGCTTCCGCTGGCCCAGCTGCTGCTGCTGCCGTTGTTGAAGAGCAAACCGAATTCAACGTCATGCTGCTGGAAGCTGGCGAGAAGAAAGTTAACGTGATCAAGGCAGTACGTGAACTGACCGGTCTGGGCCTGAAAGAAGCCAAGGCTGTAGTTGACGGCGCTCCTGCTATGGTTCTGGAAGCAGTGACCAAAGATGCAGGCGACAAAGCCAAAGCAACTCTGGAAGAAGCAGGCGCTAAAGTCGAGCTGAAGTAAGCATCGACCTTGCGTCTCCAGCCCAAGCGTTAAGCTGAAGGCTGATGGCTGGTGGCTCTTGCCACCGGCCTTTTTCCGTTCTTGGCTGTCGACTCGGTCGCCGCCATTAACGCGCTGTAGCCACCCGATGCGGTGGTGCAAACCATGGGGTTTGCAAGATTTTCTGGCTGCTCCCGTCGGGAGGGCCAAACAAGCAGGTGACCAAGCTGGGGAACGCTGATGGCTTACTCATATACTGAGAAAAAACGTATCCGCAAGGACTTTAGCAAGTTGCCGGACGTCATGGATGTCCCGTACCTTCTGGCTATCCAGCTGGATTCGTATCGTGAATTCTTGCAGGCGGGAGCGACCAAAGATCAGTTCCGCGACGTGGGCCTGCATGCGGCCTTCAAATCCGTTTTCCCGATCATCAGCTACTCCGGCAATGCTGCGCTGGAGTACGTCGGTTATCGCCTGGGCGAACCGGCATTTGATGTCAAAGAATGCGTGTTGCGCGGTGTTACGTACGCCGTACCTTTGCGGGTAAAAGTCCGTCTGATCATTTTCGACAAAGAGTCGTCGAACAAAGCGATCAAGGACATCAAAGAGCAAGAAGTCTACATGGGCGAAATCCCATTGATGACTGAGAACGGTACCTTCGTTATCAACGGTACCGAGCGTGTTATCGTTTCCCAGCTGCACCGTTCCCCGGGCGTGTTCTTCGACCACGATCGCGGCAAGACGCACAGCTCCGGCAAGCTCCTGTACTCCGCGCGGATCATTCCGTACCGCGGTTCGTGGTTGGACTTCGAGTTCGATCCGAAAGACTGCGTGTTCGTGCGTATCGACCGTCGTCGTAAGCTGCCGGCCTCGGTATTGCTGCGCGCGCTCGGCTACACCACTGAGCAAGTCCTGGATGCGTTCTACACCACCAACGTATTCAGCCTGAAGGATGAAACCCTCAGCCTGGAACTGATTGCATCTCGCCTGCGTGGTGAAATTGCCGTCTTGGACATCCAGGATGAAAAGGGCAAGGTCATTGTTGAGGCGGGTCGTCGTATTACTGCGCGCCACATCAACCAGATCGAAAAAGCAGGTATCAAGTCGCTGGACGTGCCTTTGGACTACGTCCTGGGTCGCACGACCGCCAAGGTCATTGTTCACCCGGCTACAGGCGAAATCCTTGCTGAGTGCAACACCGAGCTGAACACCGAGATCCTGGCGAAAATCGCTAAGGCTCAAGTTGTTCGTATCGAGACCCTGTACACCAACGATATCGACTGTGGTCCATTCGTCTCCGACACCCTGAAGATCGACTCCACCAGCAACCAATTGGAAGCGCTGGTAGAAATCTATCGCATGATGCGTCCTGGCGAGCCACCAACCAAAGACGCTGCAGAAACCCTGTTCAACAACCTGTTCTTCAGCCCTGAGCGCTACGACCTGTCTGCGGTCGGTCGGATGAAGTTCAACCGTCGTATCGGTCGCACCGAGATCGAAGGTTCGGGCGTGCTGTGCAAGGAAGACATCGTTGCGGTCCTGAAGACTCTGGTCGACATCCGTAACGGCAAAGGCATCGTCGATGACATCGACCACCTGGGTAACCGTCGTGTTCGCTGCGTAGGCGAAATGGCCGAGAACCAGTTCCGCGTTGGCCTGGTGCGTGTTGAGCGTGCGGTCAAAGAGCGTCTGTCGATGGCTGAAAGCGAAGGCCTGATGCCACAGGACCTGATCAACGCCAAGCCAGTGGCTGCAGCGGTGAAAGAGTTCTTCGGTTCCAGCCAGCTCTCGCAGTTCATGGACCAGAACAACCCGCTCTCAGAGATCACCCACAAGCGCCGTGTTTCCGCACTGGGCCCGGGCGGTCTGACCCGTGAGCGTGCAGGCTTTGAAGTGCGTGACGTACACCCGACGCACTACGGTCGTGTTTGCCCGATCGAAACGCCGGAAGGCCCGAACATCGGTCTGATCAACTCCCTGGCCGCTTATGCGCGCACCAACCAGTACGGCTTCCTCGAGAGCCCGTACCGTGTGGTGAAAGACGCTCTGGTCACCGATGAGATCGTGTTCCTGTCCGCCATCGAAGAAGCTGATCACGTGATCGCTCAGGCTTCGGCCACGATGAACGACAAGAAAGTCCTGATCGACGAGCTGGTAGCTGTTCGTCACCTGAACGAGTTCACCGTCAAGGCGCCGGAAGACGTTACCTTGATGGACGTGTCGCCGAAGCAGGTAGTTTCGGTTGCTGCGTCGCTGATCCCGTTCCTGGAACACGATGACGCCAACCGTGCGTTGATGGGTTCCAACATGCAGCGTCAAGCTGTACCGACCCTGCGTGCTGACAAGCCGCTGGTAGGTACCGGCATGGAGCGTAACGTAGCCCGTGACTCCGGCGTTTGCGTCGTGGCTCGTCGTGGCGGCGTGATCGACTCCGTTGATGCCAGCCGTATCGTGGTTCGTGTTGCTGATGATGAAGTTGAAACGGGTGAAGCCGGTGTCGACATCTACAACCTGACCAAATACACCCGCTCGAACCAGAACACTTGCATCAACCAGCGTCCGCTGGTGCGTAAGGGTGATCGCGTTCAGCGCAGCGACATCATGGCTGACGGTCCGTCCACCGATATGGGTGAACTGGCTTTGGGTCAGAACATGCGCATCGCGTTCATGGCATGGAACGGCTTCAACTTCGAAGACTCCATCTGCCTGTCCGAGCGTGTGGTTCAAGAAGATCGCTTCACCACGATCCACATTCAGGAACTGACCTGTGTGGCACGTGACACCAAGCTTGGGCCAGAGGAAATCACTGCAGACATCCCGAACGTGGGTGAAGCTGCACTGAACAAGCTGGACGAAGCCGGTATCGTTTATGTAGGTGCTGAAGTTGGTGCAGGCGACATTCTGGTTGGTAAGGTCACTCCGAAAGGCGAGACCCAACTCACTCCAGAAGAGAAGCTGTTGCGTGCCATCTTCGGTGAAAAAGCCAGCGACGTTAAAGATACTTCCCTGCGTGTACCTACCGGTACCAAGGGTACTGTCATCGACGTACAGGTCTTCACCCGTGACGGCGTCGAGCGTGATGCTCGTGCACTGTCCATCGAGAAGACCCAGCTCGACGAGATCCGCAAGGACCTGAACGAAGAGTTCCGTATCGTTGAAGGCGCGACCTTCGAACGTCTGCGCTCCGCTCTGGTAGGCCACAAGGCTGAAGGCGGCGCAGGTCTGAAGAAAGGTCAGGACATCACCGACGAAGTCCTCGATGGTCTTGAACATGGTCAGTGGTTCAAACTGCGCATGGCTGAAGATGCTCTGAACGAGCAACTTGAGAAGGCCCAGGCCTACATCGTTGATCGCCGCCGTCTGCTGGACGACAAGTTCGAAGACAAGAAGCGCAAACTGCAGCAGGGCGATGACCTGGCTCCAGGCGTGCTGAAAATCGTCAAGGTTTACCTGGCAATCCGTCGTCGCATCCAACCGGGCGACAAGATGGCCGGTCGTCACGGTAACAAAGGTGTGGTCTCCGTGATCATGCCGGTTGAAGACATGCCGCACGATGCCAATGGCACCCCGGTCGACGTCGTCCTCAACCCGTTGGGCGTACCTTCGCGTATGAACGTTGGTCAGATCCTTGAAACCCACCTGGGCCTCGCGGCTAAAGGTCTGGGCGAGAAGATCAATCGTATGATCGAAGAGCAGCGCAAGGTTGCTGACCTGCGCAAGTTCCTGCACGAGATCTACAACGAGATCGGCGGTCGTAAGGAAGAGCTGGATACCTTCTCCGACCAGGAAATCCTGGATCTGGCGAAGAACCTGCGCGGCGGCGTTCCAATGGCTACCCCGGTGTTCGACGGTGCCAAGGAAAGCGAAATCAAGGCCATGCTGAAACTGGCAGACCTGCCAGAAAGCGGCCAGATGCAGCTGTTCGACGGCCGTACCGGCAACAAGTTCGAGCGCCCGGTTACTGTTGGCTACATGTACATGCTGAAGCTGAACCACTTGGTAGACGACAAGATGCACGCTCGTTCTACCGGTTCGTACAGCCTGGTTACCCAGCAGCCGCTGGGTGGTAAGGCTCAGTTCGGTGGTCAGCGTTTCGGGGAGATGGAGGTCTGGGCACTGGAAGCATACGGTGCTGCTTACACTCTGCAAGAAATGCTCACAGTGAAGTCGGACGATGTGAACGGTCGTACCAAGATGTACAAAAACATCGTGGATGGCGATCACCGTATGGAGCCGGGCATGCCCGAGTCCTTCAACGTGTTGATCAAAGAAATTCGTTCCCTCGGCATCGATATCGATCTGGAAACCGAATAACACGTGACGCGAATCGAGAGCGGGGCTGTTTAGCCCGCTCTCTGCTCCGCCAGGAGGAAAGGCCTTGAAAGACCTACTGAATTTGCTGAAAAACCAGGGTCAAGTCGAAGAGTTCGACGCCATCCGTATTGGATTGGCATCGCCTGAGATGATCCGTTCGTGGTCGTTCGGTGAAGTTAAAAAGCCGGAAACCATCAACTACCGTACGTTCAAACCTGAGCGTGACGGTCTGTTCTGCGCCAAGATCTTTGGCCCGGTAAAGGATTACGAGTGCCTGTGCGGTAAGTACAAGCGCTTGAAGCACCGTGGTGTTATCTGCGAAAAGTGTGGCGTTGAAGTTGCACTCGCCAAGGTTCGTCGTGAGCGCATGGCGCACATCGAGCTGGCTTCGCCGGTTGCCCACATCTGGTTCCTGAAATCGCTGCCGTCCCGTATTGGCTTGCTGATGGACATGACCCTGCGTGATATCGAACGCGTTCTCTACTTCGAGAGCTATGTCGTTATCGACCCAGGCATGACCACCCTTGAAAAAGGTCAGCTGTTGAACGACGAGCAGTACTTCGAGGCGTTGGAAGAGTTCGGTGATGATTTCGATGCCCGCATGGGTGCCGAAGCTGTCCGCGAACTGCTGCACGCTATCGACCTGGAGCACGAGATTGGCCGTCTGCGCGAAGAAATTCCGCAAACCAACTCCGAAACCAAGATCAAGAAGCTGTCCAAGCGTCTGAAGTTGATGGAAGCCTTCCAGGGTTCCGGCAACCTGCCAGAGTGGATGGTGCTGACCGTTCTGCCGGTTCTGCCGCCAGATCTGCGTCCGCTGGTACCGTTGGATGGTGGTCGTTTCGCGACTTCCGACCTCAACGACCTGTACCGCCGTGTGATCAACCGTAACAATCGCTTGAAGCGCCTGCTCGATCTGTCCGCTCCGGACATCATCGTGCGCAACGAAAAGCGTATGTTGCAGGAGGCTGTCGATGCCTTGCTCGACAACGGTCGTCGTGGCCGCGCTATCACCGGTTCCAACAAGCGTCCTCTGAAATCCTTGGCTGACATGATCAAGGGTAAGCAAGGTCGTTTCCGTCAGAACTTGCTCGGTAAGCGTGTTGACTACTCTGGTCGTTCGGTAATTACCGTAGGCCCGACCCTGCGTCTGCACCAGTGCGGTCTGCCTAAGAAGATGGCGCTTGAGCTGTTCAAGCCATTCATCTTCGGCAAGCTGGAAATGCGCGGTCTCGCGACCACCATCAAAGCGGCCAAGAAAATGGTCGAGCGCGAGCTGCCAGAGGTTTGGGACGTTCTCGCTGAAGTGATTCGCGAACACCCGGTTCTCCTCAACCGTGCACCGACCCTTCACCGTCTGGGTATCCAGGCGTTTGAACCGGTACTGATCGAAGGTAAGGCTATCCAGCTGCACCCTCTGGTCTGTGCTGCGTACAACGCCGACTTCGACGGCGACCAAATGGCCGTGCACGTACCGCTGACACTGGAAGCCCAGTTGGAAGCGCGTGCGTTGATGATGTCGACCAACAACATTCTGTCGCCAGCCAACGGTGAGCCAATCATCGTTCCGTCGCAGGACGTTGTATTGGGTCTGTACTACATGACCCGTGAGGCGATCAACGCCAAAGGCGAAGGTCGTGTGTTCGCTGATCTGCAGGAAGTTGACCGTGTGTTCCGTGCCGGCGAAGCCGCACTGCACGCCAAGGTCAAGGTGCGCATCAACGAAACGGTCAACGACCGTGACGGCGGCAGCGTGAGCGGCACTCGTATTGTAGACACCACCGTTGGCCGTGCGCTGTTGTACCAGGTTGTGCCAAAAGGCCTGTCGTACGACGTCGTCAACCTGCCGATGAAGAAAAAGGCGATCTCCAAGCTGATCAACCAATGCTATCGCGTGGTTGGTCTGAAAGAGACCGTGATCTTCGCTGACCAGTTGATGTACACCGGTTTTGCCTATTCGACTATTTCCGGCGTTTCCATTGGCGTTAACGACTTCGTTATCCCTGATGAAAAAGCCCGCATCATTAGTGCTGCTACTGATGAAGTGAAAGAGATCGAAAGCCAGTACGCCTCGGGCCTGGTAACACAGGGCGAGAAGTACAACAAAGTGATCGACCTTTGGTCCAAGGCCAACGATGAAGTATCCAAGGCGATGATGGCCAACCTCTCGAAAGAGAAAGTCATCGACCGTCATGGCGTCGAAGTCGACCAGGAGTCTTTCAACTCGATGTACATGATGGCCGACTCGGGCGCACGGGGTTCTGCTGCGCAGATTCGTCAGCTCGCCGGTATGCGTGGCCTGATGGCCAAGCCGGACGGTTCCATCATTGAAACGCCGATTACTGCGAACTTCCGTGAAGGGTTGAGCGTACTCCAGTACTTCATCTCCACTCACGGTGCTCGTAAAGGTCTGGCGGATACCGCGTTGAAAACCGCTAACTCCGGTTACCTGACTCGTCGTCTGGTGGACGTTGCGCAAGATCTGGTTGTAACCGAGATCGATTGCGGCACCGAGCACGGCTTGCTGATGACTCCGCACATTGAAGGCGGTGACGTTGTAGAGCCACTGGGTGAGCGCGTATTGGGTCGTGTTATTGCCCGTGACGTATTCAAGCCAGGTACCGAGGAAATTATCGTTCCTGCCGGCACACTGGTTGACGAGAAGTGGGTCGAGTTCATCGAGCTCAACAGCATCGACGAAGTGATCGTTCGCTCGCCGATCAGCTGCGAAACCCGCTACGGCATTTGCGCCAAGTGCTACGGCCGTGACTTGGCTCGTGGTCACCAGGTGAACATCGGTGAAGCGGTGGGCGTTATTGCTGCCCAGTCCATCGGTGAGCCGGGTACCCAGCTGACCATGCGTACGTTCCACATTGGTGGTGCGGCAAGCCGGACCTCCGCAGCCGACAGCGTTCAGGTGAAGAATGGCGGTACTGTCCGCCTGCACAACCTGAAGCACGTTGAGCGAGTGGATGGTCACCTGGTGGCTGTGTCCCGTTCCGGTGAGCTGGCAATCGCTGATGACTACGGTCGTGAGCGTGAGCGCTACAAGCTGCCGTACGGTGCTGTGATTTCGGTTAAAGAGGGTGACAAGGTCGACGCTGGCGCAATCGTGGCCAAGTGGGATCCGCACACTCACCCAATCGTTACCGAAATGAAAGGTACCGTGACCTACGTGGGCATGGAAGAAGGCATCACGATCAAGCGTCAGACTGACGAATTGACCGGTATGACCAACATTGAAGTGCTCGACGCGAAAGATCGTCCAGCTGCCGGTAAAGACATCCGTCCTGCCGTGAAGATGGTCGATGACAACGGCAAGGATCTGTTGCTGCCAGGCACTGACGTAATCGCTCAGTACTTCCTGCCAGCCAACGCCCTGGTCGGTGTAGCGGACGGTGCGAAGATCGCGATCGGTGATGTTATCGCGCGTATCCCGCAAGAAACTTCGAAGACCCGTGACATCACCGGTGGTTTGCCGCGTGTTGCCGACTTGTTCGAAGCTCGTCGTCCGAAAGAAGCGTCGATTCTGGCAGAAGTCAGCGGCACCATCGCGTTCGGTAAAGAAACCAAGGGCAAGCGCCGCCTGGTCATTACCCCGAACGACGGTACCGATCCGTACGAAGAGCTGATTCCAAAGTGGCGTCACCTGAACGTGTTCGAAGGCGAACAGGTAAACCGCGGCGAAGTTATCTCCGACGGCCCGAGCGATCCACACGACATCCTGCGTCTGCTGGGTGTGAGTGCGCTGGCCAAGTACATCGTTAACGAGATCCAGGACGTTTACCGCCTGCAAGGCGTGAAGATCAACGATAAGCACATCGAGACCATCCTGCGTCAGATGCTGCGTAAAGTTGAGATCGCTGAATCCGGCGATTCCAGTTTCATCAAGGGCGACCAGATGGAACTGACTCACGTGCTGGTGGAAAACGAGCGTCTGGCTGGCGACGAGAAATTCGTTTCCAAGTTCACTCGCGTATTGCTGGGTATTACCAAGGCGTCGTTGTCCACTGAGTCGTTCATCTCGGCGGCCTCCTTCCAGGAGACCACTCGCGTACTGACCGAAGCAGCGGTAACCGGCAAGCGCGATTACCTGCGCGGCCTGAAAGAGAACGTGGTCGTGGGTCGTCTGATCCCGGCTGGTACCGGTTTGGCTTACCACAGCGAGCGTAAGCGTCGCCGTGATGCTGACAAGCCGTTGCGCGTAAGCGCCAGTGAAGTGGAAGCTGCACTGACCGAAGCGCTGAACTCAAGCGGTAACTGAGTTCTGCGATAAATAAGTCTGGGCCCTGGCAGCCCCATTCGTCGGATCAAGGCAATTTTGCCCGGGTTCGACGAGAGGGGAGGTCGGGGCCTTGCCTTGACTGGGGGCAAGATCCTCTTTAGACTCTTGTACCCCTAAATTTGGCGGGAATTCGTTCCTGCCATTTTGCTTTTCTTGCAAGACAATAGCGTCGCAAGACAACAGTGGAGCTAGTAGATGGCAACTATCAACCAGCTGGTACGTCAGCCGCGTAAGCGTATCGTCGAGAAATCCGACGTGCCTGCGCTGCAGAACTGCCCGCAACGTCGTGGCGTATGCACTCGTGTGTATACCACCACGCCGAAAAAACCTAACTCGGCACTGCGTAAAGTATGCCGTGTGCGCCTGACCAACGGTTTCGAGGTTTCCTCGTACATCGGCGGTGAAGGCCACAACCTGCAAGAGCACAGCGTGGTACTGATCCGCGGCGGTCGTGTAAAAGACTTGCCAGGTGTTCGTTATCACACCGTACGCGGCTCCTTGGATACTTCCGGCGTTAAAGGTCGTAACCAGGGTCGTTCGAAGTACGGTACCAAGAAGCCTAAGTAGTAGCGGCTTTTTGTAAAACTGAATCATCTTATTTTCTGAGTCGATAAGAGTAAGGTCGGAGGCGTCCCGAAAGGGCACCGATTCCGAGCGAACCTGAAGACCGTTTGAGGGCTTATCCATGCCAAGAAGACGCGTAGCAGCCAAGCGCGAAGTGCTTGACGATCCAAAATACGGAAGCCAAATTCTGGCCAAGTTCATGAACCACGTGATGGAAAGCGGCAAGAAAGCCGTTGCCGAGCGTATCGTTTATGGCGCGCTGGAAAAGGTTAAAGAACGCAAGAACAGCGACCCCCTGGAAATCTTCGAGAAAGCTCTCGACGCCATCGCTCCGCTGGTCGAAGTGAAGTCGCGCCGTGTAGGCGGTGCTACTTACCAGGTTCCGGTCGAAGTTCGTCCGTCCCGTCGTAACGCTCTGGCAATGCGCTGGTTGGTAGACTTCGCCCGTAAGCGCGGCGAGAAGTCTATGGCTCTGCGTTTGGCCGGCGAACTGTTGGACGCTGCTGAAGGTAAAGGTGCTGCTGTTAAGAAGCGTGAAGACGTGCACCGTATGGCTGAAGCTAACAAAGCTTTCTCGCACTACCGCTTCTAATCTTAGCTTCACTAATTTTGCGAGGGCTTTATGGCTCGTACTACTCCGATTAGCCGCTACCGTAACATCGGTATCGTTGCTCACGTGGATGCTGGTAAAACCACCACCACTGAGCGCGTACTGTTTTACACCGGCAAAAGTCACAAAATGGGCGAGGTGCATGACGGCGCCGCGACCACAGACTGGATGGTTCAGGAGCAGGAGCGTGGTATTACCATTACTTCTGCTGCTATTACCGCCTTCTGGAAAGGTTCCGAGAAGCAGTACAAAGATGAGCACCGCTTCAACGTTATCGATACCCCAGGCCACGTAGACTTCACTATTGAAGTTGAGCGTTCCCTGCGCGTACTCGACGGCGCTGTCGTTGTGTTCTGCGGTACCTCGGGCGTCGAGCCTCAGTCGGAAACCGTATGGCGTCAAGCCAACAAGTACGGCGTTCCACGTCTTGTTTACGTAAACAAGATGGACCGTGCTGGTGCCAACTTCCTGCGCGTGATCGGTCAGATCAAGCAGCGTCTGGGTCATACTCCGGTGCCAATCCAATTGGCTATCGGTTCCGAAGACAACTTCCAGGGTCAGATCGATCTGGTCAACATGGAAGCGGTCTACTGGAATGACGCTGACAAAGGTATGGTTCCTGTTCGCAAGCCTATCCCTGCAGAGTTGCAGGAACTGGCTGACGAGTGGCGCAACAACATGGTTGAGGCTGCCGCCGAAGCCAGCGAAGAGCTGATGAACAAGTACCTCGAAGGTGAAGAACTCACCAACGCGGAAATCAAGGCCGCTCTGCGTCAGCGTACTATCGCTGGTGAGATCGTCTTGGCTGTTTGCGGTTCTTCCTTCAAGAACAAGGGTGTTCCCCTGGTTCTCGACGCCGTGATCGACTACTTGCCTGCTCCAACCGACATTCCTGCTATCAAGGGTACCAACCCTGATAACGAGGAAGAAGAGATGGAGCGTCATGCCGACGACAGCGAGCCGTTTTCGGCTCTGGCGTTCAAGATCGCTACCGACCCATTCGTGGGTACTCTGACCTTCGTCCGCGTTTACTCGGGCGTGTTGGCCTCCGGCGACGGCGTGATCAACTCGGTCAAAGGCAAGAAAGAGCGTGTGGGTCGTATGGTGCAAATGCACGCAAACGCCCGTGAAGAGATCAAGGAAGTGCGCGCTGGTGACATCGCGGCCTTGATCGGCATGAAGGACGTCACTACTGGTGAGACTTTGTGCGACGCTGCCAAGCCCATCATCCTGGTTCGCATGGACTTCCCGGAGCCGGTTATTTCGGTTGCCGTAGAGCCTAAGACCAAGGATGACCAGGAAAAAATGGGTATCGCTCTGGGCAAGCTTGCTCAGGAAGATCCATCTTTCCGCGTCAAAACTGATGAAGAGACTGGTCAAACGATCATCTCTGGCATGGGCGAGTTGCACCTGGACATCCTGGTTGACCGGATGCGCCGTGAGTTCAACGTCGAAGCCAACATCGGTAAGCCTCAGGTTTCCTATCGTGAGCGCATCACGAAGAACTGTGAAATCGAAGGCAAGTTCGTTCGTCAGTCCGGCGGTCGTGGTCAGTTCGGTCACTGCTGGATCCGTTTTGCCCCTGCTGACGAAGGTCAGGAAGGTCTGCAATTCGTGAACGAAGTAGTAGGTGGTGTTGTTCCTAAGGAATACATCCCTGCTATCCAGAAGGGTATCGAAGAGCAGATGAAGAACGGTGTTGTTGCCGGCTATCCGCTGATCGGCCTGAAAGCAACCGTTTTTGACGGTTCTTACCACGACGTCGACTCCAACGAGATGGCGTTTAAGGTGGCTGCTTCCATGGCAACCAAGCAACTGGCCCAGAAGGGCGGTGGTGAGTTGCTTGAGCCAATCATGGCGGTAGAAGTTGTTACACCTGAAGACTATATGGGTGATGTCATGGGCGACCTTAACCGTCGTCGCGGCATGATCTTGGGTATGGAAGACACGGTTTCCGGCAAAGTGATTCGCGCCGAGGTTCCGTTGGGTGAGATGTTCGGTTATGCGACCGACGTTCGCTCCATGTCCCAGGGTCGCGCAAGCTACTCTATGGAATTCAAAAAATACAACACAGCTCCGGCGCACATCGCTGAAACTGTATCCAAAAAACAAGGCTGATTCAGTCCTTTAGGCAAGGAGTTAATTGTCGTGGCTAAAGAAAAATTTGATCGTTCCCTACCGCACGTCAACGTTGGCACTATCGGTCACGTTGACCACGGTAAAACCACTCTGACCGCAGCTCTGACTCGCGTCTGCTCCGAGGTTTTCGGTTCTGCAGTCGTTGATTTCGATAAAATCGACAGCGCTCCAGAAGAAAAAGCTCGTGGTATCACCATCAACACCGCGCACGTCGAGTACAACTCGAAGATCCGTCACTACGCTCACGTTGACTGCCCAGGTCACGCTGACTATGTGAAGAACATGATCACCGGTGCTGCTCAGATGGACGGCGCGATCCTGGTTTGCTCGGCCGCTGATGGTCCGATGCCACAAACCCGTGAGCACATCCTGCTGTCCCGTCAGGTAGGCGTTCCGTACATCGTGGTTTTCCTGAACAAGGCTGACCTGGTAGACGACGCTGAGCTGCTGGAACTGGTTGAGATGGAAGTGCGCGATCTGCTGAGCACTTACGACTTCCCAGGTGACGACACTCCGATCATCATCGGTTCTGCTCGTATGGCGCTGGAAGGCAAAGACGATAACGAAATGGGCACCACTGCCGTTCGTAAACTGGTTGAAACTCTGGACAGCTACATCCCAGAACCAGTTCGTCTGACCGACAAGCCGTTCCTGATGCCAATCGAAGACGTATTCTCGATCTCCGGTCGTGGTACTGTTGTTACTGGTCGTATCGAGCGCGGTATCGTTCGCGTTCAAGATGCACTGGAAATCGTTGGTCTGCGTGACACCACCAACACCGTCTGCACTGGTGTTGAAATGTTCCGCAAGCTGCTCGACGAAGGTCGTGCTGGCGAGAACTGCGGCGTTCTGCTGCGTGGTACCAAGCGTGACGACGTTGAGCGTGGCCAGGTTCTGGTTAAGCCGGGTTCGGTTAAGCCGCACACCAAGTTCACCGCAGAAGTTTACGTTCTGAGCAAGGAAGAAGGCGGTCGTCACACTCCGTTCTTCAAAGGCTACCGTCCACAGTTCTACTTCCGTACTACTGACGTGACTGGTAACTGCCAGCTGCCAGAAGGCGTTGAAATGGTAATGCCAGGCGATAACATCCAAATGGAAGTTACCCTGATCAAGACCATCGCAATGGAAGACGGTCTGCGCTTCGCTATCCGTGAAGGCGGCCGTACCGTTGGTGCTGGTGTTGTAGCTAAAATCATCGAGTAAGCGTCTCTTTTGAGATAGCTTCGATGCTTTGAAAAGCCCCCGCTCAGCGGGGGCTTTTTTATTGGGTTGACACCTATCTAGGGCGTCTATAGAATTGCGCCTCCTTTTAACGGGCGTATTGCGCTCGCTGGGAATAGCAGCCGGAGTCTGAAATCCAATGCAAAATCAGCAAATCCGTATCAGGTTGAAGGCTTTTGACCATCGCCTGATCGACCAATCCACCCAGGAAATCGTGGAAACCGCGAAACGTACTGGTGCTCAAGTGCGTGGTCCAATTCCACTGCCTACCCGTAAAGAGCGGTTCACCGTTCTGGTCTCCCCGCACGTCAACAAAGACGCGCGTGACCAGTACGAGATCCGTACTCATAAGCGCGTACTGGACATCGTCCAGCCAACGGATAAAACCGTTGATGCACTTATGAAGCTTGATCTGGCGGCCGGTGTGGAAGTACAGATCAGCCTCGGCTAAGACTTGGGTCTTAGTCGTGTAACGCTCTGAAATGGGCGGCCATAGCGGGTGAAAGCCCCGTACACTCATGAGGTTTACAACATGACTATTGGTGTAGTCGGTCGTAAATGCGGTATGACCCGTATTTTCACCGAAGAAGGTGTCTCCATTCCGGTTACGGTCATTGAGATCGAGCCGAATCGCGTCACCCAGTTCAAAACTGAAGAAACCGATGGCTATCGTGCAGTGCAAGTCACTGTCGGCGAGCGTCGTGCTTCGCGTGTGACTGCTGCTCAAGCAGGCCACTTCGCTAAAGCAAACGTTGCAGCTGGTCGTACTGTTATGGAGTTCCGTCTTGAAGAAGGCGACTACCAGGCTGGCGATCTGATCAACGCTGAAATCTTCGCCGCTGGTCAACTGGTTGATGTAACCGGTCAGTCCAAGGGTAAAGGCTTCCAGGGTACGATCAAGCGTTGGAATTTCCGTGGTCAAGACAACACTCACGGTAACTCCGTCTCCCACCGCGTCCCGGGCTCTATTGGCCAGTGCCAGACTCCTGGTCGTGTATTCAAGGGCAAAAAAATGTCCGGTCATATGGGCGCTGAGCGCGTGACCGTGCAGTCCCTCGAAGTAGTGCGCGTCGACGCTGAACGCAATCTGTTGTTGGTCAAGGGTGCTGTTCCTGGCGCTACTGGCGGCAACCTGGTTGTACGTCCAGCGGCCAAGGCTCGCGGTTAAGGGGAAGCTGACATGCAATTAAATGTAAATGACGCTCAAGCGATCGAAGTTTCCGAACTGACATTTGGCGGCGAATTCAACGAGACGCTGGTTCACCAAGCAGTCGTGGCCTACATGGCCGGCGGCCGTCAAGGTAGCAAGCAGCAAAAGACCCGTTCCGACGTTCGTGGTGGCGGTAAGCGCCCGTGGCGTCAGAAAGGTACTGGCCGTGCTCGTGCCGGTACTATCCGTAGCCCAATCTGGCGCGGCGGCGGTACCACTTTTGCAGCTCGTCCGCAGGATCACTCTCAGAAGCTCAACAAGAAGATGTATCGCGCAGCACTGCGCTCCATCCTTGCTGAACTCGTGCGTACTGATCGCCTGGTCGTGGTTCAGGACTTCGCTGTTGAAAGTCCAAAAACCAAAGATCTGCTGGGCAAACTGAACAACATGAGCCTGACCGACGTTTTGATCGTGTCTGAAGCTGTTGATCAGAACCTGTACCTGGCTGCTCGTAACCTGCCACACGTTGATGTACGTGACGTGCAGGGTTCCGATCCAGTTAGTCTGATCGCATACGACAAGGTGTTGATCACCGTGTCGGCCGTGAAGAAATTCGAGGAGCTGCTGGGATGAACCAGGAACGCGTATTTAAAGTTCTGCTTGGCCCGCACGTTTCCGAAAAGGCTACGGTTCTGGCTGACAAGAAAGGCCAGTTCGTTTTCAAGGTTGCAACTGACGCAACCAAGCTGGAAATCAAGAAGGCCGTCGAAAGCCTGTTCAGCGTGAAAGTTGAGCGTGTTACTACCCTGAATGTTCTGGGTAAGAGCAAGCGCACTGCTCGCGGTCTGGGCAAGCGTAATGACTGGAAGAAGGCAGTTATCTCCCTTCAGCCAGGCCAAGATCTCGATTTCAGCAGCAGTGCTGAGTAAGGAAGGGGTGCATCATGGCAATCGTTAAATGCAAACCGACTTCCCCTGGCCGCCGTTTTGTGGTCAAGGTGGTCAACCAGGAGCTGCATAAAGGCGCTCCTCACGCACCGCTGCTCGAGAAGAAATCGAAGACTGGTGGTCGTAACAACAATGGTCGTATTACCACCCGTCACATTGGTGGTGGCCATAAGCAGCATTATCGTCTGGTCGATTTCCGTCGCAACGACAAAGATGGCATCGCTGCCACTGTCGAGCGCATCGAATACGATCCAAACCGTACTGCTCACATCGCTCTGCTGCTGTACGCAGATGGCGAGCGTCGCTACATCATCGCGCCTAAAGGTGTGAGTGCTGGCGACCAGCTGATCGCAGGTGCCTTGGCGCCGATCAAGCCGGGCAACGCTCTGCAGCTGCGTAACATTCCAGTTGGTAGCACCGTACACGGCATCGAATTGAAGCCAGGTAAAGGCGCGCAAATCGCTCGTTCCGCTGGTGCTTCGGCTCAGCTGATCGCTCGTGAAGGTGTCTACGTGACCCTGCGTCTGCGTTCTGGTGAGATGCGTAAAGTGCTGGCTGAATGCCGCGCGACCCTGGGTGAAGTCTCGAACTCCGAGCACAGCCTGCGTTCGCTGGGTAAAGCTGGTGCCAAACGCTGGCGTGGCGTTCGCCCAACCGTTCGTGGTGTTGCCATGAACCCGGTTGACCACCCACACGGTGGTGGTGAAGGTCGTACCTCTGGTGGTCGTCATCCGGTATCGCCATGGGGCTTCCCGACTAAGGGCGCGAAGACTCGTGGTAATAAGCGTACCGACAAAATGATCGTCCGTCGTCGCAAGTAAATAGAGGGATACGACAGTGCCACGTTCTCTGAAAAAAGGTCCTTTTATTGATCTTCACCTACTGAAGAAGATCGAAGTGGCGGCGGAAAAGAACGATCGCAAACCAGTTAAGACCTGGTCGCGTCGTTCGATGATCCTGCCACAAATGGTCGGTCTGACCATCGCTGTACACAACGGTCGTCTGCACGTCCCAGTTCTCGTTAACGAAGACATGGTCGGCCACAAACTAGGCGAGTTTGCCGGTACCCGCACTTATCGTGGGCACGTGGCAGACAAGAAAGCCAAGCGTTAAGGGGTAAGGAAATGGAAGTAGCCGCTAAGTTGTCGGGCGCTCGAATCTCCGCCCAGAAAGCCCGCTTGGTCGCCGACCAGATCCGCGGGAAGAAGGTGGGCGAAGCGCTCAACCTGTTGGCTTTCAGCAGTAAGAAAGCCGCCGAGATCATGAAGAAAGTGCTGGAGTCGGCCGTAGCCAACGCCGAGCATAACGAAGGCGCAGACGTTGATGACCTGAAGGTCAGCACCGTTTTCGTCAACGAAGGGCGTTCGCTGAAGCGCATCATGCCACGTGCCAAAGGCCGTGCTGATCGCATCGTCAAGCGGTCTTGCCATATCACTGTCAAGGTTGCTGACAAGTAACGGAGTCGAAGAGATGGGTCAGAAAGTACATCCCATTGGCATTCGCCTGGGAATCGTCAAGGAGCACACCTCCGTCTGGTACGCAGACGGTCGGACTTATGCGGACTATTTGTTCGCTGATCTGAAGGTGCGTGAGTATCTCCAAGACAAACTAAAAAGCGCGTCCGTAAGCCGTATCGATATCCATCGTCCGGCGCAAACTGCACGTATCACCATCCATACCGCTCGTCCAGGTATCGTTATCGGGAAGAAAGGTGAAGATGTTGAGAAACTGCGTCAGGACCTGACCAAGCAAATGGGTGTGCCTGTGCACATCAATATCGAAGAGATCCGCAAGCCGGAGCTCGACGGTATGCTGGTTGCGCAGAGCGTAGCTCAGCAGCTGGAGCGTCGCGTAATGTTCCGTCGCGCTATGAAGCGCGCCGTACAGAACGCCATGCGCATTGGTGCCAAAGGCATCAAAATCCAAGTGAGCGGTCGTCTCGGCGGTGCTGAAATTGCACGTACTGAATGGTATCGCGAAGGTCGTGTGCCACTGCACACCCTGCGTGCCGACATCGACTATGCCAACTACGAAGCTCACACCACTTACGGTGTGATCGGTGTAAAGGTTTGGATCTTCAAAGGCGAAGTAATTGGTGGTCGCCAAGAAGAACTGAAACCACAAGCACCAGCGCCTCGTAAAAAAGCTGCTAAGTAAGGGGTACGCCAAATGTTGCAACCAAAGCGTACGAAGTTCCGCAAGCAGATGACAGGCCACAACCGTGGTCTGGCTCAGCGCGGTAGCAAAGTCAGCTTCGGCGAGTTCGCGCTGAAGTCTGTAGCTCGTGGTCGTCTCACCGCTCGTCAGATCGAGTCAGCGCGTCGTGCACTGACCCGTCACGTAAAACGTGGCGGCAAGATCTGGATCCGTGTATTCCCGGACAAGCCGATCTCCAAAAAGCCTCTCGAGGTTCGGATGGGTAAAGGTAAGGGTAACGTGGAATACTGGGTAGCCCAGATTCAGCCAGGCAAAGTCCTGTATGAAATCGAGGGTGTAACTGAAGAGCTGGCGCGTGAGGCTTTTGCCCTGGCTGCTGCAAAGCTGCCGCTCGCCACCGCCTTTGTTAAACGGACGGTGATGTGATGAAAGCGAATGAACTTCGTGAAAAATCCGCACAGCAGCTGAACGAGCAACTGCTCGGCCTGCTGCGCGACCAGTTCAATCTGCGCATGCAGAAAGCAACTGGCCAGTTGGGGCAGTCTCATCTGCTCTCGCAAGTTAAGCGTGACATTGCTCGCGTGAAGACTGTGCTCAACCAGCAGGCAGGTAAGTGATCATGGCTGAAGCCGAAAAGACTGTCCGTACGCTGACTGGCCGTGTTGTCAGCGACAAGATGGACAAAACCATCACCGTTTTGATCGAGCGTCGCGTTAAGCACCCGATCTACGGTAAATATGTTAAGCGTTCGACTAAGCTGCACGCGCACGACGAAACCAACCAGTGCCACATCGGCGACAAAGTCACTATTCGTGAAACTCGTCCGCTGGCCAAGACTAAGTCTTGGGCATTGGTTGATGTTCTCGAACGCGCTGTGGAAGTCTAAGGACTAGGGGTCGGAGAAATTATATGATTCAGACTCAATCCATGCTCGATGTGGCCGATAACAGCGGCGCTCGCCGTGTTATGTGCATCAAGGTGCTGGGTGGCTCCCATCGTCGTTACGCTGGTATCGGTGACATCATCAAAGTTACCGTGAAGGAAGCAATTCCTCGCGGTAAGGTGAAAAAAGGCCAAGTGATGACTGCTGTTGTAGTCCGCACTCGTCACGGCGTACGCCGTGCAGATGGCTCCATTATCCGCTTTGATGGCAACGCTGCTGTTCTTCTGAACAACAAGCAAGAGCCGATCGGCACCCGTATCTTTGGGCCAGTGACCCGTGAACTTCGTACTGAGAAGTTCATGAAGATCGTCTCGCTCGCCCCAGAAGTGCTGTAAGGAGATCCGACATGCAAAAGATTCGTCGTGACGACGAGATCATCGTGATCGCCGGCAAAGACAAAGGTAAGCGCGGTAAGGTGCTGAAGGTTCTCGCTGACGACCGTCTGGTTGTTGGTGGTCTGAACCTGGTCAAGCGTCATACCAAGCCTAACCCGATGTCGGGCGTACAAGGCGGTATCGTCGAGAAAGAAGCGCCACTGCACGCTTCTAACGTCGCCATCTTCAATGGCGAAACCAACAAGGCTGACCGCGTTGGTTTCAAAGTAGAAGACGGTAAGAAAATTCGTGTCTTCAAGTCGACCCAAAAAGCGGTTGATGCTTGAACACTGCTAGGTAGATAAGACCATGGCACGACTACAAGAGATTTACCGGAAGGAAATCGCCCCCAAGCTTAAGGAAGAACTTAAGCTCGGGAACGTGATGGAAGTTCCGCGCGTTACCAAAATCACCCTGAACATGGGTCTGGGCGAAGCGATCGGCGACAAAAAAGTCATCGAGCACGCTGTTGCTGACCTGGAAAAGATCACCGGTCAAAAAGTCGTTGTGACTTACGCTCGGAAATCCATCGCTGGCTTTAAAGTCCGTGAAGGTTGGCCGATCGGCGTCAAAGTGACTCTGCGCCGTGAGCGTATGTACGAATTCCTGGATCGTCTGCTGTCGATCTCCCTGCCTCGGGTTCGCGACTTCCGCGGCCTGAATGCCAAGTCCTTCGATGGTCGTGGTAACTACAGCATGGGCGTGAAAGAGCAGATCATCTTCCCGGAAATCGACTACGACAAGATCGATGCTCTCCGCGGTCTGGACATCACCCTGACCACCACTGCCAAGAACGATGATGAAGGTCGCGCCCTGTTGCGTGCTTTCAAATTCCCGTTCCGCAACTGATTGGAGTAGGACCATGGCCAAGATGAGCATGAAAAACCGCGAGCTGAAGCGTCAGCTCACGGTTGCCAAGTACGCCAAGAAGCGTGCAGCACTGAAAGCAATCATCGTTGATCTGAACGCAAGTCCAGAAGCGCGTTGGGAAGCTACAGTTGCCCTGCAGAAGCAGCCACGTGACGCAAGCGCTTCGCGCATGCGTAACCGCTGCCGCCTGACCGGTCGTCCACACGGCGTTTACCGCAAGTTCGGCCTCGGCCGTAACAAATTGCGTGAAGCGGCAATGCGTGGTGACGTACCAGGTTTGGTTAAAGCCAGCTGGTAAGTACTTTCAGCGTCCAGGTGGTCTGAATCGAAAGATACTGACCGCCGGTGACCCTGAATCTGGAACAAGCCCCTTTTGGGGCTTGTTTCATTTCCGGAGTGTGTCTAAAATACGCGGCTCGCCTGAGCCCGTGTTTTTTACCCGGAGATTCTCAGCGACATATGTAGCCGCAAGGCTAATTTTTTTGTATTAGGAGCGTCTAGCCCATGAGTATGCAGGACCCGTTAGCGGACATGCTAACTCGTATCCGTAATGCCCAGATGGCTGAAAAGTCCGTCGTAAGCATGCCGTCTTCCAAGTTGAAGGTTGCTGTTGCCAAAGTCCTGAAAGACGAAGGCTACATTGCGGGTTATCAGATCAGCAGCGAAATCAAACCACTGCTGTCCATCGAGCTGAAGTACTTCGAAGGCCGCTCGGTCATCGAGGAAGTGAAGCGCGTTAGCCGTCCAGGCCTGCGTCAGTACAAGTCCGCTGAAGATCTGCCGAAAGTTCGTGGCGGTCTGGGCGTGTCTATCGTCTCCACCAACAAAGGTGTGATGACGGATCGTGCTGCGCGCGCTGCCGGTGTCGGCGGCGAAGTTCTTTGCACTGTGTTCTAAGGGGGGATAAGCATGTCTCGCGTCGCTAAGAACCCCGTTAAGCTGCCAGCCGGTGTCGAAGTCAAATTCGCAGGCCAACAGCTTTCGGTGAAGGGTGCCAAGGGCACTCTTGAACTGAATATCCATTCGTCCGTTGAGATCGTTGAAGAAGCTGGTGAGCTGCGTTTCGCTGCTCGCAATGGCGATCAACAAACTCGCGCAATGGCTGGTACCACGCGTGCGTTGGTAAACAACATGGTCCAAGGCGTAAGCCAAGGCTTCGAGCGTAAGCTCCAGCTGGTCGGTGTTGGTTACAAAGCGCAAGCAAAAGGCACGGTTTTGAACCTGGCCCTTGGCTTCTCGCACCCAGTGGATTACGAACTGCCGGAAGGCATCACCGCTGAGACTCCTAGCCAGACCGATATCCTGATCAAGGGCATCGATAAGCAACTGGTAGGTCAAGTGGCTGCTGAGATCCGCGACTTCCGTCCACCAGAGCCGTACAAAGGCAAAGGTGTGCGCTACGCGGACGAAGTCGTCCGTCGTAAAGAAGCCAAGAAGAAGTAGGGCATAGCAAATGACCGACAAAAAAGTTACTCGACTGCGTCGCGCTCGCAAAGCACGCCTGAAAATGCACGAACTCGAAGTCGTGCGTCTCTGCGTGTTCCGCTCGTCGCAGCACATCTACGCCCAGGTCATCTCGGCCGACGGCAACAAAGTCTTGGCCAGCGCCTCGACTTTGGATAAAGAACTGCGTGATGGTGCCACTGGCAACATCGACGCGGCCACAAAGGTTGGCCAGCTGGTCGCTACGCGTGCTAAGGCCGCCGGCGTCTCGCAAGTGGCTTTCGACCGCTCTGGCTTCAAGTACCACGGCCGCGTTAAAGCGCTGGCTGATGCTGCTCGTGAAGCTGGGCTGGAGTTCTAAGTTATGTCAAATAACGACCAAAAGCGCGACGAAGGCTACATTGAGAAGCTGGTTCAAGTTAACCGCGTAGCCAAAACCGTTAAAGGCGGCCGTATCTTCACTTTCACCGCGTTGACCGTGGTTGGTGATGGTAAAGGGCGCGTTGGCTTCGGCCGTGGCAAGTCACGTGAAGTGCCTGCTGCGATCCAGAAGGCAATGGAAGCTGCTCGTCGCAACATGATCCAAGTTGACCTGAACGGCACCACGCTGCAGTACGCAATGAAGTCCGCTCACGGCGCTTCGAAGGTGTACATGCAGCCTGCTTCTGAAGGTACCGGTATCATCGCTGGCGGCGCTATGCGTGCTGTCCTCGAGGTTGCTGGTGTTCAGAACGTTCTGGCCAAGTGCTATGGCTCGACTAACCCGGTAAACGTGGTTCACGCCACTTTCAAAGGTTTGAAAGCTATGCAATCTCCTGAATCCATTGCCGCCAAGCGTGGCAAAAGCGTCAAGGAGATCTTCTGATCATGGCTACCGTTAAAGTAACGCTGATCAAAAGCATGACCGGCCGCATCCCTAACCACAAATTGTGCGTTAAGGGTTTGGGTCTGCGTCGCATCGGTCACACTGTAGAAGTCCAGGATACTCCCGAGAATCGCGGGATGATCAACAAGGCTTACTACATGCTGCGTGTCGAGGGTTAATCGATGAAACTCAATGATCTGAGTCCAGCGCCGGGTTCCCGTCGCGAAAAGCATCGTCCGGGCCGTGGTATCGGTAGCGGTTTGGGTAAGACTGGTGGCCGTGGCCACAAAGGTCAAACCTCCCGCTCCGGTGGCACCATTGCTCCAGGCTTTGAAGGCGGTCAACAGCCGCTGCATCGTCGCCTGCCTAAGTTCGGTTTCGTTTCCCTGAAGGCCATGGACCGCGCAGAAGTGCGTCTGTCCGAGCTGGCTAAAGTGGAAGGCGACATCGTTACTGTGCAGACCCTGAAAGATGCCAACGTGATCAACGTCAACGTACAGCGTGTGAAAATCATGCTGTCCGGTGAAGTGACTCGCGCTGTCACTATCGGCAAGGGAATCGGCGCCACCAAAGGTGCGCGTTCGGCTATCGAAGCAGCTGGCGGCAAGTTCGAGGAATAAATGGCTAAGCAAGGTGCTCTCTCAGCGCTCGGCAAAGGCGGTATGTCTGAACTTTGGGCTCGTCTGCGTTTTCTGTTCCTGGCGATTATCGTCTACCGAATAGGCGCACACATCCCGGTTCCAGGTATCAACCCGGACCGACTCGCAGACCTGTTTCGACAGAATGAGGGGACCATTCTTAGCTTGTTCAACATGTTTTCTGGCGGCGCGCTGGAACGGATGAGCATTTTTGCACTGGGGATCATGCCGTACATCTCGGCATCGATCATCATGCAACTGATGACCGCCGTCAGCCCGCAGCTGGAGCAGTTGAAGAAGGAAGGTGAAGCTGGCCGTCGCAAGATTAGCCAGTACACCCGCTACGGCACTGTCATCCTCGCCCTGGTTCAAGCTATCGGCATGTCCGTTGGCTTGGCGGGGCAGGGTGTTGCGTTCACTGGTGACTTTGGCTTCCATTTCGTCGCGGTATCCACTTTTGTGGCTGGTGCGATGTTCATGATGTGGCTGGGTGAGCAGATTACTGAGCGTGGTGTTGGTAACGGTATCTCGATGTTGATTTTCGCAGGTATCGTCGCCGGTCTTCCGAGAGCAATCGGGCAGTCTTTCGAGTCTGCGCGTCAGGGTGATATCAATATCTTTGCCCTGGTTGCCATCGGTTTGCTGGCAGTAGCGATTATCGGTTTTGTGGTGTTCATTGAGCGTGGCCAGCGTCGTATTGCTGTTCACTACGCCAAGCGTCAGCAGGGCCGTAAGGTTTTTGCTGCGCAGACCAGCCACTTGCCGCTGAAAGTGAATATGGCCGGTGTTATTCCGGCAATTTTCGCGAGCAGCATTTTGCTGTTTCCGGCTTCGTTGGGTACCTGGTTTGGTCAGTCTGAAAATATGGGCTGGCTGCAGGACCTCTCTCAGTCGATCGCTCCTGGTCAGCCGTTGAATATTCTGCTGTTTAGTGCAGGGATTATTTTCTTCTGCTTCTTCTATACGGCGTTGATGTTCAATCCGAAAGACGTAGCGGAAAACCTGAAGAAGTCCGGTGCCTTTATTCCGGGTATTCGTCCAGGTGAGCAGTCTGCACGCTACATTGATGGCGTTCTGACTCGTTTGACCCTGTTCGGTGCTCTATATATGACGGCCGTGTGCTTGTTGCCCCAGTTCCTGGTGGTTGCAGCAAACGTTCCGTTCTACCTTGGCGGGACCTCGTTGCTGATCGTGGTCGTGGTTGTGATGGACTTCATGTCCCAAGTACAATCGCACCTCGTTTCGCACCAGTACGAATCCCTGATGAAGAAAGCCAACCTGAAGGGTTACGGCAGCGGCATGTTGCGCTGAGTACCCATAAGGTTCGAGGAGTTGGTGATGAAAGTTCGTGCATCGGTGAAAAAGCTGTGCCGTAACTGCAAGATTATTCGCCGCGAAGGTGTTGTTCGAGTAATTTGCAGCGCGGAACCGCGTCACAAACAGCGCCAAGGCTGAGTGTGATCCGCTTGAAGCCCGGCAGCTAGTGCGCTGCCGGGTTGATTATTTGTTATTACAGCGATATTATCTCGCGCCCTATTTCTTGGCTTCCGGGGCGTAGGTAGCTGTCAATTGGAGTCCCACTGAATGGCCCGTATTGCAGGCGTTAACATTCCAGATAACAAGCACACTGTTATCTCGCTGACCTACATCTATGGTGTTGGTCGCACTACTGCGCAGAAGATTTGCGCGGTTGCTGGGGTAAACCCAGCCGCTAAGATCAAGGATCTGAGCGACGAGCAGATTGAATTGCTGCGTGGCGAAGTGGCGAAGTTCACCACTGAAGGTGACCTGCGTCGCGAAATCAACATGAAAATCAAGCGTTTGATGGACCTCGGTTGCTATCGCGGTCTGCGTCATCGTCGTGGTCTTCCAGTACGCGGTCAGCGTACCAAGACTAACGCGCGTACCCGTAAAGGTCCGCGTAAGCCGATCCGCAAGTAATCGCCCCAGCGAATCGACAGGAAAATTATCATGGCAAAACCTGCTGCTCGTCCTCGTAAAAAAGTTAAAAAGACAGTGGTTGATGGCATCGCCCACATCCATGCATCTTTTAACAACACCATCGTGACCATCACCGACCGTCAAGGTAACGCGCTTTCTTGGGCTACCTCCGGTGGTTCGGGTTTCCGCGGTTCCCGCAAGTCCACCCCGTTTGCTGCTCAAGTAGCTGCTGAACGTGCTGGTCAAGCTGCGCTGGAATATGGCCTGAAAAACCTCGACGTTAACGTCAAGGGTCCAGGTCCAGGTCGTGAGTCTGCTGTCCGTGCTTTGAACGGCTGTGGCTATAAGATCGCCAGCATCACCGACGTGACGCCAATCCCGCACAACGGGTGCCGTCCGCCGAAGAAGCGCCGCGTGTAATCCAGGAGATTGTAAAGAATGGCTCGTTACATTGGTCCAAAATGCAAACTCGCTCGTCGCGAAGGCACCGATCTCTTCCTGAAGAGCGGCGTGCGCGCGATCGAATCGAAGTGCAACATTGAAGCAGCACCTGGTATCCACGGCCAACGCCGCGGTCGCCAGTCCGATTACGGCACCCAACTGCGTGAAAAGCAGAAGGTCCGTCGTATCTACGGCGTTCTCGAGCGTCAGTTCAGCGGCTACTACAAAGAAGCTGCTGGCAAGAAAGGTGCAACCGGTGAAAACCTGCTGCAACTGCTCGAATGCCGTCTGGACAACGTTGTATACCGTATGGGCTTTGGTTCGACTCGTGCCGAATCCCGTCAGCTGGTATCGCACAAGTCGATCAGCGTTAACGGTCAGACCGTAAACGTTCCGTCCTACCAGGTTCGTGCTGGTGACGTGGTCGCAGTTCGCGAGAAAGCAAAAAACCAACTTCGCATTGTCCAAGCTCTCGATCTGTGTGCCCAACGTGGCCGCGTAGAATGGGTAGAAGTAGACACTGAGAAGAAGTCGGGCGTTTTCAAGAACGTTCCTGCTCGCAGTGATCTGTCCGCCGACATCAACGAAAGCCTGATTGTCGAGCTCTACTCCAAGTAAGGGCTAGAAAATAGGTGCATCCATGCAGATTTCGGTAAATGAGTTCCTGACACCCCGCCACATTGATGTGCAGGTTGTCAGTCCAACCCGCGCCAAGATCACTCTCGAGCCTCTCGAGCGTGGTTTTGGCCACACCCTGGGCAACGCGCTGCGCCGCATCCTGTTGTCCTCAATGCCCGGCTGTGCAGTAGTCGAGGCCGAGATTGACGGTGTGCTCCACGAGTACAGCGCCATCGAAGGTGTACAGGAAGACGTAATTGAAATCCTGTTGAACCTTAAAGGTCTGGCTATCAAGCTGCACGGCCGTGACGAAGTTACGCTGACCTTGTCGAAGAAGGGTTCGGGGGTGGTTACCGCTGCCGATATTCAGCTGGATCATGATGTCGAGATCGTTAACCCCGATCACGTAATCGCTAACCTGGCGTCTAACGGCGCCCTGAACATGAAGCTCACCGTAGCTCGTGGTCGTGGTTATGAACCGGCCGACTCGCGTCAGAGCGATGAAGACGAAAGCCGCAGCATTGGTCGCTTGCAGCTTGACTCTTCGTTCAGCCCGGTTCGCCGTATCGCATACGTGGTGGAAAACGCCCGTGTCGAGCAGCGTACTAACCTGGACAAGCTGGTTATTGATCTGGAAACCAACGGTACTCTGGATCCTGAAGAGGCTATCCGCCGCGCTGCAACCATTCTGCAACAGCAGTTGGCTGCGTTCGTCGACCTCAAAGGTGACAGCGAACCAGTGGTAATCGAGCAGGAAGACGAGATCGATCCGATCCTGCTTCGCCCGGTTGACGATCTGGAACTGACTGTACGTTCGGCTAACTGCCTTAAGGCGGAAAACATTTACTACATCGGCGACCTGATTCAGCGTACCGAAGTAGAACTGTTGAAGACTCCGAACCTGGGCAAGAAATCCTTGACTGAAATCAAGGACGTTCTGGCCTCCCGCGGTCTGTCCCTCGGCATGCGCCTCGACAACTGGCCGCCTGCAAGTCTTAAGAAGGACGACAAGGCGACTGCCTGATCGTCGTAATCACCGAACGTGAGTTTGGTAAGGAATGAACCATGCGTCATCGTAAAAGTGGTCGTCACCTGAGCCGTACCAGCTCGCACCGCAAGGCCATGTTTCAAAACATGGCGGTGTCGCTGTTCGAGCACGAGCTGATCAAAACTACACTGCCGAAAGCTAAAGAACTGCGTCGCGTTGCTGAGCCGCTGATCACTTTGGCCAAGACAGACAGCCTGGCTAACCGCCGTCTGGCTTTCGACCGTACTCGTTCGAAAGCTATCGTTGGTAAGCTCTTCAACGACCTGGGCAAGCGTTACGCTACCCGTGAGGGTGGCTACCTGCGCATCCTCAAGTGCGGTTTCCGCGCTGGCGACAACGCGCCTATGGCGTACGTCGAGTTGGTTGATCGTGCTACTGCTGGCGAAGCTGTAAGCGCCGAGTAAGACGACAAGCTGTAACTAAGAACCGGGCCCAGTGCCCGGTTTTTTGTGGGTGTAGCAAAAGCGATCTATATTTTTCAGGTCGCTGCCGACTTTCCTAAGCTCCCAATTTTGTACTGGTGGTTGGTTAGTTATTCTCTATCAAAGACCATGATTTAATAAATTTGATGGTGTCATCTTGATCGGCAATACTTCCTCCAGGCCGATTAGCCGGCAGTTCCAAGTCCGACCTGAGGAAAATTGAGCATGAGCCAGAATAAAATCCTTACCACCGCCAGCGGCGCTCCCGTTGCGGACAACCAGAATTCCCGTTCAGCCGGCCCGCGCGGCCCGCTGCTTCTTGACGATTTTCACCTGATCGAGAAGCTTGCCCATTTCAACCGCGAAAACATCCCTGAGCGTCGCGTGCACGCCAAGGGGTCGGGTGCCTACGGTACCTTCACGGTCACCCGAGACATTACCCAGTACACCAGCGCCAAATTGTTCGAGTCCGTTGGTAAGCAAACTCCAACGTTCCTGCGTTTCTCCACTGTGGGTGGTGAGCGTGGTTCGGCAGACACTGAGCGCGATCCCCGTGGTTTTGCCTTGAAGTTCTACACCGAAGAAGGCAATTGGGACATCGTGGGTAACAACACGCCGGTGTTCTTCATACGCGATCCGCTGAAATTCCCAGATTTCATCCATACTCAGAAGCGCTTGCCGCAAAGTAACCTGAAAAGCGCGCAAATGATGTGGGACTTCTGGTCGCACTCTCCCGAAGCGCTGCATCAGGTCACCATTCTGTTTTCGGACCGCGGCATTCCCGATGGCTACCGTCATATGCACGGCTTTGGTAGCCACACCTACAGCTTGATTAACGCCAACGGCGAGCGGCACTGGGTGAAGTGGCACTACAAGACCAAGCAAGGTATCAAGAACCTGGCGCCGGCTGAGGCTGCACGCTTGGCCGGTACCGATCCTGATTATGCCCAGCGTGATCTGTTTGGTGCGATCGAGCGTGGTGACTTCCCGAAATGGCGGGTTTGCATCCAGATCATGACCGAAGCCCAAGCTAATGCTCATTACGAGAATCCGTTTGATGTGACCAAAACCTGGTCGCAGAAAGAGTTTCCGTTGATTGAAGTGGGCGAGTTGGAGCTTAACCGTAACCCGCAGAACTACTTCGCTGAAGTGGAGCAGGCAGCATTCGGTCCAAGCAACATGGTTCCAGGTGTTGGCTTATCGCCAGACCGCATGCTGCAAGGCCGCGTATTCGCTTACGCAGATGCTCACCGCTACCGAGTGGGTACCAACCACCAGCAACTGCCGGTGAACGCTGCACGCAGCCCGGTGAACAGCTACCAGCGTGATGGCTCGATGGCATTTGGCAGCAATGGTGGTGCGACTCCGAACTACGAACCGAACAGCTACGCCGAAGCACCAAAGCAAGCGCCTCAGTACGCCGAGCCAGCGTTGGCTTTGAGCGGTGCAGCTGATCGTTACGATCACCGTGAAGACACCGACTACTACAGCCATGCCGGTGCGCTGTTCCGCCTGATGAGCGATGAGCAGAAGACATTGCTCACCAGCAACATCGCGGGGGCAATGGGCGGAGTTTCCAGTGATGTGGTCCAGCGTCAATTGCAGCACTTCTATAAGGCAGATCCTGCTTATGGAGAAGCAATCGCAAAGGCGCTGGGTGTATCGCTTAACTGACTCTAAACGATAAGCAGAACCGCCCTCATTTGGGCGGTTTTTGCGTTATTTCAGCTACTTTTCTCCGGAAATCTTCACTTTTCTGCCGTTAGTCCAGTGACCTCCGAGTCATCATGGTTCAAACTACAGACTTTCAAGCAGGGAGATGTAGAGCGATGCAAGGTCACCCCGACGTAATCGATTACCTCAACACGTTGCTGACGGGCGAACTGGCCGCTCGTGACCAATATTTCATCCATTCGCGTATGTACGAAGACTGGGGTTTTACCGAACTCTACGAGCGTATCAACCACGAAATGGAAGAAGAGGCACAGCACGCCGATGCACTGATGCGCCGTATCCTGATGCTCGAAGGCACGCCACGTATGCGTCCCGACGACCTGGACGTGGGCACCAGCGTACCTGATATGCTCGCAGCCGATCTTCGCCTTGAATACAAAGTGCGTGCCGCGCTCTGCAAGGGCATCGAACTCTGCGAGCAGCACAGCGACTTCGTCACGCGGGAAATCCTGCGCGTGCAGTTGAACGATACCGAAGAAGATCACACCTACTGGCTGGAAAAGCAGCTGGGCCTGATCAAGTTGGTGGGGCTGGAGAATTACCTGCAATCGCAGTTCTGATTTCCGGCTACAAAAAAGCCCCTGTCACCTCAGCAGTGACAGGGGCTTTTTATTGAGCCTTGATATCAGGCCCGGTCGCGCGCCAGCAATGGTTTCAAGTAATAACCAGTATGCGATTGCGGCATCTCGGAGACCTGCTCCGGGGTACCTACGGCAATGATCTGGCCACCCTTGGATCCGCCTTCCGGCCCTAGATCAACCAGCCAGTCGGCGGTCTTGATCACATCGAGGTTATGCTCGATCACCACCACGGTGTTGCCGTGGTCTCGCAAGCGGTGCAACACGTCCAGCAGCTGCTGAATATCCGCGAAGTGCAGGCCGGTTGTTGGTTCATCCAGGATATACAAGGTCTTGCCCGTATCGCGTTTGGACAGCTCGCGAGACAGCTTCACCCGCTGCGCCTCACCACCGGACAACGTAGTCGCCGACTGTCCCAGCTTGATATACGACAGACCCACATCCATCAATGTCTGCAGCTTGCGCGCCAACGCCGGGACTGCGTCGAAGAACACTCGAGCTTCCTCGATGGTCATCTCAAGGGTTTCATGGATACTCTTGCCCTTGTACTTGATCTCCAGGGTTTCGCGGTTATAACGCTTGCTCTTGCACACATCGCACGGTACGTAGATGTCCGGGAGGAAGTGCATCTCCACCTTGATCAAGCCGTCGCCCTGGCACGCTTCGCAACGCCCGCCCTTGACGTTGAAAGAGAACCGGCCAGGACCGTAGCCCCGAGAACGGGATTCCGGCACGCCAGCGAACAGTTCCCTAATTGGCGTGAACAGCCCGGTATAGGTAGCCGGGTTGGAGCGCGGTGTGCGGCCAATCGGGCTCTGGTCAATATCGACCACCTTGTCCAGGTGTTCCAGGCCCTTAATGCTGTCGTGCGCGGCTGCTTCCAGGGTAGTGGCGCCGTTCAAGGCGGTGGCACTCAGGGGGAACAATGTGTTGTTGATCAGCGTCGACTTGCCTGAGCCGGAAACACCGGTCACGCAGGTCAGCAGGCCCAGGGGAATTTCCAAGTCTACATTGCGCAAATTGTTGCCGCGCGCGCCCTTGAGGTGCAATGCCATCTTCTTGTTGCGCGGTGTGCGCTTGGCTGGCACTGCGATTTTCACGCGGCCAGACAGGTACTTGCCGGTCAACGAGTCGGGGTGTGCCATTACCTCGGCAGGCGTGCCTTCGGCGACAATATGCCCACCATGCACGCCGGCGCCTGGGCCAATGTCGACCACGTAGTCCGCCAGGCGAATCGCGTCTTCATCGTGCTCGACCACGATCACCGTGTTGCCGATGTCCCGCAGGTGTTTCAACGTGCCCAGAAGGCGATCGTTATCGCGCTGGTGCAAACCAATCGATGGTTCATCGAGGATGTACAACACCCCCACCAGGCCGGCACCAATCTGGCTGGCCAGGCGAATCCGCTGCGCTTCACCGCCGGACAAGGTGTCGGCACTGCGGTCCAGGGATAGATAATCCAGGCCGACGTTAACCAGGAACTGCAAGCGCTCGCGAATTTCCTTGAGGATCTTGTCGGCAATTTCCCCACGTCGTCCTGTCAGCTTCAGTACACCAAAGTATTCGCAGGCATCGCCGATCGGCAGGTTGGTCACCGCGGGCAAGGTTTTTTCGCCGACCCACACATGCCGCGCTTCACGACGCAGGCGAGTGCCCCGGCAATCCGGGCAAGGTTGAGTGCTGAGGAATTTCGCCAGCTCTTCGCGCACGCTCGCCGATTCAGTCTCACGGTAGCGCCGCTCCAAGTTCGGCACGATACCTTCGAACGGGTGGGAGCGCTTGACGATGTCGCCACGGTCGTTCAGGTACTTGAAGTCGACGTTCTGCGAGCCACTGCCATTGAGGATGACCTTCTGCTGATCTGCCGGCAGTTGGTTGAATGGCACTTCAAGGCTGAACTTGTAGTGAGACGCCAACGATCCCAGCATCTGGAAATAGTAGACGTTACGCCTGTCCCAGCCGCGTATCGCTCCCTCCGCCAACGTCAGGTCGCCGTTGACCAGGCGCTTGATGTCGAAGAATTGCTTCACGCCCAGGCCATCGCAGGTCGGACAGGCGCCGGCCGGGTTGTTGAAGGAGAACAGCTTGGGTTCCAGCTCGCTGATGGCGTGGCCACAGATCGGGCAGGCAAAGCGTGCGGAGAAGATGATCTCCTCGCCCGGCTCGTCATCCATCGGCGCCACCAGGGCTATACCGTCTGCCAGCTTCAACGCGGTCTCGAACGATTCCGCCAGACGCTGCTGCAGGTCGGCCCGTACCTTGAAGCGATCGACCACTACATCAATCGAGTGCTTCTTCTGCTTGTCGAGTTTCGGCGCTTCGTCCAGCTCATACAGCTTGCCGTTGATGCGCGCACGTACAAAGCCCTGTGCACGCAGCTCTTCGAATACAGAGAGATGTTCGCCCTTACGCTCGCGAATCACCGGCGCCAGCAGCATCAGCTTGGCGCCTTCCGGCTGGGCCAGCACCAGGTCGACCATCTGGCTGACGGTCTGGGCCTCCAGCGGAATATCGTGGTCCGGGCAACGGGGGATACCCACCCGCGCGTACAGCAGGCGCAGGTAGTCGTAGATTTCGGTGATGGTGCCTACGGTAGAACGCGGGTTATGGGAGGTCGACTTCTGTTCGATGGAAATCGCCGGCGACAGGCCTTCAATGGTGTCGACGTCTGGCTTTTCCATCATCGACAGGAACTGACGGGCATAGGCCGACAGCGATTCCACATAACGACGCTGACCTTCGGCATACAGCGTATCGAACGCCAGGGACGATTTGCCGGAGCCGGACAAGCCGGTGATGACGATCAGTTTGTCCCGGGGCAGGGTCAGGTCGATGTTCTTCAGGTTGTGGGTTCTAGCCCCACGAATCAGGATCTTGTCCAAGATGGCCTCGCACGGCGGGCGTAAATAATGCCGGAGTATACGGCTAAAGACTGGATGAATATACACTGTCAAAAGGCCGCTTGCAGCCTTACATGAAAGCTGCGCGGCAAAGCGCCGCATATACCCTCTCAATCGATGGGACTGGTAGAATCGCCGCCGGTTCACACGAGGTTTTTCCATGCACGATCCCCACAGCGAACGCATGAGTAGCGGCGAGACCCGAGCAGCAAGCGGTCTGGCCCTGGTGTTCGCGTTCCGTATGCTTGGCATGTTCATGGTGTTGCCGGTACTGGCGACCTATGGAATGGATCTGGCAGGCGCGACTCCCGCGCTGATCGGCTTGGCCATTGGCGCCTATGGCCTGACCCAGGCGATTTTTCAGATTCCGTTCGGAATCATTTCCGACCGCATTGGCCGGCGCCCGGTGATTTACCTCGGGCTGATCGTCTTCGCCCTCGGCAGCGTGCTCGCGGCACAATCCGATTCGATCTGGGGCGTAATTGCCGGACGCATCCTGCAAGGTGCAGGGGCGATTTCCGCTGCCGTCATGGCGCTGCTGTCCGACCTGACCCGTGAGCAACACCGCACCAAGGCCATGGCCATGATCGGCATGACCATCGGCCTGTCGTTCGCCGTGGCCATGGTCGTCGGCCCGTTGCTGACACGTGCCTTTGGCTTGCACGGCTTGTTCCTTGCCACCGGCGGCATGGCATTGTTCGGGATCGTGATCGTGGCCTTCATGGTGCCGCGCTCCACCGGCACGTTGCAGCACCGTGAGTCGGGCGTTGCACGCAAGGCACTATTGCCGACGCTCAAGCACCCGGACCTGTTGCGCCTGGACTTAGGTATCTTCGTATTACACGCAATGCTGATGTGCAGCTTCGTCGCCTTGCCCCTGGCGCTGGTGGAAAAAGCCGGGCTGCCCAAGGAACAGCACTGGTGGGTCTACCTCACCGCACTGCTGATTTCGTTCTTCGCCATGATCCCGTTCATCATCTATGGCGAGAAGAAACGCAAAATGAAACGAGTTTTGCTCGGCGCCGTCACGACATTAATGCTCACTGAACTATTCTTCTGGCAGTTCGGCGACAGCCTACGGGCGCTGGTTATCGGCACGGTGGTGTTCTTCACCGCGTTCAACCTGCTGGAGGCTTCATTGCCTTCGCTGATCAGTAAGGTTTCACCGGCCGGTGGCAAGGGCACTGCGATGGGGGTGTATTCCACCAGCCAGTTCCTTGGCTCGGCGTTGGGCGGCATCATGGGCGGCTGGATGTTCCAGCATGGCGGTCTGTCGGTTGTGTTCCTCGGATGCGCCGGGCTGGCTGCACTTTGGTTGGCCTTTGCTGTTACCATGCGCGAACCTCCCTACGTCACAAGTCTGCGTTTGCCGCTATCGCCTGAGGCGATCCGTGAAAGCGGTCTGGTAGAGCGCCTGAAGGCCGTCGTAGGGGTAACGGATGCCGTCGTGGTCGCGGAAGAGGCGGCCATTTACATCAAATTGGACACCGAATTATTGGATCGCGCGACGCTCGAGCAACTGGTCAACCCAGTGCCGACAGCGCGCCCAGCATAGGAGAACGTTATGGCCCGTGGGGTTAACAAAGTCATATTGGTCGGTACATGCGGCCAGGATCCCGAAGTTCGCTACTTGCCTAACGGTAACGCCGTGACCAACCTGAGTCTGGCGACCAGCGAACAGTGGACCGACAAGCAAACCGGCCAGAAGGTCGAGAAAACCGAGTGGCACCGTGTGTCGATGTTCGGCAAGGTGGCAGAGATCGCCGGTGAGTACCTGCGCAAAGGTTCGCAGGTCTACATCGAAGGCAAGCTGCAAACCCGCGAGTGGGAAAAAGACGGCATCAAACGTTACACCACTGAAATTGTGGTCGACATGCAAGGCACCATGCAACTGCTGGGCGGCCGTCCACAGGGCGACCAACAAGGCCAGGGTGGCATGTCCAACTCGGCACCGCGCCCACAGCAGTCGCGTCCACAGCCAAGCCAGCAGCCACAGCGTGAGTCGCGCCCAGCGCCACAACAGGCCGCGCCGCAGCCAGCTCCAGATTTCGACAGCTTTGATGACGATATCCCATTTTAGAGTCGTACCAAAGCTATTCGCTGCAAGCTGAAAAAAACCGCGCTGCCGACAAGGCCGCGCGGTTTTTTTGTATTGACGGCGCCTAACGCAGGGCGAAGGCCAGCATATCTGCGTTGACCCGCTGCTTGTGAGTGTCCGTCAAACCATGAGGCGCGCGCGAGTAGATCAGCAGTTCGGAGTGCGGGATCAAGAAGTTAGTCTGCAACGCAGAAGCCTGTATCGGCACGATTTGATCGTCGCTGCCGTGGATGATGAGCGTGGGCATATTGAAGTGCTTCAAGTCCTCTCGGAAGTCGGTTTCCGAAAACGCTTTGATGCTATCAAAAGTATTTTTATGCCCGCCCATGACACCCTGCATCCAGAATGAATTGATCAAGCCCTGAGAGGATTCGACGCCCTCCCGGTTGAATCCGAAAAATGGGCCGCTGGCCAGATCAAGGTAGAGCTGCGAGCGGTTGGCTATGGAGTCGGCTCGCATGGCGTCGAAAACTTCAATGGGTGTCCCTTGGGGGTTGCTGACGGTTTTGAGCATCAGTGGCGTAACGGCGCAAATCAAACCCGCCTTGGCCACGCGCGCAGTGCCATGGCGAGCGATATACCGCGCGACTTCGCCGCCTCCGGTAGAAAACCCGAAAAGGATCACATCTGTCAGATCCAAGTGTTCGATCAGCTCCGCCAAATCATCTGCGTAATGGTCCATGTCATTGCCATCCCAGGGCTGGCTTGAACGGCCATGCCCACGGCGATCATGCGCAATGGCGCGAAAACCGTTATTGGCGAAATGCAGCATCTGCGACTCCCAGCTGTCGCTGCTCAGTGGCCACCCGTGACAGAACACAACGGGCTGACCGCTGCCCCAGTCCTTGTAATAAAGATCATTGCCTTCGCGAGTTTTCAGATAAGACATGGCATAGCTCCATGGATATGTGGATGAATTTGGCTGGTAAGGGCCAGAAAAATCGTCCATGGACACTACGCTGGCATTTTCACTAACGCCCCCTTGATGCCGAGTCTGCACGGGGCAAAAATGAGTTTAGCTCGGTTTTTCGAGCGACACTGCGGGAAAAAACCGTCTTCGGATGGTCGCCCTGCAACAGTTAAACGCCACTGAGGGGCATAGTGGTCGACGCCATGGCAGGTTTCTCATGCCCCACGCTTTCCAGGCAGGGAAGGCCAGCAATCCCGGAATTTGTTCTCATGACTACCAAGATTTAGGCTGTGGCCAACCTCTCAAAAGAAGGAAGTTCGTGATGACCTGGTCCGCCAAGCAGTACACGATGTTCGAACAACAGCGCACGCGCCCTGTCCGTGACCTGGTCGCGGCCATTCCCAATATGGTTGTGCGCACTGCGGTCGATCTGGGGTGTGGCCCCGGCAATTCCACGCAAGTATTGGCCGAGCGTTTCCCATTGGCGCAGGTCACCGGCATGGACAGTTCCGACGACATGTTGGACGACGCCCGCAAACGCCTGCCCGCGCTGAACTTTGAGCTGGCGGACATCGGTGCCTGGAGCCCGTCGCAGACATTCGACGTGATCCTCGCCAACGCCTCGCTGCAATGGCTGCCAAACCACGCCACGCTCTATCCGCATCTGGTCGACCAGTTGTCGCCTGGTGGCACGCTCGCCGTACAAACCCCAGACAACCTTAATGAACCCGCCCACCGGCTGGCGCGCGAAGTGGCAGCAGATGGCCCGTGGGCGGCAAAGAACGGCGCGTTCCAACACAATGAGCGCCACTCGGCGAGCTACTACTACGAGTTGCTGAGCAAACACTGCAGCACCGTGGACGTATGGCGCACTACTTACCAGCACCCGTTGGCGGATCACGCGGCGGTGGTGGAGTGGTTCAAGGGCTCGGGCTTGCGACCCTTCCTCGCGCCACTGAACGATAGCGAAAAAGCCGCCTTCCTACAGGAATACCAGGCGCGGATTACACAGGCTTATCCAGCTCTAGAGGATGGCACCGTATTACTGCCCTTCCCGCGCCTGTTTATCATCGCGACCCGCTGACGGCACAGAAGCAAGCAGCGCTTACGCCGCTGCTGCTTGCGCCTTCAAATACTCATCCGCCGACACTACGCCCGCGTAGCCAAACGCCAACGACGCCATATACGCGCCATGCACCTGCGTCGCCGGAATCACCTGACCATTGAATTCCAGGTCGCGGGTGGCACACGCGTCATGAATCACCGTGACCTTGTAGCCAAGGTCCGCTGCCGCCCGCACCACCGCATCGACGCACATATGGCTCATGCTGCCGACTATCACCAGTTCGGTGATGCTGCGCTGCTCCAGCAGGGCGCGTAGATGGGTTTCGCGGAACGCATTCACGAAATGTTTAAGCACCACCGGCTCGCTGCCCTCGTTCAGCACCTTGGGGTGCAAATAGGCGCCCTCAGAGTTCGGCGTGAAAAACGGTGCATCCTCGGAGGTGAACTCATGGCGCACATGAATCACCGCATCCCCGTTCTGGCGAAACGCCTGGAGCACCTGCGCAGCCTTGTCCGCTGCGGCTTCCACGCCATCGAGCGGCCACTTGCCTTGAGGGAAGTAGTCGTTCTGGATATCGATTAGGATGAGCGCTTGCTTGGCCATGGGTATTGCCTCGTGATGGGTGATGGGGCCCATTATCTTAGCTGGCGCCGACGCCGGGCATTGGCAGCACCGACAATAACAGGGGGAAAACTGACAATGGCCGTGGTTGAACTGGGCGTGTTGATTTATCAGGGGGCGCAACTGGCTGCTGTGCATGGTTTGACCGACCTGTTCGGCGTCGCCAACCGGATCGCCGCTGAGCATCAGTCTGCGCAGTTGCCGTTGTTGCGGGTCAGCCATTGGCAGGTGGACGCCAGTGGCAAACCGTCAAGGGGATTCGCCAGCCACCCGGGCCCTGACCAACCGATGATGGCCGTGCTGGTGCCACCGTCGATTGGTGAATTCACCGAAGAACAGGCGCCCCCTGCGTTGCTGGAGTGGATTCGCCAGCAACACGCGGCGGGCACCGTACTCGGGGGCGTGTGCATTGGCTCGATCCTGCTGGCGCGCAGTGGGCTGCTGGATGGGCGCAGCGCCACCACCCATTGGTCTTCCGCAAAGTCCTTTGCCGCGCGTTACCCGGCCGTGCGCCTGGAAGCGGATAAACCCATCGTCGATGACGGCGATCTGATCACGACGGCCGGGCTAATGGCCTGGTCCGAGCTGGGCCTGCGCCTGGTCGACCGCCTGATGGGCCCGAGCGTCGCCGCCGATACCGCGCGTTTCCTGGTGATCGAACACAGCGACAGCGCCAGCCAATGCGGCAGTAACTTCGCGCCGATCCTCAGCCATGGCGACGCGGCCATCCTCAAGGTTCAGCATGGGTTGCAAGCCAGTGGTGCGGTGGACGTGTCCGTCGCCAGCATGGCGCAAGAGGCGGGGCTGGAGGAGCGCACCTTCCTGCGACGCTTCCGCAATGCTACCGGCTTGAAACCCACCGAATACTGCCAGCACCTGCGCGTGGGCAAGGCGCGGCAGATGCTGGAGTTTACCAACGGCACCATCGACCATATTGCCTGGACCGTGGGCTACCAGGACCCCAGCGCTTTTCGCGCCATTTTCAAAAAAATTACCGGATTGGCCCCCAGTGACTACCGCAGCCGTTTTGGCGTGTGAATCGTGCAGAACACCGTACGTTCAAGGTGTCGTCGTGCAGAATCAGGCAGGCCAACTGCCATCGCTTTTTCGACAACGGCTTGATTTTAAAAGCATCTTCTTTGAAACAACCTTGGCGTGATACCTGCAGCCTTCCCCCCACACACATGGCAGGATGGCCAAGGGGGACGCATGACCCCGATTCAACGCAAAAAATGGATCGTCGCTCACTCCACGCGAGCGGGCGCGCCCCAGCATGAAGTCGAAACCAACCGCGCGTTGGCCCGATGGCTGGCGCAGATACTGGGGCTCAAATTCGGCGGCAGTTATGACCCACAAAAGCATGCCGGTTGTGAACTTTACCTGCTGCCCACGCAGACTCTGGTAGGTCCTGCCCAGGCCCGGGAACTTCACGTCAGCGGTCCGGCGGACCTGTGGGGCGGTTATGTCGATCACGACTTTATCTGCACCAAGGCCATCAGCCATGGGCTGCTATGCCCCGAAGCGAAAGCCCCCGAAGGCTGGTCGCCGTTATTCTGCGAGCGTGTACGCGATGTTGTGCTGGCGGGTCTCAGCGTATTTGCCTTGGAGGATGCACGACCTGCCGCCGAACGCCTGCTGTACAACGGGCCGATCCGCCTGAAACCGGTGCATGCCTGCGCCGGGCGCGGCCAGGAAGTTATCCACAGCCTGGATGAGTTCGAGGCTGTGCTGGCGCGCCCCGAAGCGGTCCGAATGTTCAGCGAAGGGGTCGTGCTGGAACAAGACCTGCACGATGTGGTCACCCATAGTGTGGGCCAGAGTTTTATCGGCGATCACGTCATCAGCTACTGCGGCGAGCAATACCTGACCCAGGACGGACAGGGCGAGGAGGTCTACGGTGGCTCCAACCTGCTGGTGGTGCCTGGCGGTTATGACGATTTGCTCAAGCTCGAGCTGCCCGGCGACGTGCGCCAAGCCATCGAGCAAGCCCAGGTCTTCGACGCGGCCGCCGATGAGGCCTACCCGGGTTTCTACGCGTCTCGGCGCAACTACGACATCGCCCAGGGCCTGGACAGCGACGGCCAGCGCCGCAGCGGCGTGCTCGAGCAATCCTGGCGCATGGGCGGCGCCAGCAGCGCGGAAGTCGCGGCGTTGCAGAGTTTTATCAACCACCCGGGCCTGAAGGCGATTCATGTGTCCTCGGTAGAAACCTACGTGGACCAGGCGTTGCCCGCGGATGCCATCGAGGTGTACCGAGGCCCGGCCGAAAACAGCGACTTTCTTCTCAAGTATGTGACGGTTGAATCTTATGACGGCTAGAAGCGAAAGCATTGCGATCGATATCGACGACGAACAGATGAGCGGCACGTTCCTGAGTCCCAAATCCAAAGTGCCGGGTGTGTTGTTTGTGCACGGCTGGGGCGGTAGCCAGGAGCGTGACCTGGAACGCGCCAAAGGTATCGCCGGCCTGGGATGTGTGTGCCTGACGTTCGATCTGCGTGGCCACGCCGGCACGGGTATCCCGCTGTCCCGCGTCACCCGTGAAGACAACCTGCGCGATCTGCTGGCGGCCTACGACCGACTGCTCTCGCACCCGGCCATCGACACCTCGGCGGTGGCGGTGGTGGGCACCAGCTACGGGGGTTACCTGGCGGCGATCCTGACATCGTTGCGCCCTGTGCGCTGGCTGGCACTGCGTGTGCCGGCGCTGTACCGCGACGATGAATGGCTCAAGCCCAAGCGTGACTTGGACAAAATGGACTTGATGGACTATCGCAGCACGCTGGTGCGCGCCGAGACCAATCGCGCCTTGCACGCCTGCTCGGCGTTCACTGGCGATGTGCTGATCGTCGAATCGGAAACCGACGACCATGTGCCCCACGCCACCATCATGAGCTACCGCGCGGCCTGCCAGCAGACCCATTCCCTGACTCACCGCATCATCGACGGTGCCGACCATTCCCTTAGCGACCCCGTGTCCCAGCAGGCTTACACCTCGATCCTGGTGGACTGGATCACCGAGATGGTGGTGGGCGAGCGGTTGAGCATCATCCAATCTCAGTAACGCGATCATGCCGGTGTTTTCTTCACCCGTAATGCCTTGGCTTTGGCCTCGACACCGAGGTACATCACCAGGGCGATCAGCAGCGGCAGGATAAAGTAGATGGCCCTATAGGCGATCAGCCCGGCCAGCAAACTGCCGCGCGACGCCTCATGTTGCAGCAGGGCGATAAACACCGCTTCCAGTACCCCGAGCCCGGCCGGGATATGGGTGATAACACCGGCGATCGCGCTGATCAGCAGCACGCCCAGCACCAGCGGGTAGTCCAGTTTGGCGGGCAACAATGTGAAAATCACCGCAGCCATCAGCGACCAGTTCAACGCGCCCAATGCCAACTGCAGGCACGCCATGCGCAGTGACGGCAGATTGATCTCGATCCCCCGAATCGACCACGCACGCTTTTTCGAGAACTGGCACGCCGCCAGGTAACCCAGGCTGGCCAGGACCAACAACACGCCAACTCCCTGCAAGGCGCCGCTGCTCAGTTTCCAACCTGGCGGCATGGTCACCAGCCCGCTGCTGAACACCACCCCGGCCAAGGCCATATAGCCAAACCAATTGGTGGCCAGGCTCAGGCCGAGGATCTTGGCGATATTGCCGGTGCTCACCCCCAGCCGCGAATACAGCCGATAGCGCATGGCGATCCCGCCGACCCAGGCACTCAGGTTCAGATTGAACGCATAGCTGATGATCCCGACCGGCAGAATCTGCTTCCAGCGCAGCGGTTGGCGAATGTAGGTGCGGCCGATCAAGTCGAAGCAGGCGTAGACGATAAAGCTGCACAACGTCAGCGTGCCCGCGATCAGCAGGGTGCGCAGCTTGAAATCGCCCAGGGTCTGGAATACTTCGCTCCAGTCGATACGCCTTGCAAGCAGGGTGAACAGCACGATCAGCAGCAGGAAGAACGCCACGGTCAGCGGTTTCTTCCAGCGCTTGAAGCGTGAACCGTTAGCTTCAGATGTCATGGGTTCGAGCCTCAAAGGGTTTCAACCGTGGCTTGTGCGCCGGCAACCAGCCCGTCAGCGCGGGGAAGTGGCGCATCACATGGAACACCAGGAAACCGACGGTCAATCGCCATAGCCACAGGCGCGGCTTGCGGTTTTCCGGCATGGTCTGGCAATGCTCCTTGGCGAGTACGTCCAGACGTTCGTACAGCTGCTGATTGAACGCCCGGTCACGAATCAGCACGTTGGCCTCCAGGTTCAGCGACAGGCTCAACGGGTCGAGGTTGCTCGAACCCACGGTGCTCCACTCGTCATCCACCAGCGCGACCTTGCCGTGCAGCGGGCGCTGGCAATATTCATGAATCACCACGCCATCCTTGAGCAGGTAGTCGTAGAGCATGCGCGCGGCCAGCTTGGCCAGCAGCACATCGGGCTGGCCCTGCATGATCAATTGCACCTTTACGCCACGGCGCGCCGCGTTGCGAATCTCGCGCAGCAGGCGGTAACCGGGGAAAAAGTAGGCATTGGCAATCACCGCGCGTTGTTGGGCTTTGCTCAGGGCATGGATATACGCCTCTTCAATGTCGTCGCGGTGTTGCAGATTGTCGCGGTAAATCAGGCGCACCAGGCCGTCGCCTGTATCGGTCGGCCAAGGCGATGGCCGTTGCTGGCGCCGTCGCCACCCGCGCCGCGTGCGCACCTGGCGCCCGCTTTGGGCGAGGGCAAAATGATGCAGGTCGGCCACCGCCGGGCCTATCACCTGCACCGCGTAATCCTGTTTGGCTTCTGGGCCAAAATCCCCCAAGTGGTCGGCAGAAAAATTGATCCCGCCGATAAACGCCACCTTGGCGTCCACCACCACGATCTTGCGGTGCAGGCGCCGAAACCAGTTGGTACGAATCCCCAGGGTCTTTGACGCGGGATCAAACATTTGCACCATGACGCCGGCGTCAGCCAGTTCGCTCAGGAACAACGGGCTCAGCTCGCCGCAACCAAAACCGTCGAGGCTGACCACTACCTTCACGCCACGTTGCGCAGCCTCGATCAGGATGCCTTGCAGCTCATGGCCGACCTTGTCCTCGAAAAGGATAAAGGTCTCCAACAGGATCTCGCGCTGGGCCTGGCGCATGGCGTCGAACACTTGGGGGAAATAGGCTTCGCCGTTCTCCAGCAATTCGATCTGGTTGCCGCTCTGCCAGCCGTAATCGAGGTCACGAGCCTTGGCATCATCCGGCGGCTGGTCGGTGGAAATATGCTCGACCGCAACGTTCATAGCTCGATCTCCACCGACAGGGGTACGTGGTCGGACAAATGGGACCAGGGACGGGTGGTCAGCACCTTGGGGTTATGAATCTTTAGATTGCGTACGTAGATGCGGTCCAGCGGCAGCAGCGGCAGGCGCGCCGGGAAGGTGCGCGCGGGTTTGCCCAAGGCGTGCATGAACACTTCCGTGAGGCCGCTTTGGCTCAAGTCGGCGCGCTGGCGCCAGTCATTGAAATCCCCGGCAACCACCAACGGCGCATCGGCAGGAATTTCGCTGATGCGCTGCTCCAGCAAACGTAATTGCTGCTGGCGATGCACCTCGCGCAAGCCCAGATGAATACAGATCGCATGCACCTCCTGCCCGGTACCGGGCAGGCGCAGCACACAATGCAGCAGGCCGCGGTTTTCATGGCCGCTTTGGGAAATGTCGAGGTTGTCGTAACTCACGATCTGGAATTTCGACAGCAACGCATTGCCGTGGTCGCCATGGGGGTAGACCGCGTTGCGCCCGTAGGCGAACTGCGGCCAGATGCTGTCGGCGAGGAACTCGTACTGCGGCATGTTCGGCCAGTCACTGTAACGCTGGGGATGGCGCTCGTGGGTGCCGTGGATTTCCTGCAGAAACACCATATCAGCGCCCACACTGCGCACCGCTTCGCGCAGCTCGGGCAGGATGAAACGCCGGTTCAAGGCGGTGAAGCCCTTGTGGATATTGACCGTCAGCACCGTGAAGCGAGTGATGGCGACGCTAGGGGTAATGGGCACCCAGTCGGGGATCGCAGCCATGATTGCTCCTGTGAAAGGGTGGGGGCTTTACCCCCGTTTATGGCTGACTGCGATTTTTGGCCGAAAGTTTCCATCGTCCTACAGGCGGCATAAACCCATTTGGATCAGTACCCGGCAATCAAGCAGGGGAACGATCAAGGCTCAAACCCGTCAGTTCCTTACAGACCCTTCTGAAGGAGCCCGGTGTTTTGCTGAATTTCAAGACTGCATTACTGCTCGGCGCGCTGCTTTTCTGCGGCAGCGACGCACTGCAAGCCGCGGCCACCGCGCCGGAAGCCGAAGCGCCGGCCAAACCCGAGTTGCTGGTGGAGGGCGGACTGCTCGGTGCCATCAGTTCCAGCATCGATGATGTGCAGAACAAGCTCGACCTCAATCAGAACCTCGTTGATGCCTGGCGCCTGCGCGCGGACCGCGCGGCAGATGAGGTCGGCCGGTTGGTTGACCAGACGTCGGAGCGTTCGCCGTGGAGCGTGGCCGGCGACTTCCTGCTGCTGTCCGGGGTGTGGGTCGGTGCCTTCGTGGGGTTGACGCTGCTGGGGCGGTTTATCGTGCTGCGCCTGAGTCGCCGTCCTTTCATCGAACGACGGGGGCGCCTGCAAGGCGTGCTGGGTTATGTGGTGCCCTACACGATCCCGGCGCTGATCTGCCTGCCGTTGACGCTTTACGTCAGCCACTTTTTACCCGCCTCGATAGGCCGTGCGCTGGCGCTGTGTTTTGCCTACGCCACCAGCAGCGGCATCTTTTCCACCTCCATGCTGCTGTGCGTCATCGTCATGTTCAATGTCGGCCACAAGCGGCCGGCGGTGCAGATCATTCGCGACTACTGCCCCAAGCCGCTGTTCCTGATCGGCTTCCTCGCGGCCCTCAGCGACGCCCTGACCAGCCCGCAGATTGCGCGTCAGCTCGGCGGTAATATCACCAGCAGTATCGCGGTGTTTACCGGCCTGTTCGCCGCGGTGATCTTTGGCGTGCTGGTGGTGCGCCTGCGCCGTCCGGTGGCTCACCTGATCCGCAATCGACCGCTGGCCCAGCGCCTGAAACACCCGGCCTTGCAGCAGTCGCTGCGAATATTTTCCGGGCTGTGGTACTGGCCGATCTTATTGATGGTGCTGGTCTCGGCGATCAACCTGATCGGCGCCGGCGACGACAACCAGAAAGCCCTGCGCTGCGCGCTGTTCACCACGATCCTGTTGATCGGCACGGTGTTTCTCAGCACGGTGCTGCAACACTTGTTCAAGTCCCGCAGTCAGGTGGCGATCCAACGCAGCAGTGCTTACAAGGAGCGCTTTCTCAGCCTGTTGCACGCGATCTTGCGCATCGTCATGGCCATCGCCTTTATCGAAATCCTCGGGCGGATCTGGGGCGTGTCGCTGTTCGAATTTGCCCAGCGCAACTCGGTGGGCCGTGCGATCAGCGACTCCCTCAGCAGCATCGGCCTGATCCTGCTGATGACCTGGTTGTTCTGGGTGGTGCTCGACACGGCGATCCAGGAAGCGCTGAAACCGCCGGTGAACAAACGCTCCAGCCGCCAGCCCAGCACCCGGGTGAAAACTATCCTGCCGCTGCTGCGCAATGCGGTGAAAATCATCCTGGTGGTGATCTGCGCAATCACTACCATGGCCAACCTCGGCATCAACGTCGCGCCGCTGCTGGCGGGTGCCGGTGTGGTCGGCCTGGCGATTGGTTTCGGTTCCCAGCAACTGGTGCAGGACGTGATCACCGGCCTGTTCATCATCATCGAAGACACGCTGTCCATCGGCGACTGGGTGGTGCTCGACTCCGGCCACGCCGGCACCGTCGAAGGCCTGACCATCCGCACCCTGCGCCTGCGTGACGGCAAAGGCTTTGTGCATTCGGTGCCGTTCGGGCAGATCAAGGCGGTCACCAACCAGTCGCGGCAATTTGCCTATGCGTTCTTCTCGGTGCAGTTCACCTACGACACCGATGTGGACAAGGCCGTGGAGCTGATCCGCGAGGCCGGGCAGTCGATTCGCGACGATGTGTTCCTCAAGTACAACCTGCAAGGGCCGCTGGAGGTGTTTGGCGTCGACAAGATGGACCTGAATGGCGTGGTGCTCACGGCGCAGTTCCGTACCGTGTCCGGCGGGCAATATGCGGTGAGCCGTGCGTTTAACCAGCGTTTGAAAAAGCTTGTGGATAACTGTGATGAAGTGCACTTCGCGCAGACTTATCCACAGCAGGTTTTGCTGCCAAAGCGCCCAACCCAGGTGGATGAGCCGGAGGAAGAGATGCCGGCGTCGGTGGTGTTGACGGAGCAGCCCAGGCCTTAATGAGGCCTTCAAATTCAGTGCCTGATCAACTTCTCCTGCACCGCCTGCTGATCCACATCCAGCAGTATCTGCTGCTTGCCGGCGACCATCACCGCCGCCGGCAACCCATCCCGATACACAATTCGATTCCCGCTCACCGCCGGCACCTTGCTGCCCGGCAACAGTGTGCCCACCAGGTTCAGCGGGTCAGCCCCGCACACCGCAATCAAACTCCCGTCATGGGGCCTGCGCCGCACTTCGCGCAGCAACGGGATTGCCTCCGGCAAGGCAAACTGCTCACCCGCCAACCCGCTGACAAACCGCCCGCCACGAATCTCACCCCGCGCCTCCAGCCGATGGAACGTACGCAGCAATTCGCGCCAACTCGGCAACCAATCCGCCTCGCGCTCCAGCAAGCGCCAGAACACCACGCCATAACGGCGCAGCAAGGTCATCGCCACATGTTCCAGGGTTTCGGCCGAGTGCGGGCCGGCGGCGGTTGATGGGCGGCGAATCAGCGCCCAGCGCCCGGCATCGTCCATGCCGCCGATAAACGCCCCACGCCCGCGCCGACTGCTGCGCGCCTGGCGCTTGCTGGCCGGGGTGGTCAGGGCACGCAACCCGGCAAAGCTGTCGGCATTTACCAGGCCGGCGCCGACCAGTTCCTGCAAGGCGGTTTCCAGCTCGCTGCGCAGCAGATGGGCTTCGTGCACGAGCTCATCGAAAAACAGCGCGCCGTGTTCACGCAGGGCCAGGTGGACCTTTTGCGCCTTGAGCGACAGGGTCGTGCTGTCGGTGGGTTCGGTCAGCCCGCTCCACAATGCCACCTGGCTGCGCGGCAACAGCACCACCGGCGTGCTGCGCAGGGCGATGGCGCCGGCTTTGTTGCTCAAGCGCGTCCATACCAGCTTGCCGCTGCGGCACAGGTCGTCGAGCCAGGTCGATGAGTAATCCTTGATCCGTGCACTGAGCAGGTCACTGTCCCAGGCCGACGTGGCGGCGGCGTACCCTTCGAACTGGCCGACAATCTGCGGCAACACGCCGCTGCCCTGGCCGCGCGTGCTCTCGGACAGGTGCTGCCAATCGAACAGGAAACGCATGAAATCCTGCAGTGCCACCGGCTCGATTTCCCGGCGCAGGCGCTTGACCGTGTAGCGATGAATGCGCGCGAGCAGATGCCGTTCGCACCATTGTTCCTCGAGTGCGCCGGGGCTGAAGCGACCGCGCAGCACGTAGCCTTCCTGCTCCAGGCGGGCCAGCGCCTGGGTGATATCGCCCAGCGGCAAGGCCAGTGGCGCAGCGATCTCGATCAGGCGCTGCGGGCCGAAGCCACCGAGGCGCGCGCGCAGCAGTTCCACCAGCGCGTCGTCAAAGCTCCAGGGCTCATCGAAGCCGGGGAGCAGTGGCAAATTGTGAGGATAGATCGCCTGCAAACACCCCAGGCGTTCCCCTGCGACCCACAGGCCGTTGGGCAATTGATAGGCGCGGCCACCTTTAGCCAGGGCCTGCAACCACTCGGCCCATTGCGGGGTGACCTCGTTGCTGGCGATGCACGCCAGGCTCATCAATGCCTCATGCATTTCATCCACGCCATGGGGCGCCGGCCAGGCCTCTTCGCACACGCCGGCGATGGCGTCCGCGTCCAGTGCTCCGAGGTCGTCGGTGCTCTGCGGGTCGCTCCAACGGCGGTTGAGCACGGCCTGGGTGCGGCGTTCTTCCAGCGGTGCATCGTCGAGAAAAGTGTAGGGGCGCGCGCTGAGGATTTCGGCAGCCATGGGCGAGGGCGCCGGCAGGTCGCGGCTGATCAACCGCACTTCGCCGCGCTCCATGCGCCGCAGCAAGGCAAGCCAGGCGTCGCTGTCCATGGCTTCGTGCAGGCAGTCGTCGAGGGTTTGCTCCACCAGCGGGTGCTCGGGCACTTCGCGTTCGCCGGCGAGGTTTTCCAGGCAGGCGATCTGGTCGGGGAACACGCTGGCGATCAGGTCTTCGCTCTTCATGCGCTGGATCTGCGGCGCCACTTTGCGCCCGGCGGTAAAGCGCGGCAGCGCCAGGGCCACGCCGGCGTTCCAGCGCCAGCGCACACCGAACAGCGGTGCATCCAGTACGGCCTGGATCAGCAGGTGTTCGGCACTGTTGCTGTTGAGGTAACGCCATACCTCATTGAGCTCGAAACTGTGGCTGGTGGACAGCGACAGCACGATCGCATTTTCACTGGCTGCCGCTTGCAGTTCAAAGTTGAAGGTGCGGCAAAAACGCTTGCGCAAGGCCAGGCCCCAGGCCCGGTTGACGCGGCTGCCGAACGGCGTGTGGATGATCAGTTGGGTACCGCCGGACTCGTCGAAAAACCGCTCCATGATCAAGGTGTCCTGGGACGGCAACGCGCCGAGTGCCAGGCGCGCGTGGGCCAGGTAATCGAGGAGCTGTTCGGCGCTGGCGCGGTTCAGGCCGAGGGTGCCGGTAAGCCAGTCATGCGCCGGTTGCAGGTCGCCGGGGCTGGCGCTGAGCAGGCCGTCGAGTTGCCCCTGCAAACGTGCGACCGCAGCGGATAACTCATTGCTGCGCCCCGGCGCTTCACCGAGCCAGAACGGAATGGTCGGCGGTTGGCCGTGAGCGTCTTCGACCCGCACTTTGCCGGCTTCGACCCGCAAAATCCTGTAGGACGTATTACCGAGCTGGAAGATATCCCCGGCGATACTTTCCACTGCGAAATCTTCGTTGACGCTGCCGATATTCAGGCCCTGGGGCTCCAGCAACACGCTGTAGTCGGCGTTGTCGGGGATGGTGCCGCCGCTGGTCACGGCGGTCAGCTTGGTGCCACGGCGACCGCGCAGGGTGCGGGTCAGTGCGTCGCGGTGCAGGTACGCGCTGCGGATGCCCTGGCGGCCGTTGTAACCGTCGGCGAGCATCTGCAGCAGCGCCTGGTAGTGGCGTTCATCCAGGGTGGCATAGGGCGCGGCGCGGTGGATCAGGTCGAGCAAGGCCTGTTCCGGCCACTCCTGGGCACTGACCTCGGCGATGATCTGCTGGGCCAGCACGTCCAGCGGCGCCACCGGGACCTGCAAGGTGTCCAACTCGCCCCGGCGTACACAATCGAGCAGGGCGGCGCATTCGATCAGGTCGTCGCGGGTCGTGGCAAACAGGCGTCCCTTGGGCGTGCCGCCGACCTGGTGCCCGGAGCGGCCCACCCGCTGCAGAAAACCGTTGATGGAGCCTGGCGACGCGATCTGGCACACCAGGTCGACATCGCCGATATCAATCCCCAGTTCCAGGGACGCGGTGGCGATCAGCACTTGCAGCTCGCCGGCCTTGAGCCGTTGCTCGGCGTCCAGGCGCATCTCCTTGGCCAGGCTGCCGTGGTGGGCAGCGACGGCGCTCTTGCCCAGGCGCTCGCTCAAATGCCGGGCCAGGCGTTCGGCCAGGCGCCGGGTGTTGACGAAGATCAGCGTGGTGCGATGCTCACGGGCCAGGGCGGCGAGACGGTCGTAGACCAACTCCCAGACATCGTTGGCCATCACCGCCGACAGCGGCACCGGCGGCACTTCGATATCCAGGTCGCGGGCACGGGCATGGCCGATGTCGACGATGTCGCACGCCCGGTCGGTACCCACCAGAAAGCGCGACACCGCCTCGACAGGTTTTTGCGTGGCCGACAAACCGATGCGGGTCAACGGCTCGGTACACAAGCCTTGCAGGCGTTCCAGGCTCAGGGCCAGGTGGCTGCCGCGTTTGCTGGCGGCGATGGCGTGGATTTCATCGACGATGACCGTGCGCGTGCTGGCCAGCATCTGCCGGCCGGAGTCCGAGCCCAGCAGCACGTAGAGCGATTCCGGCGTGGTCACCAGGATGTGCGGCGGGCGCTTGCGCATCTGTGCGCGGTCTTTCTGCGGGGTGTCGCCGGTGCGTACGGCGGTGCGAATCACCAGCGGCGGCAGGCCCAGGCGCTGCAAATGCTCGGTGATCCCGGCCAGCGGGGTCTGCAGGTTGATCTGGATGTCGTTGGACAGCGCCTTGAGCGGCGACACATACACCACCAGCGTCTCGTCCGGCAGTTGCCCGCCATTGGCCAAGCCCTGGTGAACCAGGTCATCCAGCACCGCGAGGAACGCCGTCAACGTCTTGCCGGAACCGGTCGGCGCCGCGATCAGCGTTGAACGGCGCGCGCGGATCAGCGGCCACGCCTGGGCCTGGGCGCTGGTTACCGAGGGGAAGGTGTGGCGGAACCAGGTGCTGACGGCGGGGTGAAAGCCGTTCAATACCGTGTCGGTTGATTCAGGAAGGTTCATGCCTAAGTTATGCAGCCCACTCCAACAAGTTGCAACCCCGCACTTTATCCGTGACGGTTGCGCTACAAACCCGCAAAATGCAACGATTCTGGAATAACCCTACGGCATGCCTCACCCGCCTGCCGACAATAACCATCGTTCCAAACAGACCGGGCCTGCTCAATCTATGCGAATGCGCCTTATGTTACTGGGCGGCGGGAATGCCCTCGGGCAGGCGCTGATTCGCCTCGGTGCAGAGGAAGACATCGGTTTCCTCGCCCCCAAACCGCCCAAAGACGGCTGGGATGCCGCGAGCCTCACCCAATTGCTCGACGACACCCGTCCCGATGCGTTGATCAACCTCGCCTACTACTTCGACTGGTTCCAGGCCGAAGCCGTCAGCGAGACCCGCCTGGCCGCCCAGGAATTCGCCATCGAACGCCTGGCCGAACTGTGTCAGCACCACAACATTACCTTGCTGCAACCGTCCAGCTACCGCGTATTCGATGGCTCCCGCGCCACCGCCTACAGCGAAAAGGACGAGCCGGTGCCCCTGGGCCTGCGTGGCCAGGCGTTGTGGCGTATCGAGCAAAGCGTGCGCGCCACTTGCCCGCAGCATGTGCTGCTACGTTTTGGCTGGCTTCTGGATGACAGCGTCGACGGCACCCTCGGGCGCTTCCTGGCCCGGGCGGAAAAACCGGATGAATTGTTGATGGCGGACGATCGTCGCGGCAACCCGACGCCGGTTGACGATGCTGCGCGGGTGATTATCTCGGTGCTCAAGCAACTTGATTGCGCGGCGCCGCTGTGGGGCACTTACCACTATGCCGGGCATGAGGCGACCACGCCGCTGGCGCTGGGCCAGGCGATCCTCACCGAGGCGCGCACCTTTCACCCGCTGGCCATTGAAGCCCCTACCGCCCAGGCCCACGCGGCACGGCCGGATGCGGCAGACGAACCGCAGCATGCGGTGCTGGCCTGCAAGAAAATCCTCCACACCTTCGGCATCAAGCCTCGGGCGTGGCGCGCAGGGCTACCGGCATTGCTTGACCGGTTCTATCGCCACGGCTGACACAACACAAAGTAAATGTGGGAGGGGGCTTGCTCCCGATAGCAGCGTGTCAGTCAACAGGTTCATGACTGATCCACCGCTATCGGGAGCAAGCCCCCTCCCACATTGGTTATGCAGTGTTGCTTAGAACTTGTAGCCGATACCCACCATGTAAACCATCGGGTCCACGTCCACATTGACCTTGGCACGGGTGCCCGGCGCCACGGCATTGTTTTCCACGGTAGCCTTGGTGCTGATGTCGATGTAGCGCGCCTGGGCGTTGATCATCCACTTGTCGTTGATCATGTAGTCCGCGCCGATCTGCGCAGCCCAGCCCCAGGAGTTCTCGGCCTTGAAGTTGCTGAAACCGGCTTCGGAGGCGCGGCTGCCGACGTGTTCGTCGTAGATCCAGGTGTAGTTGATACCGGCGCCTACGTACGGTTGGAACGGGGATTTGTTGTCCAGTGGGTAGTACACGACGCTCAGGGTTGGCGGCAGGTGTTTCAGCGTACCGAGCTTGCCGTTGGCGGCGCCGAGGGCGGTGCCCTTGATCTTCACGTCATGCTCGAACGGTGTGGCAGCCAGCAGTTCGATACCGACGTGATTGGTCAGCATGTAGGCGAAGTTCAGACCCAGTTGGGTGTCGCTGCTCATGGTCGCCTTGCCGCCCAGGTTGGCACCGGCCAATGGGCCTTGGTCAACTTTGACGGTGCTGCTGTCTGCCTTCGGGTTCACGGTGATTGCACCGGCACGAATCAGAATGTCACCCGCTTCGTGAGCGTGGACGGCAGGGGCGGCGAGGGCGAGCGCGAAGAGGGACGCGCCGAGCAGAGACTTGTTCATAGGAGCTCCAGAGGGTGTATTAAAAGAGATACATCCAATGGTAAAGATCGTTCCGGTTGGGCCGTTGACTCAGCTCAATGAAACGGTAATAACCCGCTACTCCTGCAGCTCATATACGTAAATCTTCTGCGCATCCATTTGATAACCGGCATCTGCAAGCTCACTGGATGACGGTTTGACCTGCATCGTGCCTTCGATCCAGTACGGCTGATACAGCTCATCGAGCTTCACGCCGACCTCGCTCTTTACATGCACGATCTGGTTCGACGGCGGCGGCGGCACATGGATGCACGCGCCGAAATACGGCACCAGCAAAAACTCGGTGGTGCGGCCTTCTTCGCTGACTTCCAGTGGCACGATGTACCCCGGCAGGCGAATATGCTGGCCGTCGAGGCTCTGCACCACCGGCGCGTTGGGCAGTTCCTGCTTGGCCGCCGGCGCCGCTTCGACGGACAAGGCATCGGCCATGTTCGACAGGTTGTGCAGCGGTTTCATGTTGGGGATTTCCGGCGGCGCGTCCGGCGGGATCATCTCCTGCCAGGACAGGTCCTTGGGCTGGTCCTCCGCCCAGGCAGGCACGGTCACCAGCAGCAATAACGCAAACAGAGCGCGACGCATCTAAGCCTTCCTCATAAACGTATGGACAGGCCATCGGCCAGGGATTGTCGGTAGGCGCGCCAGGCGGGCACGCTGCCCATCAACAGCGCTGCCGCCAGAATACCGGCGAGCAAGGACCATTCATATTCGCTGGGCCACGACATCGGCAGGTCCAGACCGTAATTGGCCTGCAAATACCCGCGTGATGCAGCGATGCACACGTACAGCAAACCCACGCCTGCGATCACGCCAGACAGGGCCAGGGCGAAGGCTTCGAGGATCAGCAGCGTCGCGATATGCCACGGCCGCGCACCCACCGAACGCAGGATCGCCATTTCGCGGCGGCGTTCGTTGAGGCTGGTGAGGATTGCGGTGAGCATGCCGATCAAGCCGGTCAGCACCACGAACAGCGAGATCACGAACAGGGCCTTTTCGGCGGTGCCCATCATGCTCCATAGCTCTTGCAGCGCCACACCGGGCAGGATCGCCAGCATCGGCTCGCCACGGAACTCGTTGATCTCCCGCTGCAGGGCGAAGGTGGAGATCTTGTTGTTCAGGCCGAGCATAAAGGCCGTGATGGCTTGCGGGGTGAGGTCCATGTTGCGCGCCTGGTCGGCACTGATGCGGCCTTTGCCCTGGGCCGGTACGCCGTTGTGCCAGTCGATATGAATCGCCTCCATGCCGCCGAGGCTGATATGCAGCGTGCGGTCCACCGGCGTGCCGGTGCGCTTGAGGATGCCGACCACGGTGAATGGTTTGTCATCGTGCTTGACCAGGCTGACCACCGCCACGCCGTGGGCCAGTACCAGCTTGTCGCCGAGCTTGTAGTGCAGGGCATCGGCGACTTCGGCGCCGAGTACCACTTCGAACGGGTCGGTGGCGAAGGCGCGGCCGCTGGCCAGTTCCAGGTTCTGTTTGCGGCCGTACTGGTAGTGCTCGAAGTACGATTCGTTGGTGCCCATTACGCGGTAGCCGCGATGGGAGTCGCCGAGGGAAATCGGGATCGCCCATTTCACCTGGGGGCTGGCGGCGAAGTGCTCGTAGCTGTCCCAACGAATGTTGTTGGTGGCGTTGCCGATGCGAAACACCGAGTACAGCAGCAGGTTGACCGACCCTGAGCGCGCGCCGACGATCAGGTCGGTGCCGCTGATGGTGCTGGCGAAACTGTTGCGCGCCTCAACGCGCACGCGCTCCACCGCCAGCAGGAGGCACACCGACAAGGCGATGGCGAAGGCGGTGAGGATCGCGGTAAAGCGGCGGTTAGCCAGGCTGGCCATGGCTAGACGAAACAGATACATCTCAAACCTCTGCGGGCGTGGCGGCGCGATTGAGTTCGGCCAGCGACAGGTTGCGGTCGAACAGCGGCGCCAGGCTTTGGTCATGGCTGACAAACAACAGGCTGGCGCCGGCTTCGCGGCATTCGGCGAACAGCAGTTGAATGAAGGCTTCGCGGGCGTCGTAGTCCAGGGCCGAGGTGGGCTCGTCGGCGATCACCAACTCCGGTTGGCCGATCAGCGCACGGGCGGCGGCCACCCGTTGCTGTTGGCCGATGGACAACGAATCGGCACGGCGCTCCAGCAGGTCTTTGTCCTTCAAGCCCAAGTGTGCCAGCAAGGTCGCGGCGGCCTGGTCGACGCTGCCGTGGCGTTGGATTGCCCGTTGCGCGCGCAGCTTGGAAAAGTGACAGGGCAGCTCGACGTTCTCGCGCACCGACAGGAACGGCAGCAGGTTGAACTGCTGGAAGATATAGCCGGTGTGGTCAACGCGAAAGCGGTCCCGCGCACCGGCCGAGAGTTCGGTCAGCTCCTGGCCGAGCAGGCGGATGCTGCCGCGGCTGGGCTTCTGTACGCCGCCGAGCAGGCCGAGCAAGGTGGTTTTGCCACTGCCGCTCGGCCCCTTGAGAAACAGGGTTTCCCCCGCTTCCAGGCGGAACGCGGGGATGTCCAGTAACTGTGGGTGACCTGGCCAGTTAAAGCCCAGGTCAGACAGTTCGATCAATGCGTGGGTCATGGGGGCTCAGAACTTCAGGGTGGCTGCTGTGGCCGTCGCTTCAACGCCTTGCTGGCCGCTCGGGCCGATCAGTTGTACCTGAATTTTCTGGGTGGCGGGGAAGGTCTTGAACACCTGGGTCAGGTCCAGGTTGCCCAGGGCGGCCGGCGTGGCGCAGGTGAATTGGTAGTGGGCGTGGATCTCACTGTGATCGTGATGATGCTCGTGGGCGCCGTCTTTGGCGTCGTCATCATGATCATCGTCGTCGTGGTCGGCTTCCGGTTTGTCGCCGAACAGCGGGCTGTTGAGTTCCTGGGTGCTGATCACGCAACCGGCGGCCTTGGGCAGGTTGAACAGGGCCAGCGGGTTCTCCAGCTGTTTGCGTGCGGCGGCGACCTTGGCTTTGTCGGCAGCGCTGGTGGCGACGTGTTCGAAGCCCACCAGGTTCATCGCCGGGCTGTCCAGTTCAAGCTCCAGGGCCTGGCCGTCGAGCACCGCGTTGAGGCGACCGACGCCGTGTTCGTGTGCGCCGAGGCTACCGTGTTCGTGATCGTGGTCATGCTCGTCGGCGGCGTGAGCGATGGCGAGTGGCAACAGGGCAAACGGCAAAGCAAGCAGCAGACGGCGCATGAGAAGGCTCCAGAAAATGAAATTTATGTTATGTGATCTTATAACAATAGTGCTGAGAGTTTGACCGCCTGCTTGGCGTTGCGCAAGCCACATGGGAGCATGCTTGTCAGAAAAATGCAGGAGTAAGGACGATGTTGCGAATTCGTGGAACCGTTGGCGACCTGCCGGTGGACTTGACCCTGGAACTGGATGACGGCGATTGGGCGCGACTCGGCGCACAGTTGCAGGTAACGCCAACGGCAAACGCGGCCGCCGCGCCGGCGGCGCCGGTCAAGCAGAACGATGATCTGTGGCAGAACGCCCAGGACCTGCTGCGCAACGCCGGGCAGCTCAGCGGCCTGGAATTGCTTGATCGACTGGAAGGTTTGGCGGGGGATGCCGCGGCGGGCAAGCGCCTGTTGGTGCGCCTGCGCCATAGCGCCAAGGTGAAAGTGGCCAGCGGCGGGGATACGCCGCTGTACAGTTGGATCGGCGATTAGTACAGCGCGGCGAACAACTTGCGGCGGTACACGGTCACCAGCGGGTGATCATTGCCCAGCAGTTCGAACACCTGCAGCAAGGTCTTGTGCGGCAGGCCTTCGCTGTAGCCGCGGTTGCGGATAAACAACTTGAGCAGGCCTTCCAGCGCGGCGTCGTACTGCTGGCGCGCCAGTTGCTGGATGGCCAGTTGATAGGCGGCTTCGTCGTCCTGCGGGTTTTGTGCCAGGCGGCTTTTCAACTCGGCGGCGTCCGGCAGGTCGGCGGCCTGGCGCAGGAAGGTGATTTGCGCCTTGGCGCCGGCGAGGGCGGCTTTGTGGTCATCGCTCTTCACCGCATCGAGCACGGTTTGGGCTTCACCCAACTCACCGCGTTCGGCCAGGCAACGCGCGTACAGAATCAACGCGGCGGCGTTGGTGTTGTCTTCACCCAGCAGCGCTACCAGCACGGCCTCGGCGTCGCTGATGCGGCCATCGGCAAACAGCGCCTTGGCCTGCTCCAGCGGGTCAGCTGCAGCCGGTGGTGGCATCTGCACATGCGGCTCCAGCATCGCCCGCACCGCCGACTCCGGCTGCGCCCCGGCAAATCCATCCACCGGCTGGCCATCCTTGAACAGCACCACCGTCGGCAGGCTTTGAATGCCAAAGCGCGCGACGATGTCCTGCTCGGCCTCGCAATCGACCTTGGCCAGCAGTAGCTCGCCCTGATAACTCTGGGCAATCTGCGCCAGCATGGGCATCAACGCCTTGCACGGCGCGCACCACTCGGCCCAGAAATCCACGAGTACGGGTTTTTCGAAGGAGTTTTGGATCACGGCCTGGTCGAAATTGGCGCTGGTGACGTCGAAGATGTACGGCGTGGGCTCACTCATGGGGCGTCTCGAATAAAGCGGGAATGGGGCAACTATAAGGGCTGGCGCCGCGAATGGTACAGGCTCACCTTGCGAAACTCCCAAGGCTCGGCCAAGTCCGGCAATGTCAGCGCATCGAGTATCTCCAGCCGCCGATAAGCCGGGTGCTGGAAGTCCCGCACGCGCGAGTCCGCCACCAGCGCTTCGCGGCCTCGGCTGAGGAAGTGGTCGAGCAACGGCAGGTTGGCCCGGTCGTAGAGCACATCGGCGACCAGGATCAGGTCGAAGCGGTCGGCTTCGGCGAAAAAGTCCGCTGAATAGCTCAGCGCCACGCCGTTGAGTTCGGCATTCGCCCGGCAGGACGCTAACGCCAGCGGGTCGAGGTCGCAGGCAACCACTTCCAACGCGCCGGCTTTAACCGCCGCAATTCCGGCCACACCGGAGCCAGCGCCGAAATCCAGCACGCGCTTGCCTTTCACCCATTGCGGGTTCGCCGCCAGATACCGCGCCAGCGCCAAACCACTGGCCCAGCAAAAACTCCAGTAGGGCGGTTCATGCAGGATGCGTCGGGTTTCCTCGGGACTGAAGGCGCGGTCCATGTTGTCCGCATCCAGCAGCCACAATGAAAGCTCGGTGCCCGGCAGCGGGCAGGGCACCAGTTGGGCGTCGCCGATCAGCGCGCTCAGGGCGCGCTGCAAGTCCAACGGTGGCGTCATGGTGCCTTGACGAGTTCCAGGGGGCCGGTGGTCTGGGTGATGGCCTGGGTGATGCGTACGGCGGGCAGGTGCAGGATCAACTGGCCGGATTGGCTGGCACGGCCACGCAATTCAACCCGCGCACCGGCTGGGAACGCCTCGGGGTTGTAGCGCAGGCGGAAGGCCAGGGGCTTGCCGTTGCCGGTCAGTACGCTGCTCGCCAGCAGTTGTTGCGGGCGCGAACGGTCATCGATCACCAGCAGCGCCATCTCGACTTCGGCACCGGCCGGCACGTTGGTGAGGCTGCCGCTGATTTCGCGTTGATAGGCGGGCAGGGGGCCGAGGTCTTCAATGCCGGGGACTTTTTTCTCTTGTGCGGGCGTCGGTTGAGGTGCGGCCGGCTTGGGGGCTTCGCTGCTGCAGGCGACCAGGACACTGAACACGGTGAGCAAAACAAGTGGTCGTAACTGCATGTACGGCTCCAGAAAAGGACAAAATCCGTGGCTTGAAATATAAGAAACATATAGGCCTGCCTATATACCGTAAAGGCTATGGCTTGTCTTGCCACAGGGATGCGCTACCATGGCCCTCCCTTTTTTTGTTGCCTGCCACCATGCACTGTCCCTTCTGCGGTGCCAACGACACCAAGGTCATTGACTCGCGTCTGGTCGCCGAGGGCGATCAAGTGCGTCGCCGGCGCGAATGCCTGGCCTCTGGCTGCGGTGAACGTTTCACCACCTTCGAAACCGCCGAACTGGTATTGCCGCGTCTGATCAAGTCCGACGGCAGCCGCCAGCCTTTCGACGAAGAAAAACTGCGCGCCGGTATGCAGCGCGCCCTGGAAAAACGCCCGGTGAGTGTCGAGCGGCTGGAGGCGGCGCTGGCGCATATCAAGCATAAGCTGCGCGCCACCGGCGAGCGCGAGGTCAAGAGCCTGGTGGTTGGAGAGCTGGTGATGGGCGAGCTGCAAAAGCTCGACGAAGTCGCCTATATCCGTTTCGCTTCGGTGTATCGACGCTTCCAGGACCTCAACGAGTTCCGCGAAGAGATCGACCGCCTGGCCCGTGAGCCTGCCAAAGAATGACCCCGCCTTCTGCTGAACAGACTGTCCTCGACGCCCATTACATGGCCCGCGCCCTCGAACTGGCGCGCAACGGCCTGTACACCACCCACCCCAACCCGCGCGTGGGCTGCGTGATTGTCCGCGATGGTCAGGTTGTCGGCGAAGGCTGGCACGTGCGCACCGGCGAACCCCATGCCGAAGTGCATGCCTTGCGGGCTGCCGGTGACAAGGCCCGAGGTGCCACGGCGTACGTAACCCTCGAGCCCTGCAGCCATTACGGCCACACCCCACCGTGCGCCGATGCGCTGGTGAGTGCCGGGCTGGCGCGGGTGGTCGCGGCGATGCAGGACCCCAACCCGGAAGTCGCCGGGCGCGGCATGCAGCGCTTGGCCCAGGTTGGGATCGAGGTGCACAGCGGCGTGCTCGAAGGTGAAGCGCGGGCCCTGAATAAGGGCTTCCTCAAGCGTATGGAGCATGGCCTGCCGTTTGTGCGGGTCAAGCTGGCGATGAGCCTGGACGGCCGCACCGCCATGGCCAGCGGCGAAAGCCAATGGATCACCGGCCCCGCCGCCCGCGCCGCCGTGCAGCGCCTGCGCGCCGAGGCCAGCGTAGTGCTGACCGGCGCCGACACCGTATTGGCCGACGGCGCACGCCTGACCGTTCGCGCCGCCGAACTTGGCCTGGACGAAGCCACCACCGCCCTGGCCATGTCGCGTCCGCCGCTGCGCGTGCTGATCGACGGCCGTTTGCGCGTGCCGCTCAACGCACCGTTCTTCAAGGCTGGCCCGGCGCTGGTCATCACCTGCGTCACCGCGGAAAACCAGTTCCCCCGTGGCCCTGAATGCCTGGTGGTACCGGGCGTGGACGGCCAGGTCGACCTGCGCTCGGCGCTGGTGGCCCTGGCCGCCCGGGGCGTCAACGACGTCTTGGTGGAAGCAGGCCCAAGCCTGGCGGGCGCATTTGCCCAGCAAGGCCTGGTGGACGAATACGTGATTTTCGTCGCCGGCAAGTTCCTCGGCTCCGCCGCCCGGCCTTTACTCGATTGGCCGCTTGAGAAACTGGCAGACGCCCCCCAACTCAAGATCACTGAAATGCGCGCTGTAGGCGACGACTGGCGAGTCACTGCCATCCCTGTGCCAGCAGCGAGCGTATAATTCTGACCGGGCGCTCAAGTGCCCGCCCCGTTTTCCAGGAGAAGGCCATGTTCACCGGCATTATCGAATCCATCGGCAGCATCCGCGCCATGACCCCCAAGGGTGGCGACGTGCGCCTGCTGGTTGAAACCGGCAAGCTCGACCTCGGCGACGTCAAGCTGGGCGACAGCATCGCCGTCAGCGGCGTGTGCCTGACCGTCATCGAACTGCCGGGCAACGGCTTTGCCGCCGACGTCAGCCGGGAAACCCTGGACTGCACAGCGATGAACGACCTCAAGGCCGGCAGCCCGGTCAACCTGGAAAAAGCCCTCACCCCGACCACCCGCCTGGGCGGCCACCTGGTCAGCGGCCACGTCGACGGTGTCGGCGAAGTGGTTGCCCGCAGCGAAAATGCGCGTGCCGTGGAGTTCCGCATCCGCGCGCCTAAAGAGCTGGCCAAGTACATCGCCCACAAAGGCTCGATCACCGTCGATGGCACCAGCCTGACCGTGAACGCCGTGAACGGCGCCGAATTTGAACTGACCATTATTCCCCACACCCTGAGCGAAACCATCATGGCGTCCTACCAGCCAGGTCGCCGGGTGAACCTGGAAGTCGACTTGCTTGCCCGTTATCTGGAGCGCCTGCTGCTGGGCGATAAGGCCGCAGAGCCTGCCGCCGGTAACATCACCGAAAGTTTTTTGGCCGCTAACGGCTACCTGAAATCCTGACCAAGGGGGTGCCCTGTGGCGCTCAATAGCATCGAAGAACTGGTTGAAGACATCCGCCAAGGCAAGATGGTCATCCTGATGGATGACGAAGACCGTGAAAACGAAGGCGACATCATCATGGCCGCCGAGGCCTGCAAGCCTGAGCACATCAACTTCATGGCCAAGCACGCCCGTGGGCTGATCTGCATGCCCATGAGCCGAGAGCGCTGCGAGTTGCTCAAGCTGCCGTTGATGGCGCCGCGCAATGGTTCGGGTTTCGGCACCAAGTTCACCGTATCGATTGAAGCGACCACCGGTGTCACCACCGGCATTTCCGCCGCCGACCGTGCCCGCACCGTGCAAGCCGCTGCCGCCAAGGACGCCAAGGCCGAAGACATCGTCAGCCCCGGCCACATCTTCCCGTTGATGGCTCAACCGGGCGGCACCCTCGCTCGCGCCGGCCACACCGAAGCCGCCTGCGACCTGGCGCGCATGGCCGGTTTCGAGCCGAGCGGCGTGATCTGCGAAGTGATGAACGACGACGGCACCATGGCCCGTCGCGCCGAACTCGAAGCCTTTGCTGCCGAACACAACATCAAGGTCGGCACCATTGCCGACCTGATTCACTACCGGATGATCCACGAACGTACCGTTCAGCGGATTGCCGAGCAGCCACTGGACAGCGAACTGGGCCAATTCAATTTGGTGACCTACCGTGATTCGGTGGAAGGTGACGTGCACATGGCCTTGACCCTGGGCAGCATCTGCGCCGACGAGCCGACCCTGGTGCGCGTACACAACATGGACCCGCTGCGCGACCTGCTGATGGTCAAGCAACCGGGCCGCTGGAGCCTGCGCGCCGCCATGGCCGCGGTGTCCGAGGCGGGCAGCGGTGTGGTGCTGCTGCTGGGTAACCCGGTGGATGGCGACGTGTTACTCGCGCATATTCGCGAAACCGCCGAGCAAACCCAGGTGAAAACGCCGACCACCTACAGCATCGTCGGTGCTGGTTCGCAGATCCTGCGTGACCTCGGTGTGCGCAAAATGCGCTTGATGAGCGCACCGATGAAATTTAATGCGATATCCGGATTCGATCTGGAAGTTGTAGAATACGTGCCCTCCGAATAAAGGCCGGCGCTTTTTGCCCCTTGTTTGCGGTTAAATCATCACTGAGGGACGCACTTTTCGCGTCCCGGCTCTTTAAGAGATTTGTCGAATGACCCTGAAGACCATCGAAGGTACCTTCATCGCCCCCAAAGGCCGCTATGCCCTGGTGGTTGGCCGCTTCAACAGCTTCGTGGTTGAAAGCCTGGTAAGCGGTGCCGTGGATGCCCTGGTTCGCCACGGTGTGAGCGAGAGCGACATCACTATCATCCGCGCCCCTGGCGCCTTCGAAATTCCACTGGTTGCGCAAAAAGTTGCTCAACAGGGTGAATACGCGGCGATCATCGCCCTGGGCGCGGTCATTCGTGGCGGTACGCCGCACTTCGAATACGTGGCCGGCGAATGCACCAAGGGCCTGGCCCAGGTGTCCATGGAGTTCGGCGTGCCAGTCGCTTTCGGCGTACTGACTGTTGATTCCATCGAACAAGCCATCGAGCGTTCCGGCACCAAGGCCGGCAACAAAGGCGCTGAAGCTGCCCTGTCCGCGCTGGAAATGGTCAGCCTGCTGTCGCAGTTGGAGGCCAAGTGATTTCCGACGAGAGCGATCGTTTCAACCCACGTGACGAGCGTCCAGCGGACGCCGGCAAACCGTCGAAAAGCGAAAAGCGCCGTGCTGCCCGTCAGCTCGCGACCCAGGCGCTGTACCAGCGTCATATGGCCGGCACTTCGCTGAACGAGATCGAAGCGCAATTTCGCGTCGATAACGACTTCACGTTTGCCGACCAGAGCTACTTCCACGACATCCTGCACGGTGTGCCGGCCAACCTGGACGAGATCGATGCTGCGTTGTCGCCGTGCCTGGACCTGACCCTCGAAGAGCTGGACCCGGTTGAACTGGCCGTACTGCGCCTGTCCACCTGGGAGCTGCTCAAGCGCGTCGACGTGCCGTACCGCGTGGTGATCAACGAAGGCATCGAACTGGCGAAAGTCTACGGTTCGACCGACGGTCACAAGTTCGTCAACGGCGTGCTCGACAAGCTGGCCCCGCGCCTGCGTGAAGCCGAAGTGAAGGCGTACAAGCGCTAACCTGCGCTTGAGTCCTGAATGGGCGAGTTCGAGCTGATCCACAAGTATTTCGCCGCCGCGCCGTGTGCGCAGGGCGGCGAGGGCATTGCCTTGGGGATCGGCGACGACTGCGCCTTGCTGGCGCTCCCCGCCGGGGAGCAGCTGGCAATTTCCACCGATACCTTGGTGGCCGGCGTGCACTTTGCCGACCCCTGTGACCCGTTCCTGCTCGGCCAGCGCTCGCTGGCCGTGGCGGTCAGCGACCTGGCCGCCATGGGCGCCCACCCCCTCGCGTTTACCCTCGCACTCACCACGCCGACCGTTGATGCCGATTGGCTGCAACGCTATGCCCAGGGTTTGAACGCCATGGCGCAAAGTTGCGGTGTGGGCCTGGTGGGCGGCGATACCACACGCGGCCCGCTGAGCCTGACCCTGACCGTGTTCGGGCGGGTACCGGCAGGCCAGGCGCTGACGCGCAGCGGTGCGCAGCCGGGTGACCTGCTGTGTGTGGGCGGCGAGTTGGGCAACGCCGCCGGTGCCTTGCCGCTGGTATTGGGGCAGCGCAGCGCCGACGCAACGATTGCCGAACCACTGCTGGCCCATTACTGGTCGCCCCAGCCCCAGTTGGCCTTGGGGCTGGCGCTGCGGGGCAGGGCGACGTCTGCGATGGATATCTCCGACGGGCTTCTGGCAGATTGCGGGCATATCGCCAAGGCCTCGGCTGTCAGCCTGTTGATCGAGCGCCAGGCGCTGCCGTTGTCCAAGGCCTTGCTGGCGTTTGTCGGGGATGACGAGGCGCGGGTGGCCGCACTCAGCGGTGGCGACGACTACGTATTGGCGTTCACCCTGCCGCCCCTGGAACTTGCGCCATTGCTGGCCGGCGGCTGGCCGATCCACGTGATCGGCCGAGTCGAGGCGGGGCAGGGTGTCACGTTGCTCGACGCCAACGGGCACGACATCACCCCGGTCGTACGTGGCTATCAGCACTTTCGCGAGACGCCCTGAATAGGCTGCCGCGCTCCTCCATAGAATCAACACAAAGGCCAATCAAACCGATTGATCTTTATCAGCGATAATTCAGCTTAAGCGTCTGCAGGAACGTGCTGTTACAATGGCCGCCTTTGTAAAAACTGAAATCAGGAGCACACGGTGCCCGTCGTTTTCGTCGCTGCTTCCAAGCTGCCTACCCCTTTTGCCACGTTCACTATGAGCGGCTTTCTCGAAGAAGCCACCGGGCGCGAACACGTTGTGCTCAGCCTGGGCGACATCGCCGATGGCGCACCGGTTCTCGGTCGTGTGCATTCCGAGTGCCTGACCGGAGACGCGCTGTTCAGCCAGCGCTGTGACTGCGGCTCGCAACTGGAAGCCGCGATGCGCGCCATCGCCCGTGAAGGCCGTGGCGTGCTGCTGTATTTGCGTCAGGAAGGCCGTGGTATTGGCCTGCTGAACAAGATCCGTGCCTACGAGCTGCAAGATGGCGGTGCCGATACCGTCGAGGCCAATGAGCGCCTGGGTTTCGCTGCCGACCAGCGTGACTACGCGATCTGCCTGCCGATGCTGGAGCACCTGGGTGTGAAATCCCTGCGTCTGATGACCAATAACCCGCGCAAGGTCAAAGCCTTGACCGAGATGGGCATCACCGTGGCCGAGCGTGTGCCGCTGCACACCGGGCATAACCCGCACAACAAACTCTACCTGGCGACCAAGGCCAGCAAGCTCGACCACATGATGGGCAACGAGCATCAGGGCGAGGTCGACCGCGCGTGACCCGGGGCCAGGTGAAGCGGCGACTGTCCTTCAGTTGGTGGCAGTACCTGGCCCTGGCGCTGCTCCCGCTGTTCGTGATCAACCTGGTATTTGGCCAGGCCGAGCCCATGCTGCCGGTGCTGGCCATGCCGTTCTTTATCGCCGGCGTGGCGTCGATGTTCCTCAGCCTGCGCTACTTCCATGGCTATAAACACGCCCTGATCGCCACCTCCAAAGCCCTTGATACTGCGGAAGAACCGGCTGCCTGGATCACCCTGGCGGCTCGTCGGCGTACGGCCTTGATGGTGGCTGCCGTACCGGCGTGGGTGGGCGCACTGGCGGTGTTCGTTGGCCTGGAAGCGGTGCCGCTTTTCCTGCTGGCACTGTCGACGATGGTGTTGTTTTACCTCTACCGCATCCCGCGTCAGTTGGGATGATGCGCCGCTGGCTGGCGATTCTGCTGCTGGCATTCAGTGCCCAGGGCCTGGCGGTCGAACGTGTCGTCAGTCTGGCGCCTTCACTTTCTGAAATCGTGGCTGAACTGGGTGCTGCCGACCTGCTGGTGGGCGTGCTCGATGGCGGTGAGCGGCCAGCGGCGCTGGCGAGCGTGCCGTCGGTTGGGCGTTATGGGCAACTGGACATGGAGCGCCTGCTCAGCCTCAGGCCCGACCTGATCCTGCTCTGGCCCGGCAGCGTCGGCCCCGCCCAGCGCGAGCAGCTGCAGCGCCTGAATATCCCGGTGTACGTCGCCGAACCCCATAGCCTCGAACAACTCACCACCCAGGTCCAGGCCATCGCCGAGCAACTGGGCCGTGCCGACGCCGGCCGGCAATTGGCTGCGCAACTGCGCCAGCGCCTGGCGCAGTTGCGTCAGCGTTATCAACGTGCTGAACCGTTGCGGGTGTTCTATCAGGTGTGGAATCAGCCGCTGTACACCGTGGGCGGTGGCCAGATCATCAGCGATGCGCTGAGCGTGTGCGGTGCGCGCAACGTGTTTGACGACCTGAAGCTACCCGCGCCACAGGTCAGCATCGAGTCGGTATTGCAACGTAATCCCGAGATGATTCTGGTAGGCGATCAGGCGCAGAAGGAAGCCTGGAAGGCCTGGCCAAGCATGGCGGAGCGGGTACGGCTGGTTCCGGACAAAGGCCTGGAACGGCCCAGCGGGCAGATGCTGGAAGCGCTGGCGCGGCTGTGTCAGGTGATTGCTCCGGGCCGCTGAGGCCAGTCCAGGCCACAATCAGATTTCAGGTGTCCACGTCACGCGAAACATCCACACGCGGCCTTCTTCACGGTAATCGTGATTGTTGACGAATGCAGGATCGTCGTAGCTGTAGCGCGCCCGCGCATAGGACTTGTCCAGCAGGTTATCGACCTTCAGCGACAACGCTACTTCCCGCGTCACCGCCCAACTGCCACGCAGCCCGAGCAACCCATAGCCGCCCAGGCGGTGGGTGTTGTCTTCATCGTCATAGCTGTGGCTGATCGCCTGCCAACTGGCGCCCACGCCCACCTGATCGAATTGCCGGTCCAGGTCCAGGCTCAACGTGCGCCGCGCCCGGCGGGCCAGGGTGTGACCACTGTCGCGGTCGCGCGGGTCGATGAGCGACAGCCCGAGGTTTCCTTGCCAGCCGAACAGCTCCTGCTTGAGCGCCGCCTCAAAACCGTTGATGCGTGCCGACGCCACATTCTGTGGCTTGCCGGTTTGGTCGAGAATGATCGCATCGCTCAAATCGGTGCGGTACAGCGAGGCCTCCAGGCGCGTGCTGTCACTCAACTGGCTGCGCCACTGCAGTTCGTAGCTCTTTGAGGTTTCGGGCTGCAGGTTGGGGTTGCTGTACTTCGTGTCCGGGTAATAGAGGTCGTTGAAGGTCGGCGCGCGGAAGCCTTCGCTGTAACTCAGCAGCAGGTCATTGTCGGGGTTGACCGGCAAGGTCAGGGTGCCGCTCCAGCTGTTCTGGCTGCCGAACTGCTGATTCTGGTCGTGACGCAGGCCCAGTTCGGTGGAAAACCACTCGCTGTGAAAGCGATGCTGCACAAAGGCGGCGCGGTTCCAGCGGCTGTTTTCGGTAAACGTGGTGGAACCGTGGAAGCGGTCTTCGTACCAGTCGCCGCCCAGGATCAGGCTGTTCTGGTCATCCAGGGTCAGGTCGTTCTGCCAGTTGACCGAGTCACGGTAGGTGTTGAATACGCTGAAATCATCGCTGAGGGTGTCGCGCTTGGTATCGCGATTCTCGCTGTGGCCCAGCTCCAGACGCGATTGCCAGTGCTCACTGAGCGTGGCGTCGACATAGCCGCTGGCGCTACTCACGGCGTAGTCGGTGTAGGGCTTCTGGCCGACGGTTTGCCTGGTGACGGGGTCGTAGCGGCCGAAGCTGTTGTCATACTCCGACTTGCCGCGGTTATCCAACAGATTGAAGCCCACCTCCAGCTCATCGCTGAGGGAATGGCTGAGGTTCAGGCTCACGGACTGGTTGCGATAAGCATCATGGTCGCCGTCGCTGGGGAACGACTGGTGGGTTGAGTTGATGCCGGCGGTTTCATCCAGGCTCGCGCCCAGGTTGAAGCGTGTCTGTTCGTCACCACCCGAAAGGCCGAGGCTGCGCTGCCAGGTGTTATGGCTGCCGAAGCCCAGTTTCACCCGCGGTTGCACGCCCTGCTCGGCATTGCGCCGGGTGAATACCTGGATCACCCCGCCGATCGCGTCACTGCCGTAGATCACCGAGCGCGAGCCGCGCAGTACTTCCACTCGCTCAATCTGGTCGACGTTGAGGTATTGCAGGCCGCTGTCGCCGGACGTCGTATTGGCGATGCGCTGGCCGTCTACCAGCACCAGGCTTTGGGCGGACTTGGTGCCCCGCAGGTAGATGCCCGGCAAACTGCCACGGCCACCGGAGGGGGCGACTTGTACACCGGGCACACGGCTGAGCAGGTCGGTGAGGCTGGTGGGTTGCAGGCGGTCGATGTCGTCGCGGGTGAACACGGTGTTGGCGGCGCTGCTGTCGTTGCGTGCCTGGACCTGGCGGTTGGCGCTGATGACCACGTCGGGGAGTTTCAGGGCGTTGTCGCGGGTGTCGGCGAGCAATTCAGGCGAGGGCAGAAGCAGCAGGGCAAGGTACAGGTGTTTCATGGGCTGTCCATAGCGCTTGAGGATGGCGCAAATCAAATGTGGGAGGGGGGCAACTCGCACCGCCCCTCCCACCTGTTGGTCCCGCTTTCTACAGGCCCAGCAGCGCTAGGCGCTCGCGCACCGAAGCCTCGATCCCTGCTTCATCCAGCCCGCACTCAGCCAGCATCTGCGCCGGCTTGGCGTGTTCGACGTACGCATCCGGCAAGCCCAGGTGCAGCACCGACTTGAGGATATTCTCCCGCGCCAGGAACTCACTGACTGCCGCACCGGCACCGCCCATGATGGCGTTTTCTTCGACGGTCACCAGCAGCTCATGACTGGCGGCGATTTCGCGGACCAGTGCTTCATCCAGCGGCTTGACGAAGCGCATGTCGACCACGGTGGCGTCGATCTTCTCGGCCACCTTGAGCGCTTCGGCCAATTGCACGCCAAACACCAGGAATGCAGCCTTGCTGCCCTGGCGACGCACAATGCCCTTGCCGATTTCGATAGGCTCCAGGTCCTTCTCGATCAGCGCATTCGGGCCGTTGCCCCGTGGATAACGCACGGCGGCCGGGCCGTTATACAGGTGACCGGTGCTGAGCATTTTGCGCAGTTCGTTTTCGTCGCTCGGCGTCATCACCAGCATGCCGGGGATGCAACGCAAGTAGGACAAGTCGAAGCTGCCCGCGTGAGTCGGGCCGTCTTCGCCGACTAAACCGGCGCGGTCGATGGCAAACAGCACGTCGAGGTTCTGCACCGCGACGTCATGCACCAACTGGTCATAACCGCGCTGCAGGAACGTGGAGTAGATCGCCACGACCGGCTTGGCGCCTTCGCAGGCCATGCCAGCGGCGAAGGTCACCGCGTGCTGCTCGGCAATGGCCACGTCGAAATAGCGCAGCGGGAAACGCTCGCTGAACGCCACCAGGTCGGAGCCTTCCTTCATCGCCGGGGTAATGCCCACCAGGCGCGGGTCGGCGGTGGCCATGTCGCACAGCCATTCGCCGAACACGCCGGAGTACTTCGGCCCGCTGGCTTTTTTCGGCGCTGCGGCGGGAGCGTCCACCGGTTCGAGCTTGGTGATTGCGTGGTAGCCGATCGGGTCGACTTCCGCCGGCGCGAAGCCTTTGCCTTTCTTGGTGACGATATGCAGGAACTGCGGGCCCTTGAGGTCGCGCATGTTACGCAGCGTGGCAATCAGGGTCGGCAGGTCATGGCCGTCGATGGGGCCGATGTAGTTCCAGCCCAGCTCTTCGAACAGGGTGCCGGGGACCAGCATGCCCTTGGCATATTCTTCGGTACGCCGGGCAATTTCCCACGCGCCGGGCAGACGCGAGAGCACTTTCTTGCTGCCTTCGCGCATGCTGGCATAGGTGCGGCTGGAGAGAATCTTGGCCAGGTAATTGGACAGGCCACCGACATTGCGCGAGATCGACATGTCGTTGTCGTTGAGGATCACCAACATGTTGGCGTCCACTTCCGGGGCATGGTTCAGTGCTTCGAAGGCCATGCCGGCGGTCAGCGCGCCATCACCGATCACGGCAATCGCCTTACGGTCGCTGCCTTGCAGGCGGGCGGCAATTGCCATGCCCAGCGCTGCGCTGATCGAGGTGCTGGAGTGGCCGACGCCAAAGGTGTCGTACTCGCTTTCGGAGCGGCGCGGGAAGGCGGCAACACCGTCCTTCTGGCGCAGAGTCGCCATGCGCTCGCGGCGGCCCGTGAGGATCTTGTGCGGATACGCCTGATGGCCCACGTCCCACACCAGCCGGTCATCCGGGGTGTCGAACACGTAGTGCAACGCGATGGTCAGCTCGATGACGCCCAGGCCGGCACCGAAATGCCCACCGGTCTGGCCGACCGTGTAGAGCAATTCCAGGCGCAACTCATCGGCCAGGGTTTCCAGCTCGGCTTCACCCAGACGACGCAGGCCGTCCGGCGTGACAGCACGGTCGAGCAGGGGCGTGGACGGGCGCTTGCGGGGAATCTCTTGAAACGTCGTGGGCATCAGGCGAATCGTTATAGGTATAGAAGAGGCGGCAGTTTACCTCAAGCATCGCAAACTGCCCACGCAGAGCGCCGAACTTGGCCGATATGCGGCTGCAATGGCCGCCGTAATCAGTGGCGGCGTTCGACGATATACCGCGCCAGGTCACGCAGCGGCTCGGCCGCCGCGTCGAAAGGTCGCAGGGCGTCCAGCGCCTGGTCGCGTAGTTCCAGGGCGTAGGCCTTGGCGGTTTGCAGCCCGAGCAGCGCAGGATAAGTCGGTTTGTCTCGTGCGATATCGGCGCCTTGGCGTTTGCCTAGGGTGGCGGTATCGCTTTCCACGTCGAGAATGTCGTCCTGCACCTGGAACGCCAGGCCAATGGCCCGGGAATAGGTCTGCAGCGCCGCCAATTGCGCGGCTTCGGCATGTCCGCTGGCCAGGGCGCCCAAGTGAACGGCGGCTTCGATCAGCGCGCCGGTCTTGTGGCGGTGCATGTGCTCAAGGGCTTTTTGATCCAGCTTGACGCTGACCGAACCCATGTCGATTGCCTGCCCGCCAACCATGCCCGCAGGGCCGGCAGCCAGGGCCAGGGCCGTGACCATGCGCAAGCGGATCTCGGCGTTGACGCTGCTCAAGCGTGGGTCCAGCAACGCGCTGAACGCCAGGCTCTGCAAGCCATCACCGGCGAGGATCGCATAGGCTTCATCAAAGGCTTTATGGGTGGTGGGCTGGCCGCGACGCAGATCGTCGTCGTCCATCGCCGGCAAATCGTCGTGTACCAGGGAATACGCGTGAATCAGCTCGACTGCACAGGCTGCACCGTTGGCCTGCTCGGCCGGCGCGCCCAGTGCTTCACAGGCCGCATATGCCAGCAGCGGGCGCACACGCTTGCCGCCATTCATCACGCTGTAGCGCATGGCTTCATAGAGGCGCTTCATTTCCGGGCTTGGCGCAACAAACAAGGGCTCCAGCGCCGTATTTACCCGGGCTTGGCTACTGGCCTGATACGCGTCGATCATTCCGGCTGTTCCGCATCGAAAGGTTCTTCGGCCAACTCCCCGTCACGCTCCAGCAACACCTGCACCTTCTGCTCCGCCTGCGCCAGCGCGCTCTGGCAGTCACGGGTCAGGCCGATGCCTTGCTCAAACGCCGTCAGCGAGTCCTCCAGCGACAACTCGCCGTTCTCCAGACGCTCGACCAATGTTTGCAGGTCGGCGAGGGATTGTTCGAAATCGAGTGCAACTTTTTTGCGGGCCATGGCGGCTATTCCGGTAGACGGTAAACCGGCGCGACACTAGCAGACATGGGGGATGGGGGCAAATGAGTGGGGCATTACTCGCCTGCTGTATTGACCTGATAACGCGTGCTGCGGCCGCCTCCGGGGAGACGAACCAAGCAGTTTTTTTTCAGCAGGTCAGCCAGGTGTCGCGTCGCTGTCGCCTTGGATACCTTTGCCTCCGCTTGGTACTGCGCTGCGCTGATGCCGTGTTCGAAGCCCTTCTCACCACCGTCGAGCAGGCGATTGAGGACCTTGATCTGTTCAGCAGACAAAGGGAGGTCGCGGTGTTGCTGCCAGAACCGACTTTTTCCCAGCACTCGGTCAATCCGCGCCATGGCCTGCTGCACGCTGCGTAACAGGGTTTTAAGGAACCACTCCAGCCAGTCAGTGATATCCAGTGAGGCCTTCTGGCTGGATTCCAGTGCGTTGTAGTAGCCGGTGCGATCTTCGAGGATGCTGGCTGACATGGCATAGAAACGGATGGCCTGGTGTTCACCCTGGGCCAGTGCCAAATCGGTGATAGCGCGTGTCAGGCGACCATTGCCGTCATCGAAGGGATGCAGTGTGACAAACCAGAAGTGCGCGACGCCGGCGCGTACCAGCGGGTCCAATTCCGGCTGATCGCGGCTGGTTTCGAACCACTCCAGAAAATCCGCCAGTGCCTGCTCCAGTCCCAGACGTGGCGGGGCCTCGAAATGCACGGTCGGCCGATCAAGCTGGCCCGACACCACCTGCATCGGCTCATCCCCCCTCAATGACCCGATATTGAGCGCGCTGGCGGCATAGCCTGCTTCCGGGGCCGGGAACAATAAGTGATGCCAGTTCAATAAGCGGCGAGGGTAAACGGCCGTGTGAATTGTTGAGTTGCATCCATCATCAACTCGGCGAGGCCTTCGCTGCGGCGGCTTACCTGACCGTCTGTCATCGCTTCCAGGCCCATCCGCCTTGCCAGCGACGAGCGCACCGAGCCGACATTCAACTGCTCGCCCTCAATCGCCGAGGACGTCAGGATATTTTGCAGCAGCGCATCCAGTTCATTCTGTGCGCTGACTGCCTGGCTGACGGAGCCGAGCATGCCCAACAGCTTGCCCTGGGCGTACCCGCACTCGCGCAGCAACGCCGCGAGGCGACCGGGTTGCCAATGGAAGTGCGGCCAGTCGGCGTGTTGCCAGATCCAGTGCGGATGGTGGAATGCCTGGGGTGCGTGAGCCGAATAAAGAGGTTATTCGGCTCATTTGGTGAGCCGATTGTGCTGTGGCTTCGGCTCAGGGTCTAGTGTGGTGGTGGGTGTTTTCGTAAGTGCGCCATAAAACCAACCTTCCAAGCCGAAATTTAATGATTGATGCTGTGCCCCCGATTTTTTCAGGAACCAGCCTCCCTGATGCGTCCCGACGTCAAAGTCGAATAAGTGTGCCTTTATACCAAGTCCGTTGCTGACGTTCTGCTCAGATATTTGTTGCGTAAAGAAAAAAGTCAGTTGATCTCACTTCAACAAAGCTGGAGTCGTGAGTAATTAGCTTGTCAAGCTCAATGTTTTAGTTGCGCTATTGAGAATGATGGTAAATGACCATTTGCCAAGTGCATGTATTAAGCTAAAAGAAGGAAGATAGCCCTGTTTGGCTCTTGCTTGCGATTGTGTTCAGGTGGATCAGTTTTTCATTACTGAAGAGTTTTTAGGCGTCAGGTGGTCTTTAAATATTGCTAGCGCCTTGCTGAGGTCCTCATTGGTGTTGATAATCTCGTCTTCGTAGTCGTTAATCATTTTTCCCAGGGTTTTATTTATAGTTTCCACTGCGCCAGAGATCAGAAATTTTTTATACTCTTCGTCGGCGAGGTGAATGATTTCAAGCAGAGAGTCTGGGCGATCATTTGTATCTAATAATCTCATGGCGTTCAGCGTAAGAGGGACACAAATGATCTTCATTTTATTCTGGTTGGTAAGTTTTTGTTAGTTAAAGCGCTTTGGTTTTAGAAGGTTGGCTATATATGGATGTGATCGTATACATACTTTTTGATATTCTCAATGCGTAGTTTTTTCTAGAAAACTTGGGAGTGGTGGTTTTAGATTCTTCCCAAATGATATTGGTTTGACTGCTTGGCCAGCGACCGAAGGATACTGATTTAATTTTAGCATCTCATTGATATTCCGCCGGCCGCTCGCGTCAGTCAATGTCATAACTCTTGTGCGCTATAGCTACCAGCAACTACAAGAAGAATTGTTTCTCCGCCATTACTCGATGTAAAGCAGTAAGTTATTCCCGTTTCATCAGGCTCCAGTCTAGTTGCTTCTTGAGAAAGCCATGTGTTTTCCTCTTCGTACATATCACATATTTCGGTGCCGACAGCACCTAAGCCTTGAAAGGCAACTAGATCGTTGAAGGTTATCTCCCATCGTCTTTCCTGCCAGTCTGTAAACTCCATTATTAATGTATTGCGGTTGCAAATCAGTTTTTCAATTGTTCCATCTGCCACAGGGAATTTTTTCATATCAGCTTCCTGGATGTTTTTCACCCGGTAGAAATCCGGTTCCATGCCCTTCTTCGTAATTACGTGGTATGACTTTCATTACTAGATTGTTTCTTTCAGCCTGCCTCCAACTGGAACCGTTGGGCTTTAGCTCTATGTGATAGTGCTCGCCGTGATGTCTCTGTACGAATATACCCTCATCTCCCGGATGGCTCTCAAATCTTATCCGGGTATTACTGTTAGGTCTCCACTCCATTCGCTGAGTGTCATGCCTTGTCGTAGAGACTTTTGGCGCTACTCCTAGCACGTCTGTTAAATCATTAGGGTCGCTTGGAAAATGAGAGTGGGCAGTGGGTAGGGTTGGCTGTCCATCATTGTGTTGTGGTACAGGCTCGTCAACACTCAACGATGGTTTACATTCGTTATTCCCAGGGCATGTACTCAGTCCCAGCGGATCCACCCATCTCGTAGGATTGGGCACGTATTGGTAGGCGTTAATCCCACCCGCCAGCTTCACCGGATCAGGCGTCAGGTAGCGACCGACATCCGGATTGTAGTAGCGATGACGGTTGTAGTGCAGTCCGCTTTCCTGATCAAAGTACTGGCCCTGAAAACGCAGCGGGTTGTCGATTTTGCCTTTGTCGAGACGGCTGATCTGGCCGTAGGCGCGGTAGTGCGCGGACCAGACGATTTCGCCGTCGGGGTGGGTCAGTTCCTGCGGCGTGCCGAGGTGGTCGAGTTGGTAGTGGTAGGGCTTGGTGTCTTTTGGGCCGAAGCCTTCCAACAGGACCAGCGGCCTGAAACTGTTCGGTTCGTAGAGATAGCTGCGATGGCGATCCGCATGGTGCTCAGCAATCAGCTTGTCGCCTTGCCAGAAAAACTCCGTCGTTAGGCCGTCCACGGTTTTGCTGATGCGCCGCCCAAAGGGATCGTAGCGATAGCTCGCGGTTTGGCCATTGGGTTGGGTGATTCCAATCAGCCGGTGCTGGCAGTCGTAGCGGTACTCGGTGACGAGTTGATGGCCTTTGCCACGGCGTTCACGGATGAGGTTGCCGAAGGCGTCATAGTCGTAGTGGCGGTCGCCTTGGATCATCAGGCGGTTGCCGGCGACGATGTCGGGGCGGTCTTGCATGAGCAGGTTGCCGGCCGGGGTGTGGCCGAAGCGTTCCTGCAGGTCTTGGGAGTGGTCGGCGCGGGTGAGGCGGCCTAGTGGGTCGTAATGGTAGTGGTGTTCGCCTTTGCGGGTGTCGAGCAGGCGGGTGAGGTTGCCGGTTTTGTCATAGTCGTATTGGCGTTGGTAGAGGTGGTCTTGTTGCTGAGTGATTGCGTGGGCGTGCAGGCGGTGTTGGTCGTCGTAGTGGTAGTGGCTGAGGAGTTGGCCTTGTTGGCGTTGGTGTTCCTGACCCGCCTTGAACAGGTGAGAGGTCAGCAGCGCGCCGTTTAATTCGACGGTGGCGAGGTGGCCGCCTTTCGCATGATTAAAGACCAGCCGGTTGTTATCGGGCAGGCGCAGGTGTTGAAGCTGGCCGCAGGTGTCGTAGCCATAGCGCAAGGTGCCCCAGCCCTGATGTTCGGCGGTGAGGCGGTTTTGGCTATCGTATTCGTAGGCCAGCGCCCAATGGCCGTCGTCGACGCTGAGGAGGTTGCCCTGGCGGTCGTAGGCATATTCAACAAGGCTGCCATCGGGCAGGGTTTTTCTGACGAGTCGACCGGCGTGATCGCGTTCGTAACGAGTGACTAACTGACTGCCATCGTCGCCGTGTTCGGTTTTTTCCAGCAGATTGCCGTTGAGGTCGTAGGCATAAGCCGTACGCTGCCCGTCAAAACCTATTTCCTGCTGGATCAGGCCATTGGGGTGGTAGGCAAGTCGGTAGGTCTCGCCGACCTCGTTTTCGATCTCGGTCAGCAGTAACCGCACGTTGTCGTAGCGGTAGTTGACCTGAGTGCCATCGGCGTTGAGGCGGCGGCTGATCAGGTGCAGGCCGTCGGCGTATTCGTAGCGGGTGACGTGGCCGAGTTCATCGCGTTCTGCGGTGATTTTTCCGTAGGGGTTGTAGCTGTATTCCCGACACGCTCCACCCGGCAGCACCACGCGAACCAACCGACCCACGCTGTCCCACTGATACTGGGTCAGCGCGCCATGCTCATCCTCGCGGGCAATCTGTCGCCCCAAGTCGTCATAGCGATAACGCTTGATCCCGCCATTGGGTAGCTGCTCCTCAACCAGTTGCCCCCGCTCATTCCACACCAGCCGATGGCAGCTGTGATCCGGGTACCAAACCCCAACCAGTTGCCCATATTTGTCGTAGCTGTAATCCGTAACATGACCATCGGGATCGATCTTACGAATGACATCGCCCTGGTCGTTACGCTCGTACTTCCAGACCGCCAGACCCCGCCTTACAACCCGTACGAAGCCATTGTCATGCTCGTAGGTTGTCGGCTCATCATCCCCAGGAAACAACGCCACCAAGCGTCCGGCGTCGTCGTACTGATACGCCGTCACCGCCCCCAGCGGATCCTGCTCAACCGTCAGGCGACCCTTGTCATCGTAGGATTTGAAATGCGAAGCACCGTCCGGATCAATCCGCTGCACCAGCCGCGCCCGGTCGTCATGGACGTACACTTCCTGGCTGCCATCGGCGTTATGCACCGTGACACGGCCGTCATCCCCCCAGGCATACCGCGTATCCATCTGCGAAAAACTGGCCCAATGCCGGACACAGCGCGCAGCCTTGCCAGCCCGTTCCCATTCCCAGAAGAAACTCGCCCCACCGGCCAGTCCGCGCTCAAGAATCACGTGCTGATCGTCGTAGCGATAAACCTCGCTTTCACCTACCGCATTGGTCGCCGAAACCAATCGGCCAGCGTCGTCGTATGCGTAGGAAACAAGGTTCTGCTCGGTCACCCACTCGAAGGGTTCATACCCGTTGGCGCGCTGAACCTGATAGTCCACCGCCACGATGTGGCTCGACGCATAGCGCAGGAACAGCGAACGTCCGACGCCGTGATCCAGCCGCTCAATCCGCCCCAAATAATCCCGAGAAATCCGCAGCCGGTTGTCGTACGCATCGCTGATGGAGACCAACACTCCGTCGCGAAAGTGATAAAACTGCGACGCCTGGGACAACACCAACTCATCCGGCGAAGCGCCCAAATAGATCGCGGCTTCGGCCAAACTATTGGTGATGGCCGGTCGAGCAACGGTCGGCATCGGAAACGAAGTACTGCGGTTCTCATGGTCCGTCCACACCACCGAATCGCCCGACACCACAAGCCGATGCGCCAGCGAATGACTCCAGCCAAACCCCAACCCGCAATCCACTTCCACCGCACTGGTGCGATACAACCGCGTCCACTCAAACGGCAAAATCCCGTCCAACGTGCCATCGGTCAGGGTCAGCAGTTCCTCCCCGGTAACCATCGACACGGGGCAGCCGTTGGTGACCGTCTTATCCGAAGAGGCCGCCGCATCGCCCTTCGGATTCGTCGATACAACAGGCACATCATCCACAGGCTCTTTTTGCTTCAGCACCGTGTTCTGCCGCGCCCGCCAGCGCATCTGAAGCGTGCCTTGCTTCACCCCGCCGACCACACCGCGAACCGCCACCGCCTTATAGCGATCCACCGCCTGCATGAACTTCGTCAGAATCGCCAGCACGCTCTGAACAAAACCAACAGCCGCCTTAACAATCTGCGCGCCATACCTGGCCAGCCGCAGGCTCAAATACGCCACAGCCGCCGCCGGCAGTGCGATGGTCAGCACCGCGCCAATCACCAGGTCAATCAGCAGCGACACCACCAACCCAGCGGCCACTTGCGCAATCTCACTGGGCGGCAATGCGTCCAACCAGATCATCGCCGTGCGCACCAGCAGGAACAGCGCCGCTTCATCACTGGCGAGCAACATCGCCTGTTCCATGACCTTGGGCGCATCGGTGGCGATTTGTGCCAGCTTGGCCGCTTCGGCTCCCAGCTGTTCGACGTACTTCAACGGGTTTTCAAGAATCGCCTGCACCAGCTTGATGCTGTCCCACACGTCCCGGATCGCGGCCCAACTGCCCGCCAGCACGCCGCTGCCAATCGCACTGGCCGTGGACTGCTGCCAATGCGGTTTGAAGCCTTGCCACTGTTCGCGAAGCCACCACTCCAGGTCCGCCATCAGCCCGGCATAGGAGGTGAACAATGCGTCAACCTGCTCCTGGGAAACACCGCCCTGTACCCGCACCTGATAGCGCCCGCCAGCGGCGCAGTGGTGTGAGCCCTTGCCGTGTTCATCCAGCATGACCCGCGTGGAACTGCCGTCATCCAGCCCGATCACCTCGACCGGAATGCCGCCGATCGGCACGTCATACACCGAGTCGAATTTGCTCTCTATCTTCAGCTCGCCGCCCAACTGGCACACGGCGACACTGCCGATAAAGTTCGGGTCGCTCATGCTCACGGTTGTCTGCGAGTCACCGACGCGCAACACCCGATCCATCCCCAGCAACGACGGCATATCCGCCGTATGGCTCACCGAATCCAACGCCCGCGAATACCAGGCGTCCATCTGCTGGCGATAAATCACCAGGCTCTGATGAAAGCCATCCAGCTCATGTTCGATAGAGGCAATGTGGGAAGCGTTGGTCATCCGTGACGTCTCGGCAGAGGGCAAGGCGTCGGAGTCTGCCGCAGTAAAAAGCGGCTGGATGAACGGCGGGGAAAATCAGAAAGGGCTTACGAAGGTCGCGTAATAGTCAGCCCCAAATCACAGTTGGGGGCTACTTTAAATGGCGATCATGCTGATCGAAGAGCAGTGCGCTGTGGTTCTTTAAGTTGGAAGCTCGGTTGAATAACGAAAGCCTGCTTTTCAAAGCAGGCTTATCGCGAATCTCGGCTGACTTACTTCTGGTGAGCCGTCAGCGCCGCATACCCATTCATCAAGTTGCGATAGTTAGGAATGCGCTGGGACAACAGATTGCCCAGTCCTTCGATATCGTTGCGCCAGTCGCGGTGCAGCTCACACGCCACCGAGAACCAGTTCATCAACTGCGCACCGGCCTGGGTCATCCGGCTCCACGCCGCCTGCTGCACGGTGGTGTTGAACGTGCCGGACGCATCGGTCACCACAAACACCTCAAACCCTTCCGCCAGCGCCGACAGGGTCGGGAACGCTACGCACACATCCGTGACCACGCCGGCAATGATGATCTGCTTGCGGCCGGTAGCCTTGATCGCCTTGACGAAGTCTTCGTTGTCCCAGGCATTGATCTGGCCTGGGCGGGCGATGTAGGGCGCGTCCGGGAACATCTCTTTCAACTCAGGTACCAGCGGGCCGTTGGGGCCTTGTTCGAAGCTGGTGGTGAGGATGGTCGGCAGGTTGAAGAACTTCGCCAAGTCGGCCAGGGCCAGCACGTTGTTCTTGAACTCGTTGGGCGAGAAGTCCTGGACCAGGGAGATGAGGCCGGTCTGGTGGTCGACCAGCAGAACTACGGCGTCGTCTTTGTTCAAGCGGTTGTAGGTTGGAGTGCTCATGGTTGAATCCTTTTTTGTTTAGGTTGGTTGGGCGTTGCGTTCAACATGGGCACAGATTAATGGGTGGGTGCTGGGGGATAAATCGGCTGGGATGGGTAATACCGTCAACTCAAAGGCGACAATTCATGAATTGTCAGTAGGACTGATCTTTTTAGCGGTCGGGAAAGTAAGTCAAAAAATCTCACGCGTGAGCTATTGAGTGTGGCAAAAAATGCCTGTAGATTTTCTCACGCGTGAGTTTTTCACAGCGAGGTCAGTACCATGGAAAGCAGCTCTCCATCGAGTCCGCTTAAAGGGCCCGATACCGATTCAGCAAGCCTCAAGGGAGAGCGCTTGAAGCCGTCCGCCAAAAAGCCATCGAGCTTTTACATGAAGCAGATGCGTGCAGGCCTGGCGGCCGCCGGCTACGTGAAACACGAGACTTGGGTGCTTCCCGAAAACCGAAGCCTGCTCAAGCAGATGGAGAAACAGCTTCGCCAGCCGATTCTGGCTGGCTCATTCATGTCGGAGAATTTCATGAGCGCAGGTACCAACTGGAATATCGATCGCCTCTTCACCGCTCTTCAGGCCCTGGACGACGTGGTGTCCCAGGACATTACGCTTTCTCTCGTTCAAGGCTCCGAGTCCAGCATCAAGCTGGAAATGAACGACTTCGGTGGCTTGCCGATTTACATCGCGGTGGTGGGCGAGCAGATCATCGTTGACACCGTCCTGGTCGATGTCGAGTCCATCAACGATGTCGCTAAATTCAATGACGCGGTGTTGCGCAGCCGGGAAATGTTCCCGCTGTCCTCCATCGGTATCGAGTCCATGCCTAACGGGCAAGTTGTCTACAACATGTTCGGTGCGTTGAGCTCCGACTCCAGCCTGACCAATATCGTCACCGAGGTGAAAACCCTGGTCGACAACGTGCAGCGCGCCAGCGAAGCCTTCGAACGTTTCTTCAATTAAGTATTCGGGAGTATCCAATGACTCAGTCCATCTGGAGCAAATTGTTCACCGCGCTGCGTGGCGGTGCCAACGAAGTCGGCGAATCGATCGTCGACCAACAAGCCCTGCGCATCCTCGATCAGGAAATTCGCGATGCCGACACCGCGCTGGCCAACGCCAAGCGTGAACTGGTCAGCATCATGGCCAAGCACAAATTGGCGACTGATCGCGTCAACGAGTACGACGCCAAGATCAAGGACCTGGAGTCCAAGGCAGTGGCTGCCCTGCAGGCCAATCGTGAAGACCTCGCCCTGGAAGTGGCCGAAGCCATTTCGAGCCTGACCAACGAGCGGGATGTCGAGCATAAGCAAGCCACCGAGTTCGGTGGCTATGCGGAAAGCATGCGCAAGGACATCACCAAGGCCGAAAGCCGGATCAAAAGCCTGCGCCAGCAAGTGGATATGGCCAAGGCGCGCGACAGCGTACAGAAGGCCCAGGTCAGCGCCTCCATCGCCAGCGGCGGTGCCAACGGCAAGCTGGAAACCGCCGTCGGTACGCTGAATCGTTTGCAGGCCAAGCAGCAGCAACGCGCTGCTGAACTGCAAGCCCAGGATGAGCTGGTTGAGGCGTCCACGGGGACCGACCTGGAGCGCAAGCTGCGTGACGCCGGCATCACGCCGAACGAAGGCAGCGCCAATGCGATTCTGGAGCGTCTGAAGCAAAAGTCGGCGGAGTAAGCAACGTCGCCGCAGGAAGGGCAGTGTCTGCCCTTCTTTTTTTACGTCGAGGTCAGGATGGATGCCCTGAAGGGTTTCAAGACAATCGCAGGCTTGGCCTTCTTCATGGTCGTGCTGCAACTGCTCAATGTGGCGACCGGTTACAGCCTCATGGCGTTCGGCCTGATCCCGAGAACGCTGCAGGGGCTGCCGGGCATCCTCACCTCACCGTTTTTGCACGGCTCGTTCGCCCACCTGAGCGCGAACCTGGTTGCCTTTTTGATCCTGGGCACCCTGGTGATTATCGAAGGGCTCAATCGCTTCGTTACCGTCAGTGCGATCATTATCCTGCTGGGCGGTTCGCTGGTCTGGCTGTTCGGTTTTGCGGGCATACACGTGGGGGCCAGCGGCTGGGTATTCGGGTTATGGGCCTATTTGTTGTCTCGCGCCTGGTTCCACAGGAGCTGGAGCAACCTGATAACGGCCGCTGTCGTAGCGGTACTGTATGGCGGCCTGATCCTTGGCTTCCTGCCTCGTCAGGGTGTTTCCTTCGAGGGGCATCTGTTTGGTGCATTCGCCGGATTTATTGCAGCCAAGGTACTTCTCTCCAAGCCACGCAGCAGGTTTAATGCCGGCTGAACGCACTTGAGCATCCACATGTCGAGGCGATGGCGTCATCGGGAATCAAGTACCCAGGGAGTCAGGGACGGAATGTCGATTTTTCTTTTGCTGCGCATGTACGCCTCCTCCCTCTTTCACCGTTTCGGCTGGGCAGGCCTGGTCGTTGCCTTGGGTGTACACCTGAGCACGGCTTATCTGGGCCTGGTGGTTCTGGGCGAACAACACCTCACCGCGCCCGCCACGTTCGTTTACTTCTATCTCACCACTACGCTGACCGTCGGCTATGGCGACCTTGCGCCACAGACCTCGGCGGGGCGCGTGTTCGTGGCAACCTGGGTCATGCTCGGGGGCATTGCGCTGCTCACGGCAGCCATCGGCAAAACCACCAGCACTGTCATCGATGCATGGAGAAAAGGCATGAAGGGCAAAGGCGATTTCACCGGCAAGGTCGGTCATACCGTGCTCATTGGCTGGGAGGGCGCGTCCAGTGAGCGGGTCATCGAGTTGTTGCTTCAAGACGAAACCTCGAACGACAACCTGATCGTCATCTGCGATTGCACCCTCGAAGAAAACCCGATGCCGGGCAAAGCGGCGTTCATCCGTGGTGAAAGCCTGTCTTCCACAGCGTTATTGCTGCGTGCCGGTGTGCCCGGCGCCGAGCGTGTACTGGTGCGAACCCCCTCCGACGATCTGACGCTGGCCACCGTGCTGGCGGTGAATCAATTGAGTCCGGTTGGGCATGTCGTCGCCCACTTCAATGAAAGTGAAATTGCCGCACTGGCCAGCTCCTACGCGCCCAGCCTGGAGTGCACGTCAAGCATGGCCATCGAGATGTTGGTGCGCGCCTCTCAGGATCCGGGCTCGTCGGTGGTCATTAATGAGCTGCTGTGCGTGGGGCAGGGTGCCACCCAATACCTGATGAAATTGCCCGAGGCCTTTGAGGCCACGTTCGGCGATCTGTACACCCAAATGAAAGAGCGCCACAACGCCACCCTCATCGGCTATCGCGCCAAGGGTGCGTCGCAACCGTCGATCAACCCGCCCAGCGCCACGCGCGTTGAAGGCGGCGAACTCTTCTACATCGCCTCCACCCGCCTCAAGGAAATCTCCAATGGGATGGTTTAAACAGTTGATGGGGCTTGAGGCCCCGCAAGCGAATACACACTCGAAAGGCGCCGCCGCCGAACCCCTGCCGACCACCGGGCCGCTGGGCCTGGCACCGGGCAAAGGCGTGATATTCGACGCGACCCTGAAGTTGTTGCTCGACGGGAAAACCACGGTGGTTATCCCCGGCTCCCAGGAAGTCTGGAGTAACGGCACCGTTGACCTCGGGCAGTCGACCTGGCTGTCGCGCTATTACATGAACGACGAAGATTACTGGTTGCAGGTGCACACCACGGGCGACATCGCCGGGCAGGTCGAGTCTGTGATCCTGTTCAACTACCTCAGTTACGTCACCCTCAGCAGCGAAGCTGAACTGCGTCGGCTGGCGGGGCCGCAGAGTCCGATCGGGTTGCCGACTTATACCCACAATGGCGTTGAATACGCGCGCGTGTGGGGCAGCGAGGAAGGCCAGACAGAATTGGTGGCCATGAGCGAGCACGTGATAAACCCCGAGGATTCCTACAACGTCGAGCACCGTTCGATGCTATATGCCCGTGACACAGGCCTGACCGATCGACGCGAGTTTCTGCTGTTCTCTGTAGAAGAAGACGCTGAAGGCACCGTCAGCCTGAGCACGTCGCTGGGCATTTCGCTGTACACAACCGACTTGAATGCGCTCTAAAAAAGGAAGAAGTCCATGCTAGAAGCTCTCTCTATCTCCCTGAACAAAGCCGCCGTAGTCGGGTTTGTCACCTACATTCTGGGGGCGGCGGTGCTGTTCGCGCTGTTCCAGTTCATCTACACCCGCGTCACCCCGCACAAGGAGTTCGAACTGATCCGGGCGGGCAACGTTTCCGCGGCAGTCGCCCTGGGCGGCGCCATCGTCGGTTTCGCCATTCCGGCCAGCAACGTGATTGCCTACTCGATCAGCATCCTCGACTTCGTCGTCTGGGCGGTGATCGCAGCCGTCGTCCAACTGCTGGCGTTCCTGCTGACCAGCCTCGTGCTCAAAGGCACTTCCGAGCGCATCAAGAGAGGCGAGCTCGCAGCGGGCATTTACGTGGCCGCCGTGGCCATCAGCGTCGGCATGTTGAATGCCGCCTGCATGACGCCTACCCAGAACTGATTGCGCACGGAGCTCCCGATGAAACGAAGCAAGTACGTCCAGCTTTCGCTGGCAGCGTCGGTCGCCATGGCGATATCCGGCTGTGGGCCGACGGAAAAAACCTACGATTTGCAGAAGAAGTACAACTTCCAGTCGGTGCAGCAATGTGCCGATGAAAAGCTTCCGGTGGACGTCTGTTCGGACGCCTACATGACCGCCATGGCCGAGCATCGCCGCATCGCCCCGGTATACGCCAGCCAGGCCGATTGCGATGCCGACTTTGTCGCCGGCTGGTGCCAGCTGGACTCCAATGGCCAGTTCATTCCCAAGCTGGGCGGTTTTGAACTGACCGCCGAAGGCCAGGTGACACAATCCCAGGTAGACGCTGCCAACGCTCAGGCGGGTAACGCTCAGGCAAGCGGCGGCTCAGGTTTTTCCACCAGCAGCCTGCTGACCGGTCTGCTGATCGGCAACATGCTGAGCAGCAATCGCAACAGCTACCGCTCTGAGCCCGTATACCGCTACCGCGATGATCGCGGCAACTACGGCAACTCGACGCTCAATCAGCGTGTCTCCAATGGCGCGACGTTTGGCCGCTCGAATCAGGCCCGTTACGGCAGCAGCAATTACACCAACACGCTGCGCTCCTCCAGCCAGTCGAGCTCCGTGGCGTCGGCCACCTCCCGTGGCGGCTTCGGCAGCAAGGCCAGCGCACGCAGCGGCTGGGGCGGCGGCGGGTCGAGCAGTTAAGGAAACCGGGCCATGAAGAAAATCCATTGCGCAGAGCGTGATGACTGGAAACAGACGGCTGAAAACCTTGGCTTTCTGTTCCATACCATCGACAACGAACCCTACTGGGACGAGAGCGCGTATTACCAGTTCACGCTCAAGCAAATCGAGCACGACCTCGAAGACCCGACCACCGAGATCCACGACATGTGCATGGACCTCGTCGCCCGCGTGGTCCAGAGCGAAGAGCTGCTCGAACGCCTGAGCATTCCCGCGCCCTTCTTCGACATGATCAAGACCTCTTGGCTCGAAGGCCACCCGCACCTGTACGGGCGCATGGACTTCTCCTACAACGGCACCGGCCCCGCCAAACTGCTGGAACTCAACTACGACACACCGACCAGCCTCTACGAGGCGGCGGCGTTTCAGTGGGGCTGGCTGGAGCAATGCATCGAACGCGGCTTGCTGCCCAAGCATGCCGACCAGTTCAACAGCATCGACACCAAACTGCACCAGGCTTTCGCTCAACTGCAGGTCAACCAGCCGTTCTACTTCGCCTCGATGAAAGACTCGGTCGAAGACAAAGGCACCACCGACTACCTGCGCCTCGTCGCAGAAAAAGTCGGCATCGAATCACGCCACATCGACATCGAAGACATCGGCCTGACCGGCGAAGGCCGCTTCGTCGACCTCCAGGACCGCTGGATTCCCCACCTGTTCAAACTGCACGCCTGGGAATTTATCTTCCACGAACCCTTCGGCGCCGCGATTGCTGAGAGCGACACACAGTTTTTCGAGCCTGCGTGGAAATCCATCATTTCCAATAAAGGCATCCTGCCGTTGCTGTGGGAATTCAACAAAGGCCACCCGAATTTGCTCGCGGCCCACCTGGATACCGAACCGGGTAAAGCTGTGCCGAAGGGCTGGGTGCGCAAGCCGTTTTTCTCGCGGGAAGGGGCGAACATCGAGCTGCAAACGGCTGATGGGCTGATAGTGAAGGAGGACGGTCCCTACACGGATGCGCCGTTTATTCTTCAGGAGTTTGCGCCGTTGCCGCGGTTTGGGGACAGCTATACGTTGATTGGGTCTTGGGTGATTGGGGACCAGGCGGCGGGGATTGGAGTGCGGGAGGATAATAGTTTGATTACCAAGGATTCGAGCCGGTTTTTGCCGCATTTGATATTGGATTGAAACAGCCTGCTGGGCTTCTCAGTCAGTACTGGCACGACACGGCTCAACCGATTGGCTAAATGCCCGCGTCAGCGGGCAAATTTCTGATTCTCAGCAGGTAGCCATCTGAGCATTTGAGTGGTTATGCGTAAGTCGTTTGAGTGCGATCTCAAGCGCTTGGTCGTCGAACAGTTTGTTCTTGCGAGCCCCAGCACCGGCTCCGCCCTCCCATTGCTTCAATGCCTCGCGCATAGCAGGGACGCTAGGGGAGATATTTTTCTGGCTCAGCAACCAATCGACTGTCGCCAGCAACTCCATACCAAACGGTGACTCAAAGCCGTCAATCAATTCGGCAGTGCACTCCAGGGCTTCGGAATATTCCTTGGCTTCTGTTTTAAGATAGGTTTGTAGAAAGGCTTTGCGGTCTTGGTCGAACCAGATCACATCACTGTTTTCCGCATCACCGATGCGCTTATCGCAGTGCAGATAACTACCGTCCAGGTTGTTAAGCAGATGTTCCAACCGATTGGCGTACGGCCCGTACTTATGAGCAACGAACTTAAGGTCCAGCGGGTTCTTGAGGTCTGGCCGCTTCTCAATAGCACGCCCCAGGAACCAGGCCAGCTTTTGAATCTCAAGCAGGCTGCATTCCATTCCTAACACCCAGTATCGCCGAACCAGTTCCGCAATAAGTGCGCGGGCTGGTGTGAGCTTCTCCACGCCGCTCCGTTTGGCGACATTCAGGTACTGATTGGAAGGCTCAAACACAAGTACATCAACATCCAGATCACTCAAGACATCAACGATCTGTTCGCGAACGTCTGGCCATTTCAGGCCGCCGTTACCTGCACCTAAGGGGGGGACCGCCACAGACTTCACATGGTTTTCGATCAAAAAACGACGTAGATCATGTAGACCCTCTGTTATCCATGCCATCTGTGATGGTGATCGCCAGTGACGTTTGGTCGGGAAGTTAACGATCCAGCGAGGACCGTCCAATTCGTTGACCGCAGTCACGTGAACTTTTCCGGTCTCTACCTCGCCAGCCTTACAGGCTGCCGAGTACAAGCGATAGTTTTCTGCAAAGCGCTCTTTGAACATCAGCGCGATGCCCTTGCCCATCACGCCCACAGTATTCACCGTGTTGACGAGGGCTTCGGTGTTGGCTTCCAGAAGGTTGCCTTGGGTGAATCTGATCATTGGAAATACCATCCCGGACGCGCATGTACAGACAACGTCAGGCCTCTGACGGCAACGTCCTGCTCTATGCGTTCTTTCATCGCATCGGTGTAACACATGATGCCAAGGAGTCCTGTAATCGGTAGGTGGTGGTAAATCAGCGCTTCAGCCTGATAACGCTCCATTTTGCGAGGGTCATCGGGGTCACGTTTGAAGTCACGCCGTTGAAGGATAGACCAATCGATCTCGTGGAGATTCGTCAGATCGCTGTAATAGTCTGTCCAATCCGGGTACGCATGTGCGTTTGTGAAGACGAACGGCAGGCCAAGCTCGGCGACGCGTGGCAGGCTGGAGACCAGAATCACAATCTCGTCATTGCTGCGCTGCTGAACGCTCCATCCCGACTGAATGTTTTTTATCATTACAGAGAAAGGCGTGAAGTAGAAGGGCACGTAGTCGGCCAACACGCCTGCAGGTGCGATAGGAACGCAGCGAGTGCGGCGTTTGTCGATTAAGTCAGCATTGCCGATGTTCACGTACTGCGGTGCCTGCACCTCGGAGCTGGCGCAGTGCAGGCCGTTGTCCAGAATCCAGGGCAGATTGTCGCGATGAACGATCCGCCAGATCAGAGCCTTTTCTGGATTCAGGTTGCTATAAATCATCTAAGAAACATGCCTCGATTCACTCCGATTTGTACATTAACGCCTGCCTCGCGCATTTTAGACTCGCAGAGGGCTTCTACTTCTGCATTAGAAACAAAAACCTTGAAGAAATCGTTAGGGGAAACTACATCGGGCGATAGGCATTCAGCCATGCAGATGCTCTTGCATTGTGGGTCATGGTAGTCCCTGGCATTCATGAGCTCCCAATTGATCGCCTCGAAGCCCTCAGCATAATCGAGCAACTGAATGGCATCGTTAGCCAATGGATGGTGGGGAATGACTTTCCATTGCTTTCTAATTGCCAGGTTTCGATGAACCGTAATCACGACAAATTGAGCGTCAGGCCTTCTGCGTTGAACGCTTCCATCGAACGGGTTTGCGGCAAACCAGTGGAAAGGTACGTACTGCTCTAGTGCGAGACCTTGTCGTTTTTTCAGAATCTCGGCATCAGCCACATCTTCGAACGCCTTGAGCTGCGCTCGCGGTTTAAGTCCGCTCTGAAAAATACTGCTCAGGTTTTCCAGTGAAGTGAGGTGATAGAGGAGTTTTTGTTCCTTGATATCCGGCATATCGGTCTCCTTGACCTGTGTGTGAGCTGAAGTCGTTTCATTCCTGCTCGCTCATCAGTTGGCAGGATGAGATAAGTGATTCTATTGTGGCATCACTTTGACATGTAATGGCCGTACGTATCATGGAGGACTGCTGAAAAATCATAGGAGTCAGCAGTCCCGCAGCGTTCTCGAATTCGTTGTGCCAGCAGGTTAGATCCCTTTCATTTGCGGGACATTTCCTAGAAAATCCCAGCCGCTTGCGCTAGCGAAAATGCACGACTAGGCTGCGAATCGTCGCTGCACATTCAGCGATCGGGTTTAGTCGCCCGGATTCGATTGGCGCATAAGCAACTCATGAGTCAGGCCCCTTCGCCTGCATCTTATGGTGGCTGTGCGCAGGGCACCTCCGGGTGCGCCGGGTTTCCAATCGACCGGTCGACTAACCTGCGTACAGCTGCCACCTTTCGTTTAGTCGCGGTTAGTGGCAGCTCCAAATTATCGATTGGAGGTTTGCTATGGATAACGTTGTTGCGGATTCGCCGTCATCGGGTGCGACCTACCCTTTTGTTGTCAATGAAGAATTGAGCTTTGAGGATGCCTGGGTGCGTGTGGCTGAGTTGCTGCAGTGTGCGGTGGCTACATCGCAAGTGCTCGGTGAGGCATTGGGTGCGCCGCAGAGAGCGGTGATGCATTTGGTGGAGATGGCAAAGATGGTAGCGGAACGGGCTGTGGAGTGTATGCAGCCCGCGTAAGGCGACTGAGAGAAGGGCAGGGTATAGCAACCCGCTTTTGATTACTCAATTGTCCAATAGCTGTTGGACAATTGAGTAGCGATACTTATCAGGCATTAAAAAGCCGGCTTGTGGCCGGCTTCTCTGTGACCGCCTCAGCTTGTTTTTGACAAACCTCAGCAGCCTTCAAATCGCTCAGCCCACATTGCGTCGGGCTGAATAGTAGGGGCATCCGCGGGAAATCCTCCGCATCGCCGAGCAGGGTGGATAGCGCAACGCAACCCCCTGCCAAATGTGCGGCGCATGATACCCACATTCACCTCAGTTGCCCACCTCCGGTTCCGATTTAGAGCCTTCCCAGCCCAAAAGATGCTCATCCAGCGGCACGGGTGGGCGGCGGTTGTTGAGGGTGGACCACCAGAACACCCACCCCACGATCTGGAAGTTCTGTTCGAGCCGTTGCTCGTGCGTCAGGTATTCATCCGGGTGTTCGCCGGCGTTGTGGCTGCGCATGCGCAAACCACCCCCTGGGCGGTTGTAGAGGTATTTGATGCGTAGCATTCCATCGTGTTCGACGGCGTAGATTTCGCCGTCGATGATTTGGGTGCGGCCTTTGTCGATGGCGAGGGTGGCGCCTTGTTGGATGATGTCGATCATGCTGTTGTCGACCATGTAAGCGCCCAGCGCGCGGTCGGGGTTGACGTTGAGGGTTTCGAGGGTGTGCAGGGAGACGCGGATGCGTTCGGTTGAGGTGAAGGTGGGGTGGAGGGGGATCTCCACGTCGATTTTTTCCGGGCTGCAGGCGGGGCCTGTGAGGTATTTGCCACTTTCTTCGCGGGTGGGGAGTCCTTTCCTGATGCTCGGGCCTTCCAGCAGAAAGTTGGCCGGTGGGTGTTTGGGGCCTTCGCCGGTGCGTAGCCAACGGCTGGAGATACACAGCAGTTCTGCGATCTCGTTGAGTCGGCCCATGGGTACACCGCGTTTGAACCAGTTGTTCACGTGTTGAGGCGTGACACCACGGTTTTTGGCGAAGTCGGAGGCGGAAAGATGAACTTCCCTTAATAGCGCTTTTAAGCGATCACCTGATGTATTCATAAACGCAGAGTTTACTGGCCGAGAAAACACATCAAATAAACCATGCGTTGAGTTAGGCCTGTAGGTTTTTGCTTAGTTGTAGCTTGTTACTTCGGATTTGAGCGGTGGTTAAACTAAGCTTATAAAGCATTGAACTTGTCGTTTAATTTTTCCCACAAAAAAAGCCCCGAATAATCGGGGCTTTTTCAATTGCCGAGGCAATGAGTAGCGGGTATCAGCCTTTGTAGGCTGCGACCGACTTCATGATCTCGGCGCGGGCGGCGTCTGCGTTGCCCCAACCGTCGATCTTCACCCATTTGCCTTTTTCGAGGTCTTTGTAGTTCTCGAAGAAGTGCTTGATCTGTTCCAGCAGCAGTGGCGGCAGGTCGGTGTATTCCTTCACGTCCACGTACAGCTGGGACAGCTTGTCGTGTGGCACTGCGATCACTTTGGCATCGCCGCCGCCGTCGTCGGTCATGTTCAGGATGCCGACTGGGCGAGCGCGGATGACCGAGCCTGGGGTAACCGGGTAAGGGGTTACGACCAGCACGTCGAGGGGGTCACCGTCGTCGGCCAGGGTGTTAGGGATAAAACCGTAGTTGGCCGGGTAGAACATCGGGGTGGCCATGAAACGGTCAACGAACAGGCAGTCGCTGTCTTTGTCGATTTCGTATTTGATCGGCGCGTGGTTGGCCGGAATCTCGATGGCGACGTAGATGTCGTTCGGCAGGTCTTTGCCAGCCGGAATCTTGCTGTAGCTCATTGGGCGTTGCCCCCGTAGTTGGCCATATGACATGGCCGGATTGGCCTAAAAGTGGCGGCGATTATAGGCATATTCTGACGGCGATGCCATGCGCCAGACGTCGTACGGTCATTCGCCTTGTGGCTGATAACGCGGGTCGTGCGCTTGCAGTTGGATCAGGCGGGCCAAGGGATCCTGGCGGTAAAAGCGGCTGAGTTGGATGTACACCTGTGGATAACTGTTGACGAGTAAATCCGGGGCACTGAAAAAATATTCGCTGGTGACCGCAAAGAACTCCGCCGGGTTTTCCGCCGCGTAGGGGTCTATCTCCGTCTCGGCGTCGGGGTTGGCGTCCAACTGGCGATTGAGATCGTCATAAGCGCTCTGCATCACGCTGGCCCATTCCTGCACGCGCATGTCGTGGTGCAGCGGCGGCAGGCCGTTGGCGTCGCCGTTGAGCATGTCGAGCTTGTGGGCCAGTTCGTGGATCACCAGGTTGTAGCCTTCCCACTGACCGCTGGCCAGTACGCCCGGCCAGGCGAGGATCACCGGGCCTTGCTGCCAGGCTTCGCCGCTGTGTTCGCCGTTCCACTCGTGTTCGATGCCGCTGCTGTCGCGATGGCGCTGGGGGCTGAGGAAGTCGTCGGGGTACAGCACGATTTCATGGAAACCCTGGTACCAGTCGAGGTCGCCCAGGTTCATCAGCGGCAATTGCGCCTGGGCGGCGAGCAGCAGGCGTTGTTCCTGGTGCAGCTCGACGCCGGGCAGGGCGGTGAGGTATTTTTCGGCGAGGAACACCACGCAGGCTTCGCGCAGCCACTGGTCCTGCTCGGCGCTGATGCCGTCGAGGAAAGTCAGGTGGTGGCGCACCCGCTGCCAGGTGTCATCGGCAATCGGGTGCTTGGCCAGCAGGCGCCGGCGACGCCAGGCGCTGAGGGACCACATGCCGGGTTACTGCGACTTGGCTTCTGAAGACGTGCGGCCAAAGCGGCTGCGGAACACGCCGATGATCATCGGCACCAGCGACAGCAGGATGATGAACACCACCAGCAGCGAGAGGTTTTTCTTGATAAATGGCACGTTGCCGAAGAAGTAGCCCAGGGTCACCAGGCCGCCGACCCAGAGGATGGTGCCCAGCACACTGAAGCCGAAGAAGCGTGGGTAAGGCATTTTTGCGATACCGGCAACGAACGGCGCAAAGGTCCGCAGGATCGGCAGGAAGCGCGCCAGGGTCACGGTTTTGCCGCCGTGCTTGTCGTAGAAATCGTGGGTCTTTTGCAGGTAGTCGCGGCGGAAGATTTTCGAGTTCGGGTTGCTGAACAGGCGTTCTCCCGCCGTTCGCCCGATCACATAATTGGTACTGTCGCCGAGAATCGCCGCCAACATCAACAGCCCGCCCAACAAGACCGGGTCCATGCCGCCGCCCGCAGCGACGGCTCCGGCGATAAACAGCAGCGAATCACCTGGCAGGAACGGCATGACCACCAGGCCCGTTTCGCAAAAGATGACCAGGAACAGAATGGCGTATATCCACGGACCATAATTGGTTACCAGCATGTCGAGGTACACGTCGAGATGCAGGATAAGGTCGAGCGGGTTGAAATCCATGGATGGCACCTGTGTGAACGGCCCGACTCGGCAGGCCTGTGCGGAAGCTCGGGTAATAAGGCTACACGTGTATGTAGTGTTTCTTACAACCCTGAAAGGTCCGCATTATACGGATTGAGAGGTGAAAAGCGTGTTGGTTTTGTAGCGGGGGATGTCGCAGTACACGGTGCGCTGGGCGCCACATAACCCGCTGTGCGAGGGGCTTGCTACCGATGAGGCCGTGTCAGTTATAAATAGTCTGACTGAAAAGCCGCTATCGGGGGCAGACCCCTCCCACAGGGTGTCTACGTGTAAGGGAATCAGTCTTCGCTGATCGGCAACGTGTAGTTCTTGAACTCGGTGTCTTCCCGAAACCCGATTGACTCGTACGTCTTTTGCGCCACTTGGTTATTACTGCTGGTCGACACCCGCAGCCGGACCGCATGGGTCTCCTTGGCCATCTTCTTTGCTGTGCGTATCAAATTGTCCGCCACCAGTTGTCGGCGCGCGTCTTCGGCCACATAGATGTCGTTGAGGATCCACACACGTTTAAGCGACAGCGAGGAAAAGCTCGGGTAAAGCTGGCAAAACCCGAGCACGCGTTTGTCATCGTCATCGGCCAGGGCCAGGTAGATCACCGACTCCTTGCGGCGCAGGCGCTTTTCCAGGAAGGCCCGTGACGAATCCGGAAAGGGCAGGGCCCCATAGAACTCGCGGTACTTGACGAACAACGGGGTCAACAGGTCCAAGTGTTCCAGGGTCGCTTGAGTAATCCGCATGCCAGGCCTCAACTTCCAAATGGGGTATGACCACACGAGCGGCCGTGACTTGATGCTGCCTAAAGACGCGAAAAAGCGCAATCGTGCCGGGATCAGTCGGTGGGTGGGCTGAGCAGGAAATTGCCCTTCATCAGGTCCGGGTCGTCGGATTCGATCGTCTGAACCTGGGCCTCGTCCTTCAGGTTGACCCCCGACAGCTGCCGGCGACACGCCTCTCGCATCAAGTACAGCAGGCGATGGGCCGCCATGCCATAGCTCAAGCCTTCCAGGCGTACATTGGAGATGCAGTTGCGATAGGCGTCGGTGAGGCCGACCTTGGGGTTGTAGGTGAAATACAGCCCCAAACTGTCCGGCGAACTGAGCCCCGGCCGTTCACCGATGAGGATCACCACCATCTTGGCGCCGAGCAGTTGCCCGATTTCGTCGGCCACCGCCACGCGGCCCTGTTCCACCAGGATCACCGGCGACAAGGACCACCCTTCGGCGTGGGTCTGTTCTTCCATGCGCGTAAGAAACGGCAACGTATGTTTATGCACCGCCAGCGCCGACAAACCATCAGCCACCACGACCGCCAGGTCCATGCCGCCCGGATGCGCAGCCGCGTAATCCCGCAGGCTCTGGGCCGATTCATCACTCAAGCGCCGCCCCAAATCCGGACGTTGCAGGTAGCTATGCCGGTCGGTTGCGGCACTGTGCAGTAACAGACTGTCACGCCCACGTTCGGCTAACTGACTGCTCAGGCCGGCATGGTCAAAGGGCAGGTGCACCGCGTCCCGCGCCTGGGCGTGGGCGAACTGAAAATCAAGCTGTGCGTTGGTGGGAATGCTGGTGCCGGTGCGGCCCAGCGCAATCCGCGCCGGGGTCAGGCGGCGCAGTTCCAGCCACGGGTTTTCAGGCAGGTCGAGTTGCACAGGCGGCTCCTTCATCCCAATTGCGCCAAGGCGTGGCGAAACGCCGGTGGCAGGCTGTTGCCGAAGCGCACCTTGCCGTCGGCTTGCGTAAAGATGCCCATTTTGGCCAGCCACTGTTCAAACTCCGGCGCCGGCTTTAAACCCAATGTTTGGCGAGCGTACAGGGCGTCGTGGAACGAGGTGGTCTGGTAGTTGAGCATGATGTCGTCGGAGCCGGGGATACCCATGATGAAGTTAATCCCGGCGACGCCCAGCAGGGTCAGCAGGGTGTCCATGTCGTCCTGGTCGGCTTCGGCATGGTTGGTGTAGCAGATGTCGCACCCCATGGGCACGCCGAGCAGCTTGCCGCAGAAGTGGTCTTCAAGGCCCGCGCGAATGATCTGCTTGCCGTTGTACAGGTACTCGGGGCCGATAAAACCGACCACGGTATTCACCAGGAACGGCTTGAAATGCCGGGCCACCGCATAGGCGCGGGTTTCGCACGTTTGCTGGTCGACGCCAAAATGCGCGTTGGCCGACAAGGCGCTGCCCTGGCCGGTTTCGAAATACATCAGGTTCTGGCCCAAGGTGCCCCGGTTCAGGCTCAAGCCCGCCTCGTAACCTTCCTGCAGCACGCTCAGGCTGATGCCGAAACTGGCATTGGCCGCTTCGGTGCCGGCAATCGACTGGAACACCAGGTCCAGCGGCACGCCGCGGTTGATGGCTTCGATGGAGGTGGTGACGTGGGTCAGCACGCAGGCCTGGGTGGGGATTTCGTAGCGTTGGATGATGGCGTCGAGCATCTCCAGCATGGCGCAGATCGAGGCGATGCTGTCGGTGGCCGGATTGATGCCAATCATGGCGTCGCCGTTACCGTAGAGCAGGCCGTCGAGGATGCTCGCGGCGATGCCCGCCGGCTCGTCGGTCGGGTGGTTGGGTTGCAGGCGGGTCGACAGGCGCCCGCGCAGGCCCATGGTGCCGCGAAACTGAGTGACCACCCGAATCTTCTGCGCTACCAGCACCAGGTCCTGCACGCGCATGATCTTCGACACAGCCGCTGCCATTTCCGGTGTCAGCCCCGGCGCCAATGCGCGTAGGGATTGTTCATCGGCGGCGTCGCTCAGCAGCCAGTCGCGCAGGCCGCCGACGGTCAGGTGGCTGACCACGGCGAAAGCCTGCTTGTCGTGGGTGTCGATGATCAGCCGGGTGACTTCATCGCTTTCATAGGGGATCAGCGCTTCTTCGAGGAAGTGTTTCAGCGGGATATTGGCCAGCGCCATTTGCGCCGCCACCCGCTCACCATCGTTCTGCGCGGCGACGCCGGCGAGAAAGTCCCCGGAACGCGCGGGGCTGGCCTTGGCCATCACGTCCTTGAGGCTGTCGAAGCGGTAGGTCTGTGCACCCACCGCGTGGGAAAAGCTTGCCATACAGTGTCTCCTTGACGACGCGGGCAGGAGAGGAACCCGCGTCGAGGTTTACGGCAGTTAGTGCAAGGCGGCCTCTGCGGCCTGGATCGCGGCGAATTCTTCTTCGGGCGTGCCTGCTACCAAGTGATGCCGGCTGTAGAAAGCAAAGTAAGCAATTAATACTCCATAGATGATTGCGGCGCCAATCACCACCCGTGGATCCACCAAAAAGCCCGCAACGACGGCCACGCAGGCCAGTACCAGGGCTACACCGGACGTGAAGATGCCGCCCGGCGTGCGATAAGGACGGTCCATTTTGGGGCGACGGATGCGTAGGGTGATGTGCGCGGCCATCATCAGCACGTAGGAAATGGTCGCGCCAAACACCGCCACCAGAATCAGCAAATCCCCCTGGCCGGTCAGCGACAGGCCGAAACCGATAATGCCGGGGATCACCAGAGCCAGTACCGGTGCCTTGCTCTTGTTGGTCTGGGACAGTTTGCGCGGCAGGTAGCCGGCACGGGACAAGGCAAAGATCTGCCGTGAATAGGCGTAGATAATCGAGAAAAAGCTCGCGATCAAGCCGGCCAGACCGACCAGGTTGACGAAGCTGCCCATCCAGGTCGAACCGCCATAGGACAGCGCCAGCGCTTCCACCAGCGGGTTACCGGATTTGATCAGCGCGTAGGTGCCCGCGCCGCCCGGTGCGATCACCAGGATCAACAGGGCAAAACTGGTCAGCACCACAATGGCGCCGATCAAGCCCCGGGGCAGGTCGCGCTTGGGGTTCTTGGTTTCTTCGGCGGCGAGCGGCACGCCTTCTACGGCAAGGAAAAACCAGATCGCATAGGGGATCGCCGCCCACACGCCGACATAGCCGAATGGCAGGAAGGTGCTGGCGCCCTTGGCTTCGCTTACCGGGATATCCAGCAAGTTGGCGACATTGAAGTGCGGCACCATCGACACCAGGAACACGCCCAGTGCAATCGCGGCGATGGCGGTGATCACGAACATCAGCTTCAAGGCTTCACCGACGCCGAAGATATGGATGCCGATAAAGATGATGTAGAACGCCAGGTAGATCATCCAGCCGCCGATACCGAACAGCGACTCGCAATAGGCACCGATAAACACCGCGATGGCGGCGGGGGCGATGGCGTATTCGATCAGGATGGCGGTGCCCGTCAGGAACCCGCCCCAAGGCCCGAAGGCACTGCGGGCAAAGCCGTAGCCACCGCCGGCGGTGGGGATCATGGAAGACAGTTCGGCCAGGGAAAAGCACATGCACAGGTACATGGTGGCCATCAGCAATGTGGCGAGGAACATACCGCCCCAGCCACCCTGGGCCAGGCCGAAGTTCCAGCCGGCGTAGTCGCCGGAGATGACGTAGGCAACGCCAAGGCCGACCAGCAGCACCCAGCCGGCGGCACCTTTTTTAAGTTCGCGTTGTTGGAAGTATTGGGAGTCGACTTTTTCGAAGTCGACAGAAGATCCAGTCGGTTCGCTAGGCATGAAGAAGTACCTTTCATTGTTATTGTTTTTAACTCGGCCTCTGTGTGCCGAATGCAATTCGCAAGTACTTGTGGAGAGCAAAGTGTGGGAGAGGGCAAACCCCTCCCACATTTGAGTGCATTTCAACTGTGGGAGGGGAGGGGTTAGTTAGAAGAAGCCCAGCGGATTAATGTCGTAGCTCACCAGCAAGTTCTTGGTCTGCTGGTAGTGATCCAACATCATCTTGTGCGTCTCACGGCCCACGCCGGACTTCTTGTAACCGCCAAACGCGGCGTGCGCCGGGTACAGGTGGTAGCAGTTGGTCCACACGCGGCCAGCTTTAATCGCACGGCCCATGCGGTAGGCGCGGTTGATGTCGCGGGTCCACACGCCGGCGCCCAGGCCGAACTCGGTGTCGTTGGCAATCGCCAGGGCTTCGGCTTCGTCCTTGAAGGTGGTGATGCTCACCACCGGGCCGAAGATTTCCTCCTGGAACACGCGCATTTCATTGGTGCCCTTGAGCAGGGTCGGCTGGATGTAATAGCCGCCGGCCATGTCGCCAGTGAGCTGCTCGACCTTGCCGCCGGTCAGCAGTTGCGCGCCTTCGCCCTTGGCAATTTCCAGGTAGGACAGGATCTTGTCGAACTGCTGCTCGGACGCCTGGGCGCCGACCATGGTGTCGGTGTCCAGCGGGTCGCCGCGTTTGATCTGCTCGACTTTCTTCATCACTACTTTCATGAACTCGTCGTAGATCGACTCTTCCACCAGCGCACGGGATGGGCAGGTGCACACTTCGCCCTGGTTAAAGAACGCCAGCACCAAGCCTTCAGCGGCTTTCTCGATAAACGACGGTTCGGCTTTCATGATGTCGGCGAAGAAGATGTTCGGCGACTTGCCGCCCAGCTCAACAGTGGACGGGATAATGTTCTCGGCCGCCGCGTGCATGATGTGCGAGCCCACCGGCGTGGAGCCCGTGAAGGCGATCTTGGCGATACGCTTGCTGGTGGCCAGGGCTTCGCCGGCTTCGCGGCCGAAACCGTGCACCACGTTCAGCACGCCCGGTGGCAGCAGGTCGCCGATCACTTCCATTAGCACGTTGATGCCCAGCGGCGTTTGCTCGGCGGGCTTGAGTACCACGCAGTTGCCGGCGGCCAGGGCCGGAGCGAGTTTCCAGGCGGCCATCAGCAGCGGGAAGTTCCACGGGATGATCTGGCCGACCACGCCCAGCGGCTCGTGGAAGTGGTAGGACGCGGTGTGTTCGTTGATCTCGGCGCTGGTGCCTTCCTGGGCGCGGATGCAGCCTGCGAAGTAGCGGAAGTGGTCCGCCGCCAGCGGGATGTCGGCGTTGAGGGTTTCACGCACGGCCTTGCCGTTGTCCCAGGTTTCGGTGATGGCCAGCAGTTCGAGGTTCTGTTCGATGCGGTCGGCGATTTTCAGCAGCACCAGCGAGCGGTCCTGGGCCGAGGTCTTGCCCCATGCGTCAGCGGCAGCGTGGGCGGCGTCCAGCGCCTTGTCGATGTCTTTGGCAGTGGAGCGCGGGAATTCGGCGATAGGCTTGCCGTTGACCGGCGAGGTGTTGGTGAAATAGTTGCCATCGACCGGGGCAACGAATTCGCCACCAATGTAGTTGCCGTACTTGGCCTTGAACGAAACGATCGCGCCTTCAGTACCGGGGTGTGCGTAACGCATGGTGGGTATCTCCTGGCTTTTATGTTTATTGGAGTGCAGCGCGCAAGCGCTTGATAAAGCGTAGAGCAAAGGTTGGGCCACTGCTTCGCAGGCCAGGGAAATCAAGGGGTTGGGGTTTGTTGCAAAGCGTTGCTGTGACACGGGTGGTACAGGCGCTGTGACAGTTTGTGCCATAAACGGTACACGCTGTGACCGGCGGGTCGGTCCGGGATTGCATTGGCTGGGTGCCTGGGGGATGCTGGTTGCTCTCACGCAGGGAGAATAATAAGAACATGCATAACGATCATTTCAGTCGCCATGCCCAGCAAGTCCTCACCGTGGCGCGCGGGCGCGATCCGTCCAGCGACCCGTCCATCGCCCGTTCCTGGCTGCGCTGCCTGGAGGACTACCACCTCGACCCTGCGCAAACCATTGCCCCCACTGTGCTTGAGCATGGCCGCCTGCTGGAAAGCCGTGAGCGCCTGCAACAGGTGCTGCATATCGCTGGCAGCGAGATGAACAGCCTGCACCAGCAGCTGTCGGGCGCTGGCCATGCGGTGCTGCTGACCGATGCGCGTGGGGTGATCCTCAACTGTGTCACGGCGCCGTCCGAGCGCAAGATTTTCGAACGCGCCGGGTTGTGGCTCGGTGCGGATTGGAGCGAAGCGTGCGAGGGCACCAACGGCATCGGCACCTGCCTGGTGGAACGCCAGTCGTTGACCATTCATCGCGACGAACATTTTCGTGGGCGCCACACTGGACTGACCTGTTCGGCGAGCCCGGTATTCGACCCCCATGGCGACCTGCTGGCGGTGCTGGACGTGTCGTCGGCCCGTGAGGAGGTGTCGCGCCAGAGCCAATTCCACACCATGGCGCTGGTCAACCTGTCGGCGAAGATGATCGAGAGTTGCTACTTCCTGCGTCACTTCGAAAACCATTGGCTGCTGCGCTTTCATCTGCAGGCCGAGTCGGTGGGCCTGTTCAGTGAAGGGCTGCTGGCGTTTGACGGCGAGGGCCGGATTTGTGCCGTCAACCAGAGCGCACTCAACCTGCTGGGGCAGGTTCGGGGTGGCTTGATGGGGCAACCGGTGGAGGCGTTTTTCGAGTGTTCCCTGGACCAACTGCTCGGTCGCGCCAGTGCCAATGCCACCGCCAGTTGGCCATTGCGCACGCGGGATGGCCGGCACTTGTTCGCGGCTTTGCGCGGTCAATCGCGCAGTGTGCCTGCGCCCATCGTCAAGCCTGAGCCCGTGCGCCTGGCCGGTATCTGCCTGGGCGACCCGACACTGCAGAGTGACTTCCGGAAGGCGCTGCGGGTATTCGAGCGTGATGTGCCCTTGCTGATCAACGGCGAAACCGGCTCCGGCAAAGAGGCCTTCGCCAAGGCGGTGCATCACGCCAGCCAGCGCGCCGACAAGGCTTTCGTTGCCCTCAACTGTGCCGCCATCCCGGAAAGTCTGATCGAAAGCGAACTGTTCGGCTATCGCGGCGGCAGCTTTACCGGCGCGCGCAAGGACGGCATGCAGGGCAAGTTGCAACAGGCCGACGGCGGCACGCTGTTCCTCGATGAAATCGGCGATATGCCGTTGGCGCTGCAGACGCGCCTGTTAAGGGTGCTGGAGGACCGCATGGTGGTGCCCATCGGCGGTGAGCCCCAGGCGGTTGATGTCAGAATTATCAGCGCGACTCACCGGAATTTGCTGGAGCGCGTGCAGGACGGAAGTTTTCGGGAAGACTTGTACTACCGGCTCAACGGCCTGGAAGTCGGTTTGCCAGCGTTGCGTGAGCGCAGCGATAAGCCTCAGTTGCTGGATTTCCTGCTGGCGCAGGAGGCGGGTGGGCAGAGCGTACAACTCGACCCGGCAGCGCGCTCGGCGCTGCTGACCTACCCCTGGCCGGGCAACGTCCGGCAACTGCGCACGGTGTTGCGTACGCTGGCAGCGCTGTGTGACGACGGGCGGGTCGGTCTTGAGGATTTGCCAGCGTTGATCCGCCAGGCTCGGCCACAGCCGGTCGCCGAGGCCAGGCTTGCAGAGTCGCCCCTGGGGGACGCCGAACGACTCGCCCTGCTCACGGCCCTGGAGCAACAACGCTGGCACATGACCCACACGGCGGAGCAGTTGGGTGTCAGCCGTAACACGCTGTATAGAAAGCTGCGCCGGCACGGCATTGCACGGGCTGCTCCATAGATCGGTCCTACAGCTAAAGAGTGCGATTTTCGCCCCCCTGCGCTAACCTGCCTCGATGTTTACGAGGTCGACTATGCACATTCATATTCTTGGTATCTGCGGCACTTTCATGGGTTCGATGGCGGTTCTGGCCAAAGAGCTGGGCCATCATGTAACGGGCTCCGATGCCAATGTTTACCCGCCCATGAGCACGCAACTGGAGGCTCAGGGTATTGAGTTGACCCAGGGTTACGACCCGGCGCAATTCGACCCGGTGCCGGACCTGGTGGTGATCGGCAATGCCATGTCCCGTGGCAATCCTGCTGTCGAATACGTACTCAACAAAGGTTTGCCTTACGTGTCCGGCCCGCAATGGCTGGCCGACCATGTGCTGCAAGGTCGCTGGGTCTTGGCCGTTGCCGGCACCCATGGCAAGACCACCACCAGCAGCATGCTGGCCTGGGTGCTGGAGCACGCGGGCATGAGCCCGGGCTTCCTGATCGGCGGCGTGCCACAGAACTTCTCGGTCTCCGCGCGTCTGGGCGATACGCCTTTCTTCGTGATTGAAGCCGACGAATACGACAGCGCCTTTTTCGACAAGCGCTCCAAGTTCGTCCACTACCGTCCGCGCACGGCGATCCTCAACAACCTCGAGTTCGATCACGCCGATATCTTTCCAGATTTGGCGGCCATCGAGCGACAGTTCCACCATTTGGTGCGCACCATTCCCAGCGAAGGCCTGGTCATCCACCCGACCACCGAGCCAGCTTTGCAGCGTGTGATCGAGATGGGTTGCTGGACCCCGGTGCAAACCACCGGGGCGGGTGGGCAATGGCAGGTCAAGTTGCTCAGTGAAGACGGTTCCAGGTTTGAAGTGCTGTTCGAGGGTCTAGCCCAAGGCATTGTCGATTGGGACATGACCGGCCAGCACAACGTTGCCAACGCCCTGGTCACCCTGGCCGCCGCGCGCCATGTGGGCGTGGTGCCGTCCATGGGCATCGCGGCGCTGAGTGCATTCAAGAGTGTGAAGCGGCGCATGGAGAAAGTCGCCGAGGTGAATGGGATTACCATCTACGACGACTTTGCCCACCACCCGACTGCGATTGCTACCACGCTGGACGGCCTGCGCAAGCGTGTCGGTGATGCCCAGGTAATCGCGATCGTCGAGCCGCGCTCCAACTCCATGAAGCTCGGCGCCCACCGCGACGGCCTGCCGGAAAGCGTTAACGATGCCGACCAGGCGGTGTGGTACGCACCGGCCAATCTTGGCTGGGACCTGCCGGCGATTGCGGCGCAGTGCACGGTGCCGTCGAAAGTCTGTGATTCCATCGAGGGCATCATTGAGTTCGTCAAGCACGAGGCCAAGCCTGGCGCCCATGTGGTGGTCATGAGCAACGGCGGCTTCGGCGGCTTGCACGGCAAACTGGCCGAGGCGCTGAAATGAGTGGCCCGGAACGCGTCACCCTGGCGATGACCGGCGCATCCGGCGCGCCGTATGGCTTGCGCCTGCTGGATTGCCTGGTGCGTGAGGATCGTGAGGTGCACTTCCTGATCTCCAAGGCCGCGCAGTTGGTGATGGCCACCGAGACTGATGTCGCGCTGCCACCCAAGGTGCAGATGATGCAAGCCTTTCTCACCGAGTACACCGGTGCGGCGGCGGGGCAGATCAAGGTCTATGGCAAGGAAGACTGGATGTCGCCGGTGGCATCGGGTTCTGGCGCGCCGGCGGCAATGGTCGTGGTGCCGTGCTCCACGGGGACGTTGTCGGCGATTGCCACGGGCGCTTGCAACAACCTGATTGAACGGGCCGCCGACGTGACGCTGAAGGAGCGCCGCCAGTTGATCCTGGTGCCGCGTGAGGCGCCGTACTCGAGCATTCATCTGGAACACATGCTCAAGCTGTCGAACCTGGGGGTGACTATCCTGCCAGCGTCGCCCGGCTTCTATCACCAGCCGCAGACCATCGATGACCTGGTGGATTTCGTGGTGGCGCGCATTCTCAACCTGTTGAATATCCCCCAGGACATGCTGCCGCGTTGGGGCGAACATCATTTGAGCAGCGATGAATAAGGCACTGTTGGTGATACTGGCGCTGCAGCTGGCCGGCTGCGCCACCGCACGTACCCTGGACGCCGCGCAGCCCGGCGCGCCGGTGGTGTATGCCGGCACGCGGTTGGATTTGTATGCAATGAACGGAGGTTGCTGCGCCAAGGACCGGTTCGGTGCCGAGGCGCCCAGCTATCCCGGCGTCGACCTGCCAGCCAGCGCGTTGCTCGACACGCTGTTATTGCCGCTGTCAGTGTTGACGGTGCTGGGGGTAGGGTTTAACGCGACTGGCGGGCTCTAGCCCGGATTTTAAACGCATCACAAAACCAGTGTGGGAGGGGCTTGCCCCCTCCCACATTTTTGCTTTGTGTTCGGCCTTATTTACCGAGCTTGCGCAGTTCGTCCGACTCCACCACCCGCACCCCGTCCTGCTCTTCCAGCGCCAGGCGCCACATGGCCCGTGCCAGTTCGCAGACTTCAATGCCGTGGTATTTCCCGGGAATCAACCGTGACAGCGGCCCGGCCAATTGCTCGGCCAAGCGCGGCTCCAGCCGTTCCCCCAACAGCAACGAAGGCCGCACGATGGTCAACTGCGGCCAGTCCTGGGCCTTGAGCGCCTGTTCCATTTCCCCTTTGACCCGGTTGTAGAACACCGAGGATTTCGGGTCGGCGCCAATCGCACTGATCACGATCAGGTGCCGCGCGCCCATCTCCCGCGCGCGCTTGGCAAAGGCTACGACCATATCCAGGTCGACGGCACGAAAAGCTTCTTCCGAACCGGCTTTCTTGATGGTGGTGCCCAGGCAGCAGAAAGCAATATCCACCTGGCCGCTCAGTTGCGGCAGGAACACCGCCGGGTCGCCCACCGGGTTTTCCAGGTGCGGGTGCTCGGCCAGCGGTTTGCGGGTGGGTGCAAGTACACGGGTTACGGTGGGTTCGTTGAGCAGGCGATCGAGCAGGTGTTCGCCGGTGAGGCCAGAGGCGCCGGCGAGCAGGATATGCTGAGGTGTCAGGTACATGGTGTTTCCCCCTTGTTACACGTTACAGCTTAGTTGCCTTTGGCTTCCTTGCTATTCATTGAGACGCTTTCCAGCGCCTTTCGTGCCTGCTGCTTGCGTAATAATTGCCAATGGGCGATCACGCCTTTGGGGGCCCAGATCTGCGGTTCGGACGCTTCGAAGTTGTCTGCCTGTTCGCGTTCGCTCACATGCAACTGCGCCAGCTTGAAGGCTTGCTGCAAATCGTCGGTCTGGTTGAAGGCTTGGGCGAAGAGGGCGTCGCCGAAGTAGGTGAAGTCGGCTTCTTCGGAACAACCGAAGGACACGCGGTCGGCGCGCGAGGCGGTCATGATCAGGGTGCGTTCGTCTTTGAGCACGGGGATGAAGCCGCCGGAGTAGCAAGCTGAAATCACGACGATCTTGTCGCGGTTTTTCAGCGGCGCGAGCACGGCGGCCAGCTCATCGGCGGGCAGATCGGCCAGTTCCATGCGTGGTTGGTCCAGCACCAGCTCGTGTTCGTGGGTGCCGTGGCTGGTCAGGTAGATAAACACCAGGTCTTCCGGGCCGGTGCGCTCGGCCAGGGTTTGCACGGCACGGCGCAGGCTTTCGCGGGTGGCCAGTGGCCGGTCGGCGATATGGTCGCGGTGGTTGACCAGGCGGATCTGCCCACGTGCGCCGAAGCGGGTGGCGAGCATATTGCTGACGTAATCGGCTTCGCGCAGGAACACGCTCTGTTTGCCGTCGCCGGCCACGGCCAGGGTGTACAGCTCCACTGCTGGGGTGGATGCAGGCACGGCGGCGAGGGCGGCGTCGAGCAAACGGCCCTGGGCCAGTACGCCGATTTCCAGCGGATCGGGCAACAGCTTGCCGTCGGCATCACGCACGCGCATGCCGTTGACCCACGTGCCGGCCTGTACGGTGCCGTCGGTGAGTACCAGGGTGCCGCGGCCTTGATAGTTGTCGCTGTCGAAGCCACCAATGTAGAAGCTGCCGTCGGTCAGGTTCAGGCGGCCTTCGCCGGTAAAGCGCCAATCGCTGAACTGGCCGACGTAATGGCTGCCGTCGACGCCGATCAACTCGCCCTTGCCGCTGAGTGCGCCTTCCTTGAACTGGCCTATCCACACGTCGCCATCGGCGTTTTCATAACGGCCCTTGCCGTTGAGTTGGTTCTGTTTGAACTGGCCGACATAGATGTCGCCGTCCGCGCTGTTGAAGGTACCGTTGCCCTCCAACTGGCCGTCGACGAAGTGGCCACTGAACTGGTTGCCGCTGTCGTCATTGCGCTGGCCTTCGCCGTTCGGCTTGCCGTGGGCGAACTGGCCCTGATACTGGCTGCCGTCGGCCAGTTCCAGGCGGCCGAGGCCGGAATACTGGTCGTCCTTGAATTCGCCGCGATAGGTCATCTGCCCTTCTTTGAGGGTGCCTTCGCCGTTGCGCCGACCGTTCTTGAACCCGCCCACATAGTGGCTGCCGGCTGTGGTCAGGCTGCCCTGGCCGTCGAACAGGCCTTGCTGGAACTGGCCTTTATAGATTTCGCCGTTGCTGCCATGCCATTCGCCCTGGCCGTGCCACTGGCCTTTGTCGAACTGCCCGGCGTACCAACTGCCGTTGGGGTAATCCACGCGCCCCTGGCCTTGCAGCAAGCCATTGACCACATCGCCCCGGTAACGGCCGCCATCGGGCAGGCGCGCATCGGGCGGCAACAGCGATTCGCCGTCTCCGCAAGCGGTGAGCAACAGGGCAAGGGCAAGGGGGGCGAGTGGGCGCATAGCGGGATCCGGATATTTGAGCGCCGAGTATGCCGCAGCTGCGAGTTTCATACATAAATTTACATACCCTGTGGCGAGTTTCAGTGGCTCGCCACAGGGATGGGCTTACACGAAGTAGAGCGACAACGACTCGGCAACGTAAGCGGGTTTTTCCTGGCCATCGATTTCCAGGGTAGCGGTGGCCTTGAGCAACCACTGGCCGGGCTTTTTCTCGGTGACATCGGTGAGGGTCACGTTCAGGCGCACCTTGGAGTTGACCTTCACCGGCTGGATGAAACGCACGCTGTCCAGGCCGTAGTTGACCGCCATCTTCAGGCCATCGGGCACGATCAGGATGTCTTCCATCAGCTTGGGCATCAGCGACAGCGACAGGAAACCGTGGGCGATGGTGCTGCCGAACGGGGTTTGCGCGGCCTTGACCGGGTCGACGTGGATGAACTGATGATCGCCGGTGGCTTCGGCGAACAGGTTGATGCGCGCCTGGTCGATGGTGAGCCATTCGGAACGTCCCAGTTCCTTGCCGACATAGTCTTTGAGCTGCGCTACGGGTACATAGGGCATTGCGTCTCTCCTTGGTTCATCGGTTCTGTTTTTTGGGGTTACAGAGAACCAATGTAGATCATCATGGGCATCCAGCCCGGTCAACCCACCATGCTTTTGGCGAATGCCGGGGCATAGGGCGGGCATGCTTATAATGCGGGTGGGTCTTGAGGGGGAGAGAACGGATGCTGTTACGCGGTCTGACATGGCTGGTGCTGTTTCAATTGATCGGCACGGCGATCAATCATTTGCTGGTGCCGGTACTGCCGGGGCCGATCATCGGCCTGTTGTTGATGCTCGGTTTCCTGATCTGGCGTGGCGAAGTCGGTGAGCCCCTGAGCCTGGCGGCCAGTAGCTTGTTGCGCTACTTGCCGTTGCTGCTGGTACCGCCGGCGGTGGGGGTGATGGTGTATGCCAAGGATATTGCCGCTGATTTCTGGGCCATCGTCGGTGCACTGGTGTTGTCGCTGGTGATCGCCATGGGCTTTGTCGGGTTGTTGATGGAACGCATGGTCAAGCGCAAGGAGAAGGATCAATGATCTTCGACTGGCACGGCGCGTGGACGGCTGTGATTCATCACCCGCTGTTCGGTATCGGTATCACCCTGGGCGCCTATCAGCTGGTGCTGGCGGGTTTTGAGAAAACCCGCTGGATTTTCCTGCAACCAGTGCTGGTCTCCATGCTGCTGGTGATCGGCGTGTTGCTCACGTGCGGCCTGAGCTACGCCGAGTACCGCAAGAGCACGGAGATCATGGGGATCCTGCTGGGCCCGGCGACGGTGGCCCTGGCGGTGCCGCTCTATCTGAACCTGCGGCGGATTCGTCAATTGTTCTGGCCGATTTTTACTACGCTGGTGATAGGCGGCGTGCTGGCCACCGGCCTGTGCGTACTGCTGGGTTGGGGGTTCGGCGCCGAACACAGGATGTTGATGACCATGGCACCGAAGTCGGTGACATCGCCGATTGCCATGCTGGTGGCCGAGCAGATCGGCGGTGTGGCAGCCTTGGCGGCAGTGTTTGTGCTGATCACCGGGGTGGTGGGCGCGATGGTTGGCCCGGCGTTACTCTCGCGTCTTGGGGTGTACAGTCCCGAGGCGCGCGGCATGGCGCTGGGCATGACTGCCCACGCCGTCGGCACCTCGGTGGCCCTGCAGGAAAGCGAAGAGTGTGGCGCCTTTGCGGCGCTGGCCATGAGTCTGATGGGCGTAGCCACAGCGGTATTCCTGCCGCTGGCCGTGTCAGTGATTGTTTAAACCGGGTTTAAGGAAGCCTTTATGAGTCTGGCGCTGTTCCCCCTCAATACCGTGCTGTTCCCTGGCTGCACCCTCGACCTGCAACTGTTCGAGGCGCGCTACCTGGACATGATCAGCCGCTGCATGAAAAAGGGCGAAAGCTTCGGCGTGGTGTGCATCCTCGATGGCAAGGAGGTGGGCATGGCCCCGGATGGCTATGCGCTGATCGGCTGCGAAGCGTTGATTCGCGACTTCAAGCAGCAGGACAACGGCCTGCTGGGGATTCGCGTCGAAGGCGGGCGGCGCTTCCGCGTGCGTGACGCCGGGGTGCAGAAGGACCAGTTGCTGGTAGCCGAGGTGCAATGGCTGGAAGAGCTGCCGGACCAGGCGCTGGAAGAAGAGGATGCCGACCTGCTGGCTTTGCTCCAGGCCCTGGCCGAACATCCGATGGTCGCGTCGCTGGACATGGGCACCCATGCCGATGGCCAGCAAGCCTTGGGCAATCAACTGGCTTATCTGTTACCGTTCACCGAGGCCGACAAGATCGACCTGCTGCAACTCGACGACCCGCAGCAGCGGCTGGATGCGATCCAGATGCTGCTCGATGAACTTCAGGGTGAGTTGTTCACCTGAGTTTCGGATCAGTCCTGCACCACTTTCAGATGTTTCTTCGTTGCTCCCGGTGTGTGGGCTGAAATAGTCGCCGATCACTCAACAATGATCGGGGATGAACATGATTCGGCTAGTGCAATCGGAGCAGGCAGCCTGGGACGCTTTTTTTGGCAGTATTGCCGCGCAATTGCTGCGGTTGGACGCCAAGCGCGGTCCGGAATACATCGCTGAACGCGCCGCGGAAATAGCTGATGAGATGTTGCTGGAGCGACGCGAGCGGTGTATTGAACGCCGCGCCGCGCCAGTTGATTGGCTCGGCCCGGCCCAGGATCAGTAGGCGTACCTGAGCAGCGCGTGGGGGGTGCCGGTAAAGGCAATGAAACCGAGCACCGCCACCACGGCGGGTAATACCAGCCACCAGGCCTTCTGCGGCATCGGCGGCAATGGGCTGCGGTACTGGCAGACGGTGAGGCTGAATGCACAGACGGTCATTGCCAGCAGCGTGCCAGCCAGGATGTCGGTGGGCCAATGGGCGCCGAGGTAGACCCGTGACAGCGCGATGAAGGCCGCAGGAATACAGCCCAGCAGCATCCAGGTCAGGCGCAGGCGCGTGGGTTGTCCGCGACCGGCCAGCACCGCCAACGCCAGAAAAAACGCAAACGCACCAGAGGCGTGGCCGCTGGGCATGCTGAAGCTGGTCAATGGGTCGGTGAGGATCTCCGGGCGGCCGCGGGCGAAAAACAGTTTGGTCCCGGTATTGATCACCGCCGCCCCGGCCAGAGTTGCACCGACAAACATGGCATGACGCCATTGCCGCGCCAGTAGCAGCAGACCCGTGAATACGGCGCTGGCGAAGAACATTTTCTTGAACTCGCCCAACTGGGTCACCATCACCATGGTCTGGTCCAGCCAGGGGCTGCGATGCTCCTGCACCAGCGCACTCAGGCCGTGGTCGAAGTCGTCCAGGTGGGTATAGCCGATAAACAGGGCGATCAACAACGTCAGGCTGGCGCAACCTATCCACAAGGTCGCGCGACGATGGCCGCGCACGCTGGTGTTCAGACTCAGCCCCAGCATGACCGCCAGGCAGGCTGTAACAACCCCCGCCTCAGGCCAGAACCCTTCCGGCAATGGCAAGCGGAATGCAGCGCCGGTCGCCCAGCCCGGCAGCAGGTAGGCGACCGACCAACCCGCTGCTGCCAGCAGGCTGACCAGGGCGAAACGCGGGAACGGCATGTCGCACATCCCGGCGACCATCGGCAGCATCGGCCGCAATGGCCCGATGAAGCGGCCCACCAGCAGGCTGGCGATGCCGTATTTGTGGAAGTAGGTTTCCGCGCCGTTCATCCATTCCGGGTGGTGGCGCAGGCCGGGCAGGCGGCGGATGTTCTGATGGAAGTGTCGCCCCAGGAAGTAGGAAACCCCGTCGCCCAACAAGCCTCCCAGGAACCCCATCAGCAGGGTTTCACTCAGGGACAAGGCGCCGCTGCCAGCCAGTGCCGCAATGGCAAACAGCAACACCGTGCCCGGCACGATCAGTCCGGCAATGGCCAGGCATTCCACGCACGCGACGATAAACACCGCCGCCGCCAGCCATTGCGGGTTGAGGGTCAGCCAGCCGGTAATGCTATCGAGCCACTGGCCCATAAATCTTCACTCCAACGCCACAGATTCAAATCAAAAAGTAGTCGCGGCCTTCGACCTGGCCCCGGCGCAGTGGGTTCCGCGTGCAATAGGGCGCATAGCCAGCATCGACGAAGCGGTACATCAAGTGCTCGTCACGGCCGCTGGGGATGCCCAATCGGGTGGTCTGGATGATGTGCGTCGGTGTCTGGCCGACGTCTTCCACATAGAGCAATTCTTGATCAAAGCGCTTGGCATCCCACATCGGCACCTTCAGGCCCAGCGCCTTGCACAGCAACGTCTGGCCGGCACACAGCTTTTGCGACGCGCGCGGGCTGCCATCGGCATTCGGGTTGTTCAGTAGCATCTGCGCCAGGCTGGCCGGCCCGGAGGTTTCATCGACCCATGGATAGGCCGATTTGATCAGCACGGCATTGCCCGGCCCCTGAGCGCTGAAGTTCAGCGAATCCCCGCCACGGGCGTAGTACATATAGATATGCCCACCATCCAGAAACAAAGCCTTACGCTTTTCTGTGTAGCCAAGTGAGGCGTGGCTGCCTTTTTCGGCCACGTAATAGGCTTCGGTTTCAATAATTCGTGCCGAAAGCCAGATATCGCCGACACGATGGCGTATGACTTTTCCGAGCAAATCTCGCGCGAGTATTTGCGCATCACGGTCGAAGAAGCTGTCGGGCAGGGCGCTGGCTGGGAGTTGGGGCGACGAACTGGGCATGGTGGTCTAGGGTTAATACGGCTAAATGTGACGGAATAATAACAACTCCCACCTTAATTACGGCTGAACCCCAGGTTTTTACAGTTCATTTCGACCTTCCGCCCCTCACCGCTGTCAGTCGGGCGGCGTCACAGCTATAATCTGCCGCTTTCCTCTTTGCCAAGACTCCCTGACCATGACTGAGTCCGTTCTTGACTACATGACCCGCCTGGGTCGCGCTGCCCGTCAGGCCTCGCGGTTGATCGCCCGTGCGAGCACCGCGCAGAAGAACCGTGCCCTGCTGGCCGCCGCCGATGCTCTGGACGCTTCGCGCTCCGAGCTGACTGCCGCCAACGAACTGGACCTGGCCAACGGCCGCGCCAATGGCCTCGAGCCCGCCCTGCTGGACCGCCTGGCGCTGACCCCGGCACGCATCGACGACATGATCGAAGGCTTGCGTCAGGTGGCCAAGCTGCCTGACCCCATCGGTGAAATCCGCGATATGCGTTACCTGCCGTCCGGTATCCAGGTCGGCAAGATGCGCGTGCCCCTGGGCGTGATCGGCATCATCTATGAGTCGCGCCCGAACGTGACCATCGACGCCGCGAGCCTGTGCCTCAAGTCGGGTAACGCCACCATCCTGCGTGGCGGTTCCGAGGCGATCAATTCCAACCGCGCCATTGCCGCCTGCATCCAGCAGGGCCTGGCCGTGGCCGAGTTGCCGGCCGACGTGGTGCAAGTGGTCGAAACCACCGACCGTGCCGCTGTCGGCGCGCTGATCACCCTGCCGGAATTCGTCGACGTGATCGTACCGCGCGGTGGCAAGAGCCTGATCGAGCGCGTCAGCCGCGATGCCAAGGTGCCCGTAATCAAGCACCTGGACGGCGTCTGCCACGTGTACATCGACATCGCCGCCGACATCGACAAGGCGATCCGCATCGCCGACAACGCCAAGACCCACCGCTACGCGCCGTGCAACACCATGGAAACCCTGCTGGTGCACGTCGGCATTGCCGAGCGCGTGCTGCCGCCGTTGGCTGCCATCTACCGTGACAAGGGTGTGGAACTGCGCGGTTGCGAACGCACCCGTGCCCTGTTGGGCGCGGACGTGATCGAAGCCACCGAAGAGGATTGGTACACCGAGTACACGGCGCCGATCCTGTCGATCCGCATCGTCGACGACCTGGACCAGGCCATCGAACACATCAACAAGTACGGCTCCAAGCACACCGACGCCATTGTTTCCGAGCATTTCAGCGACGCCCGGCGTTTCCTCACAGAAGTGGATTCCGCTTCGGTGATGATCAACGCCTCGACGCGCTTTGCCGACGGCTTCGAGTATGGCCTGGGGGCGGAGATCGGCATCTCCACCGACAAGCTCCACGCACGCGGCCCGGTTGGCCTGGAAGGCCTGACCAGCGAGAAGTACGTGGTGTTCGGCGACGGTCATGTGCGCACTTGATGGCTAAACGCATCGGGCTGCTCGGCGGTACCTTCGACCCCGTGCACATCGGCCATTTGCGCAGTGCCCTGGAAGTCGCGGATGCCTTGGCGTTGGATGAGCTGCGCCTGATCCCTAATTTCCGGCCGCCCCATCGCGATACCCCGCAGGTGTCGCCGCAGCAGCGCCTGGAAATGGTACGCCTGGCCGTAGAGGGCATACCGCCGCTGGTGGTGGACGATCGTGAGCTCAAGCGCGATAAACCGTCCTACACTGTCGACACCCTGGAGCTGATGCGCGCCGAGTTGGCCGCGGATGACCAGTTGTTTCTGCTTTTGGGCTGGGACGCATTTTGCGGCCTGCCCTCTTGGCATCGCTGGGAGGAACTCCTCCAGCACTGCCACATCCTGGTTTTGCAACGCCCGGATGCCGACAGCGAACCGCCGGATGCCTTGCGCAACCTGCTGGCCGCGCGGTCGGTAAGTGACCCCTTGGCCCTGACCGGGCCAAACGGGAATATTGCATTCGTCTGGCAGACCCCGCTTGCGGTGTCTGCCACCCAGATCCGTCAACTGCTGGCCAGCGGGAAGTCGGTACGTTTCCTGGTGCCTGACGCGGTCCTGGCCTACATCGATGCGCACGGGCTTTACCGTGCGTCGAACTGAAAAGGCGCGCTTGAACGCACGAACAGTCGTGCAGCGAGCGCCCGAACATACGAGCAAAACGAGTTTTTTATGACGAACAAAGACGTAAGCAAAGTAAAACGCAAAGGCACGTTCAAAAGCGCCCCGCTGCCGGTTGAAGCCCACGTTGGCCCTGAACTGGCTGGCGAAGAGCTGGTAAAAGTCGCCGTTGCCGCCCTGGAAGACGTGAAGGCCCAGGACATCCAGGTCCTGGACGTGCGCGACAAGCAGAGCATCACCGACTTCATGATCATCGCCACCGGTACCTCCAACCGCCAGATCGGCGCGATGCTGGACAAGGTTCGCGAAGCCGTCAAAGCCCAAGGCGTGAAGCCGCTGGGTGAAGAAGGCAAGGGCGACAGCGACTGGGTGCTGCTGGACATGGACGACGTAATCGTTCACATGATGACTTCCAACGCCCGTCAGTTCTACGACCTGGAGCGTCTGTGGAAAGGCGCCGAGCAGAGCCGTGCCGCCGATGGCAAGCACCACAGCCCGGAAGTGGGCCACGCGCACTTCGACAAGCTCAACAAAGACCAGGAATAAGGAACGGCTGTGCGCCTGCGTCTGATTGCTGTCGGTTCACGCATGCCCAAGTGGGTGGAAGAAGGCTGGCACGAGTATGCCAAGCGTCTGCCCGCCGAGCTGTCGCTGGAACTGGTAGAGATACCGCTCAACACCCGGGGCAAGAATGCCGACGTGGCGCGCTTTATCCGTCAGGAAGGCGAAGCCATGCTGGCCAAGGTCGGTCCCAACGAGCGCATCGTCACCCTCGAAGTGCACGGCAAGCCCTGGAGCACCGAGCAGCTGGCGGTGGAACTGGATCGCTGGCGCCTGGACTCGCGCACCGTCAACTTCATGGTCGGCGGCCCCGAAGGGCTGGCGCCGGAAGTCTGCGCGCGGGCGGACCAGCGCTGGTCGCTGTCGGCGCTGACGCTGCCGCACCCGTTGGTAAGGATCCTGATCGGTGAACAGCTGTATCGCGCCTGGACAGTTCTGTCCGGGCACCCTTACCACAAATAATCTGCGCCCCTCCCGATGACCCAGCCGATCCGCATCAAGGACCACGAGAAAGACGCACGTCTAGTACGCGCGCGTGTGGTGTTTGGCGCTTTTATGGTGGTGGGTTTGATCGGGGTGCTGATTGCGCGCCTGTATTTCCTGCAGGTGATCCAGTACGACTATCACTCCACGCTGTCGGAGAACAACCGGGTGCATGTGCAGCCGATTCCGCCTACCCGTGGGCTGATCTTCGACCGCAATGGCGTGGTGGTGGCGGATAACCGGCCCAGCTTCAGCCTGAGCATGACCCGCGAACGTTCCGGTGATTGGCAGCAGGTCCTCGATGTGATCGTCGAGGTGTTGCAACTGACCCCGGAAGACCGGGTGATCTTCGAGAAACGCATGAAGCAGGGGCGTCGGCCATTCGAGCCGGTGCCGATCCTGTTCGAGCTGACCGAAGAGCAGATCGCGCGGATCGCGGTGAACCAGTTCCGCCTGCCGGGAGTGGAAGTAGTGGCACAGTTGGTGCGCCACTATCCCCAAGGGCCGCACTTTGCCCACTCCGTCGGCTACATGGGACGGATCAACGAGAAAGAGCTGAAAAGCCTCGATCCCGTCAATTACAGCGGCACCCACCATATCGGCAAGACCGGCATCGAGCGTTTCTACGAGCCCGAGTTGCACGGCCAGGTGGGTTACGAAGAAGTCGAGACCAATGCTCGCGGCCGCGTGCTGCGGGTGCTCAAGCGTACCGACCCGGTGCCGGGCAAGGACATTGTGCTGAGCCTGGACATCAAGCTGCAGGAAGCGGCCGAGATGGCGCTGGGCGGCCGGCGTGGCGCGGTGGTGGCGCTGGACCCGAAGACCGGCGAAGTGCTGGCGATGGTCAGTCAGCCGAGTTTCGATCCCAACCTGTTCGTCACCGGGATCAGCTTCAAGGCCTACGCCGAGCTGCGTGATTCCATCGACCGGCCGCTGTTCAACCGCGTACTGCGCGGCCTGTACCCGCCGGGTTCGACCATCAAGCCGGCGGTGGCGATTGCCGGCCTGGACGCCGGTGTGGTGACTGCATCGAGTCGGGTCTACGACCCTGGTTACTACATGCTGCCCAACTACGATCACAAATACCGTAACTGGAACCGCACCGGTGACGGCTATGTCGACCTGGATACCGCGATCATGCGTTCCAACGACACCTATTTTTACGACCTGGCCCACAAGCTGGGGATCGACCGCTTGTCCGCCTACATGGGCAAGTTCGGCCTCGGTCAGAAAGTCTCCCTGGATATGTTCGAAGAATCCCCTGGCCTGATGCCATCGCGGGAGTGGAAGCGTGCGACCCGCCGCCAGGCGTGGTTCCCGGGCGAAACCCTGATCCTTGGCATCGGCCAGGGCTATATGCAGGCCACGCCTTTGCAGCTGGCCCAGGCCACGGCGCTGGTGGCCAACAAAGGCATCTGGAACCGCCCGCACCTGGCCCGGACCATCGAAGGCGAAAAGCCTTTGGATGAAAACCCCATCCCCGACATCGTGCTGCGCGACCCGTCCGACTGGACCAAGGTCAACCACGGCATGCAGCAGGTGATGCACGGCGCACGCGGTACCGCGCGCAAGGCGGCGATCGGTGCGCAATACCGTATCGCCGGCAAAAGTGGTACCGCCCAGGTGGTCGCGATCAAGCAGGGCGAGAAATACGACCGCTCCAAGGTCCAGGAACGCCACCGCGACCACGCCTTGTTTGTGGGTTTTGCCCCGGCCGACGACCCGAAAATCGTGGTGGCGGTGATGGTCGAGAACGGCGAGTCCGGCTCCGGTGTGGCGGCGCCTGTGGTGCGCCAGGTGATGGACGCCTGGTTGCTGGCCGACGACGGCAGGCTCAAGCCCGAATATGGCGGCCCCCCTTCAACCCCAGAGGTTACGGCCAGTGAAGAGTAATTTTGACCGCATCCTCTCCAGCGAGGATGTGATGCGTCGTCGCGCCACGCTGCTGCAGCGCATGCACATTGATGGTCCGTTGCTGATCCTGCTGCTGACCCTGGCGGCCGGCAGCCTGTTCGTGCTGTATTCGGCCAGCGGCAAGAACTGGGACTTGCTGATCAAGCAGGCGTCGTCGTTCGGCCTGGGCCTGTTATCCATGGTCGTGATCGCCCAGCTGGAGCCGCGTTTCATGGCGCGCTGGGTGCCGCTCGGCTATGTCGCCGGCGTATTGCTGCTGGTGGTGGTGGACGTCATGGGCCACAACGCCATGGGCGCGACCCGCTGGATCAACATTCCGGGGGTGATTCGCTTCCAGCCGTCGGAATTCATGAAGATCCTGATGCCGGCGACTATCGCCTGGTACCTGTCCAAGCGCACCTTACCGCCGCAGCTCAAGCATGTGGGGATCAGCCTGATCCTGATCGGGGTGCCGTTCATTCTGATCGTGCGCCAGCCTGACCTCGGCACGTCGCTGCTGATCCTGGCTGGCGGTGCGTTCGTGCTGTTCATGGGCGGGTTGCGCTGGCGCTGGATCCTCAGCGTGCTGGCGGCGGCAGTACCGGTGGCCGTGGCCATGTGGTTCTTCTTTATGCACGACTACCAGAAGCAGCGAATCCTGACTTTCCTCGATCCCGAAAGCGACCCGCTTGGCACCGGTTGGAACATTATCCAGTCGAAGGCGGCCATCGGTTCCGGCGGTGTATTTGGCAAGGGCTGGCTGCTGGGCACCCAGTCGCATTTGGACTTTTTGCCCGAGAGCCACACCGACTTCATTATTGCGGTGATGGGCGAAGAGTTCGGCCTGGTAGGCATTTGCGCGTTGTTGCTGATCTATTTGTTATTGATTGGTCGTGGCCTGGTGATTACCGCACAGGCGCAGACGCTGTTCGGCAAATTGCTCGCCGGCAGCCTGACCATGACTTTTTTTGTTTACGTTTTCGTCAACATCGGTATGGTCAGTGGCCTGCTGCCGGTGGTTGGGGTGCCGTTGCCGTTCATTAGCTACGGCGGAACTTCGCTGGTGACATTGCTGTCAGCGTTTGGGGTTTTGATGTCGATTCATACGCATCGCAAGTGGATCGCACAGGTTTGAATAAGGTGAAGATGTCAATGCAAGTAATGCGCGGCTGGGCGACTCGGCATGCGTCCTGGATGGGCCTGATTGGGCTGCTGGGCGCAACGCAGGAGGCGCAGGCCGGTGACTACGATGGCTCACCCCAGGTCGCCGAGTTCGTCGGTGAAATGACCCGCGACTACGGTTTCGCCGGTGAACAGCTGATGGGCGTGTTTCGCGAAGCGCAGCGCAAGCAGGCGATCCTCGATGCTATCTCTCGCCCCGCTGAGCGCGTGAAACAGTGGAGCGAATATCGCCCTATGTTCCTCACCGACGCCCGCGTGGCCCGGGGTGTGGACTTCTGGCGCCAGCACGAGGCCGTATTGGCCCGCGCCGAGCAGGAATACGGCGTGCCGGCCCAGGTGATTGTCGCGATCATTGGCATTGAAACCTTCTACGGGCGCAATACCGGCAGTTACCGGGTGATCGACGCCCTGTCTACCCTGGGCTTCGATTACCCGCCGCGCGCCGACTTCTTCCGCAAGGAACTGCGTGAGTTCCTGCTGTTGGCCCGTGAAGAGCAGGTCGACCCGCTGACCCTCAAAGGCTCCTACGCCGGTGCGATGGGCTTGCCGCAGTTCATGCCGAGCAGCTTTCGCGCCTACGCGGTTGATTTCGACGGCGACGGGCACATCAATATCTGGAGCAACCCGGACGATGCCATCGGCAGTGTGGCCAGCTACTTCAAGCGCCATGGCTGGGTCGGTGGCGAGCCGGTGGTGATCCGCGCCGATGTCACCGGGGAGCACGCCGATGAAGGCCTGACCCAGGGCATCGAGCCGGCCAAGACGGTTGGGGAGTTGCGGGCGCTGGGCTGGTCGAGTCAGAATGCGCCACGCGACGATATGCCGGTGACGGCGTTCCGCCTCGAAGGTGAAAACGGCCCTGAATACTGGATGGGCCTGAAGAATTTCTACGCAATCACGCGTTATAACCGCAGTGTGATGTACGCCATGGCCGTGCATCAGCTGTCAGACATGCTGGTCCAAGCACGGGGCAACAAGTAATGCGGGCATCGCCGTTCAATCAACCGCTCAAGCTGGTGGCGTTCGCCGCGTTGTCCCTGCTCGTCGTCAGTTGTTCCACCAGCCGTGGCCCGGTACAGAAGTCCGGCGGCACGGCTGTGCGTTCCCAGCCAGGACTGGACATCAACCGCGCGCACAAAGACGGCGCGCCGTGGTGGGATGTCGACGTGTCGAAGATCCCGGATGCCACGCCGACCCTGCACACCGGCCCATACAAGGCCAACCCCTATACGGTGCTGGGCAAGTCCTACTTCCCGTTGCAGGACTCCAAGACCTACGTGCAATCGGGCACGGCGTCCTGGTATGGCACCAAGTTCCACGGTCAGAACACCGCTAACGGCGAGGTCTACGACCTGTACGGCATGAGCGCGGCCCACAAGACCCTGCCGCTGCCCAGCTATGTCCGCGTGACCAACCTGGACAACAACCGCACGGTAATCCTGCGGGTCAACGACCGTGGACCGTTCTATTCGGATCGCATCATCGACTTGTCCTACGCCGCCGCCAAAAAACTCGGCTATGCCGAAATCGGTACCGCGCGGGTCAAGGTCGAAGGCATCGATCCGGCGCAGTACTGGGCCCAGCGTGGCAAACCAGCGCCGTTGATGCTCAACGAGCCCCAGAGTGCGCAGCCGCAAGTGACGGCATCAACCGGCAAGATCGAACAGTGGACACCGCCACCGCAGCAGCATGCACCGGATACCGTGGTCGTGCCCCATGCGGCGCCAGGCGCCGCGGTCGCGGGCGGGCAATACCTGCAAGTGGGCGCTTTCGCCAACCCGGATGCGGCAGAACTGTTAAGGTCCAAGCTCAGCAGCATGGTCAGCGCGCCAGTGTTTATCAGCTCCATCGTGCGTAACCAGCAAACGTTGCACCGTGTGCGTATGGGCCCGATCGGTTCGCCGAGCGAGGTTGCACAAGTGCAGAACAGCGTGCGTCTGGCCAACCTGGGGCAACCCAGCGTGGTCACCGCTGAATAAAAAAGGATTGATGGCTCAGGTCCGTGCGCGGGTGTGAGCCGTGGTTGTTGGCTCGTTGAACAATAAAAACCCAGGGGCAAGGGGTGAGCGTGCAACCGAACACGTGACAGTCTGGTAGCGGGCTGTCTGAATAAGTTTTGCCCGCGAGGGCAAGTTTCCATAAGCAATTTCGAGAGACGGATGAACATCACCACCTTAGCCAAACGCACGTGCCTGCTTATCTCGCTGATCATCACCCCGGCCGCCTGGGCGGTTGAAATGGTGCCGGCTTCACCGCAACTGGCTGCCAAGTCCTGGGTCCTCATGGATGCCGCCAGTGGCAACGTGCTGGTCGAGAGCAACGGTGACCAGCGCCTGCCACCGGCCAGCCTGACCAAGCTGATGACCGCCTACATCGCGACCCTGGAAATCCGTCGCGGCCAGATCGGCGAAAACGACCCAGTGACCGTCAGCGAAAACGCCTGGCGTACCGGCGGTTCGCGGATGTTCATCAAGGTGGGCTCGCAAGTCACCGTCAGCGACCTGCTGCACGGCATCATCATCCAGTCCGGTAACGACGCCAGCGTCGCCCTGGCCGAGCACATCGCCGGCAGCGAAGACGCATTCGCCGACATGATGAACAAAACCGTGGCCGACCTGGGCATGACCAACAGCCACTTCATGAACCCCACCGGCCTGCCAAACCCTGAGCACTATTCGTCGGCTCACGACATGGCGATCCTGGCGCGCGCGATCATTCGTATCGACCCGGTTCACTATGCGATCTACTCCCAGAAGGAGTTCTTCTGGAACAACATCAAGCAGCCTAACCGCAACCTGTTGCTGTGGCGCGACAAGACCGTCGACGGCCTGAAAACCGGCCACACCGAAGAAGCCGGCTACTGCATGGTGTCGTCTGCGGTACGTGATGGCCAGCGCCTGATCGCCGTAGTCTTTGGCACCAACAGCGAGCAGGCCCGTGCGGCCGAGACGCAAAAACTGCTGACCTACGGTTTCCGCTTCTTCGAAACCCAGACCTTCTACCAGAAGGGTGCTGAACTGGCGACCGCGCCGGTGTGGAAAGGCGCGACCTCGCAAGTCAAGGCTGGCCTGGCTGAAGACCTGACCCTGACCATGCCTAAAGGCCAGCTGAAAAAGCTCGCTGCCAGCATGACCATGAACCCGCAATTGGTTGCACCCATCGCCAAGGGCGACGTGATCGGTAAAGTCGAAGTGAAGCTGGACGACAAGGTGGTACACAGCGCCGACCTGATCGCGCTGGACGCCGTCGACGAAGGTGGTATCTTCCGCCGCGTGTGGGATAGCATCCGTCTATTCTTCTACGGCTTGTTCAACTGATTGTGTGCACCTGCAAAGCCCCGCGTTGATCCGACGCGGGGCTTTGCCGTCGCCACGGCTTACCGCTTACGAGGCCGTTCTGCCATGACCGATAAAGAAGTAAAGGCGCCAAAGATCGAATTCCCGGTGACGGATTATCCCGTCAAGGTGATCAGCGATACCGGTGTAGGCAACAAAGACAAGATTCTCGATATCGTGCGTAAACACGCGACGATCAATGACAACCGGGTGGACGAGCGTTCGAGCACCAACGGTAAGTACACCACGATCCAGTTGCACATCGTTGCGACCGGTCAAGACCAGCTCTACGACATCAATAGCGAACTGCGGGCCACCGGCTTCGTGCACATGGTGCTGTGATGTCACAGGTCCTGGGCTTTCGCGAGCTCGGCCGGATGGACTACGAGCCCGTCTGGCATGCCATGCAGCGGTTCACGAATGAACGCGGCACTTCGGCACCCGATGAAATCTGGCTGGTGGAGCACCCGCCGGTGTTCACCCAGGGCCAGGCCGGCAAAGCCGAACATCTGCTGCTGCCGGGGGATATTCCGGTGGTGCAGGTCGACCGAGGTGGCCAAGTGACTTACCATGGGCCCGGTCAACTGGTGGCGTACCTGCTGCTGGACGTGCGCAAGCTGGGTTTTGGCGTGCGCGACCTTGTGAGCCGTATGGAGGCTTGCCTGATCGAGCTGTTGGCCAGTTACGGCGTGAGTGCCGCGGCCAAGCCCGATGCACCCGGTGTGTATGTGGATGGCGCGAAAATCGCGTCCCTCGGTTTGCGCATTCGCCACGGTTGTTCCTTTCATGGCCTGGCCCTGAACGTGGACATGGACCTGGCACCGTTCCGGCGGATCAACCCGTGCGGTTATGCCGGGCTGGCGATGACCCAACTGAGCGACCACGCCACACCGATTAAATTTGCCGAGGTAAGTGCCCGGCTGCGTGCGCAGCTCGTCAAACACCTCGACTATGCTGAGCAGACGACCCTCACGGGCGGAATCGACTGATTATGACTACTGATGCAGTGCAAACCATGATCCCGACGCTGGACATCACCGAGCGTCCGGCCCCGGCCCCGCGTGCCAAGGTGGAAGCCGGCGTCAAGCTGCGCGGCGCCGAGAAGGTTGCACGCATCCCGGTCAAGATCATCCCGACCACCGAGTTGCCGAAAAAGCCCGACTGGATCCGCGTGCGCATCCCGGTTTCGCCGGAAGTCGACCGTATCAAGGCCTTGCTGCGCAAACACAAGCTGCACAGCGTGTGCGAAGAAGCGTCCTGCCCGAACCTGGGCGAATGCTTCTCCGGCGGCACCGCCACCTTCATGATCATGGGGGACATCTGCACCCGTCGTTGCCCGTTCTGCGACGTCGGCCATGGCCGGCCGAAGCCACTGGACGTCAACGAACCGGAAAGCCTGGCCATCGCCATCGCCGACCTGAAACTCAAATACGTGGTGATCACCTCGGTTGACCGTGACGACCTGCGCGACGGCGGTGCCCAGCACTTTGCCGACTGCATCCGCGAAATCCGCAAATTGTCGCCGAACGTGATGCTCGAGACCCTGGTGCCGGACTACCGTGGCCGTATGGACGTCGCGCTGGAAATCACCGCTGCCGAGCCGCCGGATGTGTTCAACCATAACCTGGAAACCGTGCCACGCCTGTATAAGGCCGCGCGTCCAGGTTCGGACTACCAGTGGTCGCTGACCCTGCTGCAGAAATTCAAGCAGATGATGCCGCACATCCCGACCAAATCCGGCTTGATGCTGGGCCTGGGCGAGACCGATGAAGAAGTGATCGAAGTCATGAAGCGCATGCGCGAACACGACATCGACATGCTGACCCTGGGCCAGTACCTGCAACCGTCGCGCAGCCACTTGCCGGTGCAGCGTTTTGTGCACCCGGACACCTTCGCCTGGTTCGCCGAAGAAGGTTACAAGATGGGCTTCAAGAACGTCGCCTCGGGCCCTTTGGTACGCTCTTCGTACCACGCCGACGAGCAGGCCAAGCTGGTCAAGGCTAGCCTGGTTTCCTGATAGGGGTTTAGATCCAGTGTGGGAGGGGGCTTGCCCCCGATTGCGGTATGTCAGTCGCTACATGTGCTGGCTGATCTACCGCTATCGGGGGCAAGCCCCCTCCCACATTTCGTTCTGCGTTAGTTAGGGAGAGTTGTGTATGACTGCAGCCGTTCCAGCCCTTCGTTCTGAAGGCACCATCGCCCTGATCGCCCCCGCCGGCCCCGCCGTGCTGGACGTTGAAAAGGCCGGCCAATGGATGCGTACGCGCGGCTACGACCTGCGAATTTTCCCCGGAGTCTATGAACGCGACGGCTACCTCGCCGGCAGCGATGCAGTGCGCCTGCGTGACCTGCACGCGGCTTTTGCCGATCCGCACATCGACGCTATCTTCTGTCTGCGCGGTGGTTACGGCACACCACGGCTGCTCGACGCGCTGGACTTCGACCTGCTGCGGGCCAATCCCAAGCCGTTGGTGGGTTACAGCGACATCACCGCGTTGCATCTGGCGATCAACCGCTACGCCGGTTTCGTGACCTTCCACGGGCCGATGCTCAATGCCGACCTGCTCGGCGGCAAGCAACAACCTACCGAGTCATCATTGTTCGGCCTTTTGCGCGGCCAGCTGGGCGCCGGCAGTGTGCTGGCGCACCCGGTGGCGTACCCGCTGACCACGATTGAGCCTGGCATTGCCTGTGGGCGCTTGCTGGGGGGTAACCTGTCGATGATTGCGGCGGTCATGGGGACGCCTTACGAAATAGATGCTGAAGGCATCATCCTGTTTATCGAAGACGTCAATGAGCCGATCTACCGCATTGACCGTCTGCTGACCCACCTGCGTCTGGCGGGCAAGTTGGCGCAGGTCGCGGGTGTGCTGGCAGGGGATGTGGCGGGTGTGGATAACGTTGCGCTGGAGCGCCTGCTGAAGCAGACGTTCGAGCCGTTGCACATACCGGTACTGGCCGGCTGGCGCAGCGGGCATTGCGATCCGAACCTGACGCTGCCGATGGGCGCATTGGTACGGTTGGATGCGGGGGAGCAGCGGGTGGTGTTGGAGCAGGATGTGGTGCTCAGGTCCTGAGTCTGTTGGCGTTTGAGACACCGCAATCGGGGGCAAGCACCCGATTGCGGTAGTCGCCATACGCGGATCTATCGGTTTTGCAGCGACTCCAGCAATTTCACCGTCGGATACCCATCCGCCGGCCAGCCCAGCGTCTGCTGCGCCGCCCGAATCGCCTTGCGCGTGTTTGCGCCAATAATCCCATCCGGGTTGCCGGCGTCGTAGCCATTGGCGCTCAGCGCCGTCTGCAGGTCAATGCGCTGGGAACGGCTCAGTGGCAGTTCATCCTTTGGCCAATCGCCACGAATCACACCACCGCCGCCAAAGCGCTCCGACAACAGACCCACTGCCAGTGCATAGGACGACGAGTTGTTGTACTTGAGGATCGCGCGGAAGTTATCCAGCACCAGGAACGCCGGGCCACGGTAGCCTGCCGGTAGCAGCAGGGCGGCGGACAGTTGGTCGACGTTCGGCGGCATGCTCGCGCCCGGTGGCATCTGAATGCCCAGTTTCATCCAATCGGCAATGCTCTTGCGCACGCCGCCGTCAGCCAGGGTGTAGTCGAAGTTCGCCGGCAATTGCTTGACTTCAAAGCCCCACGGCTGGCCTTTCTGCCAACCGGAGCTTTGCAGGTAGTGCGCGGTGGACGCGAGGGCGTCGGCCGGGCTGTTCCAGATGTCGCGGCGACCGTCGCCATCGAAGTCTACCGCGTGGGTGTTGTAAGTGGTCGGAATGAATTGGGTCTGGCCCATGGCCCCGGCCCAGGAGCCCTTCATCTGGTCGGCGGCGATGTCGCCGTGCTGGATGATCTGCAACGCCGCGAGCAATTGCGCCTGGGCAAAGGCCGGGCGGCGGCCTTCATAGGCCAGGGTCGCCAGGGAGCGGATCACCGAGTTGTTGCCCTGGAACTGGCCGAAGTTACTCTCCATGCCCCACACCGAGACCAGCGCCTGGCGGTCGACACCATAACGCTGCTCGATGCTTTGCAGGATGTCGGCGTACTTGACCAGCAACGCCTGGCCATTACGTACGCGCAGCGGCGACAGGGCGCCGTCGAGGTATTCCCACACCGGTCGGGAAAACTCCGGCTGGCTGCGGTCGGCGCGGATCACCGCCATATCGGGGGTGACATTGGCGAATGCAGTGTCGAAAACGTCGGCCGTGATGCCGGCCTGCAGGGCTTGCGCGCGAAAGCCAGCCTGCCATTCAGCAAAGGTCTGGGTCGGTTGGATGTCGAGATTGTCCACGGCCAGGGGGGCCACGACGGCAGGTGCTACCACGGGTGCGGTCTGGAGCTTCGGCAAGGGTTGGGCATCGGCGGCGGTGGGTTTTTCCGCGCAGGCGACAAGCAGAATGAGGCTGGAGGCAGCGATCAATTGGCGAAGGTGCCAACGACGGGAAAGACAAGAGGGCATGCACAGGTCCAGGAATTACAAATCAGGCACAGACCTTATCATGCCAGAGGGGCGCTTGCCTTCAGGCAGCCAGAAAGTAAGAAGCCTCCCAGCTATTAGACTGGAAGGCTTCGCGGCGGTAGCTGCCTTTGCCCTTGCCGGCGCGTTCCTGACGGCTGCGGAACAGTGGCTGGGCGATGGTGGATTTGGCCTTGTTGGGGCCATGCTTGGATGGCTTTTTGCTCATGGTCGATGCTCTTGATGGGGGGGATGCGGCGCAAATAATCTGCCGAAGTCAGGCCGCTGTAAAGCCCATGAATTGTAAACGCAATCAAAAGTGTGGAAGGGGGCTTGCCCCCGATGATGGTGTTTCAGTCAATACATGTGTCGACTTCAGCGCCGCCATCGGGAGCAAGCCCCCTCCCACATTGGTTCTGTGGTGTGTGGAAACTAGGGTTATTCCGCTGGTAATGTCAGGCGCTGACCGGCCATCAACAGCGACAAACGGCTGAGGCTCATCCACGGTGAACCCGCCGCCTGGCCCTTGATCTGTGCATCAATGCGCTGCGCCTCCAGCAACAGCTGCGCCCAGCGTTGCGCCGAGTGCCGTTGCAGGGCTTTGCTCATAAGGGGTTTGCGCTTGTCCCACACCGGTGGCCGAGCCTGGCTGAAGCACTTGTCCAGCGGCGTGCCCTGGCTGTATTGCAGGGCAATATTGGCCAATACCCGTAGCTCCCGGGCCAGGGCCCAGAGAATCACCGGTGGCTCCACCCCTTCGCCGCGCAGGCCTTCGAGCATGCGCAGGGCATGGGCGGGCTCGCCGTTGAGGATCGCATCCACCAGCCCGAACACGTCAAAACGTGCACTGTCTGCTACTGCGCCTTGGACGGTCTCGACGGTAATCTGCCCGTCTTCGGCCATCAGCTTGAGCTTTTCGATCTCCTGGGCGGCGGCAAGCAAGTTGCCTTCGACCCGCGCGGCGATCAGCTCCACTGCATCCTGTGTCGCGGACAGCCCCGCCTGGGACAGGCGCTGGCGAATCCATTGCGGCAACTGATTGCTGTCCACTGGCCAGATCTGGATGAACTGGGTCTGCGCCCCCTCCACCAGGGCCTTGCCCCACTTGGTCTTCTGCGCGCTGCCGTCGAGCTTGGGCAAGCTGATCAGCAACACCGTGTCTTCGGCGGGCCGCGAGCAGTATTCCATCAGTGCCGCCGCGCCCTTATCGCCGGGCTTGCCCGAAGGCAGGCGCAGCTCCAGCAGGCGTTTTTCGGCGAACAGCGACATGCTTGCACCGGCTTGCAGCAGCGTGCCCCAGTCGAAACTGGCGTCGGCGCTGAATACCTGGCGTTCATCGAAGCCCTGCTGGCGTGCGGCGGTACGGATGGCGTCGGCGGCTTCCTGGCACAGCAGCGGGTCATCACCGCTGACGATGTAGACAGGCGCGAGGCCACCTTGCAGGTGTTTGGCGAGTTGGGCGGGGGCGAGTTTCATAGGCAGGGTGAACGGGGCGCCTGGGGCGCCCCGTCTGGCTTACTCGACAGGTACTTCAACAGGCGACTGTTTCGGCGTGTTGTCTTCGTACTCTTTCGCTGCTTTCAGCGCGTCGGCATCGGCCTTGGCCTTGTCGTCAGCGCGTTGCTGCAAGGTTTCGAGTTGTTGCGGAGTCAGCAGCGACAGGCGCAGGACCATGCGTTGCACCAGCTCGCGACGCATCTCCTTGCGCACCTGGATGATTTCGGAGTCCGAACCCACCAGGTTGTTACCATCGTGGCTGACAATCTTCTGCACCTGAATGTCGTCGTTCATCAAGGGCAGGCGATCGCGGCCCTGGACTTCAAAACTGAGCACGGTGCTCAGTTCTATATCGGACGCGCGCCCGGCGCTGGCGTAGCTCAGGTTGCGCTGGGTTTCTTTCTCGTTAGCCAGGAACAGCTTGTAGGTGGCGCCGGTGTAGACGTGCACGCCGCTGTTTTCCAGGACCTGGCGCAGCTGGGTCACTGTTTCGCTGTAGGCGTCGCGAGCGCTGACGTCCAGTTCCTTGATCGTCAGGTCATTGGTGCCGGTGCCGCGCAGCTGGAAGCCGCAAGCGCTCAGCAGTACGGCAAGGCCCATAACCAGCAGATTGCGTTTGATCATTTTGTTGCTCCCCTTGAAACCATGTGGGCCTTATCGAGGCCCTGAAGGCTTTGTTCGGCGCAGGGCTTGAGCCCCACGCCCGATCCGATTAGCTAGCGACGATATTGACCAGTTTGCCAGGCACCACGATCACTTTGCGGATCGTCAGGCCTTCGGTAAAACGCAGCACGTTCTCGTTGACCCGTGCGGCCGCTTCGACTTCTTCACGGCTGGCACTGGCCGGCATGTCGATCTGGCCGCGCAGTTTACCGTTGACCTGGATGACCAGTTGCAGCGTGTCCTGTACCAGGGCGCTGTCATCCTGCACCGGCCAGCGTGCATCGATGACCGCGTCGCTATGGCCCAGGCGGCTCCACAGTTCGTGGCTGATGTGCGGCGTGATCGGCGCCAGCAGCAGGGTGACCGTTTCCAGGCCTTCCTGCACCAGTGCGCGATCCTGTTCGGTCGCTTGCGGGGCTTTTTCCAGCACGTTCATCAGCGTCATCACCTGGGCGATGGCGGTGTTGAACTTGTGGTTCTGGCCCACGTCCTGGCTGGCTTGCTTGATGGCCAGGTGAGTGCTGCGGCGAATGAGTTTCTGCTCGTCGCTCAACGACGCTACGTCGAGCTTGGCCGGCAGGCCCTGGCTGACATGGGCGTGCGCCAGGCGCCAGACGCGCTTGAGGAAACGGTGCGAACCTTCGACGCCGGAGTCGGACCATTCGGCGCTCATGTCAGGCGGCGAAGCGAACATCATGAACAGGCGGCAGGTATCGGCGCCGAACTGATCAATCATTGACTGAGGGTCGACGCCGTTGTTCTTCGACTTGGCCATCTTCTCGGTGCCGCCGATTTCCACCGGCAGGCCGTCAGCGATCAGTTTGGCGCTGATGACCTTGGCTTTGCTGTCGCGCTCAAGCTCGACGTCCGCTGGGTTGAACCAGGTGTAGGCGCCATTGGCTTCGCGACGATAGTAGGTCTCGGCGATCACCATGCCCTGGGTCAGCAGGTTCTTGAACGGTTCGTTGGAGCTCACCAGGCCTTCGTCGCGCATCAGCTTGTGGAAGAAGCGCGCGTACAGCAGATGCAGAATGGCGTGTTCGATACCACCGATGTACTGGTCTACCGGCAACCAGTGGTCGGCTGCGGATTTTTCCACCAGGCCGCCTTCGTAATGAGGCGACGCGTAGCGAGCGTAGTACCACGAGGACTCGACGAAGGTGTCCATGGTGTCGGTTTCACGCTTGGCCGGCTGGCCGCATTTCGGGCAGTCGCACTCGTAGAACTCAGGCATGCGTGCCAATGGCGAACCGGCGCCGTCCGGCACCACGTCTTCCGGCAGGACGACCGGCAGTTGGTCTTCCGGCACCGGCACGTCACCGCAGGTTTCGCAGTGGATGATCGGGATCGGGCAGCCCCAGTAGCGCTGGCGGCTGATGCCCCAGTCGCGCAGGCGGAACTGGGTGCGCGAGGCACCGAGGTTCTTCTTGATCAGTGCAACTTCGATGGCGTCGAAGGCACCGGCGAAGTCCAGGCCGTCGAACTCACCGGAGTTGATCAGCGTACCGTGCTCGCCGTAGGCGTCTTGCCACGGCGCCGGGTTGGTGTCGCCCGAACTGGTGCGCACCACCGACTTGATCGGCAGGCTGTACTTGGTGGCGAATTCGAAATCGCGCTCGTCGTGGGCCGGCACAGCCATTACTGCGCCATCACCGTAGTGCATCAACACGTAGTTGGCGACCCATACCGGCAACTTCTCGCCGGTCAGCGGGTGCTCGACGAACAGGCCGGTCGGCAGGCCTTTTTTCTCCTGGGTGGCGACGTCGGCTTCAGCCACGCTGCCGCCTTTGCATTCGGCGATGAACGCCTGCAGCTCGGGGTTGTTCTGTGCGGCCTGGGTGGCCAGCGGGTGCTCGGCGGCCACGGCGACGTAGGTCGCGCCCATCAGGGTGTCGGGACGGGTGGTGAAGACTTTGAGTGCGCCCGCTTCGCCGATGGAGTCGACGTTGTACGGGAACTGCACTTCCATGCCCTTGGACTTGCCGATCCAGTTGCGCTGCATGGTCTTGACCTGTTCAGGCCAGCCCGGCAAATCGTCGAGGCTCGACAAGAGTTCATCCGCGTAGGCGGTGATCTTGAAGTAGTACATCGGGATTTCGCGCTTTTCGATCAGCGCGCCGGAGCGCCAGCCGCGACCGTCGATCACCTGTTCGTTGGCCAGGACGGTCTGGTCGACAGGGTCCCAGTTCACGGTGCCGCTTTTTTTGTAGATCACGCCTTTTTCGAACAGGCGGGTGAACAGCCATTGTTCCCAGCGGTAGTAGTCCGGCTTGCAGGTGGTGACTTCGCGGGACCAGTCCACCGCCAGGCCCAGGCTGCGCAGCTGGGTCTTCATGTAGGCGATGTTTTCGTAGGTCCACTTGGCGGGGGCCACGTTGTTTTTCATCGCGGCGTTTTCCGCCGGCATGCCGAAGGCGTCCCAACCCATGGGCTGCAGGACGTTCTTGCCTTGCATGCGCTGGTAGCGGGAGATCACGTCGCCGATGGTGTAGTTACGCACATGCCCCATGTGTAGCTTGCCGCTGGGGTAAGGGAACATCGATAGGCAATAGAAAGTCTCCTTGCCTGGCTGTTCACTGACTTCAAAGGACTTTTGCTCGTCCCAGAAGGTTTGGGCGGCATTTTCTATTTCACGGGGCTGATATTGTTCGTGCATGGCTACTTTTGAACTGAATAGGGGTGGCCTAATCCTCTTCGGTGCAACGTTCAGGTTGTTCGACACCAAAAAGCGGCGCGTCCGTGCCCAAACCCTGCGGGAAGTGGAGTTACAGGAAGCGCCGTAGCATACATGACCCCACTCTATCGAGGGAAACCCTGATTGCGCGGCGAGGGCCGTCTGTCGCGGCGCCGGGCAGGCGCAGCCACGGGGACTACGCTGTTTATTGGGGAGCAAGTCTTTCTTCAATGAGGTGAGGGGATGGTCGAATCGCAGCGAATCGCAACGAAACCGGAAATCTACGAAGGACTGATCGACCGATTGGGTCGTGCATTGGATGCAGCGAGGACCGCGGGCCGATTGCGTGATGAACGGCCCGTCGAGTTGGAACTGCGCGGTTTGAGCCGTGCGGAGCTGGAACTGATCAAAGCTTACCTGGAACGTAACAAGCGCAGTGCGCCTCCTTGGGTGGCAACCCCGCCAGCCAAAGAACCTACGCACTCAGCCAAGGTGGTGTGGCTCAAGGACTTGTCGGCCGGTCGTGGCCCGGAAAGGCTCCGGTCCGCCCGCTTCAAGTAGTTCACTCGCCTGAATCACGTCATCGTGCCATGTCACTGTAAAGAGTGTCGCTGAACCCCGTTACACCTTAGGCTTCGGGCATCTTTGGAGATGCCCGATGCCTATTCGTTATTTCATCAAACAACTGCTCCTGCCACCCGGCATCCTCTTGCTGCTGCTGGCCCTTGCCTGGTGGTTTCGTCGCAGTCGCCCACGTTTGGCCGGCTGTTGCTTTGCCCTGGGGTTTGGCGGCATGTGGTTGATCAGCCTGCCGGTGACGGTGGAGTGGGGCGCGCGTGCCCTGGAGGCCGAACCGCCGTTGGCCCGTGAAGACTGGTCGACCCTGGCCCAGCGCGCCGACGCCATTGTGGTGTTGGGCTCGGGACGCGAGCGCGGCGACCCGGCATGGGGTTCTGATCAGCCGACCGGTATCGGCCTGGAGCGCCAACGGTATGCCGCGCGATTGGCCAAGGCCTCCGGGCTGCCGGTGTTGACGACCGGCGGCCTGCATTACGGCACGCCGCCCAGCGAGGCGCAATTGATGGCGGTGTCGATGCAGGATGACTTCGGCGTTGCTGTGCGCTGGAGGGAAGAGCGCAGCCGCACCACCTGGGAAAACGCGCAGATGAGTGCCGAGATTCTATTGCCTGAGGGCATCAAGCGTGTGGTGGTCGTGACCCAGGCCTGGCACATGCCGCGTTCGGTGTGGAGTTTTGAACAGGCCGGCTTCACCGTGGTGCCGGCGCCGGTGGGGTTCCTGGGCGTGGATAACGCCCGGCCGCTGGGCGGCTGGCTGCCGGAGTTCAAGTCGGTGTGGCAGAGCGGGCAATTGATCAACGAGGCGGTGGGGCAGGTGGGGTATCGGTTGTTCTATTGATAACACCGCCCCCTCCCACATTGGTTGTGCATTGTCTGTTAGACGGTTTTTGACATCCGGCCTGCCAGCAACGCCCAACCAAACAACCCCAGGCACACGATGATCAGCGGCCACGAGCGCCATTGCAGGTACGGCGTCAGGTTGTGCATTGGCACCACTTCGCCGTAGAGAATGCCGCGTTCGAACTGCGGGATCTGCACGGTGATCTGCCCAAACGGGTTGATCAACCCGGTCACGCCATTATTGGTGGCGCGGATCATCCAACGGCCAGCCTCCAGTGCACGCATCTGCGCCATTTGCAGGTGCTGCAAGGGGCCGATGGAGCGGCCGAACCAGGTGTCATTGCTGATGGTCAGCAGCAGGTCGCTCTGGGCTGAAAGGCCGGCGGCGAATTCCGGGTACACCACTTCGTAGCAAATGAACGGCGCAATCTGATAGCCCTTGGCTTGCAGCATCGGCTGGTCGGCAGGGCCGCGGGCGAAGTCCGACATGGGCAGGTCGAAGAAGGCAATCAGGCCGCGCAACATATCCTGCAGCGGCACGTACTCGCCAAACGGCACCAGCTTCTGCTTGAGGTAGGTGCCGTCACCTTCACCCACCACGGTGATGCCGTTGAAGTAGCGCTTCTGGTGATGCACTTCCTGGCGTATCGGCACGCCGGTGATCAACGCGGTGTGCCGGTCGGCCGCAAACTTGCCCATCATCCCCAGGTAGCCCTCGACGGACTCCTTGAGCACCGGCACCGCCGTTTCCGGCCACACCAACAGGTCGACCGGCTTGGAGCTGAAGCTCATGTCGCGGTACAGCGCGAGCTGCGCATTGAGCTGCTCAGGGTCCCACTTCATGCTTTGTTCGACGTTGCCCTGGATCGCAGCGACGGTCAGCGGCGCGCCGGAAGGCGTGGTCCAGGCATGATGCTTGAGCGCCAGGCCGATGGCCCAGGGCGCTACCAGCAACACCAGGCCAGCGCCGATAAATGCATTGCGCTTGGACGCCAGCAGGCGCGGCAGGTTGCACAACAGGGCCGCCGTCAGTGCCAGGGCAAACGAAATCAGCCACATGCCGCCCACTGGCGCCAGGCCGGTGAGTGGGCCGTCGAGCTGGCTGTAACCGGAGTACAGCCACGGGAATCCGGTGAGGAACCAGCCGCGAAAGGCTTCCTGGCCGACCCACAATGCGGCAAACGTGAGCGCATCTGCCAACGGTGCTTCATTGCGACGCAACCAGCGCGCCCATAGCCAGGCGGGCAGGGCGAAGAACCAGGCAATGGCGGCGGTGAACAACAGCATCAGGAACCCCGCCAGCAGCACCGAAGCGCCGCCGAAGTGGTGGATGCTGTAATAGATCCAGCTGGTACCGGCGCCAAACAGCCCGAAACCGAAGCACCAACCACGGCCCAAGGCCTGACGCGGCGTCAGTTCCCGCAGTCCGATATAGAACAATCCGACCGCGACCAGTGCAAATGGCCACAGGTCGAACGGCGCCAGCGCCAGGGTGGTGATGGCGCCGGCCACCACGGCCAGCAAATTACCGGGCCAGCCGGGGCGGGTCAGACGGCGCATATCAATCCTTAGCGGGCTATAGGTGTCAGGCGAATCAAGTGGATGCGGCGGCTGTCGGCATTCAGGATGCGGAAGCGATAGGCGCCGATCTCGGTGGTTTCGTTACGCTTTGGCAGATGCCCGAACGCACTCATTACCAGGCCACCGACGGTGTCGAACTCATCGTCGGAGAATTCGCTGTCGAAGAACTCGTTGAAGTTCTCGATCGGCGTCAGCGCCTTGACCAGGAAGTCACCACTGGGCAGCGGCTTGATGTAGCTGTCTTCTTCGACGTCGTGCTCATCTTCGATGTCGCCGACGATCTGTTCCAGCACGTCTTCGATGGTCACCAGGCCCGCCACGCCGCCGTATTCGTCGATCACAATGGCCATGTGATTGTGGTTGGCGCGAAATTCGCGCAGCAGCACATTCAGGCGCTTGGATTCGGGCACGAAGGTGGCCGGACGCAGCAGGTCCTTGATGTTGAAGCTGTCACCGTTCTCCTTGAGGATCAGCGGCAGCAGGTCCTTGGCCAGCAGGACACCCATGACGTCGTCATGGCTTTCACCGATCACCGGGTAGCGCGAGTGCGCCGAGTCGATCACGGCCGGGAGGAATTCCCGTGGGGTCTGGGTCGCCTTGATGCTGATCATCTGCGAACGCGGGACCATGATGTCCCGAACCTGCAGGTCAGCCACCTGGATGGCGCCTTCGACGATGGCCAGCGCTTCGCTGTCCAGCAACTTGTTCTGATGGGCCTCGCGCAGCAGCTCCAGCAGCTCCTGGCGGTTTTTCGGCTCGTGGGCAAAAGCCTGGGTCAGTTTACCCAGCCATGACTTTTGCCCGTTGCTCGATCGGTCTTCGCTCATAGCGATTACTCTAAATCCTTTGATGTGACAGTTGAGTGTTGATCAGTTTTCGTCGTCTGCATACGGATCAGGGTGACCCAATTCTGCAAGCAACGTTCGTTCCAGCGCTTCCATTTCCTCGGCTTCTTCATCGTCTATATGGTCGTAACCCAAGAGATGCAAGCAGCCGTGGATGACTAGATGGGCCCAGTGAGCCTCGAGTTCCTTGCCTTGTTCCTTCGCTTCACGCTCGACCACCTCGACGCAGATCACCAGGTCGCCCAGCAAGGGGATGTCCAGTAACTCATCGGGTACGTCAGCGGGAAACGACAGCACGTTGGTCGCGTAGTCCTTCTGGCGCCAGGTGTGATTCAGTTCGCGACCCTCGGGCTCGTCCACCAGGCGGATGGTCAGTTCCGAGTCGGCGGTGCGCTGGCGCAGGGCCAGGGCGCACCATTGCCGGAACTGTTCTTCACTGGGGGCGGGCGCTTCGGTGGCCAGCTGCAGGTCAAGCTCAAGCATCGCGGCGAACGTCCTTGGCCGGTGCGTCATCGCGGTGGTCGAAGCGCTCATAGGCTTCGACAATGCGCTGCACCAGTGGGTGGCGGACCACGTCCTTGGGCATGAAGTGCGTGAAGCTGATACCCGGCACATCCTTGAGCACCTCGATCACCTGGGCCAGGCCGGACTTGGTGCCTTTGGGCAGGTCGACCTGGGTGACGTCACCGGTGATCACGGCGGTGGAGCCGAAACCGATCCGGGTGAGGAACATCTTCATCTGCTCGACGGTGGTGTTCTGGCTTTCGTCGAGGATGATGAAACTGTTGTTCAAGGTGCGGCCGCGCATGTAGGCCAGCGGAGCGATCTCGATCACCTGGCGCTCGATCAGCTTGGCCACGTATTCAAAGCCGAGCATCTCGTACAGCGCGTCGTAGAGCGGGCGCAGGTACGGGTCGATCTTCTGGGCCAGGTCGCCGGGCAGGAAGCCGAGTTTTTCACCGGCCTCCACCGCTGGGCGCACCAGCAGGATACGGCGTACTTGCTCGCGCTCCAGAGCGTCGACCGCACAGGCCACGGCCAGGTAGGTCTTGCCGGTACCGGCGGGTCCGATGCCGAAGTTGATGTCGTTGCCGAGGATTTCCTTGACGTAGCGCTGCTGATTCAAGCCGCGAGGGCGAATCATGCCTTTTTTGGTACGCAGGGCCACGCTGGCTTCGGCCACCGGGTTGTTGGCCAGGTCTTCCACGGCGGACTCCTGCAGGTACAGGTGCACCGTTTCCGGCGACAGTTCACTGCCCTTGGTCTCGCGATAGAGGCGACGCAGCAGGTTTTCTGCAGACGTGGTGTGTTGGGGGTCGCCAATAAGCTCGAACTGATTGCCGCGATTGCGGATCTCGATGCTCAGGCGTTGTTCGATCAGGCGCAGGTGCTCGTCGAACTGTCCGCACAGGTTGGCGAAACGGCGAGCCTCAAAGGGCTCGAGGAGAAAACGATGGGGTTCTGCTATGGGTGCGTTCAAGGTTGCTTTTAGCCGCCCTTTGGCTGTTTAAGTGAAAGAGAGGATAACGCCAGTGACGCGGGTACGAAAGCACTTACGTCATTGGAATGTTGCACGGTTCCAATGTGGGAGGGGGCTTGCCCCCGATAGCGGTGTGCCGGCAATCAATGAGTGCTCTGATTCGCCGCCATCGAGGGCAAGCCCCCTCCCACGCTTATTGCACCAGCGACCCACGCAACGAGTGCGGTTGCGCCGCATCGATGTGCACATCGGCAAATTGGCCGATCAGGGTTGGACTATCGCAACGGAAGTTGACGATCCGATTGTTCTCGGTGCGGCCCTGCAATTCGCCAGGGTCTTTTTTCGAGTAGTCGGTGACCAGGATGCGCTGGATCGAACCGACCATTTGTCGGCTGATCTCGAAACCCTGCTGGTTAAGGCGATGTTGCAGCGCGTTCAAGCGCTCTTTTTTCAGCGCTTCCGGCGTTTCGTCCAACAGGTCCGCCGCCGGGGTGCCTGGGCGCTGGCTGTAGACGAACGAGTAGGAGAAGTCGAAACCGACGTCTTCGATCAGCTTCATGGTCTGCTGGAAGTCTTTCTCGGTTTCGCCGGGGAAGCCGACGATAAAGTCTGAGCTGATGCAGATGCCTGGCACCGCTGCGCGCAATTTGCGCAGTTTGGATTTGTATTCCAGGGCGGTGTGGTTGCGCTTCATCGCCGAGAGGATGCGGTCCGAGCCCGACTGCACCGGCAAGTGCAGGTGCTTGACCAGTTCCGGCACTTCGGCATGGGCCTGGATCAGGCTGTCGGAGAATTCCAGCGGGTGCGAGGTGGTGTAGCGAATGCGCTCGATGCCATCCACCGCAGCGACCACGCGGATCAACTCCGCCAGGTCAGCCAGGCGCCCGTCGTGGGTCAGGCCGCGATAGCCGTTGACGTTCTGGCCCAGCAGGGTCACTTCGCGCACGCCGTTTTCGGCCAGGTGGATGATTTCTGCGAGCACGTCGTCAAACGGCCGGCTGACTTCTTCACCACGGGTGTAGGGCACCACACAGAAGGTGCAGTACTTGCTGCAGCCTTCCATCACCGACACGTAGGCGCTCGGCCCGTCGATGCGCGGCTCGGGCAGGTGGTCGAATTTTTCGATTTCCGGGAACGAGACGTCGACCTGGGGCAGCTTGGTGATGCGTGCGGCGTCGATCATTTCCGGCAGGCGGTGCAGGGTCTGTGGGCCGAAGACCACGTCGACATACGGCGCACGGTCGCGGATCGCGGCGCCTTCCTGGCTGGCCACGCAACCGCCGACGGCGATCACCATGTCGGGGTTGGCCAGTTTCAATTCGCGCCAGCGGCCCAGCTGCGAGTACACACGGTCCTGGGCTCGCTCACGGATCGAGCAGGTATTGAGCAGGATCACGTCGGCATCTTCGGCGCGGGCGGTGACTTCCAGGGCCTGGTGTTCACCCAGCAGGTCGACCATGCGCGAGCTGTCGTACTCGTTCATCTGGCAACCGTGGGTTTCGATATAAAGCTTCTTGGCCATGGGAATCGTCAACTGGTGGTAAAGAACCGCGCATTATAGGGGTCATGCCCATCGGTTCCTAGCGCTGTGCATCGGGTGCCATGCTATAGTTCGCGCCCTCTTTTATATCCCCCATGTGTTCCTCACCCACCATGACCAAACGTGAAGCTCCAATCTATAAGGTGATTTTCCTCAACCAGGGCCAGGTGTTCGAAATGTACGCCAAGCAGATCTATCAAAGTGATCTGTGGGGCTTCCTGGAAGTGGAAGAGTTCGTCTTTGGCGAGCGCACGCAGCTGGTCGTCGATCCGGGCGAGGAAAAACTCAAGGCCCAGTTCGAAGGTGTGGTGCGCAGTTTTGTGCCGATGCATTCGATTGTGCGCATCGACGAAGTCGAGCGCCTGGGCACGCCGAAAATCAGCGAAGCCCGGGGCGTGAGCAATGTCATGCCGTTTCCGATGCCGATGCCTGAAAAGTGAATTTCAACTATTTTGTAGGGCGTTTCTGATTTTGCTCTCTCGTGCATAGACATTTTGTTTGAAAAATAGCAGATTTTGTTTATGCAGAGAGGGCGTCATGAATATACCAATAAGAAAGTGCCTCGACGTTTCCCCTGTTTCAGTGGCGTTTTAGTTTCGCTTGTTCATTAATGAGCCGTCAAAAAAGTTTGCTTTTGAAGCGCGTGGGCATTAGCGCACTGTTGCACTATTACGCCACGCTATTAGTTAACGCCGAGTTTCTTTTCACGCAGTCATCAACGGACTTATCTGTTCGGGAGTAGCCTTGTGCGCGATCCTCGTTATGACATTCTGTTTGAACCGGTACAAATAGGCCCGGTTCGCACCCGCAACCGTTTTTATCAAGTTCCCCACTGTAATGGCATGGGTCATGTGCATCCGTCGGCCATGGCCCGTATGCGCGGCGTAAAAGCCGAGGGAGGGTGGGGCGTGGTCTGTACCGAAGAATGTGAGATCAGCCCGCTGAGCGAGTTCTCTCCCTACATAGAGGCGCGTTTGTGGGATGAACGCGACATTCCGGCACTCGCTCGGATGTGTGAGGCGGTCCACGAGTACGGTTCACTGGCCGGCGTCGAGTTGGCGTTCAATGGTTACTCCGCGCCCAACCGCTACAGCCGTGAAATCCCCTGGGCGCCCTCCAATACGCCAGTGCGTGGTTATGACCCCGTGCAGGCGCGGGCCATGAGTCGTGCCGATATCCAGCAGTTACGCGCCATGCACCGCGCAGCCGCCCTGCGGGCGCGGGACGCGGGTTTTGACATCATTTATGTCTATGCCGGGCATGACCTGAGCGTGCCATTCCATTTCCTCACGCCGCGTAATAACCGGCGCACCGATGAGTACGGCGGCCTACTGGAAAACCGCGTGCGCCTGTTGCGCGAATTGATTGAAGACACCCGCGATGCGGTCGGTGATCGGTGCGCCGTGGCGGTGCGCCTGGCGGTGGATGAGCAGATGGCCGGCGGTCTGTGTCGCGAGGGCGAAGGTACTGAAATTTTCTCGATGCTGGCGAACTTGCCGGACCTGTGGGATGTAAATGTCGCCGATTGGGCCAACGACAGCGTCACCGCGCGCTTTGCCTCGGAAGGTTATCAAGAGGCCTTCCTGCTGGGGCTCAAGGCGTTGACTTGCAAGCCGGTAGTCGGCGTCGGGCGGTTCACCTCGCCGGACACTATGGTCTCCATGGTCCGCCGTGGCGTTCTCGACCTCATTGGCGCGGCCCGCCCTTCGATTGCCGATCCTTTCCTGCCAAAAAAGATTGAAGAGGGGCGCGCTGAAGAGATCCGTGAATGCATTGGCTGCAATGTGTGTGTCAGTGGCGATCACACCAGCACGCCTTTGCGTTGTACTCAGAATCCAACCATGGGCGAGGAGTGGCGGCGCGGCTGGCACCCCGAGTCGGTGAAGCGTACGTATGAGCCTGGGCGCGCCCTGGTGGTCGGCGCCGGCCCTGCAGGGCTTGAGTGCGCGCGGATACTGGGCGCGCGAGGGATGGACGTTGCGCTTGTAGACAGCCAGCGCACGCTGGGCGGACGCGTAGCCTTGGAGGCCCGGCTTCCGGGGCTGGCGAGTTGGGCGCGAGTCATCGACTATCGACTGGATGCCTTGAGCCGCCTGGCATCGGTCGAGATATATCGGGAAAGCCCATTGCAGGCCCAGGACATCCTCGACTTTGCTGCCGAACATGTGTTTATCGCCACCGGCTCTCGCTGGCGGCGGGACGGGCTGGGGCGCGCCCTGCGGTGCACCTTACCGGGTCTGGAATGCCTGCCCGTGCTGACGCCGGACGATCTGATGGCGGGTGTACTGCCGCCTTCACCGGTGCTGCTGTTCGACGACGATCACTATTACATGGGCAGTGTATTGGCCGAGCACTTGGTGGCGCGGGGCGTGGACGTGGTATTCGTCACCCCGGCGGCGGATGTGGCGGCGTGGACCCACAACACCCTGGAGCAGCATCGCATCCAGCGTCGGCTGCTGGAGTTGAATGTCACGATCATCCCGTCCCACACACTGGTCAGCGGTATGCCGGAAGGTGTGCTGGCCGGGTGCGTCTACACCGAGCGAACTCGCTTTATTCCAGCAGCGTCCCTGTTGTTGGTCACGTCCCGCGAACCCGAGCAGACGCTGTTTAACGCGTTGAATAACGCGCCCGAGCACCTGCGTGCGGCCGGCATCAGCACGCTGTCGTTGATCGGCGACTGCATGGCACCCGGCACGATAGCCGCTGCGGTCTATTCGGGGCATCGAATGGCACGAGAGTTCGATGCGCCTGCTGATTCTTTATTTGTACGTCGAGAAATTCCGTTGATCGAGGTGTAGCGGATATTGCTGTTTCATTAATAACGAGGAATACAATAATGAAAAAAATAATCCTGATGTTATTTGCTCTGTTCTTTATAAGCGCGCCACTCGTTGCCGACGAATATACGGTAATTCGTTTCGGTGTCGACCCCAACTATGCTCCGTTTGCCTATAAGGACCGGACGGGAACTTTGACTGGTTTCGAAGTTGATATAGGCAATGCTGTTTGCGCACATTTGAATATTCGCTGCCAGTGGGTCGAGAGCGACTTCGACGGAATGGTCCCGAGCCTGAACGCCGGCAAGATCGACGCGATCCTGGCTTCAATGACGGTCACCGAAGCACGGCAAAAGGTGATCGATTTTTCCTCAGAGGTGTTTTCCAGCCCTACTGCCATGGTATTCCGCCCCGGCACTGAGCTGGCCAAGGGTACGGCCGTGGGCTATTTGCAGGGCAGTACTCAAGAAACTTACGCCCGCCAAGTGCTCGTTAAACAGGGCATGAAGGTCGTGGCGTACGCCGATCAGGAGCAGGTCTACGCCGATCTGGTAGCGGGACGTTTGCAGGCTTCGCTGCAGGATGCCCAGCAGGCGCAAAGCGGATTTTTGCGCCTGCCCCAAGGCGCGGGGTTCGTGCTGGGGCCGTTGATTGAAAGCGAACTGATGCCCTCCCAAAGTGCTATCGGTATCGCCAAGGGCAACCACGTGTTGAAAGCCTTGCTAGACAACGGGTTGGCCGCCCTGCACGTCGATGGCACCTATGCCCGGCTGCAAGAACAGTACTTTCCGGGTGTGGATATGTTCAGCGGTCAATGATCGGCGAGGCCCCAACCATGCTACCGACCTTCACGCAATTCGCTGCAACCTTGGACGATTTCGCGCCGCTGTTGTTGCACGGTGTCTGGATCACACTGCAACTGGCGTTGTTATCACTGCTGTTGGGGCTGGTATTCGGCCTGGTGGGTGCAGGCGCCAAGCTGTCCGGGTGCAGGGCTTGGCGCTTCTGCGCACAGCTCTACACCACCCTGATCCGTGGGGTGCCGGACCTGCTTTTGATGTTGTTGATTTTCTACGGGGCACAAACCGGCTTGAGTCGTCTGACGCAGGAACTGGGCTGGGCCTACATCGAAATCGACCCTTTCAGCGCAGGAGTGCTCACCTTGGGGTTTATCTACGGCGCCTATTTCACCGAAACCTTTCGCGGCGCCTTGCTGGCCGTGCCTCGCGGTCAGTTCCAAGCCGCCAAGGCCTTGGGCATGACTTTCAGCCAAGCTTTCGTGCACGTGATATTCCCGCAAATGATGCGGTTCGCCCTGCCAGGGCTGGGCAATAACTGGATGGTTTTGCTCAAGGCCACTGCGCTGGTATCGATCATCGGCCTGGCGGATTTGATCAAGGTGGCCCAGGTAGCGGGCAAGAGCAGCCAACAGGTGTTGGCCTTTTTGCTGATGGCGGCATCGGTCTACCTGTTGCTCAGCAGCGTTTCAAGCCTCGCGTTGCGCTGGTTGGCGCGTCGCTACTGCGGCGGTGTGCAGGAGTCATCACGATGATCGAGTTGATCCAGGAGTACTGGCGGCCGTTGCTCTATTCCGACGGTCAACAACTGACAGGCCTGGCCATGACCCTGTGGCTGACCAGTGCCTCGCTGTGTTTCGGCCTGCTGCTTGCACTGCCACTGTCCATTGCCAGGGCGTCCTCCCGGCGCCGGTGGCGTTGGCCGGTGCAAAGCTTCACCTATCTGTTTCGCGGCACGCCGCTGTATATCCAGTTGCTCATCTTCTACACCGGTATCTACAGCATTGCTGCGGTTCGTGAGCAACCACTGCTGGATGGGTTTTTCCGCGAGGCACTGAACTGCACGCTGTTGGCGTTCGCCCTGAATACCGCGGCCTACACCACGGAAATACTGGCGGGTGAGATTCGAGCGATGCCGCGCGGTGAAATCGAGGCTGCGCGGTCCTTGGGGTTCGATGGTTGGAAGCTGTATGTCCACTTGATCATGCCTTCGGCCCTGCGCCGCGCATTGCCCTACTACAGCAATGAAGTGATTTTCATGCTGCATTCCACCACGTTGGCGTTTACGGCCACCGTGCCGGACATCCTCAAAGTGGCCCGGGATGCCAACGCTGCCACCTTCCTGACCTTCCAATCCTTCGGCCTCGCCGCAGTCCTTTACCTGTGCATCACCTTTGCCTTGGTCGGTCTGTTTCGCCTGGCAGAACGGCGTTGGCTGCGCTTTCTTGATCCAGGCCGATAGGAGGCCGATATGCAGGCTCACATACACGAGTTACTGGCGGCTGTGCCGGGTACGGCACGACAGATCCATAGCTTTCATTACGGTCCAGACAATGCGCCTGGCAAGGTCTACCTCCAGGCCTCGCTGCATGCCGATGAGTTGCCGGGGATGCTGGTCCTATGGCATCTGAAGCAACGGTTGGCGCAGCTGGAGGCGGCCGGATTGTTGCGTTGGTCGGTTGTGCTGGTGCCGTTGGCCAATCCGCTGGGGTTGGAACAGGTGCTGATGGACGTGCCTCAGGGGCGCTTCGATAACGATAGCCGGGAGAACTTCAACCGTTTCTTCCTTGATGTGAGCCAGCAGGTCGGTGATTGCGTGCAAGACCTGTTGACCGATGATCCTGCCAACAATCTGCAACTGATCCGTTCCAGCCTGCGGCAAACGCTTGCCTGCCAAGTACCGGCGACGCAGTTGCAATCGATGCGCTTGGTCCTGCAAACGCTGGCCTGTGACGCTGATATCGTACTGGACCTGCATTGTGATTTCGAAGCCGTGCAGCACTTGTACCTGTCACCGGATTTCTGGTCACAGGTGGAGCCCTTGGCTCGCTACCTGGGCGCCAGGGCATGCTTTCTCACCAAGGAGGCAGGAGGGCAGTCGTTCGATGAGTGCTTTACGTTGTTCTGGGCGCAGATGCAGGCGCGGTTTACCGGGCGCTTTACAGCGCCGGGGTTCGCGGTGACGGTGGAATTGCGAGGTGTTGCCGATGTGGACCACGGCCTGGCGCGGCAGGATTGCCAGGCACTGATTAACTACCTGATTCAGCGCGGAGCCATTGATGGCCATGCGCCGCCCCCGCCGCCATTACTCCACGCGCCGACGCCGTTGGCCGGGGTAGAGCCCGTGATCAGTCCGGTGGGAGGTTTGATTGTGTTTTGCGCGCAGGTGGGCGATTCCCTGGAGGCGGGGCAAGTCCTGGCCGAAATCATTGATCCGATCACCGACCACGTAACTCCGGTCATTTGTACGCGCGGGGGGCTTTTGTATGTTCGGTCACTACGGCGAATGGCTACCGCTGGTATGACGATTGCTCATGTCGCAGGCCCGAAGGCATATCGACAGGGTTATCTGTTATCGCCTTGATCAGGGCAGGGGTGAGAAGGGCGAGCGCCCATCGGCACTCTGCAGCTCCAGCAGGTAGTTGCGGAAAATCTGCCCCAGGACCTGGGTGGCCACTTCCAATTCATCGCGTTGCATGTGCTCGGCGACTTCGTCGGCGGTGTCCAGCGCGTCTTCAGCGCCGTTGACCGCGGCCATTTTCAGCACGATATAGGCCTGGACGTTATTGGCGGGCACGCCTTCGCCTTTGAAGAACATGGTACCCAATTGGAATTGCGCCTGGGCGTGGCCTTGCAACGAGGCTTTCTCGAAGTAGCTCAAGGCTTTGTTGAGGTCACGGGCCGGGTTTTTGCTGTCGTGGTAGTACTCGCCCAACTCGTATTGCGCCTGCGCATCCCCGCCGTCGGCCTGTTTCTGACACGCGCTCAGGGCTTCGGCCTGGCTGTCTGGCTGGGTATTGAGGGTGCAACGACCCATCGCTGGAATTAACAACGAGTTGCCGCCTGCCTGGGCATGTGCCAGCAGCGGCTGAAGGAGCAACAGGCAGCCCAGTACCAGGGCGCGGCCGGTGCGTTTCATGGGAATCGACTTACCTCTGACGGGGCGCGCGGATCCTCTCGGGATCCAATAAGCGCGCATTATGAAATAAGCAGGCCTCTGCTTACAAAGTCTTTACTCGTTTTTCTGCTGCTTGGGCAAGTTATCTGCCGGATTGCAGGTAAATTCTCGGAAAAATAAGGAAATGCCTGTCAGCAAAGTAGCAAATCTGACGCCGCCTACAGCAACGCCAGATTTTTCAGCGGCTATTTCAGTGCGGCAAACGCGCGCTCGGCGGCATCCAGGGTCAGTTTCAGCTCGGCATCGCCATGGGCGATCGAGGTAAAACCGGCTTCGAAGGCACTCGGCGCCAGGTACACGCCGCCCTCCAGCATCAGGTGGAAGAAGCGCTTGAACAGGTCGGCATCGCTGCCCATCACATCATCAAAGGTGACGATGTCATCGGCGCCGCTGAAGTACAGGCCAAACATGCCGCCCGCTTGCGTGGTCACGAACGGGATACCGGCGGCATCGGCGCGCTGTTGCAGGCCGTCCAGCAGGCGGGTGGTGTAGTCGGTCAGCTCGGCGTGGAAGCCCGGGCGGCTGATCAGGCGCAGGGTGGTCAGGCCGGCCGCCATGGCCAGAGGGTTACCCGAGAGTGTGCCGGCCTGGTACACCGGGCCCAGCGGCGCGATGTGCTGCATGATTTCGCGTTTGCCGCCGAAGCAGCCCACGGGCATGCCGCCACCGATGATCTTGCCGAACGTGCTCAGGTCCGGTGTGACGCCGTAGTGCGCCTGGGCACCGCCGAGGGCAACGCGGAAGCCGGTCATCACTTCGTCGAAAATCAGCACTACGCCGTGCTTGTCGCATTGTTCGCGCAGGCCTTGCAGAAAGCCAGGGGCAGGTGGCACGCAGTTCATGTTGCCGGCCACCGGCTCGACGATGATGCACGCCACGTCCTGGCCGACTTCACTGAGCATCTGCTCGACGGCACCGATGTCGTTGAACGGCAGGGTCAGGGTGTGTTTGGCGAACGCTGCCGGTACGCCGGCCGAGCTGGGTACGCCTTGGGTCAGCGCGCCGGAACCGGCTTTGACCAGCAGGCTGTCGGAATGGCCGTGGTAGCAGCCTTCGAACTTGATGATGCTGTCGCGGCCGGTGAAACCACGGGCCAGGCGGATCGCGCTCATGGTGGCTTCGGTGCCGGAGCTGACCATGCGCACCATCTCCATCGACGGCACGATGCTGCAGACCAGATCGGCCATCTCGGTTTCCATGGCGGTCGGCGCGCCGTAGGACAAGCCGTGTTCCAGTTGCTTGCGCACGGCGTCCAGCACGTCCGGGTGGCTATGGCCGAGGATCATCGGCCCCCAGGAACCGACGTAATCCACGTAGCGCTTGTCATCTTCGTCGGTGACGTAGGCGCCTTCGGCATGCTTGAAGAACAACGGCGTGCCGCCCACGCTCTTGAACGCACGCACGGGGGAGTTCACACCGCCGGGGATGTGTTTCTGGGCATTGGCAAACAGGGTTTCGGAACGAGACATGGTGAGGGCTCTCTGAATTCAGGATTTGATGAGTTCGTTGAAGGCGCGGGCGCGGCGCGTGACTTCCTGGGTGCTGTCGGCACCGAACAGGCCGTGGACCACGGCCAGCAGGTCGGCACCATGAGCCACCAGCGGTCCGGCGTTCTCCAGGGTGATGCCGCCGATCACGCAGATCGGCACATGCAGGCGCTTGCGGGCCTCGGCGAGCATTTCAACGGTGGCGGCCGGAGCGCCCGGCTTGGTGTTGGAATTGAAGAAGCGGCCGAAGGCGACATAACTGGCGCCTTCTTTTGCCGCCTGTTCGGCCAGTTCGATCTGGCCGTGGCAGGTGGCGCCGATGATCGCCTTGGAACCGAGCAGCGCACGGGCCGGCGTCAGTGGGCCGTCGGTCTGGCCCAGGTGCACGCCGACGCCCAGGCGCGCGGCCAAGTCAAAGTCATCATTGATAATAAGCTGGGTCTTGTAGCGCGAGCACAGCTCCCGCAGTTTTTCGGCTTCGCGCAGGCGCCGGGCTTCGTCGCTACTTTTGTCGCGGTACTGCAGCAGGGTCACGCCACCGTCCAATGCCGCTTCGACGTAGGCGAGGAACTTGCCGGCCAACAGTTGGCTGTCGGTAATGGCGTAAAGGCCACGTAGTTTCATCGGGCAGGCCTCTTGCTTTTAAGAGCAGAAAGTTACGAACAGAAATCCAGCGGCAGACGGCGCGGTACAAACTGGCCCTGGCCGAGTTGTTCGGCGTCACGCAGGGTGCGCCAAGTGTAGTTAAGTGCCGACTGCACCGCACTCACCAGCCCTTCGCCTTGGGCGATCCGTCCGGCCAGGGCGCTGGCCAGGGTGCAGCCCGAACCGTGATAGCTGCCGGGCAGGCGCTGGCAGGTAAAGGTCTGGCGCGTGCCATCACGGCTGTAGAGGCGGTTGTGCACTTCGTGCTCATCGCCATGGCCGCCGGTGATCAACAGATGCTTGATAAACGGCAACAGCTTCTCGGCACATTCGTCGGCGGTGCCCTCGGGCAGCTCGGCGAGGATACGGGCTTCAGGCAGGTTCGGCGTGGCGATCAGCGACAGCGGCAGCAGCCGCTCGCGCATGGCATAGCCGACTTCGTCCTTGCCCAGGCTGCCGCCGCCGCCGGCGCGCAGCACCGGGTCGCACACGACCGGCAGGTGCGGGTGCGCCTGCAGCAGTTCGACCACGGTGTCGACCATTGCGGTAGAGCCGAGCATGCCCAGCTTGACCGCCGCCACTTCGGAGTCGTCGAGTACGGCATTGGCCTGGGCCAGTACCCACTCACGGTCGAGCACGCGGAAATCGCTGACATTGACGGTGTTCTGCACAGTCAGGGCAGTGACGGCCGGAGCCGCGTGGCAGCCTTGGGCGAGCAGGGCTTCGATATCTGCCTGCAAGCCGGCGCCACCACTGGGATCATGGCCGGAGAGACAGAGGACAACGGGGCGAGAGCTGTAGATATTCATGGTGCGCGAGCTTACCACCAAACGCTTTTGGCGGGGCCTTCGGGCGATGGTTGAATTTTGTCCAAAGAATGACGATTTTTTGGCGCTTTTCTTCTCGCAAAAAGCGCTGAAAGCCTTGTTCTAGAGCGTTAAGGAAAATTATTTCAATGGTGTCCAATGGCCTTTGGTGGCTATGCTAAAGTGGATCCAAACAACTTACTGTACCGCCGGTGTACGTCTTCTCAAAAGGATGGGGGGCTTTTGACATAACCGGACAGGCCACGCTGGGGCTCTATGCGCTATTTGCTGATCTTATTGTTGTGCGGGCTGCCGATGCTCGCCAGCGCCATCGAGTTCAATCAGGACACCCGAAGCCTGCCGCTGGGCCGAGCCATGCAAGTGCTCGAAGACCCGACCGATGCCCTCACCATCGCCGAAGTAAGCTCTCCCGCCTACGCTGCTCAATTCAAGCACCATGACAAAGCCACCCTCAACGCCGGCTATTCGCGCTCGGTGTTCTGGCTCAAGGTCGACCTGCATTACATGGCCAAGGACCCCCGTGCCCCCCGCACCTGGTTCCTGGAGTTGGCTTATCCACCGCTCAATCATCTGGACCTGTACCAGAACGATGGCACCGGCAATTATCGGCTGGCCAGCCGCACCGGCAGTGCGCTGCCTTTTTCCAGTCGTGACGTCAGCCAGAGCAACTATCTGTTCAAGCTCAACTTTGTGCCCAACCAGCAACAGACGCTCTACCTGCGCCTGCAAAGTGAAGGCTCGATCCAGGCGCCGCTGACGCTCTGGTCCGGCACCGCTTACCTGGAGCAACAACCGCTGCGCCTGTCTGTGCTTGGCGTGATCTACGGCGTATTGCTGGGGATGCTGGTCTACAACCTGTTCATCTACCTGAGCGTGCGCGACACCAGCTACCTGTATTACATCCTCTATATCGCCTCGTTTGGCCTGTACCAACTGTCGGTCAATGGCGTGGCCGTGCAGTACTTCTGGCCGAACAACCCGTGGTGGGCGAATGCAGCGGTACCGCTGCTGATCGGTTCGGCGGCGCTGTTCGGCAGCCTGTTCGCCCGTAGCTTCCTGCATACCGCGCAGCACAGCCGCTGGCTCAACCGGGTCTTGCTGACACTGGCGGTATGCGGCGCCGTAGTGATGGCGCTGGCGCTGCTGACCAGCTACGCCTTGGCCTTGCGCCTGGCGACCGGTTTGGCGCTGGTATTCACCGTGACCATCTTCGTCGCCGCCATCAAGGCCTGGTACTGTGGCCAGCGGGTGGCGCGGTATTTCATCATCGCCTGGTCGGCGTTCCTGTTGGGTGGGGTGGTGAATACGCTGATGGTGCTGGGCTACTTGCCCAATGTGTTCCTCACCATGTACGCCAGCCAGATCGGCTCAGCGATTGAAGTGGCGCTGTTATCCCTGGCCCTCGCCGACCGCATCAATGCCATGCGTGAGCAGCAGGCGCAGATCCTGTTCGATGCCAGCCAGAAGCTCGAAGTGCTCAACCAGCAACTGGCCCGCAGCAATCGTCTCAAGGATGAATTCCTCGCAACCCTGACCCATGAACTGCGCACGCCCATGAACGGTGTGATCGGCTCCCTTGAACTGATGCAAACGGTACCGCTGGACGACGACCTGACGCAGTACCAGCAAACTGCCGCCGGTTCGGCACGGGACATGATGCGCATGGTCGATGGCATCCTCACACTTACCGAATTGCAGGCCGGCCGCCTGAGTGCCCAGCCTCGGGTGTTCAGCCTGCGCGGTGTGCTCGACACCTTGCGCCAGCAATTCAACGCCAGCGCCCAAGGCAAAGGCCTGGCATTTTCCATCGATGTGGCCGAGGAGCTGCCGGACCGCGTGGTGGGTGACGTCGACAAACTGATCCAGTGCCTGGATTGCTTGCTGGACAACGCTTTCAAGTTCACCCGCGAAGGCTCCGTGCGCCTGCGAGTGGTGGGTGTACCTCACACTGATGGCGGCGTACGCCTGAGCTTTATTGTTACCGACACCGGTATTGGCTTCGCCTTCCTCGACGAGGCGACCTTGTACCAGCGCTTTTTCCAGCTCGATGGCTCCATGACCCGCGAATACGGCGGCCTGGGTATCGGCCTGGCCATCTGCCGGCAATTGATCGAGCTGTTGGGCGGACGCCTTACCCATCATTCCGAGCCGCACAAGGGCAGCCGCTTCCAGCTGGACGTGAAAGTCAGCCCGGTGCCGCCCGAGGCAGAACCGGCGTCCGACCGGCAACGCGCGCCCCAGGATTGCGCGGTATTGCTGGTGGATGACCACAGCGTCGGCCAGTTGGTGGTGCGCGGCATGTTGCTTAAGTTGGGCTACCGGGTGAAAACCGTGGAGAGCGGTCCGGCGGCGTTGGCGGCCTTGCAGGGGCAAAACTTCGACGCCGTCTTGTTGGATATACCTGAAGGCGGTTTCTCGTTGTGCTGTCAGATTCGTGCACTGCCGGGCTGTGGTGAATTGCCGGTGATCGCCTTGAGTACGTCGCTGAATACGTCTGAGCGCGAGCGCTGCCATGGCATCGGCATCACCGACCGCCTGGCCAAGCCGGTGCGCTTCGAGGCGTTGCAGGCGGTACTGGAACGCCACTTGTTGAGCGCGCTAGAGGGCGAAAGCGCCGGGCATTCGGCGCGTATGCCACTTTTTTAACCCGGATGACGGTGCTTAACTGAAAAAACCGGCCTCAATCGATCTGCGCCTTCATGGGTAGGTGCGCATTCGACAGGGCCTTTTTCCAGGAGGCCCGTCATGAACCTGCACCAGTTCGCCGAAACCCACGACGTCACCAACCAGCCGCCCTCCCTGGACGGCACCAACCTGTACCGCATCGACGTGCCCCTGCAAGAATGGTCGCGGCGCTTTGGCGCCGGCTGGGCGCAGGCGCGCATCGATGCATACGGAGCGTTGGCCGGCGGGCCGCTGATGGCGGCCGGGTTCCTGGCCAACCAGAACAAACCGCTGTTCAGCAGCCATGACCGGTATGGGCATCGTATCGATCTGGTGGAGTTTCACCCGGCCTACCACGAGCTGATGCGCACGGCAGTCGAGCATGGCCTGCCGTCGCTGCCGTGGGCCCATCCACAGTCTGGCGCCCATGTGGCGCGCGCAGCCATGACCTACCTGCACAGCCAGGCGGAGGCCGGCACCGGCTGCCCACTGACCATGACCTTCGCCTGTGTCCCGGCCCTGCGCTTGCAACCCGACCTGGCGCAGACCTGGCTGCCGAAAATCCTCAGCACCCAATACGACCCGCGCAATGTCGGCATTGCCCACAAGGCCGGTGTAACCATCGGCATGGCGATGACCGAGAAACAGGGCGGCACCGACGTGCGCGCCAACACCACCCGCGCCTATCCAGTGGGCGCGGGCGGGCCCGGGCAAGCCTATGAGCTGGTGGGCCACAAGTGGTTCTGCTCGGCGCCGATGTGCGATGCCTTCCTGACCCTGGCCCAGACCGACAAAGGCCTGACCTGTTTCCTGCTACCCCGGCACCGCCCGGATGACACCCGCAACGAGTTCTACATCCAGCGCCTGAAAAACAAATTGGGTAACTGCTCCAACGCCTCCAGTGAAGTGGAGTTTCGCGGCGCCCTGGCCTGGATGATCGGCGAAGAGGGGCGTGGCGTGCCGACCATCATCGAGATGGTTGCCATGACGCGTTTCGATTGCATGGTCGGCTCCAGCGCCTTGATGCGCCAGGCGCTGACCCAGGCCAGTCATCATTGCGCCCATCGTCTGGTCGGTGGCCGCGTACTCAGCGAGCAACCCTTGATGCAAAACGTGCTGGCCGACCTGGCCCTGGAAAGCGAAGCCGCGCTGGCCTTGAGCATGCGCATGGGCTGCGCCCTGGACAACCTGGGCGATGAGCGCGAAGCCAAGTTCGCTCGGCTGGTGACGGCGGTGGGCAAGTATTGGATCTGCAAGCGCGCCCCGGCGATGATCAACGAAGCCGCCGAATGCATGGGCGGCGCGGGCTACGTGGAGGACAGCATCCTGCCGCGCTTGTACCGTGAGGCACCGGTGAATTCGACGTGGGAAGGTTCCGGCAATGTGCAATGCCTGGATGTGCTGCGCGCACTGTCCAAGGAGCCCGGCGTGCTGGAAGCGCTGTTTGTCGAACTCGGTGACGGGCATGGTGATAAGCAACTGGCGCGGCATATCGAACACCTGAAGTCGGCGTTCATGGACACCCAGGACATCCAGTACCGCGCGCGGCAGTTGACCGAGGACATCGCCGTGGCGCTGCAGGCCAAGTTGCTGCTGGAAGCCGGTCATGGGGCGGTCAGCGATGGTTTTATTGCCAGCCGTTTGGGCCAGTCGTCTGGCCGCGTCTACGGCACCTTGCCGCGTGGCGTCGATGTCGGGGCCATCGTCGCGCGCTCAAGCCCCAATGTATCTGAATAAACACGGTCCAAATGTGGGAGGGGGCTTGCTCCCGATGGCTGAGTGTCAGTCAGCCTATCTATAAACTGACCCACCGCTATCGGGAGCAAGCCCCCTCCCAAAGGGATTGCAGCCATCTTGCGAGGGCACTCCAATTCAAGGTTTGCGTCTGACAGGGATACAGGCAAGATAAAGGCCTGCAAGTCAGAACACAGGATGCTTACCGTGACCGAAGCTTTTGTTGTCGTTCAAACCGCCGAAGAAGCCGTGGATCGGCTGGCGGCCCTGCATGAGCGGGCTACCGGCGCGCTCAATCAAGCCCTCAAGCAGTACCTCAAGGACCGCGTCGAACCCGACGCCGAACAACGCGCGCTGTTTCGCTATCCGGAACTGCGCCTGACTTACCACTGCCACGGTGAAGTCCCACAGACTACCCGGGCGTATGCCAAGGTCCAGTTACCGGGGACCTACAGCGTTACCGTTACTCATCCGGCGGCGTTTCGTAAGTATTTGCTGGAACAACTGGTACCGCTGATGCACGACTTCACCGTGACGGTGGAAGTGGGCGTCAGCCAGCAGAACATTCCGTACCCGTACGTGGTGGAGCAGGGCGACGAACTGGCCGGCTCCGGTGTGACCGCCGCGACCTTGGCGCGCGTGTTCCCCAGCACCGACCTGTCGGCCGCCACCGACGGCATCGCCGATGGCCTGTACGATTGGGAAAACACCGATCCGCTGCCCCTGGCGCTATTCGATGCAGCGCGCGTGGACTTTTCCCTGCGTCGGCTGGTGCATTACACCGGCAGCGACTGGCGCCATGTGCAGCCGTGGATCCTGCTGACCAACTATCACCGCTATGTCGACCAGTTCATCCTGCATGGCCTGGAACAATTGCGCAGCGACCCGCGTTTTATCCGCATGGTGCTGCCGGGCAATGTGATCATCGACAAGAGCATGGACCACGGTGAAGCGTCGGCGATTGCCGCGGGCGTGGTGTGGCACCGCTACCAAATGCCGGCCTATCACCTGCAGGCCAGCGATGGCCACGGTGTGACCCTGGTGAACATCGGTGTCGGCCCGTCCAACGCCAAGAACATCACCGATCACCTGGCGGTGCTGCGTCCACACTGCTGGCTGATGATTGGCCACTGTGGCGGCCTGCGCCAATCCCAGACCATCGGCGACTACGTACTGGCCCACGCCTATATGCGCCGCGACGGGATTCTCGACCGCGTGGTACCGCCGAACATCCCGATCCCGGCCCTGGCTGAAGTGCAGATGGCCTTGCAGCAGGCGGCGGCGAATGTCACCGGTGAGAAAGGCGAAGAGCTGAAAAAACGCCTGCGTACCGGCACCGTGCTGACCTACGACGACCGCAACTGGGAGCTGCGCTGGGCCCAGGAACGGCCGTTGATCAACCTGTCCCGCGCCGTGGCGGTGGACATGGAAAGCGGCACCATCGCCGCCCAGGGCTATCGCTTGCGCGTACCGTACGGCACGTTGTTGTGTGTGTCGGACAAGCCGCTGCACAGCGAAATCAAGCTGCCGGGGTCGGCCAACGCGTTCTACGAACGTGCGGTCAGCCAGCACTTGAAGATCGGCATCGAGGCGGTGGACCTGTTGCGCACCGAACTCAACTCGCTGCACTCGCGCAAGCTGCGCAGCTTCGACGAGCCGCCGTTCCGCTAAGCGGTTGGGATGGTCATTTAGCGGTCAGGCCACTAGCATTGTCGGTCCTGACCGTTAGATGTTCCTTTGCCATGTCCCGTCCCACCCGTCCCGATTCGCGCCGCCCCGGTGTGAAACCTCCGTATTCTGCTGCGCGCCGTGTTGCCAAGGCGCCGCCGGCCGAGCCGAAGTTGATCCTGTTCAATAAACCTTTCGATGTGCTGACCCAGTTCAGCGACGAGGGCGGGCGGGCGACGCTCAAGGACTTTATCGATATCCCCGGCATTTACCCTGCCGGTCGCCTGGACCGTGACAGCGAAGGCCTGTTGCTGCTGACCAACGATGGCCAGTTGCAGGCGCGTATTGCCGACCCCAAGCACAAGCTGGCGAAAACCTACTGGGTGCAGGTGGAAGGCGAACCCACCGAAGCATTGCTGCAACGCCTGCGCGACGGGGTAGAACTCAACGATGGCAAAACCTTGCCCGCCGAGGCCCGGCGTTTGGATGAGCCCGAGTTATGGCCGCGCAACCCGCCGGTGCGCTTTCGCAAAAACCTACCGACGTACTGGCTTGAACTGGTGATTCGAGAGGGGCGTAACCGCCAGGTGCGGCGCATGACCGCCGCCGTGGGCCTGCCGACCTTGCGTCTGGTGCGGGTGCGCATTGGCGATTGGACAATCGACGGCCTGGACCAAGGCCAATGGAAGGAAGTACCCGCGCGTTTATAAAGCGCCGGACTCGATGAGGCCGATCACCACGCTCTTGATGATGAACGCGGCCACGCCCAGGCCCAGCACGAAAAACAGGATGAACGAACCAAAGCGCCCGGCCTTGGATTTCTTCGCCAGGTCCCAGACGATAAAGCCCATGAAAATGATCAGGATAGTGACCAGGCCGGTCATCATCCATTCTTCGAACAGGGCGGGGTCGATGTTGTTCATGGGCTCTTCCAACGGGGCAGGCGGCAAGTATACGGCAGCGTCACAGGTGCAACATTGACCTGGATCGAAGTGCGTTCCAAATGTGGGAGGGGGCTTGCTCCCGATGGCGGTGTGTCAGTCAGCTAATCTGTGGCTGACACACCGTCATCGGGAGCAAGCCCCCTCCCACAGTTGACCTTCACCGATCTTAAGTGCGCAGGTGGGTCAGTGGCAGCTCGGTGCTGTTCAATACCTGGTTCAGCACAAAGCTCGAGCGCACGCTGGTCACGCCTTCGATCCGAGTGAGGTGGCCCAGCAGCAGTTTCTGATAGTGGTCCATGTCCGGCACCACCACTTTCAACTGATAGTCCGCATCCATCCCGGTGACCAGGCTGCATTCCAGCACCTGGGGCAGGGTGCGGATGGCCGCTTCGAAGTTCTCGAAACGCTCGGGGGTGTGGCGGTCCATGCCGATCAGCACATAGGCGGTGAGGCTCAGGCCGAGCATCTTGCGGTCGAGCAGGGCGACCTGGCGCGAGATGTAGCCGTCGTCTTCCAACTGCTTGACCCGGCGCGAGCAGGGCGAAGGCGACAGGCCGATGCGCTCGGCCAACTCCTGGTTGGAGATCCTCGCGTCGCGCTGCAATTCCGCCAAAATACTCAGGTCGTATCGGTCAAGCTTGCTCATCGGGTTGGCCTTTGTCGTAACTATTGCGGTGAATTATCCATGAAGGGTTAAAAATTGCGCAAGCACTGTTTATTGACGCAATCTTCGCAATCATCTGTCGGGCGCGGGCCTGTATCTTTATCAACAGAATCACCGCCTGGACAATAGTCCACAGCAGCTCGCCCAATCAGGCGCGCTGCGGCCGCCACCCCAGCAGGGTTGAGCCGGCCTCCAGGCTGCACACTGTCCACAAGGCGGCGTGAGGTGAGCCAACGTCAAAAGCGTTGAGCATGGACGAAGTTCTCAAGGGGTGGCCGACGGGTCACCCCTTTTCTTTTGCCTTAAGAAAATTGTTCTTGTGACTGATAACCTGTCTCAGAACCGGGCGAGGCTTTTCCAGTCTCATCTATGAGGCCGGACCTTCCAGGCCCTATCCGCAGTGAGGAATAGCATGAAGCGCATCTGGCGTATGGCAGGTGTAGGTTTGCTGATGGTCACCGTCGGCACGCAAGTGATGGCCGAAGACCCACGCCCTGAAGGGGGCGGCCAGCATGAAAGAGGGCCGGAGGGCGGTCGGCAAGGTCAAGGTAACGAACAACCGCGCCCGCAAAATAACCAACCGCGCCCGCAGCCGCAGAACAATCAATCACGGCCGGAAAACAATCAGCCGCGTCCACAGAACCCGCATTTTGATCGCGCCGAGCAACAACACGGTGGCGGGCAGTGGCAAGGTCGCCCGCAAGGTGCCGAACAGCCTCGGCCAGCCCCGCAGCCTGCGAATAACCTGCCGATCCAGGGTCGCCCCGATACCGTGCGCCAGACCCAGGAGCCGCGTCAGGGTTACTACCGTGACATTCCTCGACGCAACGACGACAACCGGAATTGGGAGGCCGGTGGCCCAGGTTCGCGGCCGGGCTACAACGGGCATCCCAACGACAACCGCTGGCCAGGTCGCCCCGATGGGCATGGCAACGGCTGGGGCCCTGGCCCGCAGTATCGGCCCGGTTATACCGTCGACCGCTTCCCCGACCGCAATTACCGCGTGCCGTACCGTGGCCAGGATTACTTCTTCTCCGGCGGCTACTGGTACCGCCCCCAAGGCCCGCGCTATGTGGTCGTGGCGCCGCCGTATGGCATCCGCGCGCATTACCTGCCGGACTATGCGCGCGAAGTGTGGGTAGGTGGCTCGCTGTTGTTCCTGGCCGCCGGCGCCTACTACGCCTACGAACAAAACACCCAGCAATACGTGGTGGTGCAACCGCCGACGCAAGTGCCGGCGCCGCAGCCAGCACCGCAAGGCAATGGCTATGACGTGGTGGCCTATCCCACCAACGGGCAGTCACCGGCGCAAGTGCAGCAGGACGGTTACGACTGTTATCGCTGGGCGGTGCAACAAAGCGGCTTCGACCCGCAGGCGGTCACCTACGCCCCTGACCCGGCGGTGGTGCAAACCTACCGCCAGGCCCAGGGCAACTGCCTGAGCAGTCGCGGGTATCAGGTGCAGTACTAGGCCTTGGCGCCCGTGACCACTTCTCGCGGGTCGGCGTGCACCAGCACTTCGGCGCGCGGGTAGGCTGCGTGAATGGCATCGGCGGCCTGGTCGCTGATGCCGTGGGCCACTGACAACGTCAACTCCCCCGGCAACTCCAGGTGCAACTGCACAAACCAGTGGTTGCCCGAGATGCGCGTGCGCAAGTCATGGGCACCCAGCACCCCCGGCACGCCTCGCGCCAGTTCCAGCATGTGCTGGCTGACGTCCGGCGGCAGTTCCTCGTCCATCAACACCGCAAAGCTTTCCTTGGCGATGTGGATCGCGCTCCACAAAATGTAGGCAGCGATGCCCAGGCCGAACCAGGCGTCGACCTGATGAAAGCCCATGCCCGCCAGCACCAGCGCCACCAGGATGCTGCCGTTGAGCAGCAAGTCTGAGCGATAGTGCAACGAGTCCGCCCGCACGGCATTGGAGCCGGTTTCGCGCACAACCCGGTGTTGCAGCATCAGCAGCGCCACGGTCAGCACCAGGGAAAACACGATCACCCCAATGCTCAGCCACGGCGCGCCGACCGGTTCCGGATGCTGCATACGCTCGTACGCCTGCAAGGCGATCAACACCGCGCTGCCACCAATGAACAACGCCTGGGCCATGCCCGCCAGTGACTCTGCCTTGCCATGGCCGTAACGGTGATCGTCATCGGCCGGGCGCAGGGCGTAATGCACTGCCAGCAGGTTCAGCAGCGAGGTCACGCCATCGAGCAGTGAGTCGGTCAACCCGGCGAGCATGCTCACCGAGCCGCTGAGCCACCAGGCGATGGCCTTTGTAACGATCAGCGCACAGGCCACGCCCACCGAGGCGCGGGTGGCCAGGCGTAACAGCCGGGCGTGTTCGGGACTGCTGGTCATAAACGTTCCTTAGCCGGCGGGTTGCAGGCCCAGGGACGCCAGTTGTTGCACGCTGCCCTTGAACTGGATCATGCGCGGGTCGTCCAGCGGCAGGGTGCGGCCGGTTTCCTTCTGGATGATGCTTTGCAGCTTGGCGTTGTCGACCTTGCCGTCGGCGCCGATGGCTTCGTGGAGTTTTTCCGGGGCGACCTGGGCAGTCTTGCCGGGTTCGAAATAGATCGCGCCCGTGGCGAAGTCGACGCCGAACGCGATCAAGCCAGGGATCACGTAGAACAACAGGCCTACGGCATCGAGCACGGCAATGGTCGGGTCGATCTTGCCGTCGATCTGGCCACGGCGGTCCGGGTAGAAAATCGAACCGCAGGCCGTCAGTTGGCTCAGCAGGGTGATGGCGAGGACACCGCCGATGACACGGGAAGCGATACGCATGGAGACTCTCCTGAACACGGTTGATACGGGACTATATAGCACTGCCATTGAGACCAGCGTCGGCATCCGGCAGTTCGCCGTTATACTCGCCGCTCTGCTTTGGAGCCAGTATGAATTCGTTGCCGATCGATGATGTTTTACCCGCCCTGCGTGACGCCTTGGCGAATCGCCATGAAGCCGTGCTGGAAGCGCCGCCCGGCGCCGGTAAAACCACCCGCGTACCCTTGGCCTTGTTGAATGAGCCTTGGCTGGCCGGGCAGACCATCCTGATGCTCGAACCCCGGCGTTTGGCCGCTCGCGCCGCCGCGGAACGCTTGGCCAGCGAACTGGGGGAGAAAGTCGGTGAGACCGTCGGCTATCGCATCCGCCTCGACAGCAAAGTCGGGCCCACTACGCGTATCGAAGTGGTCACCGAAGGCATCCTCACCCGCCGCCTGCAGGACGACCCGGCACTGGACGGTGTGGGCCTGCTGATCTTCGACGAATTCCACGAGCGCAGCCTCGACGCCGACCTGGCCCTGGCCCTGAGCCTGAACGGCCGCGATGTGTTTCGCGACGAGCAACCGCTGAAAATCCTGCTGATGTCCGCCACCCTCGAAGGCGAGCGCCTGGCCAGCCTATTGGACGACGCGCCGATCCTGCGCAGCGAGGGGCGCATGTTCCCGGTGCAGATGCGCTGGGGGCGGCCGTACCAGCCGGGTGAATTCATCGAGCCGCGCGTGGTGCAAACCATTCTGGAAGCCCTGCACGATGAAACCGGCAGCGTGCTGGTGTTCCTGCCGGGCCAGGCGGAAATTCGCCGGGTCAACCAGCAACTGGCCGACGCCCTGGGGAATAGCCCTGACGTGTTGCTCTGCCCGCTGCATGGCGAACTGGACCTCAACGCCCAGCGCGCAGCCATCGATCCTGCCCCTGCCGGTAAACGCAAAGTGGTGCTCGCCACCAACATTGCCGAGACCAGCCTGACCATCAACGGCGTGCGCGTGGTGATCGATGCCGGGTTGGCGCGGGTGCCGCGTTTCGACCCCGGCAGCGGCATGACCCGCCTCGACACCCAGCGCATCTCCCGCGCCAGCGCCACCCAGCGCGCGGGTCGGGCCGGGCGATTGGAGCCGGGGGTGTGTTACCGGTTGTGGTCCGAAGACCAGCATGAAGGGCTGGCCGCGTATGGCAGTGCGGAAATCCTTGCGGCCGACCTGGCAGGGTTGGCCTTGCAGCTGGCGCGCTGGGGCGTCACGCCCACGCAGCTCGTGTGGCTCGACGTTCCACCGACCGCTGCGTATGCCCAGGCCCAGGACTTGCTGGTGCGCCTCGGGGCTTTGAATGAAGAAAGACTCACGGCTCATGGCCAGAAGATGGCCGAGTTGCCGGCCCATCCACGCATCGCCCATTTACTGCTGCGCGGCCAGGACCTGGGGCTTGCGGCCACCGCCTGTGATGTCGCTGCACTGTTGGGCGAGCGCGATATTTTGCGCGGTGGCGGCGCGGATCTGCACAGCCGCCTGGCGCTGATGTCCGGCGAAGAGCGTGCGCGCGGTACTCAAGGTGGCGTGCAGCGCGCCAAGCAACTGGCGCGGCAATACCGTGGCTATTTAAGAGGCCAGGCGACCCGGCCGGTGGCCAACCCCGACCACCCGCGCTGGCTCGGTGCGTTGCTGGCGCTGGCCTACCCGGACCGTGTCGCCCAGCAACGCCGCCCCGGTGGTGCCGAATACCGTTTGGCCAACGGCCGCGCCGCACTGTTCGCCGAGGCCGACAGCCTGATGAAACAACCTTGGCTGGTGATCGCCGACCTCGGCAGCCGCCAGGGCCAGCGCGAAGAACGCATCTACCTCGCGGCAGATTTTGACCCGACGCTGTTCGACACGGTCCTCGCCGAGCAAGTGCGCAACGTCGACCAACTGGACTGGGACGAGCGCGAAGGCGTGCTGCGCGCCGAACGCCAGCGCAAAGTCGGCGAGCTGGTGCTCAGCCGCGAACCGCTCACCGGTCTCGACGAATCCGCACGCAGCCAGGCGCTGGTCAACCTGGTGCGGCGCAAAGGTCTGGAGCTGCTGCCCTGGACCCCTGAACTGCGCCAATGGCAATCCCGCGTCCTGCTGCTGCGCCAGTTGGACGCCGGCAAAAGCAGCGAATGGCCCGATGTCAGCGACAGCGCCTTGCTCGCCGGCCTGGAGCACTGGCTGATGCCCTACCTGGGCAAAGTCTCGCGCCTGAGCCATTTCGCCAACCTGGATATTTCCAGCTACCTGCACAACCTGTTGCCCTGGCCGCTGCCCCAACGCCTGGACGAGCTGGCGCCGCTGCATGTGAAAGTGCCGTCTGGCTCATCGGTGCGTTTGGACTACAGCGAACATCCGCCGATCCTGGCGGTGCGCTTGCAGGAACTGTTCGGCCTGGCCGACACCCCGCGCATTGCCGGCGGGCGCCAGGTGGTGAAGTTGCACCTATTGTCGCCGGCGCGGCGGCCGGTGCAGGTGACGCAGGATCTGGCGAACTTCTGGCGCAGTACCTATGCCGAAGTGAAGAAGGATCTGAAGGGCAGGTATCCCAAGCTATTCCATAAGTTGGACCCATGGGTGGAGTCACTTAACAAGAAGTGATTGACAGTTTTCGCAAAGACCTCCTTCTGTAACATGGATCGTTGACAGATCGCCTCTGAAAATCTTAGTGAGCGGGGATACAGCCTGAGAAGTGATCGCGCGGATAGGGCTTTTGCAGCTCGTTCTCAAGCTCTTTGTTCATGACCGCGCTACTCCCTGCTTTGAGGTAGAAGGCAGCCTACAGCGGCTTCAGTTGCAATACGGCCTTCAACCCCACTGCGGCGGGGTGAGGAAGTGCAGTTAGTAGGGATGCATCGAAAACGCCTAATCGCTACTGTCGTCTCATCTACTTTAAAGGTGAGTCATGTCTTATCGAAATCCTCTGCACGAAGCGCGCCTGGTTCTTCTTTCGTCCCTTCGAAACGCCTTCTCAAGTCTCTGCGTCAGTGACACGCCCGACGCAAAAAAAATCATGCTTGAAGGGAGTGGCTCTGAAAATGTGTATCAAGTTGGTGAGGTTGGCGGAGATAACTACCCTGATTTATATAATTTCCCGTTTCTGTTTCACTCAAATGGATATCCGTGGAAAGAGGCTAATGATTATCTGCTGAGCCTAATGCGTGACAAGGTTCCGATCAATCGGCGTACTGACGATGTTCGGCGGCGTGCCAGCAAACTGCTTGATTACCTGTTGTTCTGTGAGGATAACAATTTTGATTGGCTCGACTTCTCCGGTGCTCGACCTCCACTTCGTCCGACATATAAATATTTCTACCACCTGATCAACGACGGCACGCGCAGTAATCAGGTAATCAATCAATACACAGGCGTTGTCTACCAATTTTACAAGTATGTTTCCGAGCATTGGCATGATCTCGACATGAAACGTGTCGATACGATCAAGCAGGTACGGTTCATCGTGCAGGGGTTTAAAGGCGTCAAGTTTGTAGATGCGGAAAAACGCAGCCAAACGCGACGCACGCCGCCGATTAGTTCAGTGCAGCTAGGGTTCATTCGGGAAGACGGCGAGGATCTTAGGCCGCTTTCTAATCTTGAGTTGGGTGCTTTTTTGTCCGCCATTCGCAATGAAAAAGAATGGTCTGCGGTTGAGCGATTGATCCTGATGACCTCGCTAATGACGGGCGCCCGCAAGCAAACTGTTCTGACCATGCGCTTGAAGAGTTTGAAAGGCTTTACAGAGGATAAACTAGAGCGGGAGGGTGCCTATAAATTACATGCTGGCCCCCGCACAGGCATTGATACGAAATACGACAAGCCGCAAGTCCTGCACGTTCCTAAGCAACTTGCAGAAGAACTGGTCACGCTTGCCAAAAGCCCAATGATGAAGAAGCGGAGGGAGAAATTTCTAGCTCAGTTAGAGGCAATTCATCCCGGCCTGCTGGTGGCTGAAGACGATATGTATTTGTTTCTTTCCGATCAAGGTAACTGCTACTACATGGCCAAAAACGATCCGCGCTATACGATTGTGAAATCGCCGCAGACAGGACAGGTAACGGAAACGATTAAACGCAAGTTGATCACAAAAGCCTCTAGCCCATTCCCGAAAGACTTTTCATATCACTGGCTGCGAGCGACCTTTGCCTATCAACTCTACCAGCGCTTGCAAGCATTGGTTCGGGAGGGAATGCTGAAGCCGGGCGAAGATATTGACTTCATTCAGAAGCGCTTGCACCACGAGTCTAGGGGAACGACAGAGAACTACCTAAAGTTGTTCAAAATGACTCACGAAAAGATTATTGCCCAAGAGATTTGGGAGGGAAAACTGTTCAATGGCGGCTACGCGTTGCTAAATTTGGAGGCGCACGATGAATAGCCGTCAGCAATTCGAGTATCGTGCCAATACGCAGATTATTACGCTGAGTGAAGTCACCCATGAGTTTTTCGAGCCTGAGCGTTTGCGTCTGCAACTTTCTCCGAAGGTGCTGAAGAAACCGTTTGATATTGGCAGTTTTGCGTATGTCATCCGTGGCAAGAATGAAAGCATTTTTGATGATCGCGGCACACCGGTAGGGATTGAGTCTTTTGTTGAAAACCGCCGTGAACTGATTATGAGGCTGCTGGAGACCTTTGTCGGTCAGCGTGAACTGACTGTGCTAACCCGATTGAGAAATACCGAATACCTTATCGACTGGCTGAATGCGAAAGGCTACAGGGAGTTTTTTGCCAGTGCTGCGCAAGCCCAGCAAGCCTATCGAGACTATACCGCGCACCTGAATCATCAAATAAATCATCAGAAGTTGAAGCCTGCCACAGGGAAAAATATGCAGGTCTTTTTTTCTATGATTATTGAACTGCTTTACCCAGAAAGCAGCCACCATATTCTAGCGGGTGCGGTCTCGATCATTGCCGAGAGAGGCTCTGAGAAGCCCGCCAGAACTGCCCATGTTGAGGTGTACCGGGACGTTTGTTTAGCCATTGCCCGGCAATGCAGCGCTTTCGTTCTGACCAGGCAGTCATATCCCTTGGTTGTGAGTATTAGGGATTATGAGGTGGTTGGGTTCCCATCAAACCACGGTTGGGTTGGTCCATTCAAGGAATCGCCGCTTGGATACAATGCCGGCGCGCGACGGATTGCGACGACCGAGGAATACCTGGCGGCTTCTGAAAAACTGGGGCGAAAGCGACCCTTTAAATCGACAGTAAAGTGCGCCCTAGCAGAGGCAAAAGCGTTTTTGGATGCGGCTAATCGAGATGAGCGCTATTGGCACCGGCTTAACGTGGCGGGTCTTGCTGTGAAAGCCTATGCCAGTCTTTTCCTGATGATCACAGGTGCCACGCCGACCGAGTTTCAACAGTTTAACTATGCAGACGCGCTCGACGTTGAGAAGTCTCCGCTCAAGAAAGAGTTGTCGGCTGTGAAGTTCCGTGCCGGGGGGAAAGCAACCCTCTACAACATCGGGCAGAGCACGGGTTTGCCACTACTCAAGGAGTACCTGAAGCTCCGTGAGTGGATTCTGAATGGCACGACGCATGAGCGGTTGTTCTTTTCGATGCCCTCAGCTGGTGAACGAGTAAGTGCTAGTAAAGAATTTTCTGAATTTAGGGCAGTTTATTTGCTGCCCAAGTTCTTTAAAACTCTCAACGGCACCTTCCTCGACCCCAAGGTGCCCATACTTTCGCCGCGCAAGATGCGCAAGCACAAAAGCCTTGGGATGCACGCCGCTGCTGTGTCGCCATCCACGGTAGCGGCAACCTTGAATCACAGCGTGGCGGTGAATCTTTCGACTTATTCCGATGCTAATCCTGAGCAGCAGGAAGCCGAGTTCGGACAGTTCTGGCAGGCCATGCGCCGTGCCGCCAAAGTCGCGTTTGAGCGTAGCCAGAGGCCCGCAGAAGGCAAGATCCCTACGGCGGCGGGTCACTGTGACGGGTTTAATCAGCCGATCCCTGCGCGCGATTTAGGGGCTGTTTCAATCGAGCCAAACTGCGGCAGCCAATACGGCTGCTTGTACTGCGAGCACTATATCTGTCACAGCGATGAAGAAGACCTGCACAAGATTGTGAGCTTGCAGTATGTGATTAATGCGGTGCGTAAAGCCGCGCCCGATACGACTCACGCTGAAGCGCTCTATAAAGAATTGTCGATCCGAATCGAGTTCATCCTTGAGGCGCTTGGCAAGCGTTCGGATGAAGTGCAGCAGTTGGTCGAAGCAATCAAGACCAAAGTTTTTGAATACGGTGAACTCACGCCTTTCTGGGAAAGCCGCTTGAGCCGTTATGAAAAAATGGGAGTATCATTTTGAACGCTGTTGTTCAGTCCATCGGCAGTCTCTTTTCCAACGATCAGTTTCCGCCTGTCAGTGAGCCAGATAAAGCGCCGCAACTCTACGGCAAGCCAGCGGCTGATTTCGTTCTTTGTCGTGATGTGAGCGGCAACGCCACGGCGGTATACGGTGAGCCTACATGGGACTTTAATCCTTATCGGCTGAGTGCAGTAAAAATCCACAGAATCTTGTTTGACACGGTGTTCGACGAAGGTGGGTCAGAGCAACAGGCGCTGATAGAAGAAGCCAAATATCTGCTGTATTGCCTAATCTATTTTGCCGGTGGCGGGCGACTCGGCAAGCTGGGTGCGAGCACACTGCTCCAGTATTGGCTAGTACTGCGCGCTGCCATGCAATTCTGCTATGAGCAGAAACAGAAACCCATGGTTGGCGTGCTGTCCTTGCGGCAGCTCTTTACCGTGCCGGTTTATCTGGCGGCTTTTAGTAACTCGATGAGTCATACAAAGACGGGGCTTTCAGGTATTTTGAACTGCTTGGTCAGGGTGGGCGAAGAACGGCTGGGTTATGCCATGCTCAATCCCGCCACTTTTAAAGGCAAAAGGCCCGAGAACAAGCAGCATCCAGTCATTCCCACTCGAATCTATTTAAAGCTCATCAATCTTACTAGCGACCTGCTCGATCAGCTTTTTGAGGGTATTGGTGGGTTCGAGTCTTTTATCGCCTGCTTTGCTGACGAGTATTACGGCATCTGTTATCAAACTCAGAGAAGTCGGGGCATCGGTGGCAGGGCACACTGGCGGCCCGACATGGCGCAAGCGATCAAGGATCACGGTTTAACTTCAGTGTTTGTAGGTGAGTTTGAGTGTTCTCGTAAGAGGAATCTGCAACGGGTCTTGATCCAGATGCAGTATGTGCTGAAAACGGTAATCCACCTCTATACCGGCATGCGTGATCAGGAGGTGATGCGCATCCACTATCACTGCTTGTCCAATCAAGTCGTCAGGCCGGTGGTCGTCGATGATCAGGGCATTGAACGTGATAAGCCGCAGTCAGTAAACGTCCTCTCGACCACCACGAAGTTCATCGGCTACAAGCGAGAAAGCATATGGTTCGCACCGGAGGAAGTCGTCAGGGCGATCGGGGTCGCCCAGGCGGTTTGTCGCGGCCTCGCCAAACTCTACAAAGTCGAGTTAGACGCTCGTTGCCCGCTGTTTCTCAATCCTGCCATTGTTGGTGTTACGCGAAATAGTGCCGAGATTGGCGTGACGCGCTTTGCGTGTAGAGCGACACAAGAAACTGCTTTGCACGCGCTGTCGATCCAGGCAGAGGACTTGCAGGAACTGGCGCAAAGCGATACTTCTCGTGACTTCTACAATGAGCCAGCTTTTGCTGTCGGCCAGCCCTGGCGGCTAACAAGTCATCAGTTTCGGCGCTCGCTGGCATTCTATGGCAGCAGCAGCGGTTTTCTTTCCTTGCCGACGCTACGGGCGCAGTTCAAGCACATGACGATTGAAATGTCACGCTATTACGCGAATGGCTACGACAATCTGCGCACCGTTTTCGGCTACTACGACGACAAGAAGAAAGACTTTGTGCTTCCAAGCAGTCACTTCGCTTTCGAGTATCAGATGGCCATGCCCATGTCCGTGGCGAACCAGTTGATTGCCGATCTTCTATTTGATGAGGAGCCACTGTTCGGCGGCACCGGCTCGTACATGGAGAAACAGAAGGAGCGGGTTAAGTCGGGTGAGATTCAGATTGAAGATGTGCGCGCTGACACAGAACAACGGGTCAAAAATGGTGAAATTAGTTATCGGCCGACGTTGCTGGGTGGCTGTTCAAAGGTGGGCCGCTGTGACTCGTTCTTGCTCGGTGACTACGCGGAATGCACGTCTTGCGAGGGCGGGATCATCAAGCCCGATAAGCTCAATGCAGCGATTAAGGATGCGACGGATGAGTTGTGTAATTACGCGGAAGGCTCGGGCGAGTATCAAATTGTGAAGGGCGACATTGAGCGTTTAATCGCGTTCAAAGCCCGCCTGATTGACTCAGTGGAGGTTTAACGATGAGGTCTGATGACGGAGCGAGCAAAGGGTTGGGCGCTTGCGAGAAGGCCTTACAGCGCCTCTTGGTTGGGAAGCCTGTTGTGCCGGAGCATGTGGGATTAAACCTGTCGAAATTGACAGCCAGCATAGTTAGTCTGGAAGCTGGGTTTGACCGTGGCTACTTGAAGAAGTCGCGTAAAACGCATTTACCGCTACTGGCTCAAATCGAGGCGGTTCGGGCAGAGGCCAGCAAAGGGACGGGGTCATCGAGCGGCAAACAGATCCGGCAGATGGAAAGTCAGCTGGCAGCGCTGGAAAAAACGCTGTCAATCACTCAGATACAGCGTGACAACGTGCTGGCTCAGAATATGAAGTTGTGGCAACGGGTGCGTGAACTAGAACGCTCGATTGCTTATAGCCGCTCGTCGAAGGTCGAATCCCTGCTGCGTAATAACAATGACATGAACTTCACTTCGGCGTGAGCTTACTCGAAAGTTTCCGTGTTAACGGGGTGGAACGCCACCGGAGGCAGTAGGCCGCATGTATCGCATGCAAGCACGCTTGCAATGCGATACAGCTTCTCGACGGTGATGTTGAACTCGCCGCGCTCGATCCGCCCTACGTAACTGCGGTCGATATTACACGCCAGCGCCAGTGCATCCTGGGAAACCCGGCAGGCCTTCCTCTGCACTCGGATGCGTTCTCCTAACGCTTTCGCCAACTTATCCATGACCGTCTCAATTTACTTGAGGCGGCACTATCGTGCGTTTGCGGACGCACAGGCCACGGATTATAATCCGCATTTCTTCCGCACTAACTCTTCTGGTACCTCAACGAAATCGGCCTCGATTATCTTCGACAGGCGTCTGTATGAGCTGCTTCAGGAGCCAGGGCGTACAACCTATACGACCCGTGAACTGCGCGATACCTATGCTGCTCGCCTGAATGGCACACATTTTCGTATCGCCGATGTGCTATGTGTATGAGCAGATCTGTCGATTAGTGCGCGCGGGCTGGGTTGAACTTGACGAGGACAGGTTTACCACCTGCAGCCGGTTCCGGCATACCTGCAAGTGGAACTGATCGACAACGGTTTTGAGAACAACCTTATGGCTGTCGGAGTGTTCGAACCAGATACGGCGGTGCGCGACGTGGAGGCTTTGCCGCTTAAGTCGTCAGCCAGTACGGATTTGCAGTTGGAGGTGCTCCACAAGGAAGTCCGCCTGGACTTCCTCACTTCAATGGGCGAGGCAGAGCGATTCAGTCCTTTAGCGTAGCTCTAGCTGTCCAATACTCATTGGTAGTCGATCATAACGAAAACTCATGATTCAGAACTTGGCAAGCGCAGCAGTGGCGCATTGTCCAAAAAACTTGAAATGTTCACAAAGGTGAGAGTCGCCAAAACGTTTTCAGCTGTTTTAATCGGCCAAATGCTACGACTAAAATAGCAAAAGATCATGGAGGATGCGGTGTCGAAATGAAGTGGCAGAGCTGGTGATTTGGTCAGGCGGTAACTTTTAAGCTCGTCGGACGGTTAACTTTGCTAAGCGTTTTTAGCAGAGGTATGTCCAACTTCCATTATTCAATTATCCACAAGACTCAACGCAGTCCTCATCCAAGCCGGCATTCGGCATGTCTGGAGTATTTTGAATTCGTCTTTGCTAAGCGCTTTTTGAATATGTGATGTTACCTCGAAGGACAGCGCTTCTTTACCTATGTAGTGAAGAGCCGTCAGAGCTACTCCTACCTTGGTTTCTAAGTATTGAAAGCGATCCTTTGACGCGTGTTGTAAACGAACGGTAGCATTTCCAATATGGATTTTTCGTGTATACCCACTGGTGTAGAGGGTGGGCAGCACCTGCATCTGTGTACTGAGTCCCATCAAGCGAACGGCTTCTGCGCCGTGTATCTGAATCATTTCCCCGTTTGCCTTGGTCATCAATCTAATCACCGTTAGGGGGCTGGCGCGCACCATTCCCGTGTATTTACTGGCCTTGGGACGCATATAAACTCCTCGAACTACACGTTCAAGGGCGCCGGCTTTAACTAGTTTTGAGAGCGCTTTGTTAACTGATGCACGACTGCCAGACTGCCCGAAAAGACTACCGAGAAAAGGACGCCCCTTAGGCATGTGTTGGATTTGTTTGGCAATTGACTTTGCGACTGACATTTAGGACTCCTGAATGCCATGAAGCCTTTGGGTTTACTGGAGAAAGTAGTACCTGTGAGTCGGTTATGTAAAGCTTTCACCTCAACATGTAATTTATCAGGCCGTTGGAAATTGATGCAAGAACTGAGAACAGGAACATTATTGCTCCCTTCCGGCAACTCAGAAGGGGGGCATTTCAGTGACCTCATTACGAATGCGAGTGATTAAAGAGTCTAATGTGGCAGTGTCATCTAGCAGAAGGTAGCAGCGCATCAGAACCGTCAATGGATGAACGTCCATGACAGACGCGAGTGCGTCCACCTTTTCTAGGGTTGGCCCCTTTCCGCCACTCTCCATTTGACTGAGGTAGGTTTGGCTGCTACAGCCTCCGAAATCCTCTTGACTCAGATGACGAGATTTTCTCATCTCTCTCAATGCCATACCAAACGCCTGTTTCAGCTCCATTTTTCTCATCCCCGCAAAAGGAATGATGAAGCCGCCTTGTACGCCAGACCTCCATTAACTATTGTTAATATTTTGGAGGAATTTTCTATGTTTAAGACGCATAGTCACACTGAACTGCTTTCAGTAGACGTTTTGGGGGGCGCGCGAGCTCAACACTGGCAATATGTTGAGCTTGAGATGCATTTTCCGTGGTTTTACATGGAACTGGTGCGGGATTACGGTGACGACGTTGTAGGAAGCATGTTCATGATCCCAACGGTTCCGATACTTCAGCAGATGCTTCTGGAGCTTGATGACCACTGTTGGTTTACTCAAGCCTATCTCATGTCTCCAGGCTACCTGAGGGGCGAGAAAAGCTGGGCGATGGAGCCCCTTGTTGAGGTGAGTCTTGCTGAAGGGGGCGCGGACAATTTGGTGGGTTATATCTATAAAGTCGAAGGGGGCGCGTGCTACAGCATTCAGCACGAGAGTAAGTGCGGTGATCTCAAAACTGCTGAGATAATTTTTTCAGCGGAGCGGCATCTGCGTAAGTGTGGGTGAAACGAATTTATCGACCTGGCCCCGCGGATGATTTTATCGCGAACCTCGTCGCTTGGCCGATAACTCGAAGGTGTATCGGTGCGATTAGCGGGCATAGTATTCCCGCAGAAACCGCTTGCAGGCGTCCACCAATAGGTGCGGCTGCGCTGCTCCGCAATAGCTTGATCCCACGGCTCAATTCTAGATATTTGCGAGGCAAATGTGATGCAAGATTCACGAGCTTTAGTGCTCTGCTTCCGAGTCCCGTTCGGATGCTGGAGTACAGATTACCGGCGCTATCTTTTAAGCCGCGAGCAGATTCTAGGATTTGCTAAACGAGTGCTAGGTACTCGTATGCTTGCCGAGAGTTGGCTCATTCGGCCTGCCCCTGCACTAGGTGGTCGGGAGCCTTGCAGCTTAATATCAACCCATTTAGGGAGGGCGCTGGTTGAAAACCTTCTAATGCGAATCGAATACGGTGTGTACACCTAACATTCGCTAACCCAAGGACCTGCGCTTTCGTACTTCTTGAAGAAGGTAGATGGAAAAGGATGCGCCCACTGTCGCTAATTGCTGCGCTGCCTCACTCCTTGGTAGTAAGCAATGGGATGGACGCCCCCGCCGATAATCGTGTCGCTGTGCCAGAATGAGTGGTGTCGCCATTCACTTGTGCAAATGGGTAATCAGGGCAGCTCCCCGGCATGATCTCACTTTAGTATTATCGGCCATCGCGCAAAGCACTCACTTAGGAGCAGCCACCTTGAGGAACTGTCCATGCAGGAAGCTGATCACCCACCGTTGATGCCTCAGAGGGCGTTCGACTATTACCTAGACGAACGGGATGCCTCGCGTCTTTACCAAAAGGCTGTGAGCATCCGCAATTGCCTGGAAAACCTTTTCAGAACTGTTCTCGTTCACCTGATGGATCCAGAGGATGGTGGGGCCGTGCGCACTACAAATCTCTACAGGCGCATTGACCTTCTCAAAAACTTCTTTCCACAGGATGTCATTGACTCCCTCCACGGCATTCGGGAATTGGGCAACGATGGTGCCCATGAGGCAAATCACAAGAAGCTATCAAACGAGCGAATCCGAACTGGTCTGTGCGATCTAGGCTTGGTCTGTGAGTGGACAATCCTCACGTACTTTAAAAAGCACGGACTCAGATCGAAGGCGTGGGTGGCCACGTTGTTCAGCACTCTGCCTCCGGTCTACCGTGTTCGAATACTGAAGCAGTTGGTCGCCGCCAACACGCTTGAGCAAGCGCATGTCTTTGCCCAGCAGGAGATTACAAGGGAGTGGAATGAGCGGAGGTGTCAGGAAAATGTTATCAGGTTCAGTCAGGGGCTTCCCTCCAATGACCAAATACCAGAGGAAACCGAGGATGAGGCGAAGATCTCGAACTTTCTGCTGATTATCGACAAACTCGCAGTGGCGCTTGTGAAGAACCAGCAGTTCGATGAGGGCTTCCAATTTATCCATGATATGCACGAGCAGGGTTGGATGACCGATGCAAATGCTGCCTACACGTTCAGCGATTTGCAGAGGTTGCAGGCCAACTTGCATCGATTTCCGATCGCGACCACGTTGGAAGAAGCTCGTCGAAACCTTCAGGAGGTACTTCCTCTCATATCGGATGAGGAGAGCGCTCTTTTCACCACCTTGTTTTCTGCGATCGTCTTGGGGCGTCCAGAGGACTTGGAAGCTCGTGAAGTTAACGGTGAGTCAGGGTAGGGGGCTGTCAGGGTTAAGCAACTGCTGCCCATACCGCGACTGTCGTTGGGTCAACCAACTCTAGTAGGAGCGCTGCCGTGTTACTCCGCAAACAAAAGCGCTGACGCCTGAGCAGCAAATCCAGGAGTTGGAGCCCGGACCACTCGTATCGATCAGAAGAAATTCATTTTAAAAAAGGCGACCGCGTTGTTGATTTTGAAAGAGTACGCACTGGTTTATCAACTGAACACCCAAGAGTCGGTGGATTGGCTTTGCGCGATCTCTGATATAGCTCGCCCGTGGTTACTACGCCCACCGTCTCAGAGGTAAACTGCGGACGTTGAGCGACTTCGGTTACGAAGTCGATTCAATGAGCTATTTATGCAGAGGCTAAGCGCCGCCATTACAGTCATCGGCGTGAACCAAGCTTATTCGCGATGGAAGTGCTGTTTATGAACGGTTCGATTTGGTCTCAGAATCTTCTGGCGGCTTTTAGAGGGGCGCGACATCATACGAGATATATTGAGTATGCATCCTATAGCTCGGACCGGTGGGTCAACGATTAGCCCCGTTTCAAAAATTTGACAGGTATATTTATGAAAGGTATTTTCAAACGCATGAAGGAATCGTACATCACTCAATACAGCAAGATGCCTGAGTGGGTCAGAAACGATGTTAAATCCTCGATCAACGGATTAAGACTGCATGTTACAGACAGAATAGGATTTATACTGTTTTACTTTTTGCTGGGAGTTGCGCTCACTGTAATGGCGCAGAGCACAAAGCTTTCAAGTTTTGCCTCCCAAGTTTTTAGTGAGCAAATAGGTATAAACACCGTGATATTGATGATGTGTGGAGGTGTCATCCTGACACTCGTTACTTATTCACTATATAAGACAGGAGAAAATATCTCGTTTTTACGATGTTTTAGCGTGCTGGACCGTGTAACAGGAATAGGTTCAGACCTGTGTATGATTTTTATTAGTATAAGTATAGTTCCTGTTATTTTTTCCAAAGCAAAAGCTTTAACTTTGGATCTTGTATGGGTATACCCTCTTATGCTGGGGTGTTCTTTGTTGTTGGCTTATATGCCTTCTTTTGGTTTGCATGTGCGTAAAACCATGGGGTTGATGGGGTTTCGCATACTCAGCGCGTTCTTAATTGGTGCGAGTATTTATTTTTTCTATATGCTTGTTAGTTAGAAAGATATAGTTTCAAATATATAGCTATGCTCTATCCTCGGCACCTATCAAGGTGAGCTGCGGTATGGGTAACGGAATCAATGCGGGTAGCAGCGCCGACCTTTTTTCGATTGCCCCCGAATTCATTTGTGTACAAAGTTTGTATTGAAGCTATAGCTGAGAGGGATGCTGGTAATCGACGCCCCGGATTTGAATGACCTGGCCTTTGACGGGGGGTGAAGTAGCAACTGCGTTGAGAGTGCATGAAATGCCTGCTTAAAAAATTAGGGTTGGTGCCCGCTTGATTTTTTTAAGTGCACACCATGTCATGGCGTTATGAACCTGTGAAGATTACTTAGATGAACGTATGTGATGAGTAGTCTGACTGGAGTGATTCCTTCAGTTTAAAGCCTGTCCGTGCTGTTGATTTGCGTCATGGGTTAATGTTCGACTAGCGTTGGATCGTAGGGAGAAATGAAGAGTGGCAAAACCTCGAAATTGCATCATGTGTGCTCTGCGTGCCAAATCGTCTGAGCATACGTTTCCCGCAGCCCTTGGCGGTCGCCGTACCAATCGAGGCATTTACTGCGAAAAGCACAATAATAGTTTCGGAGGGCTGGTGGCACGCCTGGAGGCCGAGCTCTCCATGTTAAATGCGGCGCTGAAGATTCGGCCAGATCGCAAGGACGCGGCCAAACCGTTCATTTATACTCAAGATGAGACGCTCTATTCGCTGATCGGGGACACCATAGAGGTGTATCTACCTCCACCGTTCGACCCTTCCAAGGTTTCCGAAGACGGTCATTATCAATTGCAAGCGCCTAGTTTGGAGGTCGCTAAGCGCTGGATCGAGAGCAACTCGTCTGAGGAGTGGATATTCAGGATTGATCAATCCGGAACTAGCGAAACTCATTATCAGATTGAGCCGCATCATATCCGCTTGAGGCTTGGAGGCCCCGATTTACTCCAAGCAATTGTATATTTGGCGATGACATTTTTTGCTCACAGCTTTCCTACCGAAGCTAGGCAAGCTGGTATCAATCCTATAAAAGCACTGCTTCTTGAAGATCTTGAAAATGATAAGGCGCGCCTGCCTGAGGAGGTAGTGTGGTGGGATGGACGAAATACTCAGGACGTTGTAGGTGAAAGTCCATTCCTCTTCGGACACGCCGTGCTTGTCGGCATTTCTGACAAAACCTCCCACGCTTACGCATATATTTCATTTTTCTCGTGCTTCAGCTTCGGGGTTGACCTCGGCCCCGTGACACCTGAGCTTGAGTTTCGCAGCGTGAGGAGCTTCATCGATCCCACTGCAGAAAATGCTAGGGATTCGGTGAGTGAAGTAAAATCCCAAGAGTGCGCAGAGGTGCTCGGAGAGCGAGGCATCTCGTTACATGACATGATCGATTCAGGATCTGCTTCCCGACAAGTTGGGGCATTAATGGGCAAGGTCGCCCAACACCAGCAACGGTTGGCCGCTGCCGAAATTCTAAAGAAGGTTAGAGCTATAAACGTTCGTGATGTGTTCGAGTTGGTTAGTCGTTGCCGAGAAGTGGCGTATGAGCAGCGTCAAAAGGTGTACAACTTGCTGCGAGCGGCAGTTTCGAATGCGAGCTCAGCCTTCCCCGAATCCAGCATGGAAGCTCGCGCTTTGTACGGCTTGATCGCACCTGATCCGTCAATGTCCGAAGGGCTGTCACATATTTCTTCAAGGGTGATGGAGCTTGCCATTCACCTGTATGCGGGCCAGCTCGCTGAGCTTAAAATCGATCAGAAGCTCTCTTTATGCGCGATCGTTGATCTCTTCTACGGCGAAGTTGGGTACGAACTCGCAAGAGAGAAGATTGTTCAGGTGCTCATGTCTCAAAAACCCAAAATTTGAAATACTGGGAGCAATGACTTTAGCGGAATGAAACCGGGTGCAGCTCTATGATTTTTGGTTTTTACCCAAACCCATTTGTCGGCGAGATTCGTCTGTGACGCTAGCAAACAACGCGCTCGGGTGGGGCGCATTCTTGGACAACTTGAGCCGTATGCGTCCGGCCACGTCATCTACCCATCCTCACAAAGGCAAGACATGGTGTGCACTTAAATTTTAGTGGGCGCCAGTTCTAGCTTTTTAAGCGGGTATTTCATGCAGCCAACACGCCGTTCCTATTCCAAATCCTTCAAGGCTGAAGTCATCCAAGAGTGTGCCCAGCCCGGCGCCTCGATTGCCAGCATCGCGCTCAGCCATAGCCTTAACGCAAACCTCGTGCACAAATGGATTCGGGTAAGAGCGGCGAACTCCTCAAGGTTCAGCATGCGAGGTTGGCCAGAAGTGTTGGTGTTTATTGTTAGGCTCCATCAGAGGTTGATACGGCTCATGATGAAGAAGCCGCCGATGGGACAACACGACAGGGGCCCGACAGAGCACAGACAAGCCGGTAGGCAACGGCTTGGGTGGGCGTTCCGGCGGCTACCAGCCCGCAGCTGATTGCAGGGCATCCAACACGTCCTGCAGATACTTTGCACTGCCAAAAGCGAAGCCTGCTTCGAGTAATGGCACTCGATGTTCATCCGTTGAGTATTCCTGCGCCAATCGGATGATCCTGTCCTCAACTAGAGAGATCCGGCCTAGGCTGAGCTGGCTAGTTTGGTTTCGCTCAATCATGCTGCTCAGCGACTCCTGGTTCACGTCTCGCAATTTCAAGAAATGAAGCAGGCATAGGAACTCGAAACGCTCATAGAGCAGCTCTGGTGATTCAATTCCCGCAAAGTCAGGCGCCCATCGTGGGACGAGCACACCGGCAAGCCTGTTACTTAAGGGGGCCTTAGCGCGCTCCTGACCTTCAAAGGTTTGCCAAACCTGGCGGCTGTTGCTCTCGATAAGGAACGGCGAAAGCTCCGCATTCATCGATAGGATCCGGCCACGTCGCTGGTTCTGCAGCGGGGCATCGAAAAGTTTAAACAACTCGCTCAGCCGGCCGGCTTTTGTCAAACCTAACCCATACCCATAAAACACCAGGGCAGCGGGGTAGTGCTTTTGATCCAGCCAGCTCTTGAAACCTTCCTGGGCTTTCTGAGCCTCAGCGTACAGGCCACCGATCGCGTCTAATACCAACTTATGTTCGTTGTCAGATCCCCAACGCCCGATGACGGCACCTAGCCTTACCAAGGGTTCTGTTACCGATTCATAGTCAAGAACCCAATCAACGGGCTGATGCTGGTGCCGCGTTTGACCGCCTGCAAACACGGACACGAAGTGTCCGATCACCTTGCGCGTCTCATTGCAGAACAGATCGTCCAGCTGGATACGTTGCTCCGGCCGCGCGAGGAATCGTTTGGCCATTGCCACGCTCATATCCGCCCCTACTGGATTCAGCTGCCTGGACTGCTGGATGGTCTCCAGCTTGACGTTCAGCCCGGTAAAAAAGGTGTTGGCATCCCCTGAGGTGATGACCACGGCTTTACGCTGATCAATCAGTTCCTGACCACGGTCGGACAACCGGCCGCGAGAGAGCCAGAACGTGGGGTACCGACGACTAGGCGCGCGCAGAAATGCTGCCCGCAATGCGTGATCCCATTCACCCGACCACCCCGCGACGATCAGGCCGAACTCATCGATGATTCGGTCAAGCAACGCGTTAAAAGGTGTTGGGTACACACCCAGTTCTGCGTCAGTGTTCAGAATCCTGGCGTCTTTGTAATCACCATGGATCTTGAAGACATAACACTGGGAATGAGTCAGAGGCTCTGCGCCAGAAAGGGTGTCCTCGGAGCTTACGACGGTGGGCTCGATGCCCAATTCGCGCAGTGCGTTCTCCATGAGCCGATCGAAGTTCGTGGTGACGATAACGCGAATGTGGCCCGACTTGACCATTGAGGCGATCGCGCGGTGAGCCGGAGTGGGGGTCTTGAGTCCGTCCTCAAGCTCCTGAGCACTGGGGTCAAGAAAACTCTGAATGATGGCTCGACGTTCCGTCTGTGTGCTGGCGAGCTCTTCCAGCAGGACTGAGTAGTTGGGCTGTTGGCCAGTCGTATTGACATACCATTGAACCCAGTCATCTTGAGGAGCCGCGCCCGCTGCAACACCTGCGCGCTCCACCAACTCTTTCGTGATCTCCCATCCCGTAGGAATACCTGCAGCCCGGGAAACGCCGGAGCCGACCAGGACCGCATATACCCCTTTGTTCTCGAACATCGAGAAGGCCAGCTGAGTCGTCGGATCTCCAGAGATAACGGTCATTCTATCGTCCTTAATAGCGTTCGCGCCCTGGCGAGATACAGGCGCAGAAGATGGTAAGAAGAGTGCCCCAGCCGGCTCGCGCAATTGCCCATAGAACGCCTTCCTCACGAGCTCCGCAACTATAAATTCGCAGCGGGGCTAGGACTGTGATTTCGTGGCTTTCAGTCCAGCATGAATGGTATCCCCTATCTCATAGAGGCCGATGCCGACCCGGCTTAAGAGCACTGCTCCGATTGTGACGGGATGAGCGCCATCGGGTGCATTTAGATCACGCAGTGCGTCCTCCAGATCGGTCTTCGAGGGTAGATGAGCATCCCCCAGGCGCAGGCCATAAGCGATATGAAGCGGCATCATCATCTTGCGAGCAGCATCCTTCTCGCAGTATTTCAACAGCAGACGCTCCAGCAGTTTCAGGCTTCCCAGTTTTTCCTTAGGGTCAACTTTCAGATTTTGCTTCAGAAGACCTATGTCGATGGAGTCCACAGTCAGTCTGGCGATGTCCTTGGCCAAGGCCAGCAATCCATTTTTGCTGAGAGCTCGGAAGCGGTGACAATTTCGCAGGATGTCAGCCGAGTTGTCATGGGGTTTGAATAGCGGAGCCTCGAAGTTCTCAGTGAAAAACGAGTTGAGTTTGGCAATCACCATTTCGAACAGCTCTTCCGGCGCCATGGTGTTCGCGGGATTGCTTTCGAATTGGGAACCAAGGAGCTCGCGCGAGGGGCGGCCGTCTGGCGAGATGTTAAAACCATGCCATATCTTTTGTTGCCAAAGAGGTAACTTGGCGATGTCGTAGGCGTACGCGTTGATGTGGCTTTTCTCGTTGACCCCAAAATGAACCTCGTAGTCTGGCGAGCATTTGATCGAGCCAGTGTCCGAGGTATACCACTTCAAAGCTGACCCCTTGAACGCCAACAGGGCTTCAATCACTTCTGCCTTGAACCATAGGTACAGCCCGACATCTTCATTGTCGAGCGCGCTTGCCGGCAGTCTTTCGCCGGCGGCACCTGTTGCGTAATACAGCTGTTCTTCAGGATGGTCTCCACGAACGCGCTCGCTTTTCGATGCAGGCTCTAGCCATTCCTCGCGCCAGAGCCTACCGTCAACCTGCTCAAAGGTGAGCCCTTTCTGTTCAAATTCAAAATGCTCGTAGTCCGTGTTGCTGTTGCTTTCGGCTGCGAATGCTGGGACGTCTTCTTCGGGGTCGACGTCTGTGCGCCAGACTCTCATGACCGACGTGCGGCCCAGCAACCCCCCATCAGCCCTGATGCTAACGGTGTGCAGTTTGAAGAGCTCATTGGCCTTCTGCTCCTCTACAGGAGCTCCGTGCCACGGAATATGAGAAGCATCGGCGACATATTGTTTGCGCTCCCGGTATTGCACCAGCCTGAGGGCGAGACCGCGAGCGCACAAATAATCGCGCAAATGTTCTGCACGAATTTCGATGGCAATGACCCGGTCATCTTCATTTCTACGCTGCCGGACAACCTCCATGTACCCCTCGTTGGGGCTTACCCAAGAATCACCTTCTTGCATCAGTTGCAGTGCAAGGATCAAATCCTGGTTTACCAGCCATTCCGTATCGTGATCACTGTTGAGATGATTCAGAAGAACGAGCTCCACACCCACCGGCGGCTCTTCTTCCTCATGGAGATACTGATCTGCTGGCTTGTAGCGGCCGTTGCCAAATGCGTAGGGGCCGGGGGTATGCATCAATCCAATGGAGCCCCAATCCAGCGTTTCGCCTATCTCACGCTGATCTGCGTATACCGCCAGTGAACCGACGCAAAGCGTTTCTTCGAATGCGCCAGGCTCTCTATCAGCACCGCCTTTGTGGAGCACCTCGGATTGGCGCAAGGGAATCCAGATGGCTGCTGATAGTCGACGCCGCCTGACGTCTGCCATCTGAAACCACTCTGGTGGGTAGCTGGCCGGCATGGCGCACTCCTTGGCGTTGATTGGTTTTGCACTGGGGGGAAGCCCAGTTGGTATTCAGGCTGGTCTCAGGATAAATCATACCTTGCAGGAGGGCTGCTTAGCAGAATTTGCCAACAGTTTTTGGGGAGTGCGTGACGCGAGGCTAACGAAAATTGGGATTAACACTCATCCTTTCCAGCACATCTGATAACGAGTACTCGTTAGCCAGTTATGGGAAAAGCTTGAATGCGCTTCCGTCATAGCGTTGCTCGGGAGTTAAGCCTTGGGTATCCAACCCGTACGTACGGAGTAGCCACCGCGAGTTACCACCTACTTCTCCACCTACCATGCCACGGCCATGCAGACCGACGCGGTTGTTGACGACTAGAAGGTCTCCAGGCTCGATGACAACAGAGGTCGAGCATTCAAGGCATGCTTGCTCGAACCGCTTAATGGCCTGACTAGCTAGTTTTGAGTCGTAATCTGCGTCTCCAGCGCTGTGGCTGTACCGGATCCAGTACCCATCATCGCCTTCGAAAAGCAGCTGAATACCTGCCATCGCGTCTAGTAAGGGGCTGTCTTTACCGAAGAGTGTGCGCAGTCCACGCTTGAAGGTTTTCTGCGGACGAATTACGTACTGAGGTTTTGTCAGCTCGGTGATTTCGTCACAGGTCAACTGCTGCAAAACAGCCGACAGCGGCATGACCGTTGTTATGATCTCGTCGGGATTGCGAAGGCCGCTCAGGCAAACGAAATCTGGTGACGGCGCAACGCGCTTGTCAAACTCATGCAATTGGCCGCGAAGCGGGAACGTAACCCCGTCGGTATGGCCACGCATGTCGGCCTTGGACTTGTCCGCAAAATCGTCATCGCCAGGCAGCACGACAAGGTTTACGAATAGATACCCCTCATTTTCGGAGCCGTATGAAATAGTGTCTGAATTGAGCGCGGCAAGGCAGGCCACTGCACAGGCGCGCGCTGCAACCGTAGTTGCTACGTCAGGCACAGGAATGAAGGCAGTGGGCGTCTCTGGCAGCTCATGGACATCGAACACAGCGCGTAGATGAATCAACGGATTCGACCACGCGCTGCGCTGCACGTCATACAAGCTGATGTTTACATCCTCAAGCGCGGTGACGATAGCGGGGAGCAGGGTTGCCCCAAGCTCCACAGGATTGTTGAGCGCAGAGAGGCAAAATTCGAGCGGATTATCGTGCATCCAACGGCTGACTGAGCCATGGATAGCCCTAGAAAAATGAGCGTCGATCATTGTATCCCTGCAAGATCAAGTGATATAAAGATGATATACGAACGCCTGGCGGCGTGTCATTGCTTCCTTCAAGATGGCCAAAGTCTACCATGAAACGTAATGTCAATTTGACGTCATCCCCGCTCAGAGCATGGGCAGATTACCTGGCATGGGTGTCTACAACGGGGGATTTTCAGGTAGTGGCAGGAGCCCATCAGTGCACGGTCGCATTGCCGGACGGTCACCTGCTTCATGTGCAGGCGCCTTCCCCAAACCTGCTAGCCAGGAAGGTCATCGCGGAGCTCTCGTCCAACCTCGTCGTTCCTCCACTCGTGGATTCTGCGGCAGAACCATTGCGTGTCCCAGCTGCTCAGGATGTGTCGCCAAAGGAGGTGTCTATGCGTAGTCATTACGAACCCGCTCTGCCTCGTGCATCACAGGCGCCACGATCAGCGCCCGTGACCAGCACCAAGGGCACTCTGCAGACAGTCGGCGTCTACGTGCCTGTATCGATGCACGAAACGCTCAAGGAGCTAGCAGAGGGGCAGAACAAGAAGTTTTCAGTGCTCGTCCGCGAGTTGGTCGAAAACGGCTATGACCGTTTTGAGGACGCCATCGAGGAGCGTAGCGGGAGGAAGGTTCTCGACGGCTATGAGCACAAAGTGGCGAGCTACAGCGGCGAGTCCTATCAGTGGATGGCCAGGCTCGACCGCAAGCTCAGCCTGGAGCTCAAGTTGACCGCCAAAGAATACGGGCGGTCGGCTTCACAGATTGTTGGCAGCCTTTTAGCCGAGGCGCTCTCACATTGCTTGCAGACCCAAGGTGCAGTTGTCAGTGCTGAGGTGGAAGTTGAGCGCGCTCGGGTTGCAATTGCTGGGCTTGTAGGCCCGCAAGCTGGCGAGCTGGCCGACTATTTGGGGCTTCATGGCAAGCGTCGATTGGTTAACGAGGTGCTGGGAGGTCTTGTACGAGCGCCGGGCGCACTGCTTGGCCAAATCGCCGAGTACTTCGCGGTTTCAAGGGAGGCTGTGATCCAGGCGGTAGGCCTCAATTTTAGGCAGATGCCAACGCCTTCGTATAAAGCACCCAACGGTCAGCCTCGTGTGCTCACGGAGCCTGTTCCATGGGAGGAGGCGGTGAAGGCTCTGAAGCTACCTCATGATGAGGAAGCGAAGCTTTTGGTCATAGGGGACTGACATGAATACTTTCGACCGTGCACGAATCGAGGCAATGAATGCACGGGCGAAGCTCATCGCCGCGTGCGGCAATGACTACCCTACCAGCGAGCAACTGCTTGCAGTGGCTGAAAGTACGCTGGGGCTGGCGATTGACTGGGTCGAGCCGGATAACTATGCGCTAGGAGGCGGGGACGCTCTCATCCAACCTTGGATGAAGACGATCCTGATTCGTAATGATGTTCGGCTAGAGGAGCGGGCCTATTTGTTGGCCCATGAGCTCGGCCACTGGTATCTCGACTCTCCAAAGCCACCACCTGGAACCACCTCAACATCGTTTATCTCCGACGTCGCTGGGCAATCGCCTGGTTCTGCCGTGGTTGATGGATATGGCGCATGGGAGCGCCAAGAGCTTCAGGCCAATATCTTTGCGCGGGAGCTGCTGTTGCCCAAGTCAGCAGCGAGGGCATTGTGGTCAAACGGATGGCGTTCCCGGCAAATCGCCACGTCCTTCCAGTTGCCTCTGGAGGTCGTGCGGCAGCAATTGGCTGACGCGTTGTTGCTCCCGGATGTTACGCCGGTACTTCCCGCTCCGACGCACCCTCCCAGCGACGCTCAGCGCCGTGCCGCTCAGGCACCGGAAAAGTATGTCAATGTCGTAGCGGGGCCCGGCACGGGTAAGACCACGACCCTGGTGCACCGCGTGGCCCACCTGATCGCTAGTGGCGTACCCGCCAGTAAAATTCTGGTTATGACATTCACCAACCGGGCAGCGCAGGAGCTGGTCGAGCGACTGACAGCGGCCAATGTCCCGAATGCCTCCCATATCTGGGCTGGCACGTTCCACTCATTTGGACTGGAGCTGCTGCGAAAGCATCACCACCTCTTCGAGTTAACCCCTCAGATCAAAGTCGCGGATCTGCTCCAGCAGGTCAGAATGATGGTCGAAGAGCTGCCCACTTTGGAGCTCAAATATTTCTTCAGGTTGCGCAATCCATACGATTGGCTCCCTGACGTCCTGAAGATCATTCATCGGCTGAAGGAAGAGCTGGTCTTTCCGGACGACTACGCAGCAATTCTTCAAACATTGCCAGCCGTCGATTCGGATGTTGCGCTGGAACGCGACGATATCGTCACCGTGTACAGGGCTTACGAGGCTGTCCTGCGTCGTGATGGTTGGGTTGACTATCCAGACTTGTTGGTTCGCCCCACCCTCAGGGCGCGTGACGATCGCCCGTCTGTGGCCGCCTTCCTTGAGCAGTATGACCATGTCCTGGTGGACGAGTACCAGGACGTCAACCATGTCATGATCGAGTTCGTTAAGAAAATCGGGCCGCCTCAGCGCCATCTTTGGGTGGTCGGCGACATTCGCCAAGCTATTCACCATTGGCGCGGTGCGTCGATCCAAAGTTTGCTCAAATTCGATGAAGCGTACGTCGCGATGGGACAGGGAACTTCGATCCAGCGGTATAGCCTGGACATCAACCGTCGTAGCTCGCCTGAAATTCTCCGTGCTGTCGAAAGGGCTGGCACCGAACACGTACTGCAGCCCCTAGTGCCGCTTGATCCTGTCTCACCCTCTCGCTCTGCGAGCGGGATCATGCCGGCTTTGATACACACGGCGAAAGACGCTCAAAGTAGCGCTATCGTTGCTCAGATTGATCAATGTCGGGTGGCCGGCCACTCCTACGGCAGTCAAGGCATCATCAGCTCCACCAACGTCCAGTTGGACAAGCTGGCACAAGAGATTGAACGGGCTGGGATCCCTGTGCTGCACATCGGCGAGTTGAGCCAGCGGGCTGAAGTCAAAGAGTTCATGTGCCTGATGCAACTCCTGACCCAGCGCACGCCTGGCGCTCTCCTAGGCCTACTCAGGCTCAACGATCTCAGCATGCCGGCCTCGGACATCACCCTACTCACGAGCCTGTCCAAGCTGGGCCCCGATTACCAGTCTGGGCGTTGGCTGAAGCAGCCAATTCAAGGGCTGTCACCTAAGGGGCTGCAGGTCGTCCAGGCGTTGAATGAGTTGCTGGGCACGTCGACGCGCAATTCCCGACCTTGGGCTTTCGTGTGCGACCTGATGTTTGAAAAGGGTTTCGGGCTGGCCTCATTGACTGACCACTCCGCGACTGCGCAGATTCAGCGCCTCGCCCTGTGGCAATTTATGTACGGAGTGCGCAACAGTGATGGGGTTGGCAGCCAGGCAACACTGTCCAAGTTTCTGGCCAGGGAAGATTTCCGACGGTATATCGGCCAGCGGTCAGTAGAGCGTTCATTGCCCCCGGAGGCTGCTGCGATTGACGCGGTCAGGCTTATGACGGTTCACGGGAGCAAGGGGCTCGAATTCGACGTGGTGCATATGGCCAACGTCGAGAAATCCCGGTTTGGTGCCGATGCACCGCCACGCTTTGATGATGATCACCAAGCCTTGTTGCTTCCCCCTGAGGCGCTCAACAGCACGCCCCAGATTCGGGCTGAAGGCGAGTCCATCGAGCGTAACAACCTTCTGTATGTAGGCGTTTCAAGGGCGAAAGACCGGCTCTATGTGTATTGCGGTACGGATGCATCGAAGATTCCTACTCCTCTGTGTGATCCATCAATACTTACCCCTAGTCGTGGAACCGCAAATGCGTTGGTGGCCGCGCCGCCACTGGCTCGTGTTCCGCTGGCCGCCCCTGCCACGATCAGCTTTTCTGCGCTCGACGGCTTCATGTCCTGCTCCCTTCAGTATCACTATGCGCACGAACTGAACCTGCCGCCCGAGCAGGAGATGGACATCTCGATCCGGGCCCGCCGATCAGTGCTGGCAGGGCTTGAGTATGTCTACCGTGATGGAGTCAAGCCTCAGGAGGCTTTCCTGCAGTCGTGGGGCGAGAAAACGTTGCCGAGCTACGCGGAAGATAAGACGCTCTCGGAGCATGCCTGGATCGCCTTTACTCGCGGCACAGCGTTGCAGCCCGGTATTGCACAGTACGTCCCAGAAGCCACGGCCAGCGTGAATGGCCAGGTCATCACTATGCCCTGGATGCTTCGTGACGCTAACGGCGATCTGGTTTGGCTGCGCACAGGCATTGGACTATCAGAGGTCTCCAGAACCGTACGCCCCATTCTGGAAAACCTCGGTGGCAGTCGCTGCAACAATATCTCCATCCACTCCCTCGTCACCGGGTGCTCTGAGAGTGCGGTTCCTTCGGTCAGGGCGAGCGGTACAAGTGTGTTCAAGGCGATCACGGCGTTGCGGGCAGGTGAGCGTTCTGCCAGTCGAGGGAAGCACTGCAACCGGTGCGCTTACTCAAGTATTTGTGCCCAGAGGTACTGAGATATCAGGCCAACGGCTTCCTGTAAGAACACCAATTATCTCGGCGTTTCTGGGGGGGGGGCTGGCCGGTACCGTTAAAGATGACATGACACAAGGACAGCACCAGATATGACCTACATAAACTTGCCTCACGATCAGTTGCGCGCGATCAGAGCTGTCGACCTCAGATCCCTGCAGACGGCGGTAGACAAGTGCCTGAGAGAGGAGCAAGTCGGGCCGATCTGCGAGCTTGGCCTCAGAGAGTGCGGTGACTATGTTGCCTCCGAGCTTCATGCGTTCGAGCGAGCAATGGCTGCACACAACAAAGCGAAGGCTCACGCCAAGCGCGAACATACCAGGACTGACGTGTTGCGCGCCGGGAGCGATCTGGTGCATGCCGTGCAGCAGATGAAGGGCCGCGTCGAAACCGAACAAGAAGAGGGGCTGCTGTTTTACATCGATGATCAGATTATGTCGCCTTACCATCTGAGCAAGCGGCTAACGGTCAGTGTTCGCTACCGCTGGCGGTCTTCTCCGACCGCAGAGTGGATACATGGGCAAACGACTTTCACCTACGATTACTCGCCCGTTCCTGATTACGCCCAGCTGTTGTCGAAACGTCAGCCCAGCGCCGCCAAAGCGGCGAGCGATCAGCAAGCGAAGCTGTACCGTGAATGGGAATACTTGAAGATGCAGGCACTGTGTTCCATGAGGGAATTTTTCCGGGATGGTGGCGATGGCATAGACATCCCCAAATCATTTGCAGTGCGGTCAAGTCAATATGGCGGAGGGCTGAACAACTTCAGCTGCAATTTCTGGCAACCTGCTTAGCAAGGGGCTCTCGATTGCTGCCTGAGTCGTAAACTACGAATGGGCAAACCGAATAGGGTGCGGCTTCGCCGCACCGAACACCGCCACGACCCGTGCGAGCGCGGTTTCAGTGCCGGCGCGCATGTCCATGGGCTCGGTGGCGAGCCAGATGGAATCGACGCGGATCATCGCAGCAGGTCTCGTAGGAAAGCGGAACACGACGCTGCATTTTCCGTCGGCCAACTCACCACAACTACGCCTTTTGCATGAGGCACTTCAATTCGGATCGTAGCGGGAAGAGCTTGATGCGTCGCTATCGACGGCGCGGCTTAGACCGGAATAAAGGCAGTTTGCAGTGCCAGGTTTTTCTGCGCATGCACCCGAATCCATTTATGGACGAGGTTTGCATTGAGGTTGTGGGTAAGCGTCCGGCCAACTCACCTTCCTGAAAGAAATTCAGGTTTGTAGAAGTGGTGTCGATCAAGTCTATGTAGGTTGGTAGGGGGTGGTGATGAAAATTACTGGTAAGGCAGAAATCGAATCCGTGATCGACGTCCTGTGCGACGTCTGCCAACTCCCCACCCGGGTGACAAGTGGCCAGCTTCAATTCGCCACGCTGCAAGCGCATTGGGGCTATGGCTCGAAACATGATGGCGAGCGCTATGAGCTACACCTTTGTGAAGGTTGCTTCTTTCAGGCAGTTGCTAATCTCAAGCAGGAACGGCGTACCCAGGCTCTCTTCAGCGATGACGGTCGTGCTGACAGAGCTTTTGTCGGCGAGGATTTTGGTCTGATCGCTAGGGATGACTTTTTTAACGACTCCTTTACGATCGAAAAGCGTTGATCGGCAAGCTGAGAGCTTCAACTCAAATTTCGAGTGATCCCACAACCGGCAGTTATCGGCTGAGGCAACGTAAAAACTCAACGTCGTGTCCGGGATCTATTGATCACTACAGAAACTCACGAAGTTGGAATGTGTGCCGACATGTAATGCGAGCTCATAAATTATGGTAGTCATTGATGGCTGATTTGTCGTGGTCGCAAGCTCTGCCCGTTTCCCTTCTAACTGCGGAAATACCGCATAGCAACCAAAACAAGCGCAACCGTTGCTGTTTCAGATTTCTGCCTGGTTGCGACTCGCATGATTATGCGCGCTGTAAGTGTCGGGCATTCATACCTCCGTTGTAGTGCGCCAGAATAGTAGGGCACTGATCACAAGGTAGTCAGGCGATTAAGCTGCTCAACCGAAGGAAATCCCAGTGTCCGATAGCGACGTGGATAGCCCGCTTCTGTAGCCAGCAGATCGCCAAGCTCGGATTCAAGTTCACTCCAGGAGACGGTTTTGACTGTCGCTTTCCCACCCTCACCGGGTTCAACCAACGCGACGCGATCGGTCTTGGGCAACAGCGTCGGTACACCTTTTGTCCAGGCGCTCATCGATACCGTTTGGTTTGGTTGGTCAGCCATTTGGAAGAGGTTGTATGAGGCGACGAAGATGTCGATGCCCTTTTCCAGATTGAGCTTGTCGAGCAGCTCTTTCTGATTGGCATAATTATTCTGCAGCAGCAAATGCTCCAGTGTAACCAGCCGGCTGTTTACCCCTTCATCATCACAGTGAAACGGGACGATATCGCGACCTTCGTAGGTGTAAATATCGGTGGAGACAGCACGCCCCCTCTCAAGAGCCTGGAAAGCAAGCTCTACCATCTGACGAATTCCCTGTTCGTCCTTGTCTCCAGTGACCATCAGGACATCTCGACTGGGCATCATGAACACTGGCCGACCTTTAACTGGCACGCGCTGAAGGACATCTGGCAACAACACCCTGCTGGTGTCGTACCCATCCGCCCACTCCCCAGCGTATAGGCCTGGAATAATCTCCCCGAAGGCTTCGCTTGTCGTATCACGCAGGTTCTCGATGGAGATCGTTACCGCCTCTTCCATCGTCACAGCCCAATGTGCTTCGGGGCCATTGGTAAGGGTGGCAGTGGACTCGGGCGAATCGACAGCAAGCAGAATAACGCAGTCTCGGCCCAAAGGCTGTGAAACATAATCGTACTGCTTGTCGCCATCGTTACGGGCGTGTTCCAGTCGAATTTCTTCAAGCATGGCAAGGTTGCGAATCACCGGACGCAGCTGTGCCTTGACATTATCAAACGCAGTCTCGGTTTTTCTACCTGCCTCTAACAGCGTCGATACGTATCCGGTCAGGACGGCGAATTTCTGTGCTTTGTCTGCATTTTGATAGTCGCGAAAGGCATTATGGAGATTGAAGTACGATCCATTCCCATGGCGGATGCGGAACTCGTTCTTCTCAAAATTCAGATTCTCGCTGAAGCCAGCTTTACGAGTCGAATCGATAAATTTTTTGGCAAATGCCTCTTCATTTAGCGGGCGATTGAAGAGTTTGTCGAGCAGGGAAAAAAGCATGTACAGAATCCTTTTTGTCAGCAGGCAGTTGTAAACAGGGGGAATTGGGCAGGCTTAAACTTGTTCAGAGCTTGGGACACCATCGCCTCAAGCGACGGTGTCAGGAAGGTGTGTTGGCCGGACGGTTACGCTAAAGCATTTTGAGGGGGAAGCGAAAGCGATTGCTCGCTTCCCCTTGCTAATAAGCATTTAGCAAGTTTCACAGTGTGCGGGCGTTACGCGGATCATCTTCTGCGAATTTTTTCTGTACCTTTAACCCAGCCGGATAAATCGGCATACTCACTTGCTGATCTATTAATCCAGAGTTGCTTTCTCGTGGAGTTTTTCACCAAGGCAAGATCGGCATATGGGTATAATCCGAGGTACTCTTCACCCTTAAATTCACTTTGAGCGTACTGGGTGACTGGAAGAATGCCTACGGAGCCTCTCAGTGCATCGAAGTAACCGAGCTCCCAAGGCATCCAGCGAGATTTAGTCGAGTGACGGCTGTAAACGTATAAAAGCGATTTTGATGACTTCATGCGCATTCGCAGAATTTCAGCTGTCTCAGGCGTGACGTGATCTGGGGAGAGCTGAGGGTCATCGACTTTATCTATGTAGACGGTCAGGTTTGCATCTTCTAAGTATCCCTTTATACCATAAATTATTTCAAGGGGCTCATTGGATGAGTGGCTTAGGAAGACGTCATAAACCTGCGTGCTTGCAGTGGACTTGAATATATTACTTTGCCGACTGACTGTGCGTGAGCGTGCAATTACTTCTGCTTCCGTGAGTAATGACATATTGCTCCCTACTATTTTAGTGTTTCAGTCCAGAATGGGTTTGTAAGTTCATTAGTCCCCGTATCACCAAAACTATTGCTTGGTCTATATGAGGGGTGTTGGCAAGTACCGTGTTTTCTTCTGCGGTAAGCCCGTTTTTCAGATCTTTGAGTTTATACTGTCTGAACTCGCCTGAGTGCGGCCAGTTTTGGGTTGATGTGTTGAACTGGTTGTCTACGCCCATCAGATCTAGAATTTCTCTGGTACACCCACCAAATCCGCCCAGCAAATAAACAGGTTTATGGCTTTGCAGAGAGATAAGCACTTCCTCGGCTATACCTGGCATGCTGCCATTGAATTTTGATGTTTTACCTCCAAGGACTATCCTGGCTGTCGACTCAGCGGTAATTGTGCTTCGCATTGCAGTTAGCCCAGCGCACCAATCAAACGTTGCGCCGGGTAGTAGAGGGGTGGCCTCTTCAATTGATAATGTACCGCCTTTCTCATCAATTACTCTGAGCTCAGCAGTTCCTTCCATTTCGCTGCTCAAGGTAAGCAGGTCATTGAGATTGGAGTGTACGAAGACAGGCCAGGCAAGGAAATTGATTACGCTCGCTAAATTTTTGTTGTCATATGAATCTTTTCGATATCTAGACACGAGTTCGTACAGAATCCTGGTAAAGCCATGAGCTCGTAGGTCACCTCCATAGGTCACTGTTGCCCCCAAAGCGAGCATGTGGCGTGCTGCCTCACACATTGCATCCACCAGATGCGCGTGGCTTAAGCCTAAGGCAGCCATGTTTTCGCTTTCCGATATCGATATTGAAATCTTTGAGCCGTCGAGGACTTCTTTGTAACTCATCTGGTTGCCCCCGCTTTCCATTCAGCTAGGCTTCTAAGCTGCACATTCGGCGAAACCCTGTTGATAAGTCTTTCCTCCTCTGTACTCAATGGAGGATCTGGGTAGATAAGTATAGTTTCTGTAGAGGCAGTATCAGTCAGCTCGGGTCCTTCAGGAATGCAGGATAGAGAGATTAACTCCGGCGGGCGTGGTATAAGGAATGCCCTGCTAGGCAGTTGTTTTCTGATTTCATGTGTCTGACAGCGCCAGAGAAAATCTTTCAAAACCTCATCGAGAAGCCTACTAATGACAATGTCTATTCGAGAAACATCTGCTACATCGTAGCCCAGGCGAACTACTGGAACATTCCCCATGTAAGGGAAGCCTCTTTCATCCATATTGTTTATGCTGTTAGCGACTACAAGCGGCACATTCCAGGCTTTGGCTTCAATGATTTCTTTTCGGCACCACTCTCTTGAAGAGTAAGAGTCCGTATGAATCGCGATCATCGCGCTGATGCGCACCTGCGCTAGTAAAACTTCGTCAAACCTGAGGCCGGCTGGGATGTCATTGACGTCAAAAAATGAGGACAGACCGTGTCCTTCGTGGATCCTCTTTCTTATAGATGTAGCGATTTCAATACCGTCGATATCGTGTTTTGAATGACTTAAGAAGATTTGCACCTTCTTTAAATAATTTTCAAGGTTTTTATTTGATGGGTTTTCCAGTTGGGCTAAGTGGTGCCTAAGCATTCGGCAGAACTCGTAAGTGAGTTCGCTAATTAGGCGCATTGTTTTTTCGTTATTATCGCCTTTCCATGAGTCCCATCTAAGAGCTTGCTCACTTAAATTTACTTTATGCAATGCTTCTTTGTTGAAAGATACAGGGAATAGGAGATTGTTGAAGCCGTTTTTATTGGACTCTTCAGTCTTTTCAGAGAGGCCCTTGACGTAATCAACCCAGCTTTGTGACTCGCACAGATTATCGTCAACGAGTGCGATGATTGCAGACGCTTCAGAGTCCTCAGGATTTATTGATATTGGGATGTCGTTGTCAGGCATGCAGGCATTACGGAACACTACCGGTATGCCCGCACCCCCTACAATATTTTTGTAAAGATCTCGCCGAAAATGTTGCATCATAGCGTCGGCGATTTTTTCCCCTAGCTCAAAGCTAGGATGCCATACGACATAGAGTACAAAAAAAGGCTTTGCGAGATCAGTCGCTCTTACTTCACCCATTGCGCTTCTTCTTTTCACGGCTGTTGACTATGAGTGATTTAAGTTTGGATTTGGCGTCGGTGATGTATTTCCCTAAAGACTCTGGGGATGCAGTAGCTTTTTCCCAGCTGGTAAACACGGCATACCCACTTTGGACATTGTCATGCAACCTGCCTGGTACGGTAATGCCTTTTTCGTTTCGCGGTGCTGATGGGAGGTAGATGCCAAGGAGGGCGTGTTCCTTGTCAAGCGTTGCCTTAATTTCCCAGTCGATATACTTTCTTTGGTAGGTTTCAGCGCCAATCAGGATTATTGTGCAGGACGTACCAGTTATATACTCTTCGCGAATTCGTCGCAGTACATAGTCAACGTCGTCGCTGTCTATTTCGCTGTCCAATGACGCATCGTGTATCGATTCGTATGTGTCATGAAACTTAGCCGAGAATGCATCATAATATTTTTGATCTGGTTTGTGATGATAACTCACGAAAATTTTGTGCTTGACTGGCTTTTCCAGAGATTTAAACAGCTCTTGAAGATTCATTGACAGATCGGTCCTTGAGATTTTTGTAGATGCCCGACGCATAGAGCAGGGGGCGGGTGGCTATTTAGTATCAAGGTCTGGAGAGGGAGTGCAATCCCCCTTCGCAGGTTTTCTCGCAGGAAATTCGGAGGATTGACACTTACCCCATCTCAGTGGGCGTCCGAACCGTCAATACCAGGATGGTGGTGTGAGGTGCCCCTGATTTTGTTCTTGGACTATCGCAGCACTTAAAACCCACATGACCGCCCAGGCTGCATCAGCAATCTAGGTCAGTCGCGGGGGCTGTCAGATTCACAGTTGGGTTGCTCGTTTTGACAGGAGCGGTCGGTGCTGCTGCGTTTTAATGGATACGCAGCTTGCGCAGTAGCTTTGCCAACGCGGTTTCATATTCTTCCGTGCTAGTGAAATCGGCGTATAGCTTCCCCTCAAGGAAGGTCGGTATAGTGCATTTCTCATAGAGCAACGGCAGCACAACGACTTCGCCGCCTGAGATTTCTCGATTGATGGCGATGTCGAGTTCCTTTTTCACCCATGGGGCATCGATTGATCTCGACGACAAGACCACCCCGATGTAGCGGGTCTCCTTCATCCCTTCCGTTATCTTCCCAATCAACGAATCTCCTATCTCGATTTCCGCTTCATCTACCCAAACCTGCGGAACGCCATGTTCCATCAAGTCTTTACGCAGCTGCCGAACGAAAGGCTTGTCCGCACCGGTATGGCTCAGGAAGATCCCGTGGTATTTCTCTTGTTGGAGATTGTCCTTCACGATCTCAAGAGAATCCAAGATTAAGCGGTTGGCAGCTGTGTCGGAGGATGGCGGCGTGACCAACCAACCGACAAACCCACTGTCTGACACTCGTCCGCCAAGGCTGTAACCCTCTGGGCTGGAGGCGATTGAGGTGTAGCCTCCAATGTCCTCATCTCCGAGGCACAAGTTCCAGCCAGTCGAAGCCAGAGATGCAAAATACTTGGTAAATGGGCTGTCCGGGTCTACGTCACCCAGACGTCGCCCCTTCTTTACCAGTAAGTCGCCACTTTTCACCATGCGAGAAACGGGAGGCGCCACATACCCCAGCCAAGTTTCTCTATACCCGAAGAAGTTCATCCGCTTGGCCTCGGACAAACACCACACGACTGTCGCCCCAGCCTTAATGGCCGCTTCCATCTCTTTCCGGCGATCCAAGGCATCAAAGACAGTGTCAATGTCATAAGTACCCTTCTTCTGCTTGAGATCCCCCAATTCAGTAGGCGACGCAGAGAACTCGCTTTTCTCGCCGAATAGGAAATGCGAGAAGCTTGCAGGGTTGATGATGATGACATCGTACTCGTAAAGGGGGTACGCGGACTTGTCGTGCTCTGCGGCTGCACCGCACAGTCCCAAATTGTCGAACTCAACTCCATCGATGGGTTCACCGTTGTAACGCAATCCAACGGTTAAGACTCTCTTCATTGTTCGCTCTCCAGTTGCGCCAGTCGTTATCGGTTGGGCTCATTGTGGCGTGGTTAAACCGCAATAAAGCGTGTGGTCAGCATGATTCGGAAGCGGTGCGTAGTGTCAAACATTTTGCGCTATTTAGAGCTGACTCGCTTTGATACACCTGTCAAACCTACTCTTGATTGGCACCAGTTTCTGTCAATCAAAGGGGTTTAGTTTGACGGTCAATTGTCAATTGCCGAAATAGCCGTCATAGATAGAGGCTACGGGCGATTTGGCAGTGTCAATCTAGGGAACGTGAGGTGATAATTTCCATTACTGGCCGGATGACCCGCTGATAGCCGAGCCGACCGCGCGGATCAAACCCCGAAAGTCGTAACGCTAAGGATCCAAATGTGGGTTATTGCGCGGCGGGCAGCAGGAAGCGTGCAATCACCGGCAAATGGTTGGAGATACGCAACGTATCCTCCTGCCTCACCTTGGCCTCCACCCGCTTGATTCGCGGGCTGTAGAACAGGTAATCCAGGGTGCGATCCGGGCCGTCGATGCTCGGATCATTGGGAAAGTACGTCAGCCATTTCTCACGATCAATTCCGCTGGATTGGCTGTTGCTCGGGATCATCGGGTACTTGTCCCACAGTAAATGCAGCTCACTGTCCGGCGAATACTGCCCACGCTTGCCTGCATCCAAACGCAGGAATTGCCCCAGGGGCAGCAGGTTGAAATCACCGCCGATCAGCCAGGGCGTGCCACGGCCTTCGAATTTATCCAGCAACTTCACTGTCGTTTGCACCTGCTCCTGCACCGCACTGCGCCCTGGTGCATCACCGTCCAGGCGGGTGTTGAGCACGGCCAGTTGGCCGCCATCGCTCAGTGGCAGGTAGGTCAGCAGCAAGGCTGGCTTGGGTTGGAACTGGCGGCTGATGATATTGGCCTCGGGCGCCGGCAATTGCAGGCGCTCGGCGTGTTCGATCTGGTAGCGGCTCAGGGTCGCCAGCTTGCGGCCCACGCTGCCGAAGATATGCCGGTCGGGTACGAAGTCGGCTTTCCAGTCGAACGCCTGGGCGCTGCACGGGTAGAGGTCGACCAGGCGCTCCTGCAAAAGCGCTAGCTGGTCCTGGTAGTGGGAAGGCTTGGCGTTTTCGTCGAGTTCCTGCAACAGCAGGATGTCGGGCTGTTCGTCACGAATCACCCGCGCCACTTCGTCGAGGCTGACGGCCATGTCTTCGACGGTAGGTCGTTCGTCCGGGCCGCTGCCGTCGGCGGTGTCGTACCAGAACACGTAGTTCTTGCCCGCCAGGTATTGCACGTTCCAGGTCATGACCTTGAGTGCCTGCCCTGGCAACAGGGTCGGCGCACGGGGCGCGACGCAACTGACGGGCAGGGTTTCCTTGGCGGCGGGGCGCCAGGTGAGGCTGTAGATCAGGGCCGTCAGCAGGCCCGCAACGATCAGCAGGCCCAGCAGGGTGATGCGCAATAAACGGGTCATCGGCTCGGCTTATAGCGTTTCAGGAGTGGCGTGGAGCATATCACCGCGCGTCGGCATCGCCACCGATCAGCATGAATAAACGGAACAGGACTACGCTGGTAAACAGTTGCAGGAAGCTGTGGGCGCTGTCCATCAGCAGCCCCAGCAACGGCGCGGGGTTGGGATAGGCCGCGACGCTGGCGCCTTTGAGCAACCACAGCGGTGTCATCACACACAACAGGCACACCAGGATTCGCCAGAAATGCCCACGGGTCAGGCGCAGACTTTCCTTCATCGCCTCCAGCGCCGACATGCCGCGCAGAACCAACAGGTACTCGGCGAACGCCAGCACCACCATCAGCCACAGGCCCGGCAGGAAATACAGCGACAGGCCCAGCAAAATCAGCAAGGTACTCATGGCGGTCAGCAGGGCGAAGCGCGGCCACAGGGTCAGGGCCATGGCCCAGATGTCCTTGGTACGCGGCGACTCGCCACGGGTGCGGGCGTCGAGAAAGAGGATCAAGGCACCGGTGTACAGCGGGTACACCAGCAAGCCCACCACCACGCTGTAGCCGGGGAACGCATCCGCGCCGAGCGTGTGGTCGAGCAGCTGTTGCAGCAGGGCCTCGAGGATCACCAATGGCAGGCACAGCTGGACGATTGCGCCCAGGTTGCCTCGGGTAAAACGGAAGGAGTCGCGCAATACGTCTAACGGATTCATCGGGGTCATCGCAGGCCTGAAAGCAAGGGCAACACTTTAACCGATCATGGCCAGCGGTAAGCAAACGTAAACCTTGAGTAAAGACCATTGAAACAACTCGTAACACCCCCATAACTAGAACGCACCTGGCCTGATCACAGGCAGGACCACGATTTTTACCGGCAATCTAACGAGGTCGCCATGAACAGCGAAGAGCAAACCCTGATCGATGGACTGTTTTCACGGTTGCAACAAGCCGAAACGGACTCAGCGCCCCGCGACGCCCAGGCAGAAGCGCGGATCAAGGAGCACATGACTCGCCAACCGGCCGCCGGGTACTACATGACCCAGTCGATCCTGGTGCAGGAACACGCGCTCAAGAGTCTCGACGCGCAGAACAAGCAACAGGCGCAGCAGATCCAGCAATTGCAGGATGAGTTGCAGCGGGCCAAGTCCGCACAAGCGGCCCCGGCGAGCAGCGGTGGTTTCCTGTCGAGCATCTTTGGCGGCGGTTCCCGTGACCCGCAACCGGCCCAGAGCGCTCCGGCCTCGTCGGGCGGTGGCTGGCGTGAACCGGCGCGGCCGTCCTTTGGCCAGCCAGCGCCGCAACAGAACTATCAACAGCCACAACAACCTGCCGCCGCCCCCATTGGCAGCGGGTTCCTCGGTGGCGCGATGAAAACCGCCGCGGGCGTGGCCGGTGGTGTGTTGCTGGCCGAAGGCATCAGCAGCCTGTTCAGCCACAACTCGCAACAGCCGCAGGTTGTGGAAGAAATCATCCGTGAAGAGCCGGCGCCCGCCAGTGACAACGGCAACTGGGGCAACGATGACCAGAAGTTCGCCGGCAATGACAGCTGGGGCAGCGACAACGCCTCGGACAGCTTTGCCGATAGCGACTATTCCGACGATTCTTCCTCCTTCGGCGACGACGATTCCTTCGTCTGACACTCCCGGTCCGGGGCGCTGAGCCGCCCCGGTCTGATTTTTCCCGGAAACGTTCTCGCGGCTGGCATACTGGCACCCTTTCCGGGCCCTGGCGCCTGGCTGTCATGAGGAAGTGCGGTGAAGAAAATTGCAGTGTTCGCCGATGTACAAAACCTCTACTACACCGTCCGCCAGGCCTATGGCTGCCATTTCAACTATGCCGCCCTGTGGGCTGATATCAGTTCACGGGGGCAGATCGTCGAGGCCTATGCGTATGCCATCGACCGCGGTGACAGCAAGCAGCAGCAGTTCCAGCAGATCCTGCGCAACCTTGGGTTCACGGTAAAGCTCAAGCCGTATATCCAGCGCAGCGACGGCTCGGCCAAGGGCGACTGGGACGTGGGCATCACCATCGACATCATGGACGCCGCCGACCACGTCGACGAAATTGTGCTGGCCTCGGGTGACGGCGACTTCGACATGCTGCTCGACCGCATCATCCACAAGCACGGCGTCGAAGCCGTGGCCTACGGCGTACCGGGGCTGACGGCCAACTCACTGATACGTGCCGCCAGCCGCTACGTGCCGATCGAAGGCGCGTTGCTGCTCAAATAAGCACGGCGGCTTAATAAATAAAGGGTTAGACGGAGTTGGAACAGGTTTGGAACGTATAGCGGTCATCGACTTTGAAACCACCGGCATCACCCCGAGCAGCCATTGCCGGGCCACGGAAATCGCGGTGGTTATCCTCGAACGCGGCCAGATCGTGGACCGCTACCAGAGCCTGATGAACGCAGGCGTGCGCGTGCCGGGCTTTATCGAGCAACTCACCGGCATCAGCAACGCCATGCTGCGCAGCGCCCCGCCGGCCGAGCGGGTGATGAACGAAGTCAACGAATTCGTCGGCACCACGCCGCTGATGGCGCATAACGCCGCGTTCGACCAGAAGTTCTGGGATTTCGAACTCGGCCTGATCCGCCGCACCCGCCTGCAAAAATTCGCCTGCTCCCTGCTGCTGGCCCGCCGCCTGATGCCGGCTGCGCCCAACCACAAGCTCGGCACCCTCAACACCTACGCCCAACTGCCCCACACCGGCCAGGCTCACCGAGCGCTGGCGGATGCGGAAATGGCCGCCAACCTCACGGCGCACCTGGCCCAGGAACTGCGGCGTACCCATGGCTTGCGCGAACTGTCCCACGACCTGCTGTGCACCCTGCAGAAGGTGCCGGCGGCGAAGATCAATGAGCATCTGAAGAAACATCGCGGGTTCTGATAGAACAACGCCGTTCAGAAAAATGTGGGAGGGGGCTTGCTCCCGATTGCAGTGTGTCAGCCAGTACATCTGGTGACTGACACTCAGCTATCGGGAGCAAGTCGAATCGTCGCACCGCCCCTCCCACATTGGTTATCTGTCGTTCATCGAGGCTGCACACACTCCAACGCCCGATCCATCACCCTCTTCGCCATCTCGCTGGGCATCTTGAGGGCGTTTATCTGCTTTCTGAATAGTCAGTAGGCTTAGCCTTGCTGTCCTGTCGGACCTTTCTGGATTTTCCCTTCTCCCGTCTATAGCCCTTCGCTGCGACCTAAGATCCCGGCTGTCATTTACGTACAGGGACTACGTCATGCAGGAAAGCGATCTTCACACAGCAATCAGGCGAAGCCAGTTTGAGCTCCAAGGCAACGGCATCGATTTCGGCTCAACTTCAAGCATGGCGTTTCATTTGGGAAACACGATGACAAGTTGCCCAGCAGTCATGGTTTTACCTAATTCGCCAGGCTGGACCCACGGCGCCAGTTACCAGTTACTCAAGCCCGTTCATGCTGACTCCTCGGTGCCGAGCACCACGTTTGACGAACTCTGGAAATGTACACAGCAACACTATGGCTTGACGGCCGCAACGGTTCTCACTGGCGCCGCGGGCATACCTATAAACAAAATTGCCGTGGGCACTTGGGTTCATGTTGGCTCCAGCAAAACGACGAACTTGGCGAGTCTCATTGGAATGCGCTTTTTCCCTCGTACATTGATCAGGCAACCCACGGTGGCCAGAATGGCGAAAGCAACGTTTGGCACCGTCCGGGTATTTGGCATTATTGGACGGGGCATTCCTTTCGTTGCTGCGGGGTTGGCTGTCTTTGATCTAATCAGTATTGGTAAGTGCGCCTATGAGGCAAGAAATGGAAGGTAGCCCGACTAGAGCCGAGATCAGCGAAAAGGTGATTCAGCTATTCGTCGATATCATCGGTTTCATCGACCGAAGCCAGGTCACGGAGCAAACGGACTTCATCCATGACTTCAAGATTATTGATGATGATTTGACCTGCTTTGTCATGCAGATCAAGTGGCAATTCAACTTGCAAGCGACCCAGGAAGATTGGGATCACATCACTACCATCCAGCAGATAGTTGACTTGATCGTTGAACGCTCGAATTTGCAGTGCGGCCACTGACGCCATCGGGAGCAAGCCCCCTCCCACATTTTGAATGTATTCACAAATCAAACTGTGGGAGGGGGCTTGCCCCCGATGGCGGTAGATCAGCCACCATTTTTGCCATTGGTTTCCAACTGCCCCAACGGCACCCGCCGCTCTATCGCGCTCGACAAAATAATCGAGGTCTTGCTGAACCCGAACTTCGCCAGCCGATTGATCAAACTCTCCAACTCCGGCATCGAGCCCACCGCCGCTTGCATGATCACGCACGGATCGCCCGTCACCCGGTGGCATTCGGTCAGTTCCGGGATTTCGGCCAGTGCGTCATACACCTTCTGGCTGCCGTGGTTGGTCAGCCGCAGTTCAATCACGCACTGAATCGGCAAGCCCACCTTCGAAAAATCCACCTTGGCCTGGTACCCGGTGATCACACCGCTGGCTTCCAGCTTGGCCACGCGTTCGGCCACGGCGGGGGCGGAGAGGTTTACCGTGCGGGCCAGTTGCGCGTAGGAGGCGCGGCCGTCTTCGAGCAGAGCGCTGAGGAGCATGCGGTCGTATTTGTCCATATAAGGCTCCAGTTGCGCGTGGCTTTCGAAAGAACGGGTTATAGCCCTGATAACCATGCTTTGAAAAGTGTATGGGCGGTTTAAACAGGTTTTGTAACTTATGTTTAATAACCTGCTTTTTTAGAATAAGCCCCTCTTATATCTGCCTTCGAGCCGCCCAATGCCTGGCACACGTCGCTTTCCCTTACCGTTGATCGCCGCTTTTTTTGCTCTGTATGTCATCTGGGGCTCCACCTACCTGGTGATTCGCATCGGCGTGGACTACTGGCCGCCGCTGTTGCTGGCGGGGATTCGATTCTGCACGGCGGGTGCGCTGATGTATGGCTACCTCAGATGGCGCGGGGTGCCAGCGCCGACGTGGTCACAATGGAAGGCCGCCGGGATGATCGGCATTTTGCTGCTCACCTTCGGTAATGGCGGCGTCACGTTGGCCGAACATGCGGGCGTGTCGTCCGGCGTGGCTGCCCTGGCGGTGGCGACCGTGCCGCTGTTCACCTTGCTGTGCGGGTATTTCTGGGGCGCGCGCAATACGCGGCTGGAATGGGCCGGGGTGATCCTGGGGATTGTCGGCATCGCCATGCTCAACATGGGCAGCACCCTGCAATCGAGCCCGGTGGGCGCCGCCTTGTTGTTGTTCGCGGCGGCATCGTGGGCATTCGGGTCCGTGTGGAGTCGGCAGTTGTCGCTGCCCCAGGGCGCGATGGCCAGCGCTGCGGAAATGCTGGTGGCGGGCGTGACATTGCTGATCGGCAGCGCGCTGTCCGGTGAGCACCTGCAGGCCATGCCGCCGCTGGAGGGTTGGCTGGCGTTGGCCTACCTGACGGTGTTCGGCTCGATCATCGCCTTCAACGCCTATATGTACCTGCTCAAGCATGTTCGCCCGGCGGCCGCGACCAGCTATGCCTATGTGAACCCGGCGGTGGCGGTGTTACTGGGGATTGTGTTCGTGGGTGAATCCATCGGCCTGGAAGAGGGTTTGGCCATGCTGGTGATTATCAGCGCCGTGCTGTTGATCAGTCTGCCCCAGTGGCGAAAGCCCAAGCCGGAAATAAGGTAAACTGCCGCGCATTACGCCCTTGCGCTGAATTTTTCCTACGGTAAACACATGACTTTCGCCACACTTGGCCTGATCGAACCCTTGCTGCGCGCCCTTGAGACGCTTGGCTACCAGACCCCGACGCCGGTGCAGGCGCAAGCCATTCCGGCGGTGCTGGCCGGTCGCGACCTGATGGCCGCGGCCCAGACCGGTACCGGTAAAACCGCCGGTTTTGCCGTGCCATTGTTGCAACTGCTGACCATGGAAGGGCCGAAAGTCGCCGCCAACTCGGCGCGCGCGCTGATCCTGTGCCCGACCCGGGAGCTGGCCGAGCAGGTTCACGCCAGCGTTGCCGAATACGCCCAACACCTGCCGCTCACCACCTACGCGGTGTACGGCGGCGTGAGCATCAACCCGCAGATGATGAAGCTGCGCAAGGGCGTCGACATTCTGGTCGCCACGCCGGGCCGCCTGATCGACCTGTTCCGCCAGAACGCGCTGAAACTCAACCAGCTGCAAACCCTGGTGCTGGATGAAGCCGACCGCATGCTCGACCTGGGCTTCTCCGAGGAACTGGCGAACATCTACCGCATGCTGCCGAAAAAGCGCCAGACGTTACTGTTCTCCGCGACCTTCTCCGATGACATTCGCCTGCTGGCCGGGCAGATGCTCAACGACCCGCTGACCATCGAAGTCAGCCCGCGTAACGTCGCCGCCAACACCGTCAAGCAATGGGTGGTGCCGGTGGACAAGAAGCGCAAGGCGGAGCTGTTTGTGCACCTGATGCGCAAAGGCCGCTGGAAGCAGGTGCTGGTGTTCGCCAAGACCCGTAACGGCGTGGATGCGCTGGTGGATAAGTTGCAGGGCCTGGGCATCAATGCCGATGGCATCCATGGCGACAAACCGCAAGCCACGCGCCAGCGTGCGCTGGATCGTTTCAAATCGAGCGAAGTGCAGATCCTGGTGGCCACCGACGTCGCTGCCCGCGGCCTGGACATTGAAGACCTGCCGCTGGTGGTCAACTTCGACCTGCCGATCGTGGCCGAGGACTACATCCACCGCATCGGCCGGACCGGTCGCGCGGGCAACACCGGTGAGGCGATTTCCCTGGTGTGCGCCGATGAAGTCAACATGCTGTCGGCCATCGAGATGCTGACCCGCCAGACCTTGACCCGCAAGATGGAGCAGGACTTCGAGCCGGAGCACCGCGTGCCGGACACCGATGCCAGCGGTCAGGTGGTGAAGAAACCGAAAAAACCGAAGAAGCCTAAGGCGTCAGGTGGCGGCGGTGGTAAGCGCAACCTCGGCAAGTGGGTGGACAGTGGTGAAGTGGCGCCGTCGGAGCCTTCGATCAAGCCGGTGCGTAAGGTGCCTGTTTTTAATACTGGGCCGCGTAAGAAGAAGTAAGTTTTGAGGTGCTGCTAAGGGCCTCATCGGGGGCAAGTCGAATCGTCGCACCGCCCCTCCCACAGTTTGAATGTATTCACAGATCAAAAATGTGGGAGGGGCGGTGCGACGATTCGACTTGCCCCCGATGGCGGCTTTGAATTCACCGCAGATCTCAGCGGTTGAGCCACTCCAACATCCCCCGCCCAGCCGCTCTGCCACTGGCAAAACACCCCGTCAGCAAATACCCGCCGGTCGGCGCTTCCCAATCCAGCATCTCCCCCGCACAAAACACCCCAGGCAATTGCTTGAGCATCAAGCGCTCATCCAACGCTTCAAACGGCACGCCGCCTGCGGTGCTGATGGCTTCATCCATCGGACGTGTCTTCACCAACGTCAACGGAAGCGCCTTGATATCCACTGCCAATTTCGCCGGATCGATGAAGTGTTCGGCGGGCGCCAACTCGCGCAACAGCGCCGCCTTGACCCCATCGAGGCCCAATTGACTGTGCAAATGTTTGCTCATCGAGCGTGAGCCACGCGGCTTGGCCAGCGCCACCTGAACCTTGTCCAACGGTTTGCTGGGCAGCAAGTCGATATGCACCGTGGCCGAACCGTCGCGATTGATGGCCTCACGAATCGGCGCCGACAGCGCGTAGATCAAACTGCCCTCGATACCGGTGGCGGTGATCACGCATTCGCCGAGTCGCGGCTTGTCATTCCCCAGGCCGATGGCGACGTTTTTCAGCGGCGCGCCAGCGAATTTGCTGACCATCAATTCGCTCCAGGCCGACACCTCGAAGCCGCAGTTGCTGGGTTGCAATGCAACGTAAGGCACGCCTTTATCCTCCAGCAGCTTGAGCCACGCGCCGTCGGAGCCCAGCCGCGACCAACTGCCACCGCCGAGGGCCAGGAGTACCGCATCGCTGTGGACGGTTTTCTCGCCTTCAGGGCTGTGGATAAGTAGATCACCGTCGGCGCTCCACCCCAACCAACGGTGTCGGGTGTGGATAACCACACCCTGATCGCGCAGGCGCTTGAGCCAGGCGCGCAGCAGCGGGGCTGCTTTCATATCCGTAGGAAACACGCGGCCGGAGGTGCCGATAAAGGTCTGGATACCCAGGCCATGAATCCACTCGCACAACGCCTCGCCACCAAACCCCCGCAGCAACGGTGCGATGTTCGGTGCGCGCTCGGCGTAGCGCGACAGGAACGCCGGGTACGCTTCGGAGTGGGTGATGTTCATGCCGCCCACGCCAGCCAGCAGGAATTTGCGCCCCACCGACGGCATGCCGTCGTACAGGTCAACCTGCACCCCGGCCAGGCTCAAGACTTCGGCGGCCATCAGCCCGGCTGGGCCGCCGCCGATGATGGTGACGTGTCGTGAGGAAATGTCGGGCATGGGCAGGGCTACGATCGCGGAAAATAAGCCGAGCATTCTACCCGAGGAGCGCGGCGCTGCCTGATCAAAAAACGTACAGCTTCCTACAGGCGTTACGGATACAGGCTCTCAGACGCTTACGCTCAAGTTATCCACAGGCCGTTCCACAGGCATTGTGGGTAACGCCCACCTTTCAATGACAACCTGATGACGTCCACACCCGCTGGGCGCTGTGGTGCAGGATGCCGTGGCGGCGTGCCAGGGCGGGGCGATCCTTGCTGTAGCCGCCGCCAATCACGCCCATCACCGGAATGTCGCGGCCCAGGCAATGGCGCATCACGCTTTCATCGCGAGCGGCTACGCCTGCGTCTGTCAGCTTGAGGTAACCGAGGGCGTCATCCTTGTGTACATCGACGCCGGCGTCGTACAGCACCAGGTCCGGCTGGTAGAGCGGCAGCAGGTAGTTGAGGGCATCGTCCACCACCTGGAGGTAGTCGGCATCGCCCATGCCCATGGGCAGCGGGATGTCCCAATCGCTCTGGGCCTTGCGGGCGGGGAAGTTCTTTTCGCAGTGCAGGGACACGGTGATTGCATCCGGCGTGTCGTGGAGGATGCGCGCGGTGCCATCGCCCTGGTGCACGTCGCAGTCGAAGATCAGCACGCGGTTGACCCGGCCGCTATCCAGCAGGTAACGGCTGATCACTGCCAGGTCATTGAAGATGCAAAAGCCCGCTGGGTAGTCGTAGTGGGCGTGGTGGGTGCCGCCCGCGAGGTGGCAGGCCAGGCCGTGTTCCAGGGCTTGCTCCGCCGCCAGGATCGAGCCACCGACCGCACGCACGGTACGCCGGGCCAGGGCTTCGCTCCAGGGCAGGCCAAGGCGCCGTTGGTCTTCGCGGGACAACTCGCCGCTCATGTAGCGTTCGATATACCCAGGTTCATGGGCGAGGGCCAGAATCTCCGGCGGGCACAACGGCGGGCGCAGCAATTGGCTGTCTTCGGTCAGGCCGCTGGCTACCAGGTGGTCACGCAGCAGGCGGAACTTGTCCATGGGGAACCGGTGGTCTGCCGGGAACTCGGGGCTGTAGTCATCGTGGTAGATCAATGGCAAAGGCATGGGATTTTCTGACGGGGATCTGCGAAGGATCTTAACAGCGCTGTACACTCACGCACATGGCAAGGGGAGGGGACCCATGGAGGCGATATTGCAATTGGAAAGCGCGCGCCTGGTTATGCGCCAGTGGCGCGATGCCGACCTGACGGAATTTGCGCGCATGTGCGCCGACCCGCAGGTGATGCGCTATTTCCCGGCCAAATTGAGCCACCTGGAAAGTGCTGCCTTGATCGGCCGGATTCGCGGCCACTTCGCCGAATATGGCTTTGGCCTGTGGGCCTTGCAACGCAAGGACACCGGTGAGTTTATCGGCCTGACCGGGTTGCAGAACGTCAGCTTCGAAGCGGGCTTTACCCCTGCGGTGGAAATCGGCTGGCGCCTGGCCCGTGAGCATTGGGGCCTGGGTTATGCTAGTGAGGCGGCCTGGACCGCGCTGCGCTGTGGTTTCGACCGTTTGCAGTTGGACGAAATTGTCGCCTTCACCACTCAAGCCAATCTGCCATCACAAAAAGTCATGCAGGTCATCGGTATGCATTACGATCCCCAGGCAGATTTTGAACACCCCAAGGTCGCAGCCGATGACCCGCTGCGCCCCCACGTTTTGTACCGCATCACCCGCGCCCAATGGTTGGACACGCTGCACGGATAAGCAGCCCGGAATGCCCTATCGATTGTTGTAGGAGTTGCTCTATGAGCCAAGTATTGGAAGATCTGGTGGACTTGCTGACCCTGGAACCGATCGAGGAAAACCTCTTTCGCGGCCGCAGCCAGGACCTGGGTTTTCGCCAACTGTTCGGTGGCCAGGTGCTCGGCCAGTCGCTGTCGGCCGCGAGCCAGACCGTCGAAGAAGCGCGCCACGTGCATTCCCTGCACGGTTATTTCCTGCGCCCCGGCGATGCGAAGTTGCCGGTGGTGTATTCGGTCGACCGCGTACGCGATGGCGGCAGTTTCAGCACGCGCCGCGTGACGGCGATCCAGAAGGGCCACCCGATTTTCACCTGCAGCGCGTCGTTCCAGTACGACGAGGCCGGCTTCGAGCACCAGACCACCATGCCTGTGGTGGTCGGCCCGGAAAACCTGCCGTCGGAGCTGGAACTGACCCAGCAGCGCGCGCACCTGATCCCCGAGCATATGCGCGACAAGCTGCTGTGCCCCAAGCCGATCGAAGTACGCCCGGTCACCGAAAAAGACCCGTTCAACCCGCAGCCGTCCGACCCGGTCAAATACGTGTGGTTTCGGGCCGATGGTGCCCTGGCGGATACGCCGGCGCTGCACAAATACCTGCTGGCCTACGCCTCCGACTTCGGCCTGCTGACCACCTCGTTGCTACCCCACGGCAAGACCGTGTGGCAGAAAGACATGCAGGTCGCCAGCCTCGACCACGCGCTGTGGTTCCACGCCGACCTGCGTGCCGATGACTGGTTGCTGTATGCCATGGACAGCCCATGGGCCGGCAATTCCCGTGGGTTCTCCCGCGGTAGCGTGTACAACCGCGCCGGGCAACTGGTGGCGTCGGTGACCCAGGAAGGCTTGATTCGCCATCGCAAGGATTGGGCATGAGCCTGACGGACGTTAGGCACTGGGTGTTCGACATGGACGGCACCCTGACGGTAGCGGTGCATGACTTTGCGGCGATTCGCGTGGCCCTGGACATTCCCCCCGAGGACGACATCCTCACCCACCTCGCCGCCTTGCCGGCGGACATCGCAGCGGCCAAGCATGCCTGGTTGCTCGAACATGAACGCGAGCTGGCGCTGGGTTCGGTCGCGGCGGACGGTGCGGTGGAGCTGGTGCGCGAGCTGGCCGGGCGCGGTTATCGCCTGGGTATCCTGACCCGCAACGCGCGGGAGTTGGCGCATATCACCCTGGAGGCGATTGGCCTGGCGGACTGCTTTGCCGTGGACGATGTGCTGGGTCGCGACGATGCGCCGCCTAAGCCCGATCCGGGTGGGTTGTTGAAATTGGCGGCGGCGTGGGATGTATCGCCGAGCGAGATGGTGATGGTCGGCGATTACCGTTTTGACCTGGACTGCGGCCGGGCGGCGGGGACCAGGACGGTGTTGGTCAATTTGCCGGAGAACCCGTGGCCGGAGCTGGCGGATTGGCATGCTGCAGATTGTGCTGCATTGCGCCGGATGATCTAACCCAAGCAATAGAGATCAAATGTGGGAGGGGCGGTTTCGTCAGTTATTGCTTAAACAGTACCTTCTGCCCTTCGGGCGAAGTAAACATCCCATCCCCGTCATGCCCCACCCCCGGCACTTCCACCAGCGTCTGGCTCAACTGCGGATGGCGCTGCTTGAGGTAGTCAAAGTAGTTGTGCCCGCGAATCAGCCGATACGCGCCCTGGGTCTCGGCTTCGCAGCTTTTATCCAGTGCCGGGTGGTTCGGGTCGGTGTCCTGCTGGCCCAGCAGGTAAGTGATGGGGCGTGATACGTAGGCTTGCTCCAGCTGCTCGGCGTTTTGGCCCTTGGCGTAGGCCGGTAGGTGCTGCATGCCGTACTTCCAGTCGTTGAAGCCTGGGCAGCTGGCGGTCTCGAACCTTACCGGCCGCTGTGGGCTGAAGTAGGCATAGGACGAGGGGTTGGCCACCACATAACGCAGGCGGATGCCCTCGGTTTGCAGGGTAGGGTGGGCGTGGCCGGTGAGGGCGAAGCGCTGCACCACCTGGCCACCGCCGGAGTGACCGGCGACCACGATTTCCTTGAGCTCCGGGAACAGCGTGCGGTTGCCCAGGTGCTTGATGAGCTGGTCGAGGGCGCCGAAAGAGCTGATCTGGCCCGGGCCGGTCGAGGTTTCGCCGGCCATCCAGTCATTGCCCTTCCAGCGCAGCACTTGGCTGTCCAGATGGTTGCGCTGCATGTCGGACCCGTTCAGAAACTGCGGCGCGATCACCAGGGTGGTGGCGGCAACCCCGGCGTGTTCGGCGGCATCGATTCCGCTTTTCAGATAGGTCTGCGCATTACGCAGGCGCCCGTGCACGATGATCAAGGCGCGGGTGACGTTGGGCAGTGGCTGGCGCCAGTCCTGGCTCACGCCGAGGCTGAGGTCACCAGCGTCGAGGTGAAAACGATCGGGACTGACCACCTTGACGCCATGCTCGGCGGCCCAGGCGGATGATGAGATGAGCAACGGGCCCAACAGCAGTCCCAATCGTTGATTCATTTATAGGCTCTTGGCAGCGAACGTGTCGCATTGAGTGATCTGGCCCTGGGCGAAGCCGGTCTTGAACCAGCGCACCCGCTGTGCCGAGGTGCCGTGGGTAAACGAGTCCGGCACCACGCGCCCCTGGCCCTGTTGCTGCAAGCGGTCATCGCCGATGGCGTTGGCCGCATTCAGCGCTTCTTCAATATCGCCAGGCTCCAGCCAGTTCAGGCGCTTTTGCGCACGGTTGGCCCACACACCGGCGAAGCAGTCGGCTTGCAGCTCCTGGCGCACCAGCAGGCCACCGTCGCCTTGCATCTGCCGGCCTTGCTGGCGTGCGGCCTGGATCTTCGACGAAATGCCCAGCAATGTTTGGACGTGGTGCCCGACTTCGTGGGCGATCACGTAGGCCTGGGCGAAATCGCCAGCCGCCTGGAAGCGTTGCGACATTTCCCGGAAGAAATCCAGGTCCAGATAAACCTGCTGATCCGCCGGGCAATAGAACGGGCCGCTGGCCGAGGTGGCGCCACCACAGGCGGAATTGACCCGGCCACGGAACAGAATCAGTTTGGGGTTCTTGTAGGCCAGGCCGTTTTCCTGGAACACCTGGCCCCAGGTGTCTTCGGTATCGCCCAGCACCGCCCGTACGAAGTCGGCTTGCTCATCGTTGGCCGGCGGCGCCTGGCGCGACTGCGTGCTCACCGAGGGCGCCTGCTCCATCTGGCCGGTCAACTGGCCGAGGATCTGCAACGGGTCCTGGCCGGTCAGCCAGCCGATGCCGACGATCAGCACAATTGCGGTCAGGCTCAGGCCCTTGCCGCCACCAAAACGCATCCCGCCACCGCCGCCGCCACTGTCATCGCGGGCATCCACCACGTTGTCGCTGCGTCGGCCTTTTTTCCATAGCATGGGGCAATCCTCTGTGTGCTAACCGTGATTGAGTATGGTCGGTATTAACGGCAATAGCCTTCGCCGGTGGCGACGATCAGGCAGTCTTTTTTATCCGCCAGCCATTTCAGCCCGGTCGCTTCGCCATCGCCGGCGCGGAGCAATTGCGGGCCGTCCGGGCGGGTGAAGGCTATGCCGTCTTCGGCCGCTTCACCCTTGAACGTGCCCGAGTCGTCGGCGTCGAGGCCGTATTGCATGGTGAGGACGTAGTGGCCACGGCCGATGCTGTCGTCCTTGGCGATGGTCAGGTGCAGGCCTTCGACACCGATCCATTTGCCGACCCATTTATCGGTGGGCGGGGTTTCGGGTACCAGGGTGGCCTGCACGGAAGGCGGTGCGGGTTTGGGCGCTTGCTTGGCCTCCTGGTCGCAGGCGGTCAGCAGGGCAAGGGCAGAAAGAACAAAGAGGATTTTTTTCATAGCGGCGAGGCCTTGGTTAAAAAGTATGCAATGCGGGGGCTAAGGTGCTGCGTTGGACTCGAATGCGGTGATTTAGTGCGCTGTTCGCCCGGTGTTTGGTTATGCTCTTGGGGCAGACTCCAGCCCGGCTGCTAGATTACCGGGTTGAGCGCTGCTTCGTTCAGTGCTCAGCGTTTCGCTCGCCACGCAAGAGAATTCCATGACTGTCAGCACCCCCCTTTCCGGCGTCAACCATCCCTTCAAAGGCATTTTGCTGATTGTGTTGGCGACATTCCTGTTCTCCAGCCACGATGCCTTGTCCAAATACCTGGCCGGGTTCTACCCGATCGTGATGGTGGTGTGGGTGCGCTACGTGGTGCACACCTTGCTGATGGCCGGGATTTTCCTGCCGCAATCGGGGCTACGCGTGCTGCGCAGTAAACGCCCGGGAATGCAGGTGGTGCGGGCCTTATGCCTGTTGGGCACCAGCCTTTTTTTCACCACGGCGTTGCATTACATCCCGTTGGCGGAAGCCACGGCGGTGAACTTCCTTGCGCCGATCCTGGTGACAGCACTGTCGGTGCCGCTGCTTGGCGAGCACGTGACACGCGGCCAATGGCTGGCGGTGATCTGCGGCTTTGTCGGCGTGCTGGTGATCATTCACCCAGGCGGTGAGTTGTTTACGCCTGCGGTGTTACTGCCGCTGTGCTCGGCGCTGTTCTTCTGCTTCTACCAACTGCTCACGCGCATCCTCAGCCAATACGACACGCCCACCACCAGCAACTTCTTCGCCGGGCTGTGCAATACCTTGGTGATGAGTGCGATGGTGCCGTTCTTCTGGCAGGTTCCCACGCTGTGGCATGGCGTGTTGATGCTGGCGCTGGGCACCTGTGGGATGACCGCACACTTGATGCTGACCCAGGCGTTTCGCTTCGCGGCACCGGCCTTGCTGGCGCCGTTCGGCTATTGCCAGATCGTCTTCGCGGGGTTGTTGGGCTGGCTGGTGTTCAGCCATACCCCCGATGTGACCACGGTGGTCGGCATCGGGGTGATCTGCATGAGCGGGTTGGCCGCTGCCTGGCAGCAGCGGCGTCGGTAAATCAGGCGTCGACGGTAGGAATCTTGCGCGGCGCCATGAAGTACATCCAGGTCAGCGCAATGAAGTACATCGCCGGGATCAGGGTGAACAACACGGTGTAGTTGTTGTTGGTGACGGTGAGGATATGGCCGACGATCTGGGTCATGAACATGCCGCCGATGGCTGCGCACATGCCGCCGAAACCGAACACCGTGCTCATCATGTGCTTGGGCGTGTAGTCCATCACCAGGCTCCAGATGTTGGCGGTCCAGGCCTGGTGCGCGCCGATGGCCAGGGAGATGGCAAATACCGCGACCCACAGCTGGCTGGAGCCGGCCGCCATGATCACGCCGACGATGCAGCAGGCAAACAGCAGCATCGACAGCAACCGCGCCTTGATCGAGTTCATCCCACGGCCGATCAGGAACGACGACAGAATTCCCCCACCCACACTGCCGAAGTCGGCGGTCAGATAGATGATGATCAGCGGGATACCCATCTGCGTCACGTTGATGCCCAGGTTGTACTGCTGGTTCAGGAACGGCGGCAGCCAATACAGGTAGAACCAGAACACTGGTGCGGTGAGTGCATAGGCGATGGCAAAGGCCCAGGTGCCGCGCATGCGCAGGATGCGGCTGAACGGTACGCCAGGTTGTTCCGGTTCGACTTCCCGTTGCACGTAGTCCAGTTCGGATTGTTTGACGCTCGGGTGGTCTTCCGGGTTGTAGTACTTCAAACCCCAGAACACCAGCCAGATCGCGCCCAGCGACGCCATGCACAGGAACGCAGCCTGCCAGCCCCACACATGCAGGATCAGCGGCAGCAGCATCGGCGTCATCATTGCGCCGACGTTGGTACCGGCGTTGAAGATACCGGTGGCCACCGCACGCTCGCCAGCGGGGAACCACAGGCGCGTGGTCTTCACGCAGGCCGGGTAGTTGGCGGCTTCGGTCAGCCCGAGGATAAAGCGGCAGACCATAAAGCCGACGGCCGAAGTGGCCAGGCCATGGGCACCGGTGGCCAGGCTCCACAGCAGTACCGCGCAGAAAAACACGCGCTTGACGCCCACGCGGTCGATCAGCCGACCTTGCAGCACAAAGCCGATGGCGTAGCCGACCTGGAACCAGAAGTTGATGTTGGCGTAGTCCATCGCCGTCCAGCTCATTTCCTTGGCCAGGATCGGTTGCATCACGCCCAGTGCGGCGCGGTCGATGTAGTTGAGGGTGGTGGCAAAGAACACCAGGGCCAGCATGCCCCAGCGGGTTTTACCCACGGCAAGGGCGCCGCGGATCTTGTCGCCGATGCCGGCGTGCGGGGTGCCCGGGCGCGCGGCCAGGGCGGAGTTTTGCGAAGGCATGTGGTTGTACCCGTTTTTTGAAATTTTTATGAGGTGTTGTGGGTCTTCTTTTGGGTGTCGCTGCGTGATTGATGGTGCGCAGTGGCTAAAAAATCGTCAATTCGCCAAAGAGGCTTAGTGTTCGATAATCGCACCAAAAACTAACCGGTTCGTACATTTTAATTGCTGCGGGTAGTCTGGGGGCGAATAATTTGCCACAAACAACAATTGCCGGGAGTCGCCCATGCAACGTTCCATCGCCACCGTGTCCTTGAGCGGTACCCTGCCGGAAAAGCTCGAAGCCATTGCCGCCGCCGGGTTCGATGGGGTCGAGATCTTCGAAAACGACTTGTTGTATTACGACGGCAGCCCCCGGGAAGTCAGGCAGATGTGTGCTGACCTGGGCATCGCCATCACCTTGTTCCAACCCTTTCGCGACTTTGAAGGCTGCCGCCGCGATCGTCTTGCGCGCAACCTGGAGCGCGCCGAGCGCAAGTTCGACCTGATGCAGGAACTGGGCACCGACCTGGTGCTGGTGTGCAGTAACGCCTCGGCCGATTGCGTCGGGGATGAACGCATCCTGCTGGACGACCTCAGCCTGTTGGCCGAACACGCGGGCCGTCGCGGCCTGCGCATTGGCTATGAAGCGTTGGCCTGGGGCAAGCATGTGAACACCTGGCAGCAGGTGTGGAACCTGGTGCGCCAGGTCGATCACCCGAGCCTTGGGGTGTTGCTCGACAGCTTCCACACGCTGTCGCTCAAGGGCGACCCGAGTGCCATCGCGCAGATCCCCGGCGACAAGATCTTCTTTGTGCAAATGGCCGACGCGCCGATCCTGGCCATGGATGTGCTGGAGTGGAGCCGGCATTTTCGCTGCTTCCCCGGCCAAGGCGAATTCGACCTGGCGGGGTTCCTCGCGCCGATCATCAAGAGCGGCTACACCGGGCCGTTGTCCCTGGAAATTTTCAACGATGGCTTCCGCGCCGCGCCGACCCGCGCGAATGCGGCAGATGGCCTGCGTTCCTTGCTGTACCTGGAAGAGAAAACCCGCGAGCGCTTGCAACAGGAGGCGCCCGCGCAACCTGTCGAGATTCTGTTTGATACCCCAGCGGCCAGCGAGTACGACGGTATCGAGTTCCTCGAGTTCGCCGTGGATGAAAACCTCGGCGCCAAGCTTACCCATTGGCTGGAACGCCTGGGTTTCGTCAAGGCCGGCCAGCACCGCTCCAAGAGCGTGAGCCTGCTGCGCCAGGGGGATATCAACCTGATCCTCAACTGCGAACCCTATTCCTTCGCGCATAACTTTTTCGAGGCCCATGGGCCGTCGTTGTGCGCCACGGCGATTCGAGTCAAGGACAGCGCCAAGGCGCTGGAACGGGCGGTGGCTTACAAGGGCCAGCCCTATCGCGGCCTGGTCGGGCCCAACGAGCTGGAGCTGGCGGCAGTACGTGCGCCGGACGGCAGCCTGATTTACTTGGTGGATCAGGGTGAGGGGGGGATCTACGACACCGATTTCAATCTGCAGCCGGCCAATGCTGCGGGCGGTGGTTTGCTGCGCATCGACCATATGGCCATGGCCTTGCCGGCCGACAGCCTCGACAGTTGGGTGCTGTTCTACAAGAGCCTGCTGGATTTCGAAGCCGATGACGAAGTGGTGCTGCCCGACCCCTACGGCCTGGTGAAAAGCCGTGCGCTGCGCAGCCGTTGCAGCTCGATTCGCTTGCCGCTGAATATTTCCGAGAACCGCAACACCGCGATTTCCCACGCGCTGTCGAGTTATCGCGGCTCAGGTGTGCATCACATTGCCTTTGACTGCGCGGATATTTTCGCCGAAGTACGTCGCGCCAAGGAGGCCGGGGTGCCGCTGCTGGATATCCCGCTCAACTACTACGATGACCTGGCAGCACGCTTTGATTTTGATGATGAGTTCCTCAGCGAACTGGCGTACTACAACGTGTTGTACGACCGTGACGCCCAGGGCGGTGAGTTGTTTCATGTGTACACCGAGCCCTTCGAAGGACGGTTTTTCTTCGAGATCATCCAACGCAAAAACGGCTACGCCGGCTACGGCGCGGCCAACGTGGCGGTGCGCCTGGCGGCGATGGCCAAATCCCGTAGCGGCGCAGTGCGCCAGGCGCGTTTATAACGGTGGGCCAAGTGCTTCCTTCGTAGGACGCCTCGGCCCATAATCGCGGCCTGCACAATAAAAATGGCCGTGAGCGCACCATGACCTCAAGTCCCGAACTCCCCGCGGTGTCAGACGCACCGCGCAAGAGTCGTAAGAACAACCCGGAAAAGACCCGGGAGAACATTCTCCAGGAAGCCATCGTCGAGTTTGTTCAGCAGGGCCTGTCCGGCGCTCGCGTGGATGCCATCGCCGAGCGCATCCACACCTCCAAACGCATGATCTATTACTACTTCGGCAGCAAGGAGCAGTTGTACGTCGAGGTGCTGGAGAAGCTCTACGGCGATATTCGCAACACCGAAACGCGCATGAACCTCACTGCCCTGGAACCGCGTGAGGCGATCCGGCGGCTGGTGGAGTTCACCTTCGACCACCATGATCAGAACGTTGATTTCGTGCGTATTGTCAGCATCGAAAATATCCACAATGCCGAGTACGTGAAACGCACCGAAACGATCAAGGCGATGAACAGCAAAATCCTCGAGGGGCTGGGAGTGACGTTGCGCCGGGGCGCCGAGATGGGGCTGTTCCGCGAAGGGCTGGAGCCGTTGGACGTACACTTGCTGATCAACTCATTCAGCTTTTACCGGGTGTCCAACCGCCATACGTTCAGTGAGATCTTTCAGATCGACCTGTCGGATGAGACGGTTAAACAGCGGCATCGCGAGATGATTTGCGAATCGGTGTTGCGCTACCTGCAGGCCTGAATACACCGCCTAACCCAATGTAGGAGGGGACAAGCCCCCTCGCACATTTCAGGTATTCATGCTCTTGAAGTGCGCGAGCATTCGCTGCGCATCCGGCACTTCACCACTGAACAACTCAAACGCCTTCACCGCCTGGAACACCGCCATGTTGCCGCCATCCAGGGTGCGGCAGCCCAAGGCGCGGGCATCGCGCAGCAGTTCGGTTTCCAGTGGGAAATACACAATTTCAGCCACCCACAGTTCGGCTCTCAGCAGGGCCGCTGGCACCGGTGTGCCGGGCAGTTTGGCCATGCCCATCGGCGTGGTGTTGACCAGGCCATCGGCCTCGGCCATGGCGTTTTCAAGGTGGGTGCCGACCTGGGCGCGGCCGGCGCCGAAACGCTGGGCGAGGTTATCCACAAGGTCGCGGGCGCGGCTGGCGTCCACGTCGAAAATACTCAAGTGTTCGACACCTTCGGCCAATAGCGCATGCGCCACTGCGGCACCGGCGCCACCCGCGCCCATCTGCACCACGCGTTGGCGCGGCACATCGCTGAGGTTGCGGCGAAAACCCTCGGCAAACCCCAGGCAGTCGGTGTTATGGCCGATACGCTTGCCGTCCTTGAAGACCACGGTGTTGACCGCTCCGATGCCTCGGGCCTCGTCGGACAAATCATCGAGCAGCGGCAGGATTGCCTGCTTGCACGGGTAGGTAATGTTCAATCCGGTGAAGTGCATCAACTCGGCAGCGTCCAGCAGGTCGGGCAGGGCGTTGATGTCCAGGTGCAGGGGCTCAAGGTCAATGAGGCGATACAGGTAACGCAAGCCTTGGGCGTCTCCTTCCTGCTCATGCAGGGCAGGGGTGCGGGAAGCCTGGATGCCGGCGCCGATCAGCCCGGCGAGGATGCGCGGTTTCATCGGGCCGACCCCTTCAACAACTGGCTGAAATGTTCCAGGGCCAGGTGGTAGCCATGGCTGCCAAAACCCGCGAGCACGGCCTTGGCGATGGGCGACACAAACGAGTGATGCCGAAACGCCTCGCGCGCATGCACATTGGATAAGTGCACCTCGATCACCGGCACTTCACTGGCTACCAAGGCGTCGCGAATCGCCACCGAGGTGTGCGTCCAGGCGGCCGGGTTAATCACGATACCGGCGCAGCGAGCGCGGGCGCCGTGGATCCAGTCCAGCAGCTCGCCTTCGTGGTTGGTCTGGCGGAATTCGATTTTAAGCCCCAGTTGTTCGGCGCTGCGGCCGCACAGGGCGGCGACGTCGGCCAGGGTTTCATGGCCGTAGGTCGCGGGTTCGCGGGTGCCGAGCAGGTTGAGGTTGGGGCCGTTGAGCACCAGCACGATGGGCGGCATACAGGGGATCTCCACAGTTCTTGTTCGTTGTGGGGATAAAATGTACTGGTTGGTTAATTTGGTCAATTGATGGCGGCGGATATGTTCGATTACCGAACTGTTAATCAGGCGTGCCCTGCGCTCGAATCGGATTAGATATCAATTGAAAATCATTCTCGACAACGCTTAAGATGCCCGCCTGTTTCCTTTACATTCCAGGGAGTCGGTTTGTCGGACGTGGATCTCAAAGGCCTGTTTCTGAAGCATGCCGATACCCTGCGTGGGTATCTGGCGCGCAAGGTACGGGACCCGCAGTTGGCCGCCGACCTGGTACAGGAGAGCTTCCTGCGCCTGGCGGAAAAACCGGCCGGCGAGCGTATCGACAACTCCCAGGGCTATCTCTATCGAACGGCGAGCAATCTGCTGATCGACCATATTCGCCAGGAAGCGCGGCGCAAGACCGATTCCGTGCCCCATGAGGCGCTGGCCGAGATTGAAGATGAAGTGGCCGGGTTGGAGGCTCAGGCAATGGCGCAGCAACAGCGACAGGCATTGAAGCAGGCGTTGGCGGAGCTGCCGGAACGCACCCAGCAGATCTTCCGTCTGAACCGTATAGAGGGCATGACCCACGCCCAGGTTGCCCGGCATTTGGACATTTCCGACAGTTCCGTGCAAAAGCACCTGGCCAAGGCGCTGGCGTATGTGATGCAGCGCTTGCAGGATGGCGAGGTGGGGCCATCCGACGAATGAATTACGGAAAAACCTCAGGTCAGACGTCACAGCGTCATATAACGAAAAATTCGAGATTCACACGTGAATAGCCAGGGTCAGCAACAGCACAGCATTACCGAGGAGGCCGCCGAGTGGGCGGTGCGCCTGCACGCCGGTGCCCTGACCGACCAGGAGCAGGCCGAGCTGTGCCAGTGGATCGCCTGCGACAGCCGCCACGAAGCGGCGCTGCGCTTTGCCGAACAGACCTGGGCGGCGTTGGGCGAGGTGCATAAGGACGAGAGCGTTCACCGCCAGCGCCCCGCGACTGCAGCGCTGCCCGTGCGCCGCTCCCCGCGGCGCAGGCCCTGGCAACGTGCGGCGGCGGTCGCGTTGGTCGTGGTGGTGGCCGGCGTCGGCTGGCTGCGTGGGCCGGACGCCTGGCTGCACATGCAGGCCGACTATGTCACCCAAAAAGGCGAGGTGCGCACCGTGCACTTGGCCGATGGCAGCACGGTGGAGCTGGATTCCGCCAGTGCCATCCGCCTGGATTACGACGGCGTGCAGCGGCGTATCAGCCTGATCCAGGGCTCGGCGATTTTTGATGTGGCGCCGATGGTGGGTCAGGAGACCCGTCCGTTCGTGGTGCAGAGCGCCGGCGGGCAGACGCGGGCGTTGGGCACGCGGTTTGTGGTGGCGCGCGAGGCCGAACGCCGGGCATGGGTGGGCGTGTTGCAGCACAGCGTTGAAGTTTCTTTGCACGCCTCACCGAAAAAAGGCCCGAGCGATCGGGTGCTCCAGGAGGGCCAGGCTGCACGCTACAACGCCCAGGAGGGTGTGGTGCCCCTGGATCAGTTCGATGTAGACCGTGCCACCAGCTGGCGACGTGGCGTGCTGATCTTTGATCGCCAGCCCCTGGCCAAGGTCATTGAGCAGCTCAATCGCTACCGTCCGGGGCGGGTGGTGTTGACCCATGCCGACCTGGGCGAGCGCGAAGTCAGCGGTGTCTTCCGTCTCGACATGCTCGACAGCGCCCTCGGCACCCTCACCCAGGAACTTCAAGTGCAACGCTTGGACCTGGCAGGCCTCAGCCTGATCTATTGATGATCCGGTGGGAGGCCCGCTCCCACTCGCTTAACTCCCCCCAGCGCAAAAACTTTTGAAAAAGCCTTACTGACTTCCTGCGCCTCGTACGTCTTGATAGGTGAGAAGCATTCGCATAAACAAAAATACGATCAGCGCAGGGAAACCAGAAATGTCAGTACTCACCAAGGGGCGTCTCACCGGTAGTCGGTTAGCCCTGGCCATCCACTTGGGCCTGTTCGCCGCAGCCGCTCCCGTGTATGCGACGCAGCCTCAGGTGGGCGCTCCCCAGCCGGCGGTGCTGGCGTTCGATGTGCCGGCGCAATCCTTGGGCAGTGCCGTATTGGCCTTTGCCGACCAGGCCGGTTTGCAGGTGCTGTTCGACAGCCCACGCCTGCAAGGCTTGAGCAGCACGGCGCTCAAAGGCAGCTTCAGCGTGCAGGAAGGGCTTGGCCGTTTGCTCGGTGCCACGCCGGTGGAATATCGCTTTACCGGCGAGCGCCAGGTAACCCTCAACCGTGTCAGCGACGACCACGACGGCGCCATGACCGTGGGCACCACCACCATCACCGGCAACACCAACGGCCAGGCCAGCGACTGGGTGTACCAGACCCCAAAGTCCGTGGCGGTGATCAGCCGGGACATGATTGATAAACCTCCGCCCCGTCACGCCGCCGACATGCTCGAAGAAACCGCCGGCGTCTACACCGCCGTCAACCAGCGCGACCCTGGCCTGTCGGTGAATATTCGCGGTGTGCAGGACTATGGCCGCGTGAACATGAACATCGACGGCATGCGCCAGAACTTCAACGTCAACGGCCACCAGCAGCGCAACGGCACGATGCTGATCGACCCGGAGTTCATCTCCAGCATCGAGATCGACAAAGGCAGCCAGTCGGGGCAGGGCGGAGCGGCCGTGCTGGGTGGCATTGCGTCGTTCAAGACCCTGGATGCCAGTGAGTTCCTCAAGGACGGCAAGGACTACGGCGGCCGCCTTCGCGCCGGCAGCGGCATCGGTGAGCTGGGTAACGGCACCGACTTCAACGGCAGCGGCGTGTTCGCCTTTGGTGATGAGCGCGGCGATGTATTGCTGGGCTACAGCGAGCGGCATTTCGGTAACTACCGCGCCGGCAGGCACAACGACGACAACCTAGGCACCAACCTGCGCGCCAGATCATCTGCCCCTGCGGCCTTCGACGACTGGTTGAACAGCGAAGTCGGCGACACCGGCAGCGTGACCCGCTCACAGATCGTCAAGTTCGGCCTGAACCTGCCCAACGACCAACGCGTGCAGTTGAGCTACCTGGAAACCGACACCGACAGTAACGATGCCTGGGGCTATATCGCCGACGACCTTCAGAGCACCTACTACGTACGCAACAGCAAAAACAATCTCAACGCCAAAAACGTCGCGCTGGACTACAGCTACAGCCCGGACAACCCGCTGATCGATCTCAAGGCCAAGCTCTATTACGTCACCACCCAGATGGATCGCGGCAACGCCCCCAACCTGTCGTCGCCAGGTACCGGTAACTACGTCGGCGCCTACACCGATCACTTCCAGACCGACACCTGGGGCCTGCAGGGTGACAACACCTCGCGGTTTGATTTCGGCGAACGGGGGCATGTCACTTGGAACTACGGGGTGGAGTTGTATCAGGACGAGTTCAAGCCCCGGACCAACAAAGTTGAAGCCACCAACAACCTGGGCTTGTTGCCTTACGCAGAGGGCAGTACGCCAGGGGGCAAACGCACCATCGCCAGTCTGTTCAATAACGCGCAGTACGAATATGGCGGCTGGCTAACCCTGGATGCGGGCTTGCGTTATGACCGCTATCGGCTTGAAGGCGAAACCGGCATGACCCTGTACCGGCGTGATCGTTTCTACAGCAGCCTCGTCGGCGCCAGGCGTGTCTCGGAAGTGATCGAGGTCGACCGTGAAGAGGGCCAGTTTTCCCCCACCTTCGGTCTTGCGGTAAAACCGGGCGTGGACTGGCTGCAACTCTATACCCGTTGGGGCAAGGGCTGGCGGCCACCGGCGGTGACCGAAACCTTCATGACCGGCCGCCCCCACGGTGGTGGTTCGGGAGAACGCGTGTTCCCCAACCCGTACCTCAAGCCTGAAGAATCGCGGGATTGGGAAGTGGGCATGAATGTCTTCAAGGAGGGGTTGTTCTTCAGTGATGACCGCCTCGGCATGAAGGTGGCTTACTTCGATACCCGGATTGAAAACTTCTCTTTCCTCAACACCAGCGTCAGCTTGCCGGAAACCCAGGTGGGTGGATTTCTCGGGACCATGGCTTACGTCAATAACACCAACCCGACGCGTTTTCGCGGGGTCGAATACCAGCTCAATTACGACATGGGGCGCGCGTACGCCAACCTCAGCTACACCCACATGATCGGCAGCAATGAATTCTGCTCGAAGAACTATTACATGGGCGGCGCCAAGACCACCGGGCCAAGGACCACTCGCCTGGAGCGTTTCACCCTGCCGGATGGGCGCATCAGCATACGGCCGGTCACCACCTATGAAGTGTTGGATGACGACGTCGCCAACAACAAGGAAAGCTGCGGGCGAATCATGGGTAACGCCACGTACATGCCTGCCGATCGCGGCTCGCTGACCCTGGGCATGCGCTTCCTGGAAAAACGCCTGGATACGGGTGTGCGTGTGCGCTACAGCTCGGGCAACGGCGAAAACCTCGATCAGCAGGGCTACGAGCTGATGGATCAGGCGATGTGGCCCAAGTACACGCTCTATGACCTGTACGCCAGTTACTGGATGACCGATCAACTGAACATTGCACTGGCGTTGGAAAACGCCACCGATGAAGCCTATTTCGTCGCCATGGGCGACGCCAACAACCTCAGCCTGGCGCGCGGGCGAACCCTGAGCGGCATGCTGGAATACAAATTCTGATCAGTGTGCCCAGGCAGCTGATCAACGGTTTTGCCCATGGGTGGGCAAAAAGGCGCGCCGCACCGGCGTGCTCATCAACAACGTTGTTTAACGAGGTTTAGCGATGACTATTTCTGTTAGCTACGATTCGGGCCTGGGTTCTCTGTCGGTATCGGACTACCTGAGTTCCTGGGCAGTGGGGTTCAACACGGCAGGTCACGGCACCAGTAACACGGGCGGCTTCAGCAACGGCACCCTCAGCGGCGACCAGTATTCGACCCACGGCGCCAACAACTCCGAGTACGCGTTCATCGCCGACAGCGACACCAGCAATGGCCTGCACTATGTGTTCAACCCATCGTTGCCCGCCAGCAGCAACCTGAACCACTACCTGTGGGGCGACCTGGATAATGTGCAACTGGGCACTGGCCTGGGCGGCGGCAATGGCAGCGACTTCAGCCTGAGCGACTTCAAGGTCGCGTTCAACGGCCTCGACCTGAGCGCCGCCGAGGGTGCCGGCCGGGCTGGCAACGAAGTACAAAGCGTGATCTACGGTTTGATGCAGGGCAATACCGCCGCGCTGGAAACCGTGCTCAACAACCTGCTCGACGACTTTGGTCTGTCCACTGCCAGCACGTTCGACGAAGTGTCGGCGGGCCTGGCGGCACACGCCAGCGCAGTGTCCACCGACGTTGCTCTGGTGGGCGTGCAGGACGTGGCACAGGACTGGGCACTCGCTGCCTGAACCTGCTGCTGCATGAAAAAAGCGAATGGAAGATCGCTCTCCCATTCGCCGCATTACACCGCCTTCGCCCAAGCCTTCTAACTCTACCGGCGACGGCGGTGCCGAATTCTGCGCAGCGTCGTATCGCCTGTCAACGCGGCGACGCTGCACGCTCAACCCCACGAGAATTCCCAGATGCGCCACGCCGGCAACGAAACCCTGGCCGCCCTCACGGCCTATAAAGGTGGCTTCTTCAACATCGGCCTGTTCTCGGTGGTGATCAACCTGCTGATGCTGGCCCCGGCGCTGTACATGCTGCAGGTGTACGACCGCGTGCTGGCCTCGGGTAATCAGATGACCCTGCTCATGCTGACGTTGATGATCCTCGGGCTGTTCGGCCTGATGGGCGCGTTGGAGTGGGTGCGCAGCCAGGTGGTCATCCGCCTCGGCACACAGATGGACATGCGCCTCAACCAGCGGGTCTACGACGCCGCATTCGAAGCGCAACTCAAGGGCGGCACCCAGGCGGCGGGCCAGGCGTTGCATGACCTGACCACCTTGCGCCAGTTCGCCACCGGCCAGGCGCTGTTCGCGTTTTTCGATGCGCCGTGGTTTCCGGTGTACCTGCTGGTGATCTTCCTGTTCCACCCCTGGCTTGGCCTGCTCGCGCTGGGCGGCGCGGTGATGCTGATCGCGTTGGCGTGGATCAACCACCACGTCAGCCAGGCGCCGATGGCCCAGGCCAGCCAACTGTCCATCCACGCCAGCCAGCAGGCCACGGCCAACCTGCGCAATGCCGACAGCATCGAAGCGATGGGCATGCTCGCCACCTTGCGCGGGCGTTGGTTCAACCAGCACCAGGCGTTCCTCGCCGAGCAAAACCTGGCCAGTGAAAAGACTGCCGCCGTCACCGCCTGGTCCAAGGGCGTGCGCCTGGCATTGCAATCGCTGGTACTCGGCCTGGGCGCGTTGCTGGCGGTGCAGGGCGATATCACGCCGGGGATGATGATTGCCGGCTCGATCCTGATGGGGCGGGTGCTGAGCCCCATCGACCAACTGATCGGCGTCTGGAAACAATGGGGCTCGGCGCGCCTGGCGTACGAGCGCTTGTCGCAGTTGCTGGCGGCCAACCCGGCGCGACCGCCGCGCATGAGCCTGCCGGTGCCCAAGGGCCAGTTGAGCGTCGAGCAAATCAGCGCCTGCGCCCCTGGCAGCCGGCGGCCGGCGCTGGTGAACCTGGCGTTCAACCTGCCAGCGGGTGAAGTGCTCGGCGTGATCGGCCCGTCAGGCTGCGGCAAGTCCACCCTGGCGCGGGTGCTGGTGGGCGCCTGGGCACCGCTGGCCGGCAAGGTGCGGCTGGACGGCGCCGACCTGGCCCAGTGGGACAAACAGCAACTCGGCCCGCACATCGGCTACCTGCCCCAGGACATTCAATTGTTCGCCGGCAGCATCGCCGAAAACATCGCGCGGTTTGCCGAGCTGGAGGCCGACAAAGTCCTCGCTGCCGCGCAAATGGCCGGCGTGCATGAACTGATTCTGCAACTGCCCCAAGGCTACGACACGCAATTGGGGGAGGGCGGTGCGGGGTTGTCCGGCGGGCAAAAGCAACGCGTGGCCCTGGCCCGAGCGCTGTACGGCCTGCCGGCGTTGATCGTGCTGGACGAGCCCAACGCCAACCTCGACGAAGTGGGTGAGCAAGCCCTGCTCCAGGCGATCACCCAGCTTAAGCAGCAGCGCCGCACTGTGATCCTGATTACCCACAAAGCCAATGTGCTGAGCCTGACCGACCAGTTGCTGATCCTCAAGGACGGCCAGTTGCAGGCCTTTGGTCCTACGGCGCGGGTGTTGGAAGCACGGCAGAAAGCCGCAGCGCCCAAGCCGGTGTCGACCCTGAGCATGAGCTACCGCCTCGGTGAAGGAAAACAGGCATGAGCATGAGTAAACCGGTGCTGGTCAGCGACCGCCCTCACACGGTGTTGGCGCTGGATGACAAACAATACTCGCGCTTGGGCTGGTGGCTGGTGCTCGGCGGCTTTGCCGGATTTATCGGCTGGGCCGCGTTGGCGCCGCTGGACAAAGGCGTGGCGGTGTCGGGCAAGGTCATGGTCTCTGGCCATCGCAAGACCGTGCAGCATCCTGCCGGTGGCATCGTCGAGCGCATCGAGGTGCGTGACGGTGATGTGGTCAACGCCGGCCAGGTGCTGTTGCGCTTGAAGGAAACACCCTTGCGCGGGCAGATGCAGTCGCTGCGCAGCCAGTACCTGGCGTCTCTCGCCAGTGAGGCGCGCTTGAGTGCGGAAAGCGAAGGTTTGCCCGCCATTGCATTCGGCCCTGAATTGCTGAATGAACCTGAGGCAGCCAACACCCTGAATCTGCAACGGCAACTGTTCACCAGCCGCGCCCAGGCGCTGGCCACCGAGCAACAAGGCCTGCGCGAAACCATCGCCGGCGCCGAGGCGCAGTTGCGTGGCACGCGGGATTCCCAAGCGAGCAAGGTGCAGCAACGCGCGGCGTTGAATGAGCAACTGCAAGGCCTGCGCGAGTTGGCGCGCGACGGCTATATCCCGCGCAATCGCCTGCTCGACAGCGAGCGCCTGTACGCCCAGGTCGACGGCGCGATTGCCGAAGACTACGGGCGCATCGGCCAGTTGCAGCGCCAGGTTTTGGAGCTGCGCCTGCGCATCCGCCAGCTCGGCGAAGACTTCCAGAAAGACTTGCGTGGCCAGTTGGCCGAGACCCGCACCCGCAGCGACGACCTGCGCAACCGGCTGGCGTCGGCCGAGTTCGAACTGGCCAACAGCCTGGTGCGTGCGCCGGCTTCGGGGGTGGTGGTGGGGTTGGACGTGTACACCGAAGGCGGGGTGATCAAGCCCGGCCAGGCGCTGATGGACATCGTGCCCCAGGGCGAACCGCTGTGGGTGGAAGCACGGGTGCCGGTGCAAATGATCGACAAGGTACACCCAGGTTTGCCGGTAGAACTGCTGTTCTCGGCCTTCAACCAGGCCACCACCCCGCGGGTAGCCGGTGAGGTGACGCTGGTCTCCGCCGACCGCCAGGTCGATGAGCGCACCGACGAACCTTATTACACCGTGCGCGCCCAGGTCAGTGCGGCGGGCATGCAACAGCTGGACGGCGTGCAGATCCGTCCCGGTATGCCGGTGGAAACCTTTATCAAGACCGGTGAACGTTCGATGCTCAACTACCTGTTCAAACCTTTGTTGGATCGTACCCACATGGCCCTGGTGGAAGAATGAAGGCGCTGTTTTTTACCCTGTGCCTGAGCGTTACACCGGCGGCGCATGCCTTGGGTTTGCTCGACGCCTACGACCTTGCCCTACGCAATGACCCGACCTTTCAGGCAGCCATCCAGGAACGTGAAGCCGGCGAAGAGAACCGCGTGATCGGCCGTGCAGCGTTATTGCCGAACCTGTCCTGGAGCTATAACAACTCGCGCAACGCTTCCGAAGTCACCCAAAGCACCGCCGTCGGCAATGTCACCAGCGACCGTGACTACCGCAGCTATGCCTCGACCCTGACCTTGCAGCAACCGTTGCTGGATTACGAAGCCTACGCGCGCTTTCGCCAAGGCACCGCCCAGGCGCTGATGGCCGATGAACGTTTTCGCAGCAAGAGCCAGGAGTTGGCCGTGCGCGTGCTCAGCGCCTACAGCCAGGCGCTGCTGGCCCAGGAGCGCATCGAGTTGAGCCGCGCGCAGAAGCGTGCGTTTGCCGAACGCCTGCAACTCAATGATCGTTTGCTCAAAGGCGGCGAAGGCACACGCACCGATGTGCTGGAAACCCAGGCGCGCTTGAGCCTGGCCCAGGCGGAGGAAATCGAGTCGCTGGACGCCCAGGACAGCGCCTTGCGCGAGCTGGAAGCGATTGTCGGCCAACCGTTGCAGGTCGAAGAGCTGGCACCCCTGGCCCGCCAATTTGACATCCCACCCCTGGAGCCCAACCGCTTCGAGACGTGGCGTGAACTGGCCATGGCCAACAACCCCGAACTCAAGTCCCAGCACCACGCGCTGGACGTGGCCTCTTACGAAGTGGAGCGTAAACGCGCCGGCCACTTGCCCAAGGTCAGCCTGTACGCCAGCAGCCGCCAGACCAGCTCCGATTCGGAAAGCAGCTACAACCAGAAGTACGACACCAACAGCGTCGGTATCCAGGTCAGCCTGCCGTTGTTTGCCGGCGGCTCGGTGTCGGCCTCCACGCGCCAGGCGGCCAATCAACTGTCCCAGGCCCAATACGAGCTGGACGCACACACCTCGGCGACGCTGGTGGAACTGCGCAAGCAATTCAACCTCAACACCAGCGGCGCGGCGAAAGTGCGTGCCTACGAGATGGCTGTCAGCTCCGCCACCGCGCTGGTCACTGCGACCAAAAAGAGCGTCAGCGGCGGTGAGCGGGTCAACCTCGACGTGCTCGACGCTGAGCAACAACTGTTCACCGCCCGCCGCGACCTGGCGAATGCGCGGCATGCGTATCTGCTGGCCAGGATTCAGTTGAAGTATTACGCGGGGTTGCTGAGTGAGCAGGACTTGCGGGCGTTGGCGGGGTATTTCCAGCCGTCGGCATGAGTGGTTACAACCCGGCATTCGCCGGGTTTTTTGTCGTTACTAATCTGTGAAACAGCTTCGAGACCATGGAGCCGGTTGTCGGGTGGCAGGGGGAAATTGTTACCTGGCGGAAAATAACCTAACGGATGGGTTACGATGAAAGTAGGTGCTTACAAGGGGTATGTCATCTCGGTGTTTATCAGGGACGAGCATTGCCCGCCTCATGTGCATGTCAGGGGCAAGGGGTGGGATGCGCGGTTTCGTTTCAGTTTTTTGGATGGGGACGTTGAGTTGTGGGATGTAGAGCCTGAACGGAGGCGGCCACCCACTGCGGTTCTGAAGGAAATACGCGAGGTAATCATGCAGCGACATTATCTGGCACGGGCGCGCAGGATTTGGTGGGAAAAACTGCAAACGGTTTGCCTGGAGAACCATTCATGGAACTGGGACACCAGTGAATTGGTTCCAGGGTTAGTCATTCGACGTGGTGTCTACGTCATCGCAAGCGCCTGGCACGACGCCGTAGCGCAACGGACCATTTTGAATCTGGTAAGAGCGCCAGATTGCGTAGGGATTAATTTATGAAAATCGTAAAAGCCAAAGTCATACCTTATGTACCTCTCACTGACGCCGACGTCGACAAGGCAATCGCCCGTGGCCGCAGGCTAAAGCGCCTGTACGCCAACGCCAGCAATGTGCGTTACGAAAACGATTGCATCTCCATCGGCTTCAGCGACGGCAGCCGCGTCATGTTGCCGGTGGCCGGCCTGCCGGAGTTCGAAGGGTTTTCAGAGGAAGATTTCCAGCAGTTGGAAGTCAGTTTCGGTGGCAAGGCCATTAGCTGTGAGGCCCAGGATCTGGATGTTTCGATCACGGGCCTGATCGCCACAAGCCAGCCGCTGATGGACCTGGCCACCAGCCTGGTAGCCTCACGCAACGGTCGCAAGAGCAGCGCCGCCAAATCCGCCGCCGCCCGCGCCAATGGCAAGAAGGGCGGCCGGCCACGCAAGAAGGAACCTGAGGACGTTGAATTACCGCCTGGTCAATAACACCCCGGATTCCATATGGTGCGTCCACGGGAACTGGTCAAACATCGCACACTGGGTAATGCGGTGGGTGTCATGCAGTTGCGCAATGTTCGCCGCCAGCGTCTCCGGGTTGCAGGAGATGTACAGGATGTTGTCGAAGCGCCGGGTCAGTTCGCAGGTGTCCGGGTCCATGCCGGCGCGGGGCGGGTCGACGAACACGCTACCGAATTCGTAGCTCTTCAGGTCGATGCCGTGCAGGCGGCGGAACGGGCGCACTTCATTCAGCGCTTCGGTGAGCTCTTCGGCGGAGAGGCGCACCAGGGTGACGTTATCCACCGCGTTTTCATCGAGGTTGCTCAGGGCCGCATTCACCGAGGTCTTGCTGATCTCGGTAGCCAGCACTTTACGCACTCGGGTGGCCAGCGGCAGGGTGAAGTTGCCGTTGCCGCAATACAGCTCCAGCAAGTCATCCGGGCGATCGCCCAAGGCTTCGTATGCCCAGTTGAGCATCTTCTGGTTCACCGTGCCGTTGGGCTGGGTGAACGCGCCTTCGGGTTGGCGGTAGCTGAAGGTGCGGCCGCCCACGTCGAGTTTTTCCACCACGTAATCGTGGCCGATCACATCACGCTTGCCCTTGGAGCGGCCGATGATGCTGACATTCAAATCAGCCGCCAGCTTATTCGCCGCGGTGTGCCAGTGCTCGTCCAGCGGGCGGTGATAACACAGGGTGATCATCGCGTCGCCGGCCAGGGTGGTGAGGAACTCCACCTGGAACAGCTTGTGGCTCAGGGCGGCGCTGGCTTGCCAGGCGGCCTTGAGCTGGGGCATCAACTGGTTGATGCGAGTGCTGGCGATGGGGAACTCTTCGATCAGGATCGGCGTGCGTTTGTCGTCCTGGGAAAACATCGCGTAGTGGCGTTCACCGCCTTCGCGCCACAGGCGGAACTCCGCCCGCAGGCGGAAGTTCTGCAGCGGCGACTCGAAGACCTGTGGCTCGGGTGCGTCGAACGGTGCCAGCAGGTCACGCAAACGCGTGACCTTGTCTTGCAGTTGAGCGGTGTAGCGTGCGGCGTCAAAAGTCATGCGTTGAACCAGCCCAGCTTGATCACGAACAGAATCGACAGAATCACCAGTGCCGGGTTGAGCTCACGGTAGCGGCCCGAAAGCAGCTTGATGGCGGTCCAGGCGATGAAACCGAAGGCAATGCCGTTGGCGATGGAGTATGTGAAGGGCATCGCCAGGGCGGTGATCACCACTGGCGCTGCAACGGTAATGTCATCCCAGTCGATTTCGGCCAGGCCTGAGGTCATCAATACAGCGACGAACAGCAGCGCCGGCGCGGTAGCAAAGGCCGGTACGCTGGCGGCCAGCGGCGAGAAGAACAGCGCCAGCAGGAACAGGATTGCGACCACGATGGCGGTCAAGCCGGTACGGCCACCGGCGCTCACGCCCGCAGCGGATTCGATGTAGCTGGTGGTGGTCGACGTACCCAGCAGCGAACCGGCCATGGCGGCGGTACTGTCGGCGATCAGCGCACGGCCCATTTTCGGCATGTGGCCGTCCTTGCCCATCAGCCCGGCGCGCTTGGCCACGCCGATCAGGGTGCCGGAGTTGTCGAACAGGTCAACGAACAGGAAGGCGAAGATCACGCTGACCAGGCCGATGTCCAGCGCGCCCTTGATATCCAGCTGCAGGAAGGTAGGGGCCAGGGACGGTGGCATCGACATCACGCCACCGAACTCGGTGACACCCAGCAGGATGGAGACGATGGTCACCGCCAGGATGCCGATCAGCACCGCACCACGTACGGCCAGGGCTTCCAGCGCAACGATCAGCATGAAACCGAGGATGGCCAGGATAGGCGCTGGTTTGGTCAGGTCGCCCATGCCCACCAGGGTGTTCGGGTTGCCGACCACGATCCCGGCGTTGTGCAGGGCGATCAGCGCCAGGAACAGGCCGATACCGGCGGCAATCGCCGAACGCAGGGGCAGGGGAATGCTGTTGATGATCCACTCACGGATACGGAAGATCGACAGCAGGAAGAACAGCACCGCCGAAATGAACACCGCCCCCAGCGCAACCTGCCAGGTGTGGCCCATGTGCAGAACCACGGTGTAGGTAAAGAAGGCGTTGAGGCCCATGCCCGGCGCCAGTGCGATCGGGTAGTTGGCGATCAGGCCCATTACGGTCGAACCGATGGCCGCCGCCAGGCAGGTCGCGACAAACACTGCGCCTTTGTCCATGCCGGTCTCGCCGAGGATGCTCGGGTTCACGAACAGGATGTAGGCCATGGCCAGGAATGTCGTGATGCCCGCGAGGATTTCGGTGCGCACGTTGGTGTTGTGTGCCTTGAGTTGAAACAGCTTTTCCAGCATGCCTGCTCCCTGTGACGCTATGTTGCGTCGTTATTTGTTGACCTCTAAGTCAAAGCACAAACTGCGCCAAGCGCCTGTGGTTCCAGAGAGGATCGGAAAAAGCGGCGCATCATACCAGCAGCCGAGGCTGTGTGGCGCATGGCCTTGAGGCATACTGCTGTGACGTTCAGTACCGGGTCTTCGACAGCATGAAAAAAGCCAACGCGTGGAGTCTAGCCTTGATCCCTTGTCTCGGCCTGTGGTTGGGCGCGGCACCGGTGTGGGGCGCGACTGCACCGCCCTTGAGCGAGGTGCGCGTGTTCAAGGTCGAATCGGCCCGTTGCACGGAAACCATCCCGGAACGCGCGCAAAGCACCCAGATGTGCACGCACCGTGGGCCCACCAAAGTGTCGGTGATGGAAGTCGGCCTGGGCAACAACCCGGTGGGCCGCTTCAATGGTGCCGAACTGAACGGGCAGCGTACGCCCGTGTGCCAGGTCGGTAGCGTCAGCGAGGCCTGCAGCGGGGCGGGCACGCTGATGGGCTACATCTATGTATTTGACCTGAATGTCGAAGCCCAGGGCTGGTTCGAATACAGCAACTCGTCGATCAACGGCCCGCGAAACACCTTGAAGACGCTGCTCAATATCCGCTGATCAATCAGCTTGAACGCTCAAAATTCCGGGAAGTCGTACCCCTGAGACGGCGATTTTCCTGAACGCCGCGGATGTACACCAACCCGTGAGGTGTTTATGAGCGCGACCCCTAATGGCGCGGCGGCCCAGCCGTTCGTCGCCCACTCCATACGCTTGACCCTCAATGGTCAGCACCGCCAACTGGATGTATTGCCCTGGACCACGTTGCTGGACCTGCTGCGCGAGCAACTGGACCTGGTCGGCAGCAAAAAAGGCTGCGACCACGGCCAGTGCGGCGCCTGCACGGTATTGCGCGACGGCAAACGCATCAACGCCTGCCTGACCCTGGCGGTGATGTGCGATGGCGCCGAATTGACCACCATTGAAGGCCTGGCCGGCGGCGACCAACTGCATCCGATGCAGCAAGCCTTTATCAAGCACGATGCCTTCCAGTGCGGTTACTGCACGCCGGGTCAGATTTGCTCCGCCGTCGGCCTGGCCAATGAAGGTCGCGCCCACGATACCGCGCAGATCCAGGAACTGATGAGCGGCAACCTGTGCCGCTGCGGTGCCTACAGCAACATCCGCGATGCCATCGAAGAGGCCTTGCCTGCCTGCCGTACTCAAGGAGGCGAGCAATGAATCCCTTCCAGTACAGCAAACCGGCGGATGTCCACGAAGCCGTGCACCTGAGCAGCGCCGCGTCGCGCTTTATTGCCGGCGGCACCAACCTGCTGGATTTGATGAAAGAAAACATCAGCCGCCCCGAGCACCTGATCGACATCACCGGCCTGCCGCTGAATGAGATTGAACAAACCGCCGGGGGCGGCCTGCGGATCGGCGCGCTGGTGAGCAATGCCGACCTGGCCTGGCATCCGCTGATCGAACAGCGTTACCCGTTGCTGTCCCAGGCGATCCTTGCCGGTGCTTCGCCGCAACTGCGCAATATGGCCAGTACGGGTGGCAACCTGTTGCAGCGCACCCGTTGCTACTACTTCTATGACGCCACCGTGCCCTGCAACAAGCGTGAGCCCGGTAGCGGCTGCCCGGCGCGCACTGGGTTGAACCGTATCCATGCGATCCTCGGCGCCAGCGAACAGTGCGTGGCCACTCACCCGTCGGACATGTGCGTGGCCCTGGCGGCGCTGGAGGCGCGGGTGCATGTGGAGGGGCGTGGCGGTGCGCGGGTTATCGAGTTTGCCGACTTCCACCGCTTGCCCGGTGATGCGCCGCAACGCGACAACCAACTAGCCGACGATGAGCTGATCACCGCCATCGAATTACCCGCCGACCAGCTGGCGCGTCACAGCCACTACCTGAAAATCCGCGACCGTGCGTCTTACGCGTTTGCGTTGGTGTCTGTCGCCGCCGCTCTCGAATTGGAGGGCGACCGAATCGTCGACGCGCGCCTGGCCCTTGGCGGCGTGGCCCATAAACCCTGGCGTGACCGCGCGGTGGAAGCCTCGCTGATCGGCCAGGTGGTCAGCCGCGAGACCTTCAGCAACGCCGCCGACGCCCTGTTGCAAGACGCCGAGCCGCTGGAGCACAACGGCTTCAAGATCAAGCTGGCGCGCCGCGCAATTATCCGCGCACTGAGCGACGCCGCCGTCGCAGGAGAACGCCCATGACCGCTATTGGCAAACCCCTGGACCGTGTCGACGGTCTGCTCAAGGTCACCGGCCAGGCGCGTTATGCCGGTGAATTCCCCGAGGACGGCCTGCTCCACGGCAGTGTGGTGTCCAGCACCATCGCCAAGGGCCGTGTGCTGGCTATCGACGCGGCCAGGGCACTGGCTCTGCCGGGCGTGGTGGCGGTTATCCATCACCTCAACCGGCCGAAAATCGCCAGTTACGACGATGCCTTCCAGGATGATGATGCGGCGGACGGTTCGCCGTTTCGCCCGTTGTATAACGACCGTGTGCTGTACAGCGGGCAGCCCCTGGCCCTGGTGATCGCGGATAACCTGGAGCTGGCGCGACATGCGGGCTCGCTGGTAGAAATCGAATACGCGCGTGAAGACTTCGAGACTGACCTGCTCGCCCAACAGGAACAGGCCCATGCCTCACCGCAGACGCCACCCGCGCCGCGCGGCAACTTCCAGGCCGAGTGGGCCGCTGCCGCTGTCAGTCTCGACCTGCACTACAGCACGCCCATCGAACACCACAACCCCATGGAACCCCACGCCAGCACCGTGCTGTATCAGCCGGACGGCACCCTGCATATTCATGACAAGACCCAAGGCCCGCAGAACTGCCAGGCCTATGTGCAAAAAGTCTTCGGACTGGATAAAAGCCAGGTGCGGATTTTTGCTGCATTCGTCGGCGGTGCCTTCGGCTCAGGTTTGCGTCCGCAGTATCAATTGCCCTTGGCAGTGATGGCGTCCCTGGCGCTCAAGCGCTCGGTGCGCGTCACCCTGACCCGCCAGCAGATGTTCACCTTCGGCTACCGCCCGCGCACGTTGCAGCGTTTGCAGATGGGCGCCGCCGCCAATGGTCGCCTGCTGGCGTTGGGGCATACGGCGATTGGCCAGACCTCGCGCTTCGAAGATTTCAGTGAGCACGTGGTGGAGTGGAGCGGCATGCTCTATCACTGCGACAACGTGCAACTGACTTACAAACTGGTGCCGCTGGATGTGTTCACGCCCCTGGACATGCGCGCGCCCGGCGCTGCGTTGGGTGTGATCGGCCTGGAGTGCGCCATGGATGAACTGGCCAGCGCCTTGGGGATGGACCCGGTACAGCTGCGGCTGGTCAACTACGCCGAGCGCAACCAGAACGAAGACAAACCCTGGTCGAGCAAGGCTCTGCGCGAGTGTTACAGCGAAGGTGCCGAGCGCTTCGGCTGGAACCAGCGCAACCCGGAACCGCGCAGCATGCGCGACGGCCGCCAGTTGATCGGCTGGGGCATGGCCGGTGGCGTGTGGGAAGCCATGCAGATGAAGGCCAGCGCCAAGGCGCGCATCGACGCTGAGGGCAAGCTGACCGTCAGCAGCGCCACCACCGACATCGGCACCGGCACCTACACGGTGATGACCCAGATTGCGGCGCAGGCCAGTGGCGTGGCGGTGGAGGACGTGGTGTTTCTGCTCGGCGACTCTTCACTGCCCACCGCGCCGCTGCAAGGCGGCTCGTTCACCGTGTCGTCCGTCGGCACCGCCGTGCAGCAAGCCTGCGAAGCGTTGAGCGCCAAGCTGCTGACCATCGCCCGGCAAACTTACCCGGTGTTCAAGGAGGCCGAGTCCGTGCGCTTTGAAGACGGCCAACTGCACACCGGTGACGTGAGTGTGTCATTGGCTCAACTGGTCAAGGACAGCGGCGAAGAGACCTTGGAAGTCCAGGTCGACAGCGAACCGGACAAGAAACGCGAGGGGTACGCCACCGCCACCCATTCGGCGGTGTTCGTCGAAGTGCGGGTTGATGAAGACCTGGGCACGATCAAGGTCAGCCGGGTGGTCAGTGCCATCGCGGCGGGGCGGGTGGTCAACCCGAAGATGGCGCGCAGCCAGATCCTCGGCGGGGTGGTGTGGGGTATCGGCATGGCGCTGCACGAAGAGACTCAGATCGACCATCAATTGGGACGCTACATGAACCACAGCCTGGCTGAATACCACATCCCGGTAAATGCCGATATCGGTGAGATAGACGTGGTGTTTGTCGAAGAACACGACGAGATCGTTAACGCCCTTGGGTCCAAAGGCGTGGGGGAAATCGGGATTGTCGGGGTGGCGGCGGCGGTGGCGAATGCGATTTACCATGCCACCGGCAAGCGGGTGCGGGAGTTTCCGATCACCCTTGATAAGGTGCTCTGACGCGGTCCAGCAAACACTGAAAATCCAAATGTGGGAGGGGGCTTGCTCCCGATGGCGGAGTTTCAGTCCAAGCATAAGTTGGCTGATCCACCGCTATCGGGAGCAAGCCCCCTCCCACATTGACCTTATTGCCACATTGAATCATGCAGCGGGCTTGATGCTTTCTTCCACCGGCACATGCATACGATCCCGATTCGCCAGGGTCGGGAACAGTTTGATCCACACCCCGGTCACCACCAGCGTGCCGATCCCGCCCATCACCACGGCTGGCACTGTGCCAAACCAATGGGCAGTGATGCCCGACTCGAACTCGCCCAATTGGTTGGACGCGCCGATAAACAGGCCATTGACCGCACTCACCCGGCCGCGCATTTCATCCGGGGTTTCCAACTGCACAAAGGATGCGCGGATGACCATGCTGATCATGTCCGCCGCGCCCAGTACCACCAGTACCGCCAGGGAAAACCAGAACGAGGTGGACAGGCCGAAGGCAATGGTCGCCACGCCGAATACGCCGACGGCGGTGAACATCACCCGGCCGACCTTCCGATCTACCGAAAAACGCGCCAGCCACAGTGACATCAACAACGCACCCACCGCCGGCGCCGAACGCAACAGGCCCAGGCCCCAGGCGCCGGTCAGCAGGATGTCCTTGGCGAACACCGGCAGCAACGCGGTGGCGCCGCCCAGCAGCACGGCGAACAGGTCGAGGGAAATCGCCCCGAGGATGTCCGGGCGGCTGCGGATAAAACGAATCCCCGCCAGCAGCGAATCCAGGGTGGCCTTGCCTTTATTGAGCGGGGTGTGGCGGGCGGGCAGGTTGAGGGTCAGCACGCAGGCGATGAGGTACAGCGCTACTGTGGGGCCATACACCCAGACGCTGCCGAAGGCGTAAAGCAAACCGCCCAGCGCCGGGGCAACGATGGTCGCCAGTTGCTGGGCCGACTGCGACGAGGCCACGGCCCGCGGAAACAGCGCGCTGGGTACGATGCTCGGCAACAGGGCCTGGGTGGTGGGCATTTCAAACGAGCGCGCCGCGCCGAGCAGGAACGCCAGGATAAAGATCATCTCGCGGGTCACGTTGCCGGTCAGGCCGCCGATGGCCAGGGAGAGGGCAATCAGCGCCTGCACGGTCTGGCAGATGGCCGCGACTTTGCGTCGCTCATAGCGGTCGGCCACATGCCCGGTGTGCAGCATGAACAGCACGCGCGGCACGAACTCCACCAAGCCGACCAACCCCAAGTCCAGCACGTTGCCAGTGAGCTGGTAAAGGTTCCAGCCGATGGCCACGGTAAGCATCTGGAAGCCGCTGGCGGTGAAAATCCGTGCCAGCCAGAACGCGATGAAAGGGCGGTGGTGACGTAACAGCAACGCGGGTTCACTGGGCATCGGGAATTCTGGTCAAGGCCGGAGGAAGGGCCGAGATTATCATCAAGTTGTAACAGATGGTTGCAAGAACTGCGCTGAGGCAGTCTGTCACGCGGCAAAAGACCACACGGACCAACCGCGAAAATGGGACTACTCTTTTGACTGTGATTGATCCAGATCAAAGTCATTTCAGAATTTGTTCTGGTGGCCGCAAGGCCCGATTCCCTACGTGGTTGGTTAAAAAAAGAAACGAATTGAAATTCGCCAGACTCCATATCCGTGGGGGCAGTGGGTGCAGGCTCCCGCCAGCAGCCGGTATTACCTGACAGAGGAAGACTTATGTTCGGTTTGGAGGCGCTAGATCTCGCCCGAATTCAGTTCGCGTTCACCATCTCATTCCACATCCTGTTCCCGGCGATCACCATCGGCCTGGCCAGTTACCTCGCGGTGCTGGAAGGCTTGTGGCTCAAGACCCATAACGACACCTACCGTGACCTCTACCATTTCTGGTCGAAGATCTTTGCCGTCAACTTCGGCATGGGCGTGGTCTCCGGTCTGGTCATGGCCTACCAGTTCGGTACCAACTGGAGCCGCTTCTCGGACTTCGCCGGCGCCGTCACCGGGCCTCTTCTGACCTACGAAGTGCTCACGGCCTTCTTCCTCGAAGCCGGTTTCCTCGGTGTGATGCTGTTCGGTTGGAACAAGGTGGGGCGCAAGCTGCACTTCTTCTCCACCGTGATGGTGGCCGTCGGTACGTTGATCTCGACCTTCTGGATCCTGGCGTCCAACAGCTGGATGCAGACACCGCAGGGCTTTGAAATCATCGACGGCCGCGTGATTCCTACCGACTGGCTGGCGGTGATCTTCAACCCGTCGTTCCCCTACCGGCTGGCGCATATGGCTACGGCGGCGTTCGTGGCGACCGCGTTCTTCGTCGGTTCCTCGGCGGCCTGGCACTTGCTGCGCGGCAAGGACAACCCGGCGATCCGCAAGATGTTGTCGATGGCGATGTGGATGGCCCTGATCGTGGCGCCTATCCAGGCAGTGATCGGTGACTTCCATGGCCTCAACACCCTCAAGCACCAGCCGGCAAAAATCGCCGCCATCGAAGGCCACTGGGAAAACAAAGGCAATGAGCCTACCCCGCTGATCCTGTTTGGCTGGCCGGACATGAAAGCCGAAAAAACCAAATACGCGGTGGAGATTCCGTACCTGGGCAGCCTGATCCTGACCCACTCCCTGGATAAACAGGTGCCGGCGCTCAAGGAGTTCCCACCGGAAGACCGGCCGAATTCGACCATCGTGTTCTGGTCGTTCCGGGTCATGGTCGGCTTGGGTTTCCTGATGATCTTCACCGGTCTGTTCAGCCTCTGGCTGCGCCGGGGCGACAAGATGTACACGTCCAAACCGTTCCTGTACCTGGCGCTGTGGATGGGGCCGTCTGGCCTGATCGCGATTCTTGCCGGTTGGTTCACCACCGAAATCGGCCGCCAGCCGTGGGTGGTCTACGGGTTGATGCGCACGGCGGATGCTTCTTCCGGGCATAGCCTGGCGCAGATGACGATCACCCTGGTGTTGTTCGTGGTGGTGTACTTCGCGCTGTTTGGTGCGGGCCTGGGCTACATGATGCGCCTGGTGCGCAAAGGCCCGGTGACCCACGAAAGCACGGAGCCGACCCACGGTGGCCCTGGCCAGAAACGCACACCGGCCCGTCCTTTGTCCGCCGCCGATGATGGCAGCGATGACGACCACGCCCACATCCAGCACAAGGGGAATTGAGATGGGTATTGATCTTCCGCTGATCTGGGCCGTGATCATCATCTTCGGCATCATGATGTACGTGGTCATGGACGGTTTCGACCTCGGCATCGGCATTCTCTTCCCGTTTATCCCGGGCAAGACCGACCGTGACGTGATGATGAACACCGTGGCCCCGGTCTGGGACGGTAACGAAACCTGGCTGGTACTCGGTGGCGCGGCGTTGTTCGGCGCGTTCCCGCTGGCCTATTCGGTGGTGCTCTCTGCGTTGTACCTGCCGTTGATTTTGATGCTGATCGGGCTGATTTTTCGCGGCGTGGCCTTCGAGTTCCGCTTCAAGGCCAAGGACCACAAGCGTCACCTGTGGGACAAGGCGTTTATCGGCGGCTCGCTGGCGGCCACGTTCTTCCAGGGTGTAGCGCTGGGCGCGTTTATCGACGGGATCCCGGTGGTCAATCGCCAGTTTGCCGGCGGCTCGCTGGACTGGCTCACACCGTTCACGATGTTCTGCGGCGTGGCGCTGATCGTGGCCTATGCGTTGCTGGGCTGCACCTGGCTGATCATGAAAACCGAAGGCCCGTTGCAGGAGAAGATGCACAACCTGGCGCGGCCGTTGGCCTTCGTGGTGTTGGCCGTGATCGGCATCGTGAGTATCTGGACCCCGCTGTCGCACCCGGAAATCGCCTCGCGCTGGTTCACCCTGCCGAATCTGTTCTGGTTCCTGCCGGTACCGATCCTGGTGCTGGTGACCATGTACGGGTTGATCCGCGCCGTGGCGCGTAATGCCCACTACACGCCGTTCCTGCTGACGCTGGTGCTGATCTTCCTCGGCTACAGCGGCCTGGGGATCAGCCTGTGGCCGAACATCATCCCGCCATCCGTGTCGATCTGGGATGCCGCTGCGCCGCCCCAGAGCCAAGGCTTCATGCTGGTGGGCACCTTGTTCATCATCCCGTTCATCCTGGGCTACACCTTCTGGAGCTACTACGTGTTCCGCGGCAAGGTCACCCACGAAGACGGCTATCACTAGGAGGGTCGTTGCATGTCCGGCAAACCTACGTTGCACGAGATTGAACAGGCCGAGAAACAGCCGTTGTGGCGGCGCCTGGGGTGGCTGGCGATGATCTGGACCGGCAGTGTGCTGGCCCTGTTCGTCGTGGCCAGCCTGATGCGCATGTTCATGAATGCGGCCGGCCTGACCACCCACTGACATCCCGATCCGGGCTTCGCGCTCGGTTTTCAGCCCTGCTCTTCTTTTGGAAGGGCAGGGTTTTTTTTATTTGCGCGCTTTGAGAATCACAAACTTTGGCGTGGCGGCCACTTGCTCTACGCCACGGAACAAGCGCGCCAACTTGCTGTGATAACCCAGGTGACGGTTGCCGACGATATACAGGGCGCCGCCGACCACCAACGCCTCCCGCGCCTGCTGGAACATACGCCAGGCGAGGAAGTCGCCGACCACCTGCTGCTGGTGGAACGGCGGGTTGCACAGCACAACGTCGAGGGAGTCTGGTTCCTGACCGGCCAGGCCATCGCCAGCGCGTACGGTGACGGCGCGGTCACCGAGGGCGGCTTGCCAGTTCTCCAGCGCCGATTGCACGGCCATATAGGACTCGTCCACCAGGGTGTATTGCGCCTCGGGGTTTTGCAGGGCGCTGGCAATCGCCAGTACACCGTTGCCACAACCCAGGTCCGCCACGCGGGCACTGCCCAGGTTGTTGGGCAGGTGCGGCAGGAAGGCGCGGGTGCCGATGTCCAGGCCTTCACGGCAGAACACGTTGGCATGGTTGAGCAGTTCGATAGCCGGCGCGTCCAGGGTGTAGCGCGTCGGGTAGGGCGAGACAGCGATGGGCCGGTCGGCCTGGGTGGCGATCAGCAACCGGGCTTTCTTGACGGCCAGGGAGGCGTGCATCGGCCCGATATAGCGCTCAAGCATTTCCCCGGCCGCCCTTGGCAGGTGCTTGATCATCGCCCCTGCGATCACCTCGGCACCCGGCGCCAGTTGGCCTTGCAGGCGGATCAGTTGTTCTTCCAGCAATGCCAGGGTTTTGGGTACACGGATCAGCACCCGGTCGAACGGCCCTGTGGGCACTTGGCTGGCGGGGATGAACGGCACGGCGTCAAAGGCCTTGCCATTGCGCACCAGGTTTTTATCCAGGCCCAGGGCGGCCAGGAACGAGTCGCCGCTGGAGGTCACCTGCGCCCGGCCTTCGAGACTGGCAGCCAGGGCGCCGAAGCTGTCATTGAGCACCAGCACGCGAGTCGCAGCGCTCGGTTGCTGTTCAGCCAGATAGCTGAGCAGGTACTCGTCGGCGGCGTCGAAGGCTTGCAGCGGATCGTTATGCTGCTCTGGCTGGCGGATCAGATCGAGCTGGGCGAAGGGGCTGTCGAGCAGGGGCATGGCGAGGGAGGCTCTGGGTCATCGATGGGTGTTCGGCAGTCGGCTGCAGAACCGTCTGAGTGAACAGCGGGCGGCGCCCCGTGGGGACAGCCCAGCACTCAGAATGGGTCGTAAATGTTACTTTTTTTCCTGAGGGATTACATGCGGTGTTTCAACGCGGCTTAAAACAACCCCGCTTTCGAGGCGCAGAGCACAGCGGCGATCTTGTTGTTGACCCCCAGCTTTTTGAAGCAACTGCAGATATGAAAGCCCACCGTACGTTCGGACAGGCACAGAATGGTGGCTATGTCCGCAGCGGTCTTGCCCATGGCTGACCACTTGAGGATTTCGGTTTCGCGCGGGGTTAATTTGCTGGCAGGGTTAATGCTGGGCTTGCGTGCGTAAGTCTGCGCCACTACCGCGTGCATCGCATGGCACAGCCACAGGACCTGGCCGGCTTTTTCGTACAGCTCCTGCGGGGTCACTTCACCCGTGCTACGGCCAAGGGTCAGCATGCTGAACACACCCTGGAAATCATGCACAGCTTGGGTCCATCCCAAATGCACACCAAAGGATTTGGCTAAAGACCACAAGTTTGGTGAGTCTTTAAAGGTTTTTTCCTCCCAGACAAGGGGGAGTACACAACGTTTGCAATGTTCCACCACGGGATCAACTTCAAAGAAGTGGGCCTGGTTATACAGTTTGTTCCACTCATCGGGATAGTTGTTGAGGTGAATAGGTTTCGTTTGGTTGTTAGGCAGTTGAGAACTCATCGTAAAAGAACAGTATTGGAAGCCAAGTGCGTAGGTGTGGTTCACAGCCGTCTCGAAAAGAGTAGTTGCCTCGCTCTCGCCCTCCAGCTTGGGAAGTCGGGTGTTGCGCCAGTTGACCATTGGTAACTCTCCATGGGTTTCCGCATGACATGGGATACGTCCCGAACTCCCACTGCACGCAAACCAGTGTAGGACATGAGCTACATCGCGAGATGAAATTTTCGCTCTTGCAGGGCGGCGTTTAAGAAGTTTTCTCTACGGTCGCGGCGGGCTTTGCTAAGGGGCTTAGTTGTTTTTTTCGATTTTTTAGTCAGTTGAAGCACTTGTGGCAGACACAACTTAGCGTGTGCTTGTGGTGCTGATAGGGGCGCTAATAGCAAATTTATTAGTGCTGATATTAAGTTGCTACTATTTTGTGCCTGCACCATGCCATTACCCGGCATGGGTGTTTCCGGGCGCGACTTTGAGGGACACTAGGGCACCTGTAGAACGGAGTCCCCCATGACGGCCAGTGCTGAGAAATTTACCCGCCAGACCTTGCTCGATGTGCAATCCCTGACCCCCAGCCTGTTTACGCTGCGAACCACCCGTGATCCAGGGTTCCGTTTCACCGCCGGGCAATTCGTGCGCCTGGGGGTCACCAAGGCGGATGGCAGCACGGTGTGGCGTGCCTATTCCGTGGTGTCCTCGCCATTTGATGAATACTTGGACTTCTTCTCGATTGTTGTCCCAGGCGGCGAATTCACCAGTGAACTCAGCCGACTGCGGGTAGGCGATACCTTAATGGTGGAGCGCCAGGCTACCGGGTACCTGACCCTGAATCGTTTCGTCGATGGTCGTGACTTGTGGATGTTGGGTACGGGGACCGGGGTGGCGCCGTTTTTGTCGATCCTGCAGGACTTTGAAGTCTGGGAGAAATTCGAGCGCATCATCCTGGTATACAGCGCGCGGGAAGCCCAGGAGTTGGCCTATCAGTCGCTGATCAAAGAGCTGGGTGAACGAGAGTACCTGGCCGAATACGCGCATAAATTCACCTACATTCCGCTCGTCACCCGTGAACAGCACCCAGGTGCGCTGAATGGGCGCATTACCACGCTTATCGAGAATGGCGAATTGGAGCGTGCTGCCGGCGTCGAGCTGACTCCGGAACATTCCCGTGTGCTGATTTGCGGTAACCCGCAGATGGTGGATGACACTCGCCAGTTGCTCAAGCAGCGCGACATGCAACTGAGCCTTAGCCGCCGGCCGGGGCAGGTGGCGGTGGAAAACTACTGGTAATAAAAAGGCGCCTCAAGCAGGCGCCTTTTTTCCAAGCCGGTACAGGTTAAAGCGGCTTGTCGTTCTGTGCCTTGAGCAGGTCGCGAATCTCACCCAGCAGCACTTCTTCCTTGCTCGGTGTCGGTGGCAGGCTAGGTGCAACGGCTTCTTCGCGCTTGAGGCGGTTGATGGCCTTGACGCCCATGAAGATCGCAAACGCGACGATCACAAAGTCGATCACGCTCTGGATGAACTTGCCGTACGCCAGGACGACGGCGGGCACATCGCCTTGGGCCGCCTTGAGCGTTATCGCCAGGTCACCAAAGTCCACGCCACCGATCAACAGACCAATGGGCGGCATCACTACGTCGCCTACAAACGAAGAAACAATTTTGCCGAAGGCGGCGCCGATGATGATACCGACGGCCATGTCGACCACATTACCTTTGACCGCGAAGGCCTTGAACTCACTGATCACGCCCATAGGTTATTCCTTGTTACAAATGAGAAGGGTGCCGCTTAGTGTAAGTCAGCGGTAGCGGGCTTGCCCGACACAACCGTTAACACTGTTAGTTTTTATCGACACATTAAAACGCAAATAGTTTGCAAAGTGCCACCAATCGCGCGCGAAATACCCGCTGTTTCAGTGGCTTACCACATTATTTTCTTTATCGCCCTGGTGGGGTTTTTCTATTTATCTTCTGACTCGTGGGTCACTAGCCTCTGGCAAGCACAACTGAATGTGCACTAAAAAACCAGAGGAAACCTTGATGAAGAATCCAATCAATCGCGGCCCGGTATTGGCGCGTCATGTGCTGGTACTGGCGACCGCCAGCCTGCTTTCCCTCTCCGTGCAAGCCGCCAACCTGACCCGTGATAACGGCGCCGCGGTGGGCGATAACCAGAACTCGCAAACCGCTGGCGCCAACGGCCCGGTGCTGCTGCAGGACGTGCAACTGATCCAGAAGCTGCAGCGCTTCGACCGTGAACGCATCCCCGAGCGCGTCGTGCATGCCCGTGGCACCGGCGCCCATGGCACCTTCACCGTCACCGATAACCTCAGCGACCTGACCAAGGCCAAGGTCTTCGCTGCTGGCGAAACGACCCCGGTGTTCGTGCGCTTCTCGGCCGTGGTGCACGGTAACCACTCCCCGGAAACCCTGCGTGACCCGCGCGGCTTCGCCACCAAGTTCTATACCGCCGATGGCAACTGGGACCTGGTGGGCAATAACTTCCCGACGTTCTTTATCCGCGATGCCATCAAGTTTCCCGACATGGTCCACGCCTTCAAGCCGGACCCGCGCACTAATCTGGACGATGACTCCCGTCGCTTCGACTTCTTCTCCCATGTTCCCGAGGCCACTCGTACACTCACCGAGTTGTATTCCGACTCCGGTACTCCGGCCAGTTATCGGGAAATGGACGGCAATGGTGTACATGCCTACAAGTTGATCAACGCCAAGGGTGAAGTGCACTACGTCAAGTTCCACTGGAAGAGCCTGCAAGGCATCAAGAATCTCGACCCCAAGCAAGTTACCGAAGTGCAGGGGCGTGACTACAGCCATATGACCAACGACCTGGTCACCCATATCAACAAAGGCGACTTCCCCAAGTGGGACCTGTATGTGCAGGTACTCAAGCCGGAAGACCTGGCCAAGTTTGATTTCGACCCGCTGGACGCCACCAAGATCTGGCCGAATGTGCCCGAGCGTAAAGTCGGGCAGATGGTGCTGAACCGCAACCCGGCGAATGTCTTCCAGGAAACCGAGCAAGTGGCCATGGCCCCGGCCAACCTGGTGCCGGGCATCGAACCGTCGGAAGACCGCCTGCTGCAAGGGCGGGTGTTCTCGTATGCCGACACGCAGATGTATCGACTGGGCGCCAATGCCCTGCAGTTGCCGATCAACGCCCCACGGGTCACCGTCAACAACGGTAACCAGGACGGCGCGCTGAACTTCGGCAAGACCACCAGCGGCGTGAACTACCAGCCAAGCCGCCTGGAAAACCGTGAAGAGCCGCAAACTGCGCGCTACAGCCAGACGGCGCTGTCGGGCAGCACCCAGCAGGCGAAGATCCAGCGTGAGCAGAACTTCAAGCAGGCCGGCGATCTGTATCGCTCCTACAGCAAGAAAGAGCGTCAGGACTTGATCGACAACTTCGGCGGCTCCCTGGCCACTACCGATGACGAGAGCAAGCACATCATCCTGTCGTTCCTCTACAAGGCCGATCCGGAATACGGCACCGGCGTGGCCAAGGTCGCCAAGGGTGACCTAGCGCGCGTGAAGGCGCTGGCCGAAAAACTCACTGACTGACGTTGGTTTCGGTCGACGCCCACGCGGGCGTCGACCTCTGGCAGGAGAGAACCCATGCGTATTTCGATCGGCCTACTGATGGCCATGCTGGCCTTTGTCGCCCATGCCGAGTCGCCCGACCCGGTCGCGCTCAAGGCGCAGCTCCAGGATTATTACTTCGACGCCGCCCGCCGTGGTGACCTCGACATGCTCAACACCTTTATCGACGCCGGCTTCCCCCTCAACACCCAGGACGACAAGGGCTACACGGCGTTGATTCTCGCCGCCTACCATGGTGAAAGCGCCTACGTGGAGCGTTTGCTCGCCGTCGGTGCCGACGCCTGTGTGCAGGACAAGCGCGGCAACACCGCGTTGATGGGCGCGATCTTCAAGGGAGAACTGAAAATTGCCCAGCGCCTGCTGGCGACCGACTGCAACCCCGACCAACGTAACGGTGCCGGTCAGACGGCGGCCATGTACGCCGGCCTGTTCAAGCGCATCGAGTTGCTCGACGAACTCAAGGCCAAGGGCGCCGATCTCAACGCCGAAGACCCGGTCGGCAACAGTGCTTCACGACTGGCCAGCGGTGAAATCCGGACCCCGGCGTCGCGCTGAGCTATCATCGCGGTTTTTCCGTTGGAGGTTTTCAAATGGCAAAGGCCAAGCGCATGTACGGCTGCACGGAGTGCGGCGCGACCTTTCCCAAGTGGGCCGGCCAATGCACCGAGTGTGGTGCGTGGAATACCCTGACTGAAACCATGATCGAAAGCGGCGGCGCCTCGGCCCCCACCGGCCGCGCCGGCTGGACCGGGCAACAGGCGCAGATCAAGACCCTGGCCGAGGTCAGCGTTGAAGAGATCCCGCGTTTCTCGACGGCTTCCGGTGAGCTGGATCGGGTTCTGGGTGGCGGCCTGGTGGATGGTTCGGTGGTGTTGATCGGCGGCGACCCCGGCATCGGCAAATCGACGATCCTGCTGCAAACCCTGTGCAGCATCGCCAGCCGCATGCCGGCGCTGTACGTCACCGGCGAAGAATCCCAGCAACAGGTGGCCATGCGTGCCCGCCGCCTCGGTTTGCCCCAGGATCAACTGCGGGTCATGACTGAAACCTGCATCGAAAGCATCATCGCCACGGCCCGGATCGAAAAACCCAAGGTCATGGTGATCGACTCGATCCAGACGATTTTCACCGAGCAACTGCAATCGGCGCCGGGCGGCGTGTCCCAGGTGCGCGAGAGTGCGGCGTTGCTGGTGCGCTACGCCAAGCAGAGCGGCACGGCGATCTTCCTGGTCGGCCACGTCACCAAAGAGGGCGCGCTGGCCGGGCCACGGGTGTTGGAGCATATGGTCGACACCGTGCTGTATTTCGAAGGCGAGTCCGATGGCCGTTTGCGCTTGCTGCGGGCGGTGAAGAACCGCTTCGGCGCGGTGAACGAACTGGGTGTGTTCGCCATGACTGACCGGGGGCTGAAAGAAGTCTCTAACCCCTCGGCGATTTTCCTGACCCGTGCCCAGGAAGAAGTCCCAGGCAGCGTGGTTATGGCAACGTGGGAAGGCACCCGGCCGATGCTGGTGGAAGTCCAGGCGCTGGTGGATGACAGCCATCTGGCCAACCCTCGTCGCGTCACGTTGGGCCTGGATCAAAACCGCCTGGCGATGCTGTTGGCGGTGCTGCACCGTCACGGTGGCATCCCGACCCATGACCAGGACGTGTTCCTCAACGTGGTCGGCGGGGTCAAGGTGCTGGAAACCGCGTCCGACCTGGCGTTGATGGCGGCGGTGATGTCCAGCTTGCGTAACCGGCCATTGCCCCACGACCTGCTGGTGTTCGGTGAGGTGGGCCTGTCCGGCGAAGTGCGCCCGGTGCCGAGCGGTCAGGAACGCTTGAAGGAAGCGGCCAAACACGGTTTCAAACGTGCGATTGTGCCCAAGGGCAATGCGCCGAAGGAAATGCCGCCAGGATTGCAGGTGATTGGGGTCACGCGCCTGGAACAGGCATTGGATGCCTTGTTCGAGTAATCACCAACGCCGCAAAACCAATGTGGGTGGTTAGATCTCCAACAGCGCCGACAACTCCCGGTGCAGTTCTTCTTCATCTCCAAGGTTCAGTTCGATAAGCCGCCTTAGGTGGCTGATCGAGTCCAGGTCGATGTCTGTGCACACAAACCCCAGTTGACCATCTGCTTCGTGGGTCAGCCGTGCTTGCATCTTTATATGCGCCTTGGGATCCAGGCGTATGTCGACCGCGAACGGCAGCGCCTTATTTCCCTTCCAGTCTTCAGGCCGTTGCGCCAACAGGCCCTTGAGCGACAAATCCACCAATTGCACTGGCCATTCGTTGCCGTTTTGCCGAAGTTCGGTCTTGGCATCAAAGGCGATCCGGCGAAAACGGCGGCGATCAGACGCTTGCTCGGTCATGGTGAAACCCTCTGTGGATAAAAGGATTGTAGCCCTGCGCCATCATTGGGCGGTTTTTTCTGTTTTTTTACCGCTGCAAGGCTCTAGACCAACGTAGGGGGGTGGCCTTTAAGGCCAGTAGCGCTAAACTCCGGATGGCTGTCCTTTCTGTCCACCCTGGCTGGAATATAAAAATGAAAAATAATAATAGCCTGCTACGCCACTTACCCTGGCTGGTGCTGGCAATCGTAGGAGCGTGCGCCCTGGGCGTAGTGGCTTTGCGCCGAGGCGAGGCGATCAACGCCTTGTGGATTGTGGTCGCTGCCGTGGCCATCTATCTGGTCGCTTATCGCTACTACAGCCTGTTCATCGCTAATAATGTGATGCAACTCGATCCACGACGGGCCACCCCCGCAGTGGTCAACAATGACGGTCTGGACTATGTGCCGACCAACAAACACATCCTTTTCGGTCACCACTTTGCGGCAATTGCCGGTGCAGGCCCCTTGGTCGGCCCGGTACTGGCGGCGCAAATGGGCTACCTGCCCGGCACACTCTGGCTGATTGCCGGCGTGGTACTGGCCGGTGCGGTGCAGGATTTCATGGTCCTGTTCCTGTCCACGCGTCGTAATGGCCGTTCCCTGGGGGACATGGTTCGCGAAGAGATGGGTCGTATCCCGGGGACCATCGCGCTGTTCGGCTGCTTCCTGATCATGATCATCATCCTTGCGGTGCTGGCGCTGATCGTGGTCAAGGCCCTGGCCGAGAGCCCATGGGGCATCTTCACGGTGATGGCGACCATCCCGATCGCGATGTTCATGGGCATCTACATGCGCTACATCCGCCCGGGCCGCATTGGTGAAATTTCGATCATCGGCGTGCTGTTGCTGCTCGGTTCGATCTGGCTAGGCGGGCAGATTGCCGCTGATCCGGTCTGGGCCAAGGCCTTCACGTTCACCGGGATCCAGATCACCTGGATGCTGATCGGCTACGGTTTCGTGGCCGCGGTACTGCCGGTGTGGCTGATCCTCGCGCCACGTGACTACCTCTCTACCTTCTTGAAAATCGGCACCATCATCGCCCTGGCGATTGGCATCCTGGTCACCATGCCTGACCTGAAAATGCCGGCGTTGACCCAGTTCATCGATGGTACCGGTCCGGTATGGAAGGGCGGCCTGTTCCCGTTCCTGTTCATCACCATTGCCTGTGGCGCGGTCTCTGGCTTCCACGCGCTGATTTCCTCGGGCACCACGCCCAAGCTGCTGGCCAGTGAAAGCCACGCCCGTTACATCGGTTACGGCGGCATGCTGATGGAGTCCTTCGTGGCGATCATGGCGATGGTTGCCGCTTCGGTGATCGAGCCAGGCGTGTACTTCGCCATGAACAGCCCGGCGGCAATCGTCGGCACCGACGTGGTGACCGTGGCACAAACCGTCAGCAGCTGGGGTTTTGCAATTACCCCCGAGGCGCTGTCGGCCGTGGCCCATGACATCGGTGAAACCACCATCCTCGCGCGTGCCGGTGGTGCGCCGACGTTGGCGGTGGGTATCGCGCAGATCCTGCACAGTGTGCTGCCGGGTGAAAACACCATGGCGTTCTGGTACCACTTTGCGATCCTGTTCGAAGCGCTGTTTATCCTGACTGCCGTCGACGCGGGCACCCGTGCCGGTCGCTTCATGCTTCAGGATTTGCTGGGCTCCTTCGTACCGGCGCTCAAGCGCACCGAGTCCTGGACCGCCAACCTGATCGCGACCGCCGGTTGCGTCGCCATGTGGGGTTACCTGCTGTACCAGGGCGTGATCGACCCGCTGGGCGGCATCAACACCTTGTGGCCGCTGTTCGGTATCTCCAACCAGATGCTGGCCGGTATCGCGCTGATGCTCGCCACCGTTGTGCTGATCAAAATGAAACGCCAACGCTACATCTGGGTGACCATGCTGCCAGCGGTATGGCTGCTGATCTGCACCACCACCGCAGGCTTCATCAAGCTGTTCGACGCCAACCCGGCGATCGGCTTCCTGTCGCTGGCGAAGAAGTACAGTGATGCCCTGGCGAACGGCCAGATCCTGGCCCCGGCCAAGAGCGTGGACCAGATGCAGCACGTGATCTGGAACGCTTACACCAACGCAACGCTGACTGTGCTGTTCCTGTTCGTGGTGTTCAGCATCCTGTTCTATGCGCTCAAGGTTGGCGTCGCCGCCTGGGGCAACAAAGAGCGTACGGATAAAGAAGCCCCGTTCCAGGCAGTACCGGACGCATAACCGAGGATTGCAAGCATGTTCAATGACATCAGTCGCCTCGGTAAATACCTCGGTCAGGCCGCGCGCCTGATGGTCGGCATGCCCGACTACGACACCTACGTCGAGCATATGCAAACCAAGCACCCGGACAAGCCGATGATGGACTACAAGGCGTTCTTCCGGGAACGCCAGGAAGCCCGTTACGGCGGCAAGGGTGGGCCCAAGTGCTGCTGACCCGTTAGTTCGGGCTGGCGGTGATCCACTGTGGGAGGGGGCTTGCCCCCGATAGCGGTGTCTCAGTGACACATAAGTGCCTGACACACTGCTATCGGGGGCAAGCCCCCTCCCACATTTGTTTTGTGTTTCTTCAGTTAATAAGGAGAACTGTTTTTGTCCTCTCCCATTCCCGTCACCGTCCTCAGTGGCTTTCTCGGCGCGGGCAAGACCACCTTGCTGCGCCACCTGCTCAAAGCCGAGCACGGCCTTAAAATTGCCGTGATCGAAAACGAATTCAGCGATGCCGGTATCGACACCCAGTTGTTGGGCGAAGAACCGGTGCAAGTCATGACCCTGTCCAACGGCTGCGTGTGCTGCACCATCCACACCGACCTGACCAAGGCCCTCTATCTGCTGCTCGAGCGCCTGGACAGCGGCGAGATCGCCTTCGACCGCCTGGTGATCGAGTGCACCGGCCTGGCCGACCCGGCGCCGGTGGCCCAGACCTTTTTCATCGATGAAGAACTGCGCGAGCGCTACATCCTCGACGGCATCATTACCCTGGTGGACGCGGCCCACGCCGAGCACCACCTGACCCAGACCATCGCCCAGGCGCAGATCGGTTTTGCCGACCGGCTGCTGGTGAGCAAGCGTGACCTGGTGGACGACGCGACCTTCGAGGCGCTCAGTGAACGCCTCACACGCATCAACCGCCGCGCGCCGATTCGTGTGGTCGAGCACGGCAAGATTGATTTGGCCGAACTGCTCGATGTGCGTGGTTTCAACCTTAATGCCGGCATGAGCTTGCGCCCGGTGAGCAAGGCGCCGTCCATCGACCGTATATCCAGCCTGGTGTTGCGCACCGACCAGCCGCTGGATATCGACCGCCTCAGTGAGTTCATGAACGAACTGCTGGAGGATCATGGCAAGCAGCTGCTGCGCTACAAAGGCGTGCTCAACATCGCCGGCGAAGACCGCCGCATGGTGTTTCAGGGCGTGCTCAAGCTCTATGGTTTCGACTGGGATACTGAGTGGGCCGAGGGTGAAGCGCGGGAGAGTGTGATCGTGTTTATTGCCGATGAGTTGCCGGAGGACAAAATCCGCGAAGGCTTTGCCAAAGTCTACCAACCCTGACGTGTAATGCAGTCAACTGTGGGAGGGGGCTTGCTCCCGATGGCGGTGGGTCAGTAAACCTATATGTGACTGACACACTGCTATCGGGGGCAAGCCCCCTCCCACACTTGGGCGCATTTCAAACTGGACAATTGGCATAAAAAAGCCCGGCTCAAGAGCCGGGCTTCTTAGTCAAGCAACTGCAATCAAGCGCCGTATACCGGCAGTTTTTTGCAGATGGCCTTGACCTTCTCACGTACCGCGTCGATCACGGCTTCGTTGTTCAGGTCTGCCAGGATGTCGCAGATCCAGCCGGCCAGTTCCTTGCACTCTGCTTCCTTGAAGCCACGAGTGGTCACAGCCGGGGTGCCGAAGCGCAGGCCCGAGGTGACGAACGGCGAACGTGGGTCGTTCGGCACGGAGTTTTTGTTCACGGTGATGAAGGCTTTGCCCAGGGCAGCGTCAGCATCTTTACCGGAAATGTCCTGCTTGATCAGCGACAGCAGGAACAGGTGGTTTTCAGTACCGCCGGACACCACGTCGAAGCCGCGTTCGATGAACACGCTGGCCATGGTCTGGGCGTTTTTCACCACTTGTTGCTGGTAGGTCTTGAACTCAGGTTGCAGTGCTTCCTTGAAGCAGATCGCTTTAGCGGCGATCACGTGCTCCAGTGGGCCACCCTGGGCGCCCGGGAATACGGCGGAGTTCAGCTTTTTCTCGATCTCGGCGTTGGCGCGCGCCAGGATCAGGCCGCCACGTGGACCGCGCAGGGTCTTGTGGGTGGTGGTGGTGACCACGTCGGCGAAAGGTACCGGGTTCGGGTAGACGCCAGCTGCGACCAGACCGGCTACGTGAGCCATGTCGACGAACAGGTAGGCGCCAACCTTGTCGGCGATGGCGCGAAAGCGTGGGAAGTCCAGGATCTGCGAGTAGGCAGAGAAACCGGCCACGATCATTTTTGGCTTGTGCTCGATCGCCAGGCGCTCGACTTCGTCGTAGTCGATCAGGCCGTTGGCATCGATGCCGTATTGAACGGCGTTGTACAGCTTGCCGGAGGAGGAAACGCTGGCGCCGTGGGTCAGGTGACCGCCATGGGCCAGGCTCATGCCCAGGATGGTGTCGCCGCCTTGCAGCAGGGCCAGGTAGACGGCGCTGTTGGCTTGGGAGCCGGCGTGTGGCTGGACGTTGGCGTAATCGGCGCCGAACAGTTCTTTTGCACGGTCGATGGCCAGTTGCTCAACCACGTCGACGTACTCGCAGCCACCGTAGTAGCGCTTGCCTGGGTAGCCTTCGGCGTACTTATTGGTCAGAACCGAACCTTGAGCCTCCATCACCGCAGGGCTGGTGTAGTTTTCCGAAGCGATCAGCTCAATGTGCTCTTCCTGGCGCACGGCTTCTTGCTCCATGGCGGCGAAGAGATCGGCGTCGTACTTGGCAATAGTCAAATCACGGCTGAACATGGCGGTCCTCAAGGATCGGGGGCAGAAAAGGAGGGCATTCTAACCCAATGGGTTTTAGATGGCATATGAAAGGACATCATGTCGCGGACAAGTGGGGCTCATCTCGGGATGGGTGGTGACTGTGCCGGCCTCATCGGGGGCAAGTGGCTTCACCACAAAATCTCAGTCGAACATGAAGAGGGCATCATTGCTGAACTGTGCCTCGAACCGATGTGCCGGCATCGGCCGCCCGAACAGATAACCCTGCACTTCATCGCAACCATGCTCGCGCAGGAAGTCCAATTGCTCATGGGTTTCCACACCTTCGGCGATCACCGCCAGGTTGAGGCTGTGGGCCATGGCGATAATGGCGCGGGCGATTTGCGCATCCTGCTCGCCGGATGGCAGGCCATCGACGAAGGTGCGGTCGATTTTCAGCACGTCGATGGGGAATTGCTTGAGGTAGTTGAGTGACGAATAACCCGTGCCGAAGTCGTCCACCGCAATGCTCAGGCCCAGGTTTTTCAGGCTGTCGAGGATATGCATGGCTTCGTTGACTTCGCGCATCAGGATACTTTCGGTCAGCTCCAGCTCCAGGCACGCCGGTGGCAGGCCAGTGTCCTTGAGGATGGTGGCGATGCGCGTGCCCAGCTGGCCGTCGGAGAACTGCCGCGCGGAGATGTTCACCGAGACTTTCGGCACCCGCACCTTGTTATGGTGCCAGGTCTTGAGCTGGCGACAGGCTTCGCTGATCACCCAGTCGCCCACGTCCACCACCAGGCCCAACTCTTCGAGCACCGGAATGAAGTCCCCCGGCGGCACCAGTCCACGGCGTGGATGGCGCCAGCGCAGCAGCGCTTCGGCGCCGGTCAGGCGTTTGCCGTCGCCGCTGAACTGCGGCTGGTAATAGAGCACGAATTCGTCCTGCTCCAGCGCGTGGCGCAGGTCGCTTTCCAGCTCCAGGCGTTCCAGGGCGCTGGCGTTCATGTCGGCCTGGTAGAACTGGAAGTTGTTCTTGCCACGTTCCTTGGCGTGATACATCGCCGTGTCGGCGTTCTTCATCAGCTGGCTCAGCTCGTTGCCGTCCTGCGGGCTGAGAGCAATGCCGATACTGGCGGTCACAAAGAACTCGCGACCCTCCAGCACAAACGGCTTCACCAGGCTGGCCAAAATCTGTTCGGCCACATGGATCGCGCGGTTCAGCGCCATTTCGCGGCTGACCCGCGGTTGCAGCAGCAAGGTGAACTCGTCGCCGCCCATGCGCGCCACGGTATCGTCTTCGGCGACGCAACCGAGCAGGCGGGTGGCCATTTCCTTGAGCATGCGGTCGCCGGCGGCGTGGCCCAGGGAGTCGTTGATCGGCTTGAAACGGTCGAGGTCGAGGAACATCAGTACCACCCACGACTTCTGCCGTTCGGCCGACTGCAACGCGGTGTGCAGGCGGTCCTGGAACAAGGTGCGGTTGGGCAGGTGGGTCAGGGCGTCGTAATAGGCCAGGCGGTGGATGCGCTGTTCGCTGGCCTTGCGTTCGCTGATATCGCTGAAGAAGCACACATAACTGGCCAGGTCGCCTTCATCGTCGAACACCGCCGTAATGCCGACCCAGGCCGGGTAATGCTCGCCGTTACGGCGCTTGAGCCACACTTCGCCTTCCCAGGTGCTGTGCTGGTGCAGTTGCTTGAGCACGTAGCGCAGGTGGGCTTCCTGTTGTTCGTCGACGGTGAGCATGTTCGGCAACTGGTCGAGTACATCACTCACCGCATAACCGCTGACCCGGCTGAACGCCTCGTTGGCCTGCACGATATAGCCGGCGGGGTCGGTGATCAGGATTGCCGACGTGGAGTGCTCGAATACGGTGGCGGCCATGCGCAGGTCTTTTTCGGCACGGCGTTGCTGGCTGATGTCGCGGCCCACGCCAAGGATGCCCTCGAAGGCGCCGTGCTCATCCCACACCAGCACCAGGCGCAGCTCGATCGGCACCTTGCGGCCATCGGCGCGCAGGCAGTCGAACAGGAACAATTGGGTCTGCACTTGATCGCGCAGCCTATTCAGCGCCTCGGGATCGCCCAGTGCGCGGCTGACCTGTTCCACCAGGCTATAGATGCCGGTCAGTTGCTGCGGGTTGGCGATGATCGACTGCCAGCCGTTCTTGAATACCCAGTCCACGTCGTAACCCAGCACGGCGTTGACCGACGGGCTGACGTAGTTCAGGGCCAGTTGGCTGTCGGTGGAGCAGATCACGTCGCTGATGCTTTCGGCCAGCATGCGGTAGCGCTGTTCGCTGTCGCGCAGGGACTCGCTGGCTTCGATCTGGTCGGTGATGTCCTTGGCCACACCGATGATGCGCGTGACTTGCGCCGTCTTGTCCCGCGCCAGGGCCTGCTCGCGAATATCAAAGCGCCGCCATTGGTTATTGCGATGGCGAAAGCGCAACTGGCAGTGCAGCTGCGTCGTGTAGCCGACCTGGCGTTGCTGTTGGCGCAGATCGTGGTAATGCTCGGCGTCTTCGGGGTGCAGCAGGATTTCCCAGAAATACTCGCCCATTTGATGCAGTTCGGCCTTGGTATAGCCGAGGGTGTGGCCCAGATGGTGGTTGCTGAAGATCATGCGCTGGCTGATCACATCCTGCACATACAGGTGGTCGGGCACGGTACGGACCACGTCCGACCAGAAGCTTTCACGTTCCACCAGCGACAGTTCGATCAGTTTGCGGCTGGTGATGTCGCTGATGCTGAGGATCACCGCCTTGAAGTCGTCCTGCTGTTCCGGCAGGCGCATCACCATCCAAAGGTACTGTTCGTTGCCGGCCACATCCTTGAGCTGGATTTCCAACTCAAGCTGACTCTGTTGGGTCAGGACCGCTTCGAGTATCTGATGACCGATGGACGTGGTGTTGCGCGGGCAATCATCGATCAGCCGCTCCCACGCTTCCTCGCAGGAGCTCACTCTGAGCAGGCTCACCGCCACCTGGTTGATCTCGGTGATGCGCAGTTCGGTGAGCAACTGCCGGCATTCCTCGGGGGAAGTTTGCAGCCAGGCGTGCAGTTGCTCGCGGGTCTGCAAGTGCACCTTGCCAAAGAATGCGTTCAGGCCCGACAAGTCAAGTACGCACAGCGCGACGCCGGTGCCTTCGAAAATATCCTGATACCGCCGCCGGCCTTCATGCACCTGGCGCTGGCGGCGACGCATATTCAGCAGCACGATCACGGGGATCAACGAGAAGGCCAGGCCCAGCAGGCATTTACCGATAAACGCCGGCAGCAATTGTTCCAGCACGGCTGCACGGTCGAACATCCCGCGCAACTGCCAGTCGCTTTTGCTCAAGGGCGTGACCAGCACGCTTTTATTCAGGTCATCCGGGGTCAGGGCGTCGCCCCATTGCGCCGGCATGCCACTGTCACGGCTGACCACACGGTGGTTCAGGCGGTTCTCGATGGCCCACATGGGGCGCTGGCCCTGGCTGTCCTGGCGGGTCAGGTTGACCAGGTAGTTGGGTGCCAGGCGCAGCGCCCAGTACATCTTTGAGCCACCGCTGGGCTGGTGCAGCAGCAGATAGATGAGGGTGCCGTCGTCGTTATTGCTCAGGTAGTAGGGTTGGCCGTGGCTGCGCTGCACCAGCTCTTCCAGCCAGGCGCTGTCCTGGCTGTCATTGGCGCTGTCGCTGATCATCGCGCCGCTGGGCGCGAGCAGGGCGATACTGCGCAGTTCCGGCAGCGAGCGCTGCAACGTGCGCGTCAGGGCCTGTTGCTGTTCGATGTCGCGCGGCGGTTCGACCATCGGTAGCAGGTTCAGGGCAATTTTTGCGCTCAGGGCCATGTTCAGGCTGATCTGTTCAGCCAGGTCGGCGCTGTAGTCGATGGTGTATTGCTGCTGGTTTTTCTGGTTTTGCTGCAGTTGGTCCAGCAGTTGCCAGAACAATAACGCGAGCAGCAGGAGGACAAGCGTCGCCAATGCGCCTTTGAGGGTGCCGTGCAGGGGCATTCCCGGCGCTACATGAGCGGCGCGCAAGGGAGTTGGCGGCGTGACTTTGGACAAGCTGTGATCCTGCGGTTTGGCTGGACTGGCGCGCGACGTGCACTATAAGCCGGACGCCCGAAGGGCGGCTAGCATGCCTTGACTTGTGGCAAAGTGCCAGCCCTGCTTGGCTGGACTGACCAAGCGCATTGAGGTAGCTTTGCCGGTTACGCGGTGGCGTTCCAGCCCCAGATCTTCAGGCTTTTCCGCTCGCTGGCATTGATGATAGTCAACGGCCCGCGCGGCGCATGGCCTGGCACGGGCTTCGCCCGCTTAATTCATCAGTCACAGACGCTAGGTTCACCATGGCTCAATACGTCTTCACCATGCATCGGCTGGGAAAAGTTGTTCCGCCGAAGCGGGAAATCCTGAAAAATATTTCGCTGTCCTTTTTCCCCGGCGCCAAGATCGGCGTGCTCGGCCTCAACGGCTCGGGTAAGTCCACACTGCTGAAAATCATGGCTGGCGTCGATACCGAGTTCGAAGGCGAAGCCCGCCCGATGCCGGAACTGAACATCGGCTACCTGCCACAGGAGCCGATCCTGGACCCGACCAAGACCGTGCGTGAAGTGGTTGAGGAAGCCGTCAGCGTGATCAAGGACGCCCAGGCCCGCCTGGACGAGGTCTACGCCGCCTACGCCGAGCCGGATGCCGACTTCGACAAGCTGGCCGCCGAACAGGCCAAGCTTGAAGCGATCCTGCAGGCCGGCGACGGTCACAACCTGGAGCGCCAGCTGGAAGTCGCCGCCGATGCGCTGCGCCTGCCGGCCTGGGACGCCAAGGTCGAATTCCTCTCCGGTGGTGAAAAACGTCGTGTGGCCCTGTGCCGCCTGCTGTTGTCGGCTCCCGACATGCTGCTGCTCGACGAACCGACCAACCACTTGGACGCCGACTCCGTCGCCTGGCTGGAGCACTTCCTGCACGATTTCCCGGGCACCGTGGTTGCGATCACGCACGACCGCTACTTCCTGGACAACGTTGCCGGCTGGATCCTCGAGCTCGACCGCGGCGCCGGTATCCCTTACGAGGGCAACTACTCCGGTTGGCTGGAAGCCAAGTCCGACCGTCTGGCCGCCGAATCCAAGCAGCAATCGGCCCACGAAAAAGCCATGAAGGAAGAACTGGAGTGGGTGCGCAAAGGCGCCAAGGCCCGCCAGTCCAAATCCAAGGCACGTCTGCAACGCTTCGAAGAAATGCAGTCGCAGGAATTCCAGAAGCGCAGCGAAACCAACGAGATCTACATCCCGGCCGGTCCGCGCCTGGGTGACAAGGTCATCGAGTTCAAGAACGTGACCAAAGGCTATGGCGATCGCGTGCTGATCGACAACCTGTCGTTCTCCATGCCAAAAGGCGCGATCGTCGGCGTTATCGGCGGTAACGGTGCGGGTAAATCCACCCTGTTCCGCATGCTGATGGGCAAGGAAACCCCGGACTCGGGCACCATCGAAGTCGGCGAAACCGTGCAGTTGGCCTGTGTGGACCAGAGCCGCGAAGACCTGGATGGCAGCAAGACGGTATTCCAGCAGATCTCCGACGGTTCCGACCAGATCCGTATCGGCAACTATGAAATCCCGTCGCGCACCTACGTCGGTCGTTTCAATTTCAAGGGCGGCGACCAGCAGAAGTTCGTCAAGGACCTGTCCGGTGGTGAGCGCGGTCGCTTGCACCTGGCCCTGACCCTGAAAGAGGGCGGCAACGTCCTGCTGCTCGACGAACCGTCCAACGACCTCGACGTTGAAACCCTGCGTTCCCTGGAAGAAGCCCTGCTGGACTTCCCGGGCGCCGCCATTGTGATCTCTCACGATCGGTGGTTCCTTGACCGCGTCGCGACCCACATCCTGGCGTACGAAGACGACTCGCAAGCTGTGTTCTTCGAAGGCAACTACACCGAGTACGAAGCGGACCGTAAAAAGCGTTTGGGCGAAGCTGCTGCTCAGCCGCACCGTGTGCGGCACAAAAAACTGGCCTGATCCGGCTGGTTTGAAAAAAGCGGGGCCCTCGGGCTCCGCTTTTTTTTGCGCATTTTTCCCAACCCACACCGATCAAATGTGGGAGGGGGCTTGCTCCCGATGGCTATTTCCTTGCTGGTGCATCACCTGCCTTGGCAATCCCCTTTTAAGTGCGATAAATCCCTGTTTCCTGGGTTTATTTATATCTAATGCACCATTTAAATTCACAAAAGCGACATTTTGCCCTGTCGCGGTGCGACATGAATTGATAAAGTCCGGCTCAATCTCATTTAAAAACAATCAATTTGCCGAGACTTTTCATGATCGAATCCGTCGAATCCTTCCTCGCCCGCCTGAAAAAACGCGACCCCGACCAGCCGGAATTCCACCAGGCCGTAGAAGAAGTCCTGCGCAGCCTGTGGCCGTTTCTTGAAGCCAATCCCCACTACCTGACATCGGGCATCCTGGAGCGCATCTGCGAGCCGGAGCGGGCGATTACCTTTCGGGTGTCGTGGGTGGATGATCATGGCAAGGTCCAGGTCAACCGCGGCTTCCGTATCCAGATGAACAGCGCCATCGGCCCTTACAAGGGCGGTCTGCGTTTTCACCCGTCGGTAAACCTGGGGGTGCTGAAGTTTCTTGCCTTCGAGCAGACCTTCAAGAATTCCCTGACCTCGCTGCCCATGGGCGGCGGTAAAGGCGGCTCGGACTTTGATCCAAAAGGTAAGAGTGACGCCGAAGTCATGCGCTTCTGCCAGGCGTTCATGAGCGAACTGTACCGCCATATCGGCGCAGACGTGGACGTACCGGCCGGCGACATCGGCGTGGGCGCCCGTGAGATTGGCTTCCTGTTCGGCCAGTACAAGCGCCTGAGTAACCAATTCACCTCGGTGTTGACCGGCAAGGGCATGACCTACGGCGGCAGCCTGATCCGCCCGGAAGCCACCGGATTCGGGTGTGTGTACTTCGCCGAAGAGATGCTAAAGCGCGACGGTCAACGGGTAGAAGGCAAGCGCGTTGCGGTCTCTGGCTCCGGCAACGTGGCCCAATACGCGGCGCGCAAGGTCATGGACCTGGGCGGCAAGGTGATCTCCTTGTCCGATTCCGAAGGCACGCTGTACGCCGAAAGCGGCTTGACCGAGGAGCAATGGTCGGCGCTGCTGGAGTTGAAAAACGTGCAGCGTGGGCGCATCAGCGAACTGGCCGCGCGTTACGGCCTGGAGTTCCGCGCCGGTAAAACCCCCTGGGAACTGGCCTGCGATATTGCCCTGCCATGCGCTACCCAGAACGAACTCGACGCCGCAGCCGCCCGCACGCTGCTGCGCAACGGCTGCATCTGTGTGGCCGAAGGCGCCAACATGCCGACGACGCTTGAGGCTGTGGATATTTTTATCGAGGCGGGCATTCTGTTCGCGCCGGGCAAGGCGTCGAATGCCGGCGGCGTCGCCGTGAGCGGCCTGGAGATGTCGCAGAACGCCATGCGCCTGCTGTGGACCGCCGGTGAAGTGGACAGCAAGCTGCACAACATTATGCAGTCGATCCACCACGCCTGCGTGCACTACGGCGAAGAGAACGGTCGGATCAACTACGTGAAGGGCGCGAACATTGCGGGCTTCGTGAAAGTTGCCGACGCGATGCTGGCGCAAGGCATCGTCTAAGCCTCGGCTTCGATGCGCAGCACTTCGATCAACTGATCGCCGACGGGGCGCTTCCACAGCACCTCGTCACCCACCTGGGCTCCCAGCAAGGCACGGCCCAGGGGCGAACCCCAGTTGATCAGGCCGGCGCCGGCATCGGCCTGGTCTTCGCCGACCAATTGGATACGCTGCTGCTCGTCATGCTCATTGGCGAAGGTTACCCAACTGCCGATCTGCACCTTGTCGGTGGACGTAGCGGGCGCCACCACCTGGGCGCTCTGCACGCGCTGGTTGAAGTAGCGCAAATCCCGCTCGAGGTCGGCCTGGCGCTGTTTGTCGGCCTGCTCGCCCTTGGCGGATTCGGCGCTGTGCTCGGCCTGTAGTTGCGTAACCTTGGCCTGCAATTGCGCCAACCCCTGCGCGGTCAGGCGATTGGGCTGCTCACTGACCTGACGCTCCACCGGTTGATCGGCCTGGGCGGCGGCGTTGTCCTCATTTACAAAAGCTCGGCTCATGACGTTCTCCCTCTATGGAGCTTGGGCCATGTTCGCCGCGCTTTAGTTTCGATGGATGTCTGAAAGCGACCTATTGCGAGCGATAGGCCCGCGCAGCATCTCGGTTCTTCTCCTGCTGCCAGGCGCGCTCGCGGTCGTCCCAGTGGTCGTTCTTGTAGTCGCGCAACTCCTCGTTCTCGCGCATGGCCTTGCACTGGCGAAAACCATCCTCCCAGCCTGCGGCGTATTCCCGGTCTTTCAGGTAGCGGGGAACGTTCTTGCGAAACTCCCCAGTGATCACGCCAGCGGCCTGGCGACCGCTGCTGCAGCCATCATCAAAGCCATCGGCAAAGGCCGGTGGATAACCCTTGGCGAGCAACTCCTGATGAGTCGATTGGCAACCCGCCAGCCACACCACCGCACACAGCATTACTGCATACCGCCACATCGCTTGCTCCCTCGCCGCTTCACGGCTGATGGGGGAAGTCTAGATAGGGATTTGTCGGGGAGGCGTGAAAGGCGTGTGAGAAAGGTGTGGAGCGCGAGGAGATCGAGCGGTGGGCGCCGAAACCGTTGGCGCCCTCACCACAAGGACCTATGTTGCCTGGTTGGCCGCCAGAGCCGCATGTTCCGCCAATTCCTGCTGGATAAACGCCGCAATCATCGCGCGATAGACCTGCTCGGTCACCTCGGGGTTGGCGCCTACGGCTTCCGATAAACCCCGCACCTTGGCAATCACCTGCTCAACCCGCTGTGGGGCCTTGACGCCATCGGTGTCTTTTTTGAAGCGTGCCGCCTGGGAGACGTAGCGGCCGCGTTCGGCCAGCAGGGTGACGATTTGCTGATCGAGGCGGTCGATGTTGTTTCGAACTTCTTCAAGGGTGGTGCAGGTAACGGCCATGTCGAGTGAACTCCTGATTGTGCGGGCAATGCTGACAAAAGGTGTTAGTCAGTAGTGATACCACTTCACCTCAAGCATCACTTCATTCACCGGCGTCGACAAGTGGCTGTACTCGCGCTGTGCACTCAGGCGCAGGCCCAGGTTGCGGGACAGTTCCCACTGCTGGTTCAGGCTGAGGCTGCGCCGCACTTCACCATTGGTGAAGAAATCCCCTTTTGCTTCCAGGCTCAAATTGCCCAGTGGGTTTTTCCACAACACGCCGGTATTGAACCCGGCAGCGGGGGAGATGGCTTCGTTGAAGTCATTGTTGTGTTCCACGCGCACGGTGCCGAGGGCGAAGCCGAGCATGTCGTCGCTCAGTTGCCAGGTGCCGCCGGCGCCGCCGTTGACATGGGCGACCAAGGTTTCGTCGTCGTGTTTACCGGGTACGCGCTCCAGGCCGCCGGTGACTTGCCAGGACCACGGCTGCAGCAAGGCGTTGCGCGGGGTCAGGGAGCGGATGGTGGCCAGGTCCAGTTGCTGCAGTTGCCAGTGGTTACCTTCGTACTGGCGCAGTTTCATCTGCAGGATTTCGATCTGCGCGCCGAGGGGGAAGCCTTCGGCGTTGTCGTTGAGGTCGTGGTAGGCCATGCGCAGGCCATATTCGCCGAAAGCCTTGTCGCCGCGTGTGCCGATGCCGGCTTGCCAGGTACGTGACTCATGGCCGTTTTCGGGCAGGCCGGGGGGCGTGATCTTCAGGTCGGGCGCGGGGTTCTGGTTGATCGCGCGCAGCAGCTCGAAGCTGCGTTGGGAGCGTGCGGTGTCGCGTTCCAGGCCGTTGGCGCGGTAGCGACCCAGGCGGTAGGCGGCGTCGATGATCAGGGCCTGGCGGTCGCGAGGCAACGCTTTGAAGGCAGGCGCCTGCAATTGCTGCTGGTCGTCGCTGACCTTCAGCACCCACTGTTGCTCATCGCTGTCCAGCGGCTTGGCGCGCTCCAGCAGCTCGCGCTCACGGGAAGGCCGGTAGTCGATCTTCTCGACCAGACCGGCCTCTTTCACTGCCTTGACCGTGTCGGTGGGGATGGCGGTAAGCGGGAATTGTTCGGTCAGGCGCAGGCCGGGGCGGGCCACTTGCAACAGTTCCAACAGGCGATAGGAGCAGTTTTCATCGAAGAAGAAGTAGTCGAACTGGATCTGCTTGAGCTCCCACACGTGCTCGACCATGCGCTCGGTCTCGACCTGGGTGAGGTTGAGGCGGTATTCCCACAGGTCACGGTTTTCGAGGCTGCGGTATTCCGAGAGTTTTTCCTGGTAGGGCACCAGGGCGAACAGGCCGGGGTAGCCGCCCATCAGGCCTTTCCAGGCATACAGGATGCTGTTGTCCGAGCCTTCGATATAGGCGCCGAAGTTGATCGCGTAGCTGAGCAGCGCGGTCTTGTTGCTCTGCACGTCGGCCTGGTCGATACGCAGCAGGGTATGGCCGAACATCGAGGACGGGCTGTTGAGGTAGGCCGCTGGGAAGATCATGACCGCGCTATGGGGCGCGACGTCCTTGAACCACTGCTTGAATTCCTTGCAGTCCACAGCGGGCAGGTCAGTAAGGTGCAACTGATCCTTGAGCCAGCGGGTACGTGCGGGATAAACGCATTGGGCGTGTTTTTCACCCAGGCTGGCCGGAGCGTAAAGCGCGTCGACGGTGGCCTTGAGTTCTGCATCCGGGTGGTGGGCGCCATCGGCTGCGAGGAAGAATTTCTTTTCACTGACATAACTGCGCCAGCCACTGATTTTGCCGGCTTCGTAATGGCCTAAAGAGAGCCAGAACGGATCATTGGCCAATTGCTGCAAACGTTGATCATCAAGGTGCGGTGCCGCGTACAGCGGGGCGCAGGCGAGGAGTGCCATCCAGGCAAAGCGTTTGAGCATAGGGGCAACTTAAGTCGGAAATTAGAGAGACCCAAAGGGAGGCGGGTCCAAAAATAAAACCCGCGCCTGGGGAGGCGCGGGCAGGTCGAGCTTAAGCCTGGGTAGCGTATTTCGCCAGACGGGCATCGCCTTTCAGTACAGCCAGGGTGTTGTTGTGCACGTCTTCAGCGGTCACATCGGCCTTGCTGAAGATTTGCTGGAAGTGCTCGTGAGCCACAGCCGCGAAGTGCTCGCGATCTTCCGGAGCAACGCCCAGTACCACGGCGTAGGTGGTCAGTGCTTCACCATTGCCCTTGGCCATGTCTTCGGACAGCTCGTTCATCATGCCATTCATGGCAATCCAGGACTTGCCGCCGTAGGTCAGCGCGCTGTTGGTGCTGCAGCCGTTGGTGCCCGAGGTCATGCCGAAGGTGGCGTTACCCGAGGTACCGTTGGTGGTGGAAGCCAGGAAGTGCGCCGGAGTACCGCGCTGGCCTTCGAACAACATGTTGCCCCAACCGCAGTTCGGGCCGCCTGGTGCTTCAGCCATTGCATTGAGGGAGACGACGGTGAAGAGAGTACCGAGAAGGATCCGTTTCATAGCTTTGTTCTCTTTGTGTGCAAACCAATGGACAAGGGTTCAGGCACTTCATAGCGCCCCTGGGATCGGTTATTAGTCCAACCCGCGCAGTTTGGAGTTTAGGCACGTTCCAAGGGTTCCGTGTGTTTTTATAAAACAATCAGCAATGTCGCGTTTTTTTTGTAGGGTATGTTCCGTGTCTATGCTTTCCCTACGGCTCGCCTTGCCAGAGCGCGCAACGGAGAGCCAGAATGCCGTCATCTGCCCCGCCTGATGTAAGGAAGCCCGATGCCTGATCCTGTTGCTGCCAGCTTGCGTCTAGCGCCCGAAGCGCTGACTCGCCCTTTCTCCGCTGAACAGTTCAGCTTCTCGACCACCAATGATCTGGAGCCCTTTCGCGGTGTGCTTGGCCAGGAACGCGCGGTTGAAGCGTTGCAGTTCGGTGTGGCCATGCCACGCCCCGGTTACAACGTATTTGTCATGGGCGAGCCGGGCACCGGCCGCTTTTCGTTCGTCAAACGCTACCTGAAAGCCGAGGGCAAGCGCCTGCAGACCCCGGCGGACTGGGTTTATGTGAACAATTTTGACGAGCCTCGCGAACCCCGCGCCCTGGAATTGCCAGGCGGCGGTGCGGCGGCGTTCATTGCCGATATCAATGGCCTGGTCGACAACCTCGTCGCGACCTTCCCGGCGGTGTTCGAACACCCGACGTATCAACAGCGCAAAAGTGCCATCGACCGCGCCTTCAACCAGCGCTATGACAAGGCCCTGGACGTGATCGAACGCCTGGCGTTGGAAAAGGACGTGGCGCTGTACCGCGACAGTTCAAACATCGCCTTCACCCCGATGCTCGACGGCAAGGCGCTGGATGAGGCCGAGTTCTCGCAGCTGCCGGAAGTGGATCGCGAGCGTTTCCACACGGATATTTCCGAGCTGGAAGAACGCCTCAACGAGGAGTTGGCCAGCCTGCCCCAGTGGAAGCGCGAGTCCAATAACCAACTGCGTCAGTTCAACGAAGAAACCATCACCCTGGCCCTGCAACCTTTGCTCGCACCGCTGTCGGAAAAGTACGCGGAAAACGCCGGTGTCTGCGGTTACCTGCAGGCCATGCAGGTGTACCTGCTGAAAACCGTGGTGGAACAATTGGTGGACGACGCCAAGACCGACGCCCAGGCCCGCAAGCTGCTCGAAGAGCAATACTGCCCGAGCCTGGTGGTGGGCCATGCGGTCAACGGTGGCGCGCCGGTGGTGTTTGAACCGCACCCAACCTACGACAACCTGTTCGGCCGTATCGAATACAGCACCGACCAGGGCGCGCTGTACACCACCTATCGCCAGTTACGCCCGGGTGCGTTGCACCGTGCCAACGGCGGCTTTTTGATTCTTGAAGCCGAGAAGATGCTCAGCGAGCCGTTTGTGTGGGACGCCCTCAAGCGTTCCCTGCAGTCGCGCAAGCTGAAGATGGAATCGCCCCTGGGCGAACTGGGCCGCCTGGCCACCGTGACCCTTAACCCGCAGATGATCCCGCTGCAGGTCAAGGTCATCATCATCGGTTCGCGCCAGTTGTATTACGCGCTGCAGGACGCCGATCCGGACTTCCAGGAGATGTTCCGGGTGCTGGTGGATTTCGACGAAGACATCCCGATGGTGGACGAGAGCCTGGAGCAGTTCGCCCAGTTGCTCAAAACCCGCACTTCGGAAGAAGGCATGGCGCCGCTGACCTCTGACGCGGTGGCGCGCCTGGCCACCTACAGCGCACGGCTGGCAGAGCACCAGGGCCGTTTGTCGGCGCGTATCGGGGATTTGTTCCAGCTGGTGAGTGAGGCGGATTTTATCCGTCACCTGGCAGGCGATGAGATGACCGATGCTGGCCATATCGAGCGTGCACTGAAGGCCAAGGCCACGCGTACCGGGCGTGTGTCGGCGCGGATTCTCGACGACATGCTCGCCGGGGTAATCCTGATCGACACCGCCGGCGCGGCGGTCGGCAAGTGCAACGGGCTGACGGTGCTGGAGGTCGGTGATTCGGCGTTCGGTGTGCCGGCACGGATTTCCGCCACGGTGTACCCGGGCGGCAGTGGCATTGTCGACATCGAGCGTGAAGTTAACCTCGGGCAGCCGATTCACTCCAAGGGCGTGATGATCCTCACCGGTTACCTGGGCAGCCGCTATGCCCAGGAGTTCCCGCTGGCGATCTCGGCGAGTATCGCGCTGGAACAGTCCTACGGTTACGTGGACGGTGACAGCGCGTCCCTGGGCGAGGCGTGCACCTTGATCTCGGCCTTATCGAAGACGCCACTCAAGCAGTGTTTTGCCATCACCGGTTCGATCAACCAGTTTGGTGAAGTGCAGGCCGTGGGCGGGGTCAACGAGAAGATCGAAGGTTTCTTCCGCCTGTGCGAAGCCCGCGGTTTGACCGGTGAGCAAGGGGCGATCATTCCCCAGGCCAACGTTGCCACATTGATGCTGGATGAGAAGGTGTTGCAGGCCGTGCGCGCCGGGCAATTCCATATCTATGCGGTGCGTCAGGCGGATGAGGCGTTGAGCCTGCTGGTGGGCGAGGATGCCGGTGAGCCGGACGCCGAGGGCCAGTTCCCGGAGGGCACCGTCAATGCCCGCGTGGTCGAGCGCTTGCGCGCGATTGCCGAGATGATCAGCGAGGAAGACCTGAAGGAAGCGGAGAAGGAGCTGGCGCAGCAGGCGCTGGCCGAAGCCAAGCCCACCTGAGTTCTGAGGCCAGCCGGATCAAACATGTGGGAGGGGGCTTGCTCCCGATTGCGATAGGACAGTCATGTAGATGTCGACTGACACACTGCATCGGGAGCAAGCCCCCTCCCACATTTGGATCTGGTTGCGTCACTAAATTGACTTCCTTCTGGGGGACTAATGTCCGTTGGTCCCTACAGCCTTGGTTTGTCGTGTTTTTCTTCTATTCTGAGCGTAGGGATATCCACAGGAGTCGCTGGATAGAAACAGCCTCGCCATAGGTTGAGGTTGAACACCGATCTACCGAGGGTCGCCGCCATGCCGCGCAACCTTTGCCTTACCCGCCAGTGCTTCGGCCTGGTTACCCGAATCGAATGTTCCGTTCGCCCTCTCGCGGGGGATAACGGGATGTGGACCTTGTTGTTTGCCGCTGGAATGACCGGCGAACAACCTTCCACGATCAAATCCCAGGGTCCGTTTCATGGGCCCTTCGTGGCAGAAACCATGCTGCAATCGATCGTCGAAAGCCTGACCCTGCACGGCTATGAGCTGGCGGGTGACCCGCAGATCTGGTGCCTGCACATGCAGGCCCATCTCCGCCAGCTCAATGGCAGCCATGAGCAACTGGCGCTGTAGGCGCGTTTATTTGCCCTCGGGCTTGTCCAATTTGACCTCAAAGCCGTATTGCACGGTACTGAGGTCGGTGCGCTGGTAGCTTTCCAGTGCCGTCGGCTGGCCGTAGAAATAATGCACGTCAAACAGGGCTGTGCCGTATTCCTCGGCGCGGTGGCTGACGCCGAGGATTTCCTTGAGGTAGTTGCCGCTGGCGTCCTTGGCGTAGAAGCGCCAGCTGTCGGCAGGGAATTCCTTTTGGTCGACGATCAGTGCGTTGTCCTTGAGCGACAACCCCTTAGGCAGCTTGGCCGCATCGATGTCGCCTTTCTCGATAGTCGCCAGGAACAACGGGATCGAACCCACGACAAACGCCGGGTTTTCCGGGAACAGGTTGAGGTCGTAGGTGAGAGTGCCGCGGGCCGGGTTCAATTCATACGCCTCGGTCGGCAGTTCAATAGGCTCGCCGCGTTCACCTTTCTCGTCGGCAGTGAAGAACGTCACCGGTGATTCGCTGCTGTTGCGCTCGCTGCCCACCAGGTCGTCATTGAAGGTGAATGGGTGGTCGAACACGATATGGGCGGCGCTGGCATCTTCGACGGACTGGCTGATGGTGACGCTCTTCTTCAGTTGTTCCTCGGTCAACGATGCGTCCTTGAGCCAGCTGGCGGCGCCGTCGTCATACACGGTGACCGGCATGGGCAGGGCTTGTACGGTCTTTTCCAGGCTGTTCTTGTCGAAGCGCAGGACCGGCAGGTCGAGGTCCTTGCGGGTGACCGTGGCCGTGGAGAAATCCAGCACGTTGATCTGCAGGGTGTCGATCAGGCCATTGAAATAGACCTTGGCGTAATGGCTGCTCTGCTTGTGTTCGAAGGCTTTCTGCTCATCGACCAGTTGCTTTTCAAATGCGTCGGACCAGGCCTTCTGTTTTTGCATCTCGGCCAATTGCTTCTGGTAGAACTCGACTTGCGCGCTGCTTTCGTTGATCGAACCCGAGCGTGTGAGGAATTGCCCGGTGCTGTCCCGCGCCTGTACCAGCAAGGGGTTAGGCGATTGGTCACCCACTTCCGGTGCCAGCGGTTGGCTGTTGGTCAGTTCGATTTCGGCGTAGTTCTTTTCCAGGAGCAGCAGGTTGACGGTGATATTGCCTTCGGTGCGTTTGTGGCCCACGTCCTTTTTCGACAAATCGAAAGTCAGCGCTTTGCCCGGTGCGATCACTTCTACCGTGCCCTTGAGGCGGACGGGTTGCGGCTGGCTTTTGTTTTCCGTCTCGATGCCATCGATGAACGGATAGGTGACCGTCAGGTCATCCGGGTTGGTCAGGTTGGAGCTGCTGGGGCTCAACTGGATGCCGGGATCAGTTTCCGACCATTCCGGCTGGAACGGCACGATCTTGTTGTTGCTCAAGGTGACGGATTGCCATTCCAGGCCGTGGGGGAAGGGGAACTGGTCTGGCACATTGAAGTTGAACGGGAAGACCGGCTGCAGGTCGGTCAGGTAGTCCGAATGTGAGGCTTTGCGCAGTACGAACAAGCCATTGATGTAGGTGTCCACCAGCCCTTGCGGCGTGGGGTAGTGCTTGAGCAGGGCGAGGGTGTCTTCGCCGTATTCGGCTTCTATGGGCTTGGTGGCCAGCTTGACCCGCGCCCGTTCCAGCAGCAGCAGCGAGCCGCCGAGGTCGGCAATGGCGTCGCGCAGTTTCGGATCCTGGATGCTGTCGAGGGACTGTTCGAACTTTGCGGTTTTCTCTTCGAGGGTGGCCTGTTTCTGCTCATCGCTTGGGGAACAGCCGCCGGCCAGTAACAATGCGGCGCATAGGCCAACGCTGGCCAAAGGGGATCGCACATCCATCATCTGAGTTTTTTCCTGTCCGACGTCATCGAGCCGAGTTATTGGGCTCGACACTAGCAGAAAAATTCTCTTACAGATGCCGCCCAGGTCAGTTTTCTCGTGGTTACAGGTGTCTTATAGCGGCTGGTATACTCGCCGCCATTTCTAGCCATGCTGTGTGAGATCCAATGGAACGCTTTATCGAAAATGCTATGTACGCCTCGCGCTGGCTGCTGGCGCCGATCTATTTCGGCCTGTCCCTCGGGTTGCTGGCGCTGGCGCTGAAATTCTTCCAGGAAGTGATTCACCTGCTGCCGAGCGTGTTCTCGATGGCCGAGTCCGAGTTGATCCTGGTGCTGCTGTCGTTGATCGACATGGCCCTGGTCGGCGGCTTGCTGGTGATGGTGATGATTTCCGGCTACGAGAACTTCGTCTCGCAGCTGGATATCGATGAAAACAAGGAAAAGCTCAACTGGCTGGGCACCATGGACTCTTCGTCGCTGAAGATGAAAGTGGCGGCCTCCATCGTGGCGATTTCCTCCATCCACTTGCTGCGCATCTTCATGGACGCCAAGAACGTCGATCCGCAACACCTGATGTGGTACGTGATCATTCACATGACCTTCGTGATCTCGGCGTTCGCCATGGGTTACCTGGACAAGGTCACCAAACACTGATGCCCGCGCCGGCCTTACTGCTCGATGAAGTAGTAGGGCTGGCGGTTGATTGCCATCTCCTTGATCACCGTGACCTTGGCGGTCAAGTCGTTGGTATGGTCCAGCAGCGCAACGTTGCCGGGCTTGGCCGCGAGGTAGCGGTGCAGGTCGGGTTCCGTCTGCAGGATCTTCAGGTACCCCTTCATGTAGAACACGCCGGCCCCCGCGATCCGCTCGTTGGGCTGGAACAGCGCGACTTCCTTGCCTTGCGCCTGCAGCGCCTGGACCTGACTGATCACCGGTACGAATGACTGGCGCGCATCAGCTTTTGGCGCGAACCATAATGCGGTCACCAGATAGCAGGCGATCAGCAGGCTGAAGACACCGCCGATCACGTGCCGGTGGTAGCGGTACAACGCCGGCTTGTGATCCTTGAGCCATTCCAGCAACACCCGGGCATATTCTGCGGCCAGTACGGCGGCGGCCGGTGTCAGGGCCATCAAGTAAACCGTGCGCTTGCTTGAGGCCAGCGTCAGCAGGGTGAATTGCGCCACCAGCCATACGCTGAAAAACAGGCGATAGCGGTTACGCACCAGGCTTCTACGGAAATGCCACAGGCCCAGGTACACCAGGATGTTCCACGGCAGGAAGGCCTCGGGCAGCTTGGCGATGTAGTAGTAGAACGGTTCGTAGTGCCCGGCCTCCACAAACGAGCCGCTGAAGCGCCCGACGCTGTTGGTCCACAGCACTTCGCCCACGGCCTGCATTCCGCCGCGTTGGAACAGGAAGCCCAGCCAGATCATCAGCGGCACCAACGCCAGCAGGGTAAACAGCGCCGGTTTGAGCCAGTCGGCGATGCGCAGGCGCTTGTCCATCAGGCTGGTGCTGGCCAGGTACACAAAGATCACGATGCCCGGCATCGCCAGGCCCAGTACGCCTTTGCTCAAGGTGGCGATCGCCATCCCGGCGGTAAACAGCGCCCAGGCCCAGGTCGTGGAGCCTTGGCGCTCGGACTCAGGCCGCATCGCCTGGTAGAACGCCAGCAGCGCGGTGGTCACGCCGAGGCTGAGCAGTGAGTCTTCCCCCACGCCGCGCACATTGCTCCAGTAGCTGGCCATGGTCGCCAGGATCAGCGCCGCGCTGAAGGCCAATGTTTTCGGGCGCCCGAACCGGCGCAGCATTCCATAGAACAGCATCACGCTGAACAGACCGGCAAATGCCGAGGCCAGGCGTACCGCCCCAGGCGTGCCACCGAACAGGCGAATCGCTCCGGCGTCAAGCCACAGGCTCAGGGGCGGTTTTTCCAGGAAGGGTTCACGAAACAGTTGCGGCACGACCCAATCATTGTCCAGGTGCATGGCCATGGCGATCCCCGCGACGCGGGCTTCGGTGGAGCCTTGCAGTTCGTGGTTTCCCAGGGCAAAGAAGAACAGCAGACCAGCAAGCAGGAGCAGCAGGGGAGCGGGGCGCGTCATGGGTTGTGGCTACCGGGGCAGGGGACCGCTCGGGGGAACGGCCCGCAATCGGCGAGTATAGGGAGGCGATTCTTAATATTTGATGAACGAAGAGTGGATTTAAGGGGCTGGGCCAGGGGTAACGTCCCCTGGCTTCGCGTGAGGCATTACGAGGCTTTGACTTTGAACCGGCTCAGGCCCTGTTGCATGGAGTTGGCCCGTTCCGACAGGTTCTTGGCCGCCTCCGCGCATTGCTGGGAGTTGACCTGATTCTGCTGGGTGACTTCGTCGATCTGCTCCAGGCCGATACTCGCCTGTTGCAGGCCGGAAGCCTGCTCACTGGAGGCTTGGTAGATCAACGACACCAGGCTGGACACCGTGCTGGTGCCGGTGACGATATTTCGCAACGAGTCGGCTGTGCGGCCGGCGATGATCATGCCGCGCTGGGTCTTGGTCGAAGAGTCGGCAATCAGCGCGGCAGTTTGCTGGGCGGCTTCGGCGCTACGGGCGGCGAGGCTCCTGACTTCATCGGCGACCACCGCAAAACCGCGACCCAGTTCGCCGGCGCGTGCCGCCTCGATGGCCGCGTTCAACGCCAGCAGGTTGGTTTGAGCGGCGATGTTGTCGATGGTGGTAATAATGGCAGTGATGTCTTTGCCCGAGTTGTCGATCTCCGCCATGGCCGCGATCAATTCGCTCATCAGCTTGTCGCTTTCTCCCGCGTCGGCGCGCGAAGCCTGGGATTGCTCGTCGGCCTTCTTCGCATTAGCGGCGTTGTCGGTGGTCTGCGCCGCCATCTGGGTCATCACCGCACTGATTTCGGTGATGGACGAAGCGGAATTGGACGCGCCGTCGGACAGCGACTGGCTTAACTCGGTGACCTGTGCGGAACTGCCGGTGATTTGCGTGGCGCTGGCCTGTACCTGGGAAATTAAGTTGTTCAGGTTGCCGACCATTTTTTCCAACGATTTGCCCAGGGTGTCATTGGGCGAGGACAGGCGTACTTCCAGATCCAAGTCCCCCTCGGAAATACGCTCGGCCACGCGCACCTGGCGTTGCAGGCTTTCCGACATATCGTTCAAGGCAAAGGACAATTGGCCCACTTCATCTTCAGATTTTTGCACCAGCCGGCGCGAGAAATCACCCAGGCTGATGTTGGCGGCCAGGGCGGCGGCTTCACGAATCGGGCCGACGATTTTCGCCGTGGCAAACCACAGCGCCAGCAATGCCAGCAGGGAGATGCCCACGCCGACCGAGACCTGCCAGATGCTGCTCTTGACGCCGCGTGACTGCAGTTCCTGCTCCAGGGCCAGGGCCTGGCTCATGACCACCGCCTTGGGCAGGTGGATCACGATCGCCCAGGGCTTGCCGGTGCGACCCAGGTTGATCGGCATCTGCACTTCGATTTCCTGGGAGTCCGGGTTGAACCGGCTGTCTCCCTTACCCTTCTGTACATTGCTCAACACGTTCTCCCAAGAGCCGGGCAACAACGCTTTCAGTGACTGGCCAATGAGTTCCGGGCGTTTACTGTCGGCCACCACCAACCCCTGATGGCTCAGGATCGCCACGGAGCCTTTGCCGCCATACAGGTCGGCGGACATTTGCTCGCTGAGCTTCTGGATAAACGAGATGTCGAAGTCAGCACCGACCACGCCGTAGAACTTGCCATTGGCGGTGATAGGTACCGATAGCGTGGTCAGCCACACATTTTTGCCTTGCACCACATAGGGAAGCGGGTCGAGGACGCTTTCTTTCTGGGTGTCCCGAGGGCCGGAGTACCAGCCGCCCTTCAACACGCCATTGGGGTGGCGGGCATCGGAGTCGTACTCAACCAGCGGTTGCACGGCGATATTGCCATCCGAGCTGCGTGTCCAGTAGGGGGTGAAGCGGCCCGTCAACGGGTTGTTACCGCCCTCATTGATACGAAAGGCTTGATCCTGGCCGTCCAGCGCATCCGGCTCCCAGCATGAATATGTGCCGTTGAAGTCGGGGTTGTCCTTGAGCACGCTGAGCAGCATCGTATTGATCTGCTCACGGCCCAGGGTCAGCGGGCTCTGGGCACTTTTACTCGCTCCCAGCGTGTTGGCCATTGTGCGTGCCGAATCCAAGGCGTTCTGAAGTTTTGCCTGGATGGCATTGGCACGCGACTCGGCCAGGTTTTGCACTTCGCGGATGGTGGCACTTTCAATCAGGGTTGAAACTTCCGTGCCGACATAGGCTTGATTGGCGGTTGAGGAATAAAGGCCATATAAGACCAGGCTCGCACACGAGATAAACAGGCAGAGCCCGGCGGTGAAGCAAATTCGAGTCTGCAATGAGTTGAATTTCATGATGTTTCCTGCCCATGCTAAATAGTCGCCAACATCATCGAATGTCGACATTTCGGTACTTTCTTTGCGCAAGGCATAGTGTTTTATCATTGGCTGCTTAGGCATAGACATGCGGTACAGCGCTGGGGATTGCTTAATGCTCTTTGGGCATCTCTTCATCGAGCCATAAACGTTCGGTGTTTTTAAAGCCGTAACGCTGGGTCGGTACTCGCGCGACAATCCGGTCGGGTTGTGCGGGATCACTCAGGTCTATTATTTTCTGTGTGACATAGAGATTTAGAACGGGCAGGAAGAACACTTTTATTTTTGGCGTCAATAAAGAGTCGGGATGTTGTTCTATCACGACGCCGATACTGCCACTTTTCAATTGAACGATAGAGCCGACCGGGTAAATACCCACGGACTTTAAAAACGCGCTGAATACCTCGTCATCAAAATGCCCCTCCCATGTGGACATTTTCTGGATGGCGACGGCGGGGTCCCAGCCCTGGTTGTAGGAGCGGTCCGAGGTGATTGCGTCGTAGACATCGCACACCGCCGCCATCCGGGCCACCAGGCTGATCTGGTCCCCCGCCAACTGATGGGGGTAGCCGGTGCCGTCGACTTTTTCGTGGTGATGCAGGCACACATCCACGACCATTTCGCACATCTGCGAGGCCGCCAGCAGGGTTTTTTCACCTTCCAATGGATGGGTGCGCACCAGCTGCAATTCGTCACTGCTCAGCCGGCCGGGCTTGTTGAGGATGGCGCCCGGTATGGCCATTTTGCCGATGTCGTGCAGCAGCCCGGCCATCCCGACGCGCCGAATCACTGCGGTGGACAGCCCCAATTGATTACCCAAGGCAATCATCAACGCACACACGGCGACCGAATGCATGTAGGTGTAGTCGTCGATGCTTTTCAGGCGTGCCAGGCTGATAAAGGCATCTGGATGGCGGGCGATCGAGCTCGAAATGTCGTCCACCAGTGCACTGATGTGTTCAAGCTCCAGGGCCCGGCCCATGCGGACATGGCCGAACATTTCGACAACGGCGGTCTTGGCGCGGCTACAGATTTCCTGTGCGGCGACCAACTCGTCTTGCATGGATGTTTGGATGACTGGGTTAGCTGGCGCAGCCGCCGTGGCAGGCGCGGCCGGCTGAGCACCGCAGCCCAAGGCGCACGGCGCCTCAGACTTTGCGCCGCCCCGCCAAAATGGCTTTTCCTCGCCGTCAGGCGCCTCAAGGTTGAGCTCATTGCACTTCAACATAGTATGCCCTCTGTTGATGTTTTTGTTATGTGTTTCCCATCAGCCTCCTTGGCTTGAATCTTGTTGTTTTGCGCTTCAGATAGGGCTCGCAGCCTTGATACGCGCGACTACGCGGCCTGCCAGGTCATCCGGGCGAAACTTCGCCAGGAAGTCATCGGCCCCGACTTTCTTGACCATGGCCTGGTTGAAACCGCCCGACAGGGAGGTGTGCAGCACGATATGCAACTTGGCCATGCGCGGGTCGCTGCGGATTTCGGCGGTCAGGGTATAACCGTCCATTTCCGGCATTTCGATGTCTGAAATCATCATCAGGAACTCCTCGTCCGGGTTGCGCCCCTCGTCGAGCATGGCCCGAAGGTAATCCAGCGCCTGGCGGCCATCGTTCAAGGCGACCACCTCGACGCCTACCGTCTCCAGGCAGCGGGTCACCTGTTTACGCGCCACCATCGAGTCGTCCACGGTCAGCACACGCAGGTGCCTGGCCTGCTGGGTGACCGCGTCATCCACCACGCCAATGGATATTTCTTCGGACGAGGGCGAGATTTCCGTCAGCACCTTTTCCACGTCGATGATTTCGACCAGACGATCATCGGCACGTGTAACGGCCGTCAGGTAATTGTTGTCACCGCTGCCCTTGGGGGGCGGATGAATGTCTTCCCAGTTCAAATTGACGATGTGCTCAACCGCATAGACCAAGAAACCCTGAACGCGGTTGTTGTACTCCGTAAGTATAATAAAGGCGCTTTCTTTATCCGTGATGCCGGGCAGTCCTGTTGCCATCGCGAGGTCTAGAATAGGGATGCAAGCGCCGCGGATATTGGCAACGCCACAAATGTTGTTATTAGACTTTGGTAGTAGAGATAACTTAGGGCAGCGGATAACTTCCCTGACTTTAAAGACGTTGATGCCATACAGCTGGTGGTCATTGAACCGGAATAGCAATAACTCGAGCCTGTTCTGGCCTACCAGTTGTGTACGGCTGTTAACGGATGCCATTACACCTGCCATACACACCCCTTGATTTTGGTTGGAATAGCGTTGATGTCGTAATGACATTAGCATATGTAGGGGAATGTAAAATATATGTGAAATAAAAATAATCGAGAGGTTTATCGTTAAAGCAATAGCGACGCGGATGATTAGCTATTCAGGCGGATGTTTGAAATTAGTTAGTTGGCTAACTTGCTGGTTTGAGTGTTGATAATGATTAAGATTGGAAACCCGTTTGCGGGGGCTTGAAGCACTCGACACGGTCGGCCTCGCTGAACGTCAACGACCTGCTCGACAAGAAATACTTCGATGCCATCAAAAGGCCGAGACGCGGAATGCGCCTCGGCCTTTTTGTTTACTGGAATGTTTGCGCGTCCTGGGTGAGTACCAGCACTCGCTCGACCAACAGTTCACCCAGCACGATCAATTGTTGGGCGCCCAGTAACTTGTGACGGTTGGCGCCTTCGAGTTCGAAGGCCAGGTCGGTGGTCATGGCGTTGAGTGAGGCGAGGGTTTCGCTGGCCTGGATCAGCAGGGTTTCGGGGGAGATGTCCTGAGCGAGGGTGAAGGGGGTGGCTTTGCAGGCCTTGATATTAACCGAGCTGCTAAACCCGGTCGCTGATTTTGCAGCGACTGGGGGGAGGCTTTCCGCGTCAGTCACCGCGCGCCAGTTCATCAAGATCGCGAGAGCGCAAATTCAATCATGCATGAGCCACGGCCGCAGCTCCTTGATATTACTGACTACGATCTGCTGGGCCTCCGGGTTGGTCGCCTGGTTTCTCGGGTCGACCTGATAGCGGCGCAATACATACTTGACCAGTGCTTTGCGGCTGGCGACCACCAGTTGCCCATCCGTCATGCCGAAGTCGGTTTCGATGATTGCCTGCTGCGCGGCGTTTAAGCGGCCATCGGGGGTAAAGATGATCGGTACTTCGGTATTCCAGTCTTCGTCCAGCTCCCGGGTGTTCTGTGATGCGTCAAGCAGGTCCGGCTCACCTCGCAGGCGACTCAGCACAAAATCCCGGTACTGGCGGTTCTTTTCGCAATAGGCGCGCACATGCCAGCGCATGCCGGTGTACACCAGGGTGTGCGGTGCAATCAGGCGGATTTCCACGTTTGGGGTGTTGAGCGAAACGTACTCGGTTTCCAGGCGCAAACCGTCGCGACAGGCCGCGAGCAATGGGCGCAGGACTTCGGGCCGAATGGGCCGGTCCGGCACTTCGAGCACCTTGGTATGCGCATAGGCCAGGGCGAGCCCGTCGATGTGCGGCGCCCGTTCGTTGTTCTGGTAAAGCAGGTGCAGGTAGGCGCTGGCGCTGTCATCGATGAACAGCGGTTTGAACTGCTTGCTGGGTACGTAGCCCTTGCGCTGCTTGTCATATGTCAAGTTTCGGGGCGCATGTTCGTTGATGTAGGTGTTGATGTCCTTGGAGGCTTGCTGGCGGCTGATGCCGAAGCTCTGGATCAAGTGGCCCGTGGTCAGCCGGCCTTCCCACCAGGCGACTGTCTCGATCAAGCGATAGCGAAGTGCCAGATCCCAGCGCACTTGTTCGATGGATTGCTTGCGTTTCATAGCCGCTCCATGTGTGTGAATACTTTACCTGTATAAGTCTACATTCTAGACCTGTCGTGAATCACTACATATCGTGTGTCTGTCAGCGGCATTTATCGAAGACAGGAAAGGATGTAAACATGAGTATGTCGGAAGTGGTTTCGACGGGGGCACTGGTGGCGATGGGAGTCATCCTGCTGGTGCTGATACAGCACTGTTTGAAGTTGAGCGAGCTTTGGAAGATGGTCGCCCATTACCAGAAGGATTTGCGTTGGGCGCAGATCTGGGAGGTGGAAAACCGCGAGCTGCGGTCGGCGTTGCGGGCGGAGCGAGAGCATGTCGCGCAGTTGCAGCGAAAGCTGGAATTGCTGCAAGCGCTGATCCCGGTCGCAGAATAGTTCGCGGCATTATTATCAGGAAAACCTACCCATGCCGATAAAACCCAAACCCTTCACGTTTGTGTGTGAGGACTGCAACTGGAAGAAAACCATTGCGCCGCGCAGCGATGCATTGATGCCCGGCGACTGGTTCGCCACCTGTCCGAAGTGCGGCAGCACGGCCCTGAAAATGCGCGCGGCAGGGTGGTTTGAAGCGGTGGCTTCGCAGTTCAGGGCGCCGCCCCTCTGACCGGCTAAAGTTTTCCCACGCGCTGCGGATAAGTTAGGGATAAATAGGCCGCTGATTGCGGCTTGCATGAACGGACTCCAGGGGATAGTCGATGGAAAGCGAGATTGATATCAATGGGGACAGTGATCTGCTGCAGATGCTTATCGATGCAGATCCAGTCGATGTAATCGTGCTGGTCGATTTCCTGACCGACTCTGGCAAGGGGCGGCTGGCGATGGCCAGCGAGGTACGCGAAGCGCTGGAGTCGGCAAAGAAGAAGAACAAGTTCTCCAGGGGGGTGTTGCTCCTGCTGATTCGCGAGCTGCAACATTTTGGCGGTAATAGCTTCGTCAACCTGTTCCGCCGCAACGGTGTTCCCTATGCCGAGATCGTCGCCGATGTGCTCAGTCATGTGGGCGGTACTGGCGGCAAGAATGAACCGGTTGCGAGCATGGAACTCAAGGTGTTGGAGAAGTTGCTGTCCGATGCCTGGGAGAAAATGTCGGCGCAGGAACAGGCCGACTTTTCCAAGGGCTTTCAAAATGAAACGGGCCCCTTGGGCGTTTCATACGCTGCTATTCAGGCCGCGATACGGCGCGGTGGCCCTGCTGCCATACAGGCCGCTCTTCTGGCCACCGGCGCGTTTGCACGGTTGGCAATGGGTGGTGCGTTGGCCGCCGGCACCACCTTGGTAGCGGGTCGTGCTGCGGGGTTGGCCTTCGGTCCGATTGGCGTAGCGTTGTCGGGTATTGCCGGCGCTCACACACTGACGAGTCAGGCCTATCGAGTAACGGTGCCTTGCGTTGTGCAGATCGCCTACATTCGGCAAAAAAGCGCGTTGGTTACTTGCCCGTCCTGTGAGGTTCCCACCCCTAAAACCAGTAAATTCTGCAGCGAATGCGGGGCAGGCCTGGCGTAATGAACCCTCTCATTTGAATCTGGAGCCTGTCATGGAAAACAACCTCACGCTGCCAAGCGCTGGAGGCAACGACCTGCCAACCTGGCTGATCGGTAAGTCCGCCGAAAAGCCGTTGATGAGCGTTACGTTGGCCGCGCAGCAGGTCATTCCCGCTGGCGTTGAAAAGGTTGATGCGGCTCGTTTGGGTATCGATCGTTTGGGGCCATTGCTGCAAACACTCCCCAATCTGATCGTCGCGAACGATGTTGCCCAGTCCCGATACATGCAAGTGGTGATCGACGGTCCTCTCGCGGCGGCTGCGGATGGCAACGGCTTTCGAGCCTTCTCGAGACAAGGCGGAAATATCAAGGAACATGCGAGGTTGTTTGAGCCTGAAAAGCTTCAGCAACTGGTCAGTTCTGCGGCAATGTTCCAGATTGCGTCCGCCGTGGTGGCTCAAAAGCACCTGGCCGACATTAGCGCCAAGTTGAGTGAGATTCAGGCGGGCGTCGAGGGTATCTCGACGTTCTTGGTCGAGGGACGCAAGTCCATTGTCAAAGGCGCTTTGAATTACCTGACGCAGGTTGCACCGCTGGTTCTGACCGGTGAGTTGAGCCCGGCGATCAGGCAGAAGCTGGAAGACATCGAGTTGGATTTGGGCTCGATCCACAATCAGTTGGAAGGCGAACTGGTCACACTGGCCAAGGACGCGGCGGAGCACAAAGCGCCCGGCATGTTTGAAACCACAGCTGGATTGACTGCTGCATTGAAAGTGATGCAGAGCAAATCAGATGCCCGCGCAGAAGAGTGGAAACTGTGTATGGGAACCCGGTTAGCGGCGTGCCGACTGCTGGCCTCATTTCCTGGCGAAAACGCTCTGGTTCAGCGACGTCAAACGACGCTGAGCCGTGTGACGAGTCAGTTTTTGGGAGAGAACGGGCACTTGTCTGTCTTCAAGGACGCCGTAGAGACGCGGGCGAAAAATCTCTCCTCTTACCTGGATTCTCAATCCACGATCCAGGCGAATCGCCTGTCGTTAAGAGAGTGGGAGGAGGAGACGCTACCGCTGTTTATGGCGGGCGCAATCAGCGAGATCGGGCAGATGCAGCAATTGCTGGTTGAACAGCAATCGCCGGTCGTGTTGACGGTAGAGATGCGGGGCAATGAGTTTGTCGGCGCCTACCAGGCCCGCACCGCTTAGCTTTCCTGATCTGCGGTGTGCTGCGTCGCCAACAGAGAGTGTCTGTCAGCGGCGCGGCGGCCGATTCAAATGCGCTTGTTCGAATCCCGGCGATTCACAAACTGCACTTCTACGCGCCGGTTGTGTTCGTCCGCCGGATCAAGTTCTGGCAGCGGCTGTGAATCCCCGTAGCCGGCAACGATGACGCGCTTGGCCTGTCCTGGTTCAAGGAGTTCGATGATCAACTTGCGTGCCTCTCTGGCCCTTGCGGCAGACAGTGTGAAGTTGTCGTCGTAGACCGTGCAGAACTTAACGAAGTCAGTCACCGGGCGTGCCACCTGTGTATTGTCGGTATGCCCCTCCACCAGTATCTGGGCGTCACCCGAACTGCCAAAGAAGGTGGCGATGCGTGGGCTGACGAGGCGAAGTTCGCGCTTGGCCTCATCCGTCAGGCACGCGCTGCCTCGGGCGAACATCTTGTCCCCCAGGGTCATCTTGTTACCGGCGAGGTCGAACGAAACCAACCCGGAGTCGCCCTGTGCGTCCAGGGCGGCTTTCATCTCCTGCAATAGACCGGTGACCTTTTCCTGCTCAGTCACCCCCGCTTGGTTTTGCTCTTCCTGGCGCTTGAGTTCGGCAAATTGATTCTGCAATACCGACATCACCAGTAGCAGCATCACCACTGCCATTACGCCAGCCATCAGGTCAGAGATGGATACCCACTCGCTTGGTTTCTCTTTCATGAGGGTGCTCAGGCTTTCACGGCTTTCACGGCTTTTCGGGCCGTGACTGATTTATTGATGTTGTTGGCAACCCCCGTCAATTGATTCACGGATTGCAGCAGGGGTTGCAGGTCAACGGGTGGGCGCGTGACAACGCTCGCCAGAGCGTCGAGGGACTCGGGGACTTTGATCAGCATTTCCGAGACTTTGCCGTAACGTTGATCCAGCGAGACCATGCGCTGGCCGCTTTCGGATACGGCTTTAAGGCCGCTTAGAATGTCCTTGGACAGTTTCTCCACCACGCCCTGGATCGCCAGGATGTTCGTATTCAGGTTCTCACTGACCATCTCGAACTCCCGCGTGGTCTTTTCCTGCGCGATGGCAGTTTTCTGCATGTTGGTGGCGACTTCTTCCATGGCCTGGCTGACGGTGCCGGACATGCTGTCGATAGCCTTGGAAATATTCCCGGTCGCCTGTCCCAGGCTGGTGGTCATGTTGACCAGATTGGTGCCGAAGTCGTGGTTCATGGTCTTGATGTTCGAACCCAGGTCAGTCTTGACGGCTTCCATCACGTCGCCCAGTTTTGTGGTGGCGCTTTCCAGTTGCGCGCCCATGCCGTGCAGGTTGTCGCTGAAGTCCTTATTCATGGTGGCCAGCGTGCTGTTCAAATCAGCTTTGACGCCATTCATGACCTCTGCCATCTGACCCTTCAAGGCACTCACCACGACTTGCAGTTCAGCAGCGGACTGGCCCACCTTGGCGGCCGCGTCCCCCATCGTTTCACCTGCGGTTTGTAGGGCTTGCAGGTTGTCGCGGCTGTTGTCGGTGAACGCGGTCATCGCCTGTTCAGTACGGTTGCCTGAAGTGGCTATCTGGCTGAGAACGCCTTGCGTGTCGCGATGCACCTGCAGACTCTCGGTGTGGCGTTGCAGCAACGTACCGATGCCCTCGGTGACACTGGCAATACGGGTGTCTAGGCCCGCAAAGCCAGTTTGCAGATGTTGCTTGTTGCTGTCGGCCAAAGCGTCCAGGGCCTGTTCGGTGCGTTGAGCGGTGTCTGCGGCTTCGCGGACGATTGCCTGCCCTTCCCGGGCGATCTGCTGGCTGTTGCTCTCACTTTGCAGTAAGGCGCTGATGCCGTTCGCCAGACCACTGATGTGGGTACTGACGCTGTCGAAGCCGGTTTGCAATAACTGCCGTTGTTCGGCGTCAGTGCCGTGGCGTCGATTGGCCTGTTGCTGCATCAGTTCATTGAAGGTGTCGGCCTGTTTGCCGAGCGCGCCGGTCATGTACTTGGCCGCACTGGATATGCAGTTTTGAAGGAAGGCGTCGTGAGTGGCGCGGGCGCTTTCGCGTTGTTGCTCAGAGGCCGACATTTGTGTCTTGACCTGCGTGATGCACCAAGCCAAGCGGCGGCCCTCATAGCCCAGGAGCAAGTCCCATACCTTCAATAAAATGAAGGCCATGATGCCCCAGGTGGAGGTTTTGAACTTGGTCCCCAACCCTTGCATCATCGCGGTCATGTCCTGCATCGCGCCGCCCATGGCGCCCACAGAAGCATTGCCGCTTTTCTGCAAAATAGTCGATGCGTGATCGAGTGCCATGCCCAGGCCGAGGAAGGTGCCCAGCAAGCCGACCACCAAGAGCATCCCGGGCATGATGCCGGCGATTTTCTCGGCAGTGGTCGAGACGGCTTCACTCAGGTCGTGGATCGACCCATGATCCGCGCGCAGCCCCGAGGCGCCCAACTTGCCCCCTTGCCACTTCTTTTCCCAATGGTGTGCGTTCGCTCGCAGAGCCACCATCAATCCCGTCAGGAGGGTTGCACCGGTAATGAACAGGAAGAAGAACATCTGCAAGGGTTCAAGCCGAGGCAGCAAAAAACTCACTAATTCGTTGTTCACACGCCTACCTCAACTTCCTGGAGAGCGGCTTCGGTCCGAGCAAGGCAGTCATTTTCGAAAATGTTACCGAAGTCGATCAGCAGGGCTTGCTCACTCTCGCTCAGGGAGGCCCACTTCAAGTTTTGTTGAGCGCAGCGAGCGATCAGTGAACCGACTTCCTCGCTGCGGTCGAGCAGATATTCCTGGTCGTCGGCAATCAACTGTTGCTCATCTTTTTCCAGCAACTGGAGAAAGCCTTCCGACGCGTATACGTAGTAGCGTTTTTCTCGAATGCTGACGTCGAGGTTTTCAAGCCGCTGGGTGTCTCGACTCAAATTGCGCTCAAGGTCGTTGAGCACGACTTGTTCTTCGGCGCTCAATGCTTCGGTGCGGCTGGCCATGGACATCCGTTTGGCCAGCACCTTGTCACGGGCCAGGTCCCGGTTGAGTTTTTGCCACTGGACCTCAAGGCGGCGCAGATCTGCGCCCCATGCGAGGGTCATCTCCTCGAAGACGAACGGCACGACGGGCTTGCCGAAGTGCAGGGTGGTGAGTTCGTTGAGGGTTTGAGTTTGTTCGAGGGTGAGGGTCGGTGTCTCATCGAGCAAACTGGTAGAGATGTCCATCAGCGCGATCATGTCGGCATCGACGTCTGTCAGGTTTTCGATGGATGTCATGCGCCTTTCGTAGAAATTCAGCAGCTTTTGGGCGGCACGCACACGCAGGTAGTGGTTGAAGTCAGCAAACTGCTCGCTGTTGACCACACGCTGGATCTTGGCCTTGGTCAATATGTAAGCGTTGATGAGTTCGGCGATTTTCAGTACGCCGCGTTCGGCAGCGGGGACCTGCTGGGCGCCCTCCTTGAATACTTGCGCACGGGCTTCGGCTTCTTTGATCTCCATATCGTTCAGCACCTTCTCCCGGACATTCCTGGCGGATTTTATGACCCAGTCGATGGCTTGTTTGAGCTTGGCCATCAACGGATGGCTTTCAATATTTTCGAGGAAGCCCAGAACCTTCTCCAGGCCCAGCGCCATCCGTTTGACGATGGGCCATGGCGCGAGGTTCGCCAGCGTCGTCAGGGCAACACGTGCATGCGCCAGATAAGGCTTTACCGATTGCCAGATGTTCTTCACATCGCCGATAAACGTCTCCGCCTTGTCCGCCAGCCAATTGACCGTAGCAACGGCCTTCTCCTTCACCGTTTCGTAAATAGAGGACGCGGTTGATTTGACCCAGTTCCATAGACCCATGATTCGCTCCTCAGCGCACGCCCAATAACGTGCGGGCTGCTTCCAATGTTGGTGTGTTGGTTTTGCCGCCATGTGCCTGCATCTGTGCCATGGCACTGGCGACCTGTTCGATGGCGTCCTGTAAATGTGCTTGTGCCAGCGCAGGCTGATCCGGGATACGGACTGCCTTGGCCAGCGCCAAGCGCATGCAGGTACGCATTTCGCGTCCTGACAGCCCCGCCGACAGTTTTGTCGCTGAACTCAGTAGCGTCTCCCGCGCGTCAGCCAGCGGAATACCGGGTACCAGCAGCTTCGCCCAGATAGCCTGTCGCTCCGGCTCGCCCGGAAGTTCGAAACCAACGTGTTGAGAGATACGGCTGACGAAGGCTGCGTCGTAATTTTTCGCAAAGTTAGTCGCAAAGATGACCACTCCTTCATGCCGCTCCAACTCAATCAGCAAGGTCGAGCGCATGGCGTTCACTTCGTTATCGATACCTTGGGTGACAGAGGACAAACGCTTGCCCAGCAAGGTGTCCGCTTCATCAAAAAACAACACCGCGTCTTCGGCCTGGGCACTGCGGAACACGCTTGCGATGTTCTTGGCGGTATCGCCCATGAATTTGCTTTCCAGGTCGGCGATGCTCACCAGCATGATCTTCTTGCCCAGACTGCCGGCAAAAGCCTCGGCGGTGAGGGTTTTCCCTGTGCCGGGAGGACCATAGAAATTGAGGATCGTACCCTTGCCGGCCGGGTCTGCGGCGGCGAAACCCCACTCGATATAAATCGTGCGGTAGTGCTCGATCTTTGCAACAGCCTCCGCCAACTGCTGCTTGAGCTCGGCGGACATCACAACATCACGCTCCAGCGTAAAGCGCGGTTCGACACACCGAAATTCCGCCTTAGCGGGCGTAGCAGGCGCCGGCTCGGCATCCAGGCCTTCAAGAAAGCTGGGACGTATCTTGTTGCGCAGATAATCATTCGCTGACATAGGTTCGAGCCTTTGATCGATCAAGAAGATTGGGGGCGGATAGGTGTTCCAGACGTGGAAGACGTGTCGAACAAGCGAGCGACATAATGCGTCGCAACCAGCTGTGCGTGAGAGCTGAAGTGTGGGGAAGGGCGCTTGGCTATGGGCAAGAGACACGTCCGTGTGTGAGAGATAGGGTTGCACTCCGTTATCGGCGTGAGGGGGGTAAGCTTTAGCAAGGCCACTGGGAGAGGGGGGAGGGTATGGAGGGGGCAGATTTCTTGGAGGTAAGGGGGATTTAAAAATAGGAGGGGGGAGCGTTTGAGTTTCACTGGATTTCAGGCACAAAAAAAGACGTCCGTGGACGTCTTTAGATGATGAAGTGGTGGGCCTGGACTTGTTCTTCGCTCCCGAACAACTCCAGGTAGGCGCTGGCCATATAGGCATGGACCCCAACCGACGCACGGATCCCGGCATAGCCCAGAGCGCCTAGCTCTTCAAGGAACACAGCGCTTTCTAGGAAGCCTTCGCCACGCTGTGGCAAGCCGAGCAGGCCTTGCTCTGCCAGGCGTTTTCGCAGAGATGTCCACGTGCTTCGGCAGCCTCTGCTATCGGTAAGAGCTGACTCTGCAGGATCTGGCGCACCTGTAGGGCAAATTCGCGATGGCCGCCGCTCAGGTAGGGGCTGGGCATGATCGGTTCGCTTTTATTTCACCGAGATCACTTGGTGTGCCGAGATGATGTCTGTCAGACAGCCAGGAATTCTGAATACTGCGTTAGGGGTACCGGCTGCGGCCCAAATTTCGTCGAACGTCAGCAGGTCTTCATCGACGAACAGCTTCAGCTCTTGCTTATGTCCGAGAGGCGGAACGCCACCGATGGTGAAGCCGGTCACCTCTTTGACGAAGTCAGCATCTGCCTTGAAAATCTTGTCGCCGACCAGCCGCGAAATGGTCTTTTCGTTCACTCGGTTCGGCCCGCTTGCCAGTACCAGCACCGGGATATTGTCGCGGGTGCGAAAAATCAGCGACTTGACGATTTGGGCCTTTTCGCATCCCAGCGCTTGGGCGGCATCGTCGGCAGTGCGGGTCGAGTCCGGCAACTCCTGAACGGTCAGGTCGAGGCCGCGCTCGTGAAGGGTGTCCTGGAATTGCTGAGCGCGTTTACTGATTGTCATAAGCGGGTTCTCCCAATGGATGAAGCGTAGATAGCAGTCGCCGATGATCGATCTTGCCGGTGGCGGACAGCGGTAGGATTTCGCAGAGTTGGATGTTGCGTGGAACCATGTAGGCCGGCAGCTGCGTAGCCAGGCTAAGACGCAGTTGCTCCGGGCAACATGAGGGGTCGACGGCGATCACGAAGGCGACCAGCGACTTCTCGTCCTGCGGTGATTCAGTAACGGTAATGACGCTTTGTCGCACCTGCGGATGGCGGTTGAGATGGTAGGCAATTTCCCCCAACTCGATTCGAAAGCCGTTGATCTTCACCTAGTCATCAATACGTCCTTGGAACACTATCGCACAGTCTCCGCGGAAGTAGCCTCAGTCCCCGGTGCGATAGAGCCGTTCCTGGTGTTCGCCGATCAGGCATTCAAAGAAGCGCTCGCGGTTGACGTCTGGCAGTCCGAGGTAGCCTGGCGAAAGGCCGGGTCCGGCGAGACAGACCTCGCCGCTTTGCCCCTGTTCGCAAAGGCGACCCTGGTCAATCAGGTAGACGCGGGTGTTCTGGATCGGGAAGCCGATGGGGAGGGCGGTATCCTCGTCGCGCAGTTCGCAGAGCGGATAGTACGTCGCGAACGTTGTGCTCTCTGTCGGGCCATAGCAGGTCCTTAGCACGGCGTTGGAACACCTTCGGCGCCCTGGCGAGCGCCCTTACAGAGGCTGAGAGAGGGTGTATCGGCCCTTTTTGTCGGGGCTTTATTGGTGTGCTTTGGTTGCATTAAATTTTGTCTTTATGAGGTAAATCACCAATAAAATTATAATTTCTGGTTTTTTATGCTTTGTTTTGTGGTTTTTTTGAGGGGGTTAGCAATTGGTTTTCGTCTGTTTCGTTTAGTGTTTGTTCTAGCGAGCGAGGGTGAACGGCCGCGTCGGCTGCCCACTGTCGTAACTGTCGAAAAAAGGAGAAACCGTCATGATGCTCAAGGATCCGTCCAGCAAATATCGCCATTTTAATACCGTGGACCTGCCCGACCGCCAATGGCCCGGCAACGTGCAGGCGCTAGCTCCCACTTGGTGCAGCGTTGATATGCGCGACGGTAACCAAGCCTTGATTGAACCGATGAATGCCGAGCGCAAACGCCGTTTTTTTGATTTGCTGGTCAAGGTGGGCTTTAAGGAAATTGAGGTGGGTTTTCCCGCCGCTTCCCAGACCGATTTTGACTATGTGCGTGAGCTGATCGACAGCGGCTCGATTCCTGACGATGTCACGATTCAAGTGATGACGCAGGCGCGCAGTCATCTGATCGAGCGCACCTTCGAGGCACTGAAGGGCGCTCCACGGGCGATTGTGCATGTATACAACGCCACCGCGCCGGTGTTCCGCGATGTTGTCTTTGGTGTGGATCGTGCCGGCTGTATCGAGATTGCCACCCAAGCGACGCGCGAGATCAAGCGCCACATGGACAACAATCCCGGTACGCAATGGACATTCCAGTATTCCCCGGAAACCTTTTGCTTCACCGAGCTGGAGTTTGCGCTGGAGATTTGTGAGGCGGTGACGGACGCGTTCGGGCCGACCCCGTCCAACAAAATGATCCTGAACCTGCCGACAACGGTGGAAGTCTCCACCGCAAATGTGTTCGCCGACCAGATCGAATGGTTCTGTCGGCATTTCAGCTGCCGTGACAGCGTGGTCATCAGCGTCCATCCCCATAACGACCGTGGCACCGGCGTTGCTACGGCGGAGCAGGCATGTCTGGCAGGCGCTGAGCGTGTCGAGGGCACGTTGTTCGGTAACGGTGAGCGAACCGGCAATGTGGATATCCTGACGCTGGCGATGAACCTCTACACCAGTGGCATTGATCCTCGGCTGGATTTCTCGGACATCATTCATGTCCAGCGTGAGGTGGAGTTCTGCAATCAGTTGCCGACCCATCCTCGCCACCCATACGCCGGTGAGTTGGTGTTTACGGCCTTCTCCGGTTCGCACCAGGACGCGATCAAGAAAGGCTTTGCGGCACGCCAGGCCAACCCGAACGGGATATGGGAAGTACCGTATCTGCCAATCGACCCCGCCGATATGGGCCGCAGCTATGAAGCGGTGATCCGCGTCAACAGTCAGTCGGGCAAAGGTGGCGTGGCGTATTTGCTGGAGCAGCATGGCATCGTGATGCCGCGTCGCTTGCAGATGGAATTCAGCAGCCTGGTCCAACAGGAAGCGGATGGCTCCGGCCAGGAAATCAGCGGGGAGATGATCCTTGCCTGCTTTACCCGGCATTACCTGGAACAGGGCAAGCCTTACGCGCTGCGGATGCCAAAACTGGTCAGCGAGGGGGATGTGACCTATCTGGAGGCCGCCCTTGAACACGGCGCGCAGCACATCGACCTGAGCGGCGAGGGTAACGGCCCACTGGCGGCGCTGGTCGATGCCTTTGCCCAGCGCGGCATTCACTTCGATATCGCTGATTACCACGAGCATGCCACCCGTGACGGGGCCCAGGCTGAAGCACTGGCCTATGTGGAAATCCGCGTGGGCAACCAGTTGCTGTTCGGTGCCGCCCGCGACGGTAGCAGCTTGCTGGCTTCCCTCAACGCGGTGACCAGTGCTGTCAACCGCGCATCGCGCCTGGGCCTGCTCAGCGTGGCGAGCATCGCGGTGCCTTCCTGAGATGATGGCGCACACCGCATTGGCGGCGCTCGCTGGTAACTATGGTCATGGCGACATAGTGGCTTCGCATCGGCATGAAGAAGGTCAACTGGTTTATGCAATTAACGGTGTGATGCTGGTATCGGTCGTCGGGACCACTTGGGTGGTGCCTTCCGGGCATGCGCTCTGGGTCCCTTCGGGGGCGGAGCACCAAATCCGCATGACCGGCGAGGTGCGCATGCGCACCCTGTTGATCTCGCCGGGCGCACACCGGGCGTTGACGGAGGAATGCCACGTTCTCAAGGTTTCGCCGTTGCTGCGGGAGTTGATCATCGCCGCGGCCGATGAACATGACACTGAACCCGCCCTGTTGCGCCATGTGCAGATTGTCGATCTGATTTTCTCTGAACTCGACATTGCGCAGAGGGTGCCGGCGCATGTGCCGATCCCTGATGAGCCAAGGCTTAAGTCGCTGTGTGCCGACTTTATCGACAACCCGTCACAGGAGTCGAAACTGGAGAGTTGGGCGGTGCAACTCAATATGAGTTCGCGCACCCTGGCGCGGCTGTTCCAGAAAGAGTTGGGCATGAGTTACGGGGAGTGGCGCAAGCGCACTCGGCTGCTACTCAGCATGCAACGGCTGGCCTGCGGCGTATCGATCCTGGAAGTGGCATTGGAGCACGGCTACCAGAGCCCAAGTGCGTTTACTGCAATGTTCAAGCGCACAATGGGCTACACCCCGAGCAACTGCCGCCTGGTCTGATACGCCCCGGCGAGCGCGCGACCCCCAAGCGTACATGGCCCCGCCTCCAGGCAGGGCCATGTCTTTGCGCGTGCCCGGCCCGTGGACGCCTGCGATAAGGCGGTCTACAGGCACATTGTCCAAATCGAAACGATGGTTGTCTGGAACTCGGGAGATGTGCGGCCCGGTGCTCTCTTAACCTGCGCTTCTACTTGGCATTCTGGGTTTTTTCGATGGGTTCGCCTTTTTTATATGCACGGCATGGTCGTCTTTCGCTCCTGACTGTGGCGGTCGTCTTGCTGGCGGGTTGTTCCTCCTGGGTCGCCCATACACCCGCACAGGCACACCCGGAACGCATCAATGTCCTGAGCCGTCTGCCGCAGGGTGTTTCGGCCCAAGCGTTACCCAACCATTGGTGGCAGTTGTATAACGATCCGAAACTCGATGCGCTGGTGCAGCAGGCATTGATGCATAACCGCGACCTGGCCGCAGCCCAGTCCCATGTGCAGGCGATGTTGGCCGGGATCATGCAGGCCGATGCCGAGCGCTGGCCGTCGACCCAGGCGTCACTGGGCGCCGAGTACGGCAAGACAGCCGATGATCAGACCCTGGCCAAAGCCACCGATAGCCATGCGCCGTCCCAGTGGGCGTTCAACCCAGGCTTCGAGCTGGCTTATCAAGTGGATGTCTGGGGCCAGGTCCAGCGCAGTATCGAGCGAGCTCAGGTCCAGGCGGCCGCGGCGCAGGACGCCGAAGACTTATTGCGCATCACGGTGGTGGCGCAAACCACCCGCGCCTATGTCAATGCCTGCGCCCTGGGGGCACGTGCCAAGGTGCAGCGCCATTCGCTGGAAGTGGTCGGGCACAGCCTGGCATTGACCGATCGGCAGCGCCAGGCCGGCGTGGTGACGGATCTCGAATACACCCGTATGCAAGCGTTGCAGGGTGAAACCCTGGCACTGCTGCCGATGTTGGAAGCACGCCAGCAAGCTGCCCTGTACGAGCTGGCGATGCTGACCGGCGTGGCCGACCTGGAACAAGGCACTAGCGCGGCGACCCGTGAGGTCGTGCCGCAACTTAATGCCGAGCTGCCGGTGGGCGATGGCTGGCAATTACTGGCGCGCCGCCCCGATATCCGTCAGGCCGAGCGAGCGCTACAAGCGGCCACGCTGCAAGTGGATATCGTCCAGGCCGACCTGTATCCGAAGGTGACCTTTGGCGCTTCAGTGTCCTCATCCGCCAACAAACCCCATGAGCTGGGAGACAGTAGCGCGGTGATGTTTGGCGTCGGCCCGCTGATTACCTGGCAATTCCCCAACTGGCGTGCCAATCGCGCGCGTGTCAACCAGGCCAGGGCGTTGGAGCGGGTGGAAGTGGCGCAATTCGAGGCCAGTGTACTCAAGGCCCTCAAGGAGGTACGCCAGGCTCTCGCGCTATACGACGGCGAACGCCGGCGCCACGCCGCGTTAAGCCAGGCCCTGGACAGCAGTCGTCAAGCCTACAAGTTGGCCCAGTTCAATTACGACGCCGGGTCTATCGACTTTCTCGACGTGCTGGATAGCGAGCGTGAGCTGATCCGCCTGCAGGCCACGCTCGCCGATGCCGATGGTCAGCTATTGCAGCGCCAGATCAGCCTGTTTCGCGCGCTTGGCGGCGGTTGGCAGTCTTCTGCCCCCGCAACCGCTGCCCTCAGCCGCACTTCCGTCAATTTTTCCGGTACCCAGCCATGAATATCGCTGTCGATGAAAAAATCGCTGTCCAGGACGAGCAGGAGAAGGTGGTCGAGCAGCTCATGCATGCGCGCAAGCAACGCCGCAAACGCAACCTTATCCTGCTGGGAGGCGTTGTGCTGTCGATCGCGGCGGTGGCGTTCGGGGTGTATTGGATGACGGTTGGACGTTACCTGGAACAGACCGATGATGCCTATGTGCGTGCCGACTGGATTCCCATCAGCCCAAAAGTCTCCGGGTATGTGGCTCAGGTGCTGGTGGAGGATGACCAGCCCGTCAAGGCCGGGGATGTGCTGGTGCGCATCGAGGACCGCGATTACCAGGCGCGGCTGGCGCAGGCGCGTGCGCAATTGGCGGAAACCCAGGCCTCGGTCGCGGCCCAACAGGCCAACCTGCAAGTGACCGACAGCCTGATCGCTCAGCAAAAGGCCGGGGTAAACCAGGCTGAGGCCCACACCCGCAGCGTGGCGGCCGAGTTGCGCCGCGCGAGCCTTGACCAGCGCCGCTACCAGGGCCTGGTGCGCGAACACGCCGCCAGTGCCCAGCGTCTGGAAACGGCGGCTGCCAGCTATACCCAGGCCAACGCCGCAGTGGAAATCGCCAAGGCCATGCAGCGTCAACAGGAAACCAGGTTGACCGTCGCCATTACCCGGCGCCAGCTGGCCGAAGCCTCGCTCCAACAACAGATTGCCCGGCGCAGTCAGGCCGAGGCGCAGTTGAGCCTGGCGTCTCATGCGCTGGAAGACACCTTGATCCGCTCGCCCATCGACGGGGTCGTGGGGCAGCGCAAAGTGCGCACTCGCCAATACGTTGCACCCGGTTTGCCGCTGCTGGCAGTGGTGCCCTTGCACCAAGCCTATGTGGTGGCCAACTACAAGGAAACCCAGTTGCGCGACATGCGCGCCGGCCAAGCAGTGGATATCAGCGTCGACAGCTACTCGGGGCGCAAGCTCAAGGGCCATGTGGTGAGTTTCTCGCCGGGTTCCGGGGCCGTGTTCGCGCTGTTGCCATCGGATAACGCCACCGGCAACTTCACCAAGATCGTGCAGCGCTTCCCGGTGAAAATCGTCATTGATGAGCATGACGAGGGCGGGCCTATCCTGCCGGGCATGTCGGTGATCACCACCGTTGATACCCGGCCAGCCCACCAGGGCGCGGCACATGACTGAAGTCGCTGAAAAGAGCGTCTCCTTTCGCGCCTGGGTAGCAGTGATCGGCGGGCTGTTCGGCTGTTTCATGGCCGGCATGAACGTGCATGTGACCAGCGCCGCGCTGCCGGAAATCGAAGGCTCCCTGGGGGCGACCTTCGAGGAAGGCTCGTGGATCTCCACCGCGTACCTGGTCGCGGAAATCGTGATGATTCCGCTGACGGCATGGCTGGTCCAGGTGTTCTCCCTGCGCCGGGTGATGCTGGTGGGTTCGTTTGTATTCCTGGTAGCGTCCATTGCCTGTTCCTGGGCGCCCAACCTGGAAGTGATGATCATCATCCGGGTGATCCAGGGCGCTGCTGGCGCGGTGCTGATCCCCCTGTCATTCCAACTGATCATCACCGAGCTGCCGCCCAGCAAGATTGCGATGGGCATGGCCTTGTTCGCCCTGTCCAACAGCGTTGCCCAGGCCGCCGGGCCGTCCATCGGCGGCTGGCTGACGGATGCCTATTCCTGGCGCTGGATTTTCTACCTGCAACTGGCCCCCGGTATTCTTTTGTTGCTCGCGGTGGCGTGGTCCATCGATGCCAAACCCATGCAATTGAGCCTGCTCAAACGCGGCGATTGGGGCGGTATCCTGGCCATGATCGTCGGCCTGGGCGGCTTGCAGATCGTATTGGAAGAAGGTGGGCGCAAGGACTGGTTCGGCTCCGATTTCATTGTGTGGATGTCCCTGATCGCCGGCATTGCCCTGGTGTACTTCGTGTTGTCGCAGCTGTACGGCAGCCGTTCCTTCATTAACCTGCGCCTGCTCAAGAGCTACAACTTCGGAGTGGCCAGTGCGGCAATGTTCATTTTCGGCGGGGCTACCTTCGGCCTGGTGTTCCTGGTGCCCAATTACCTCTCACAGTTGCAGGGCTACAACGCCCGGGAAATCGGCATCAGCCTGATCGCCTACGGCATGGTGCAATTGGTGCTGGCCCCGTTCATGCCACGCCTGATGAAGTGGCTCAACCCGAAACTGATGGTCGCCAGCGGCTTTTTCATCATGGCCCTGGGGTGCTACCTCGGCGCGCACCTGGATGTCGACAGTGCCGCCAACGTGATCATTCCTTCCACGGTGGTACGCGGCATCGGACAACCACTGATCATGGTGGCGCTTTCGGTGCTAGCGGTGTCCGGCCTGGCAAAAGATGAAGCCGGTTCCGCTTCCGCCTTGTTCTCCATGCTGCGCAACCTTGGCGGGGCGGTAGGCACCGCAGGGTTGACGCAGATCGTCGCCATGCGCGAGCGCTTTCACTCCGAGCGAGTGGGGGAGTCGGTCACCCTGTTTTCTCCGTCCTTGCAGGAGCGCCTGCGCGCCAGCATGGCCGGCAGCGAAGATTTTATCTTCAACCAACTGTTACCTGCCCAACAGCAGGTTCTGGAGGGCCTGATCCATACCGTGCGGCGTGAGGCGTACTTGATGGCATACAGCGATGCGTTCTACGTGTCTTGTATCGCGTTGATCTTGTGTGGTGTGGCGGCGTTGGCATTACGTCAACAAGCGAAGAATTGACCAGATTATGCCCGCCAGCAATGAGCGGGCCTTTGTCAGTGAGCAAGAGGGAACTTGAGTGGTAAAAAGGCGCATGGCCTCTTCATAGATTGATTGAACCTTTGTAGTCCTAAATCCCTTGTATTTGCTGGATTTCAGGCACAAAAAAGACGTCCGTGGACGTCCTTAGATGAGCCGGGGTAATCTGAACTCGGTACATAAGCTATTGTTTTTTATAGATTTAATTATTTTTATTTCTTGATTGGAATACTCTTTGGAATACTCAGTCCATTTGCAAGGCTCTGAGGTGTGATCGGCCAGGCCGATGAGATTCCACCTGGTCCGAGGGGATCCGATCAAAGCAGATATCCCTTTAAGCTTCAGTGGTGCGTCTATATTCCATCCAGCTCTCGCCATTTAAACCTTACGTTCACTCGGTAAGTGGGCTGCGTTATTTTTCAGGAATCCCTAGCATTTACTAGGCCTCCTAGGGGAGGTTAGTCATGTCCCCCCATCTTTAAAATTCGTGCCTTAAAAATCGACCAAATATCCAGTCTACGGATAAATTCTGCGCAAGCAGGTTGAAGATTTTTTCTCTAGGCAATCTAGGGTGGGGGGCAGATCACCCAAGACGAGTTTACTGAATTGCGTTTCTACAATGCGAGCGCCAAGGGCGTCATATTGGTAAGCATCCATTGACCCGTGTCTGCCAAGCTGTGCTGGGAGTCTTCATAGGCGACCATCGGCTGTATGCCGTAAAGCTGTATATTGATACAGTGCGTTTGGAAGTATCTCAAGCTCGTACGGTTACTTTCGTTGTCCTTAACCCTTGCCTGCACCTCCCTGTGATGAGATGGCGCTTGGGTCACCAAAGAGAACCGAGTGCCTCTATAGGAGCTTGAGCAAAAAAAGGTGCCATTTCGAATTTTGAGTAGCTATCTGATAGAAGCACGCCATGTTACATTACATACATAACGTGCAGCTAGGTTAGCAAGAAGGTAGGTATGTCAGTAGGTCAGAGTGGGCGAGTAGTCATCGAGCTAGACCCTGCGATTAAACGAGAGCTGTATTCGCTATTAGCGAAGAATGGTATGACGCTGAAGGATTGGTTTCTTTCTCAAGCGGCAATTTATATTGAAACGGGAGGTCAATTCACACTTGAGTTGTCTCACAGCAAAAAACATGAGAAAGATCTGCGTTGAGCAGGGGGGCGTAGAGTGCTTTTCGAGGTCATAGAGAACCACCAGTTACATTTGAGCGGAATTCCGTTTCCTACTAGCGGAGGATTTGAGCGGTTTGAATTGATCAAAGAGCAGTCGATCATTCGGAGAACTGTGAGTCTGCGCTCAGGTGAGGAGAGGGTTTCTGATATATCTTTACCCTCGGGGTTGGTCGTTTCAGAAAATTTAGCTGATTCGTATGACTTGGCGTGGCTTCAGTCGAAGTCAAAGCCCGTTACTAGAAATTCCAGCAATAATAAAACGATTCGAGCTGCTGACTTATTTTGCGGTTGTGGAGGACTTTCTGTCGGTTTGAGGGAAGCTGCGAGAGCGCTAGAAACTGAAGTGGAGTTTGTATTTGCCTCAGATATTAATGAGGCGGCTTTGTCGGTATATGAGCAAAATATTTCTCCCTCTTTTTCCTCAAGCCTTCCAATTGAAAGCTATATTGATGGGGATTTTGGCGCTAAAGTGACTAGCGCAGAAAAAGCATTGATCGATAAAATTGGAAAAATTGATTTTGTTTTTGCAGGACCCCCATGTCAAGGGCATTCAGATCTTAACAATCATACGCGTAGAGATGATCCGAAGAATCAGCTGGTTCTTAGGGTTGCAAGATTTGCGGAATTATTTCGTCCAAAGTTCTTAGTTATAGAGAATGTTCCTGGCATAAAACATGATCGTTTAGGATCGTTGCTAGATGCAAAAAAGGCATTAAGTGCATTAGGTTATAGCTTAGATGAAACCTTGATGAGGGCCGAGAAATTCGGTGTGCCTCAAGCTAGAAAGCGATTTTTCTTAGTTGCTGTTCTTGATGGAGAAAGTAATCTTTCGACGTTAGATATGTCCCATGAAAGTCAGTCTAGGGATGTTGCTTGGGCGATAACTGATTTGTTGGGTGCTACCGAGACAGATATTTTTGACACTTCAGCAGTTCACTCTCAAGAAAATAAACGAAGAATTAAGTTTCTTTTTGAGCATGGCCTCTACGACTTACCCAATTCAGAGCGCCCGTCTTGCCATAGAGATAAAAAGCACTCGTATACATCCGTGTATGGGCGAATGCATTGGAATAAACCGTCCCAAACAATCACTACCGGATTCGGTTCGGTAGGGCAGGGAAGATTTGTTCATCCACTTAAAGAAAGAACCTTGACTCCTCATGAGGCAGCAAGGATTCAATTTTTTCCAGATTTTTTTGAATTTGGGGATTTTGGACGGAGGCAATTACAGTTGCTTATCGGCAATGCAGTACCGTCTAAACTTGCATATGTGCTTGCTCTCCATCAGTTAAGGTAACCAAATGAAGGCTGTAAGTTTATTTTCTGGTATCGGGGGCATTGAGGTTGGCCTGGCAAAGCACGGTTTTGAAACAAGCTTGTTTTGCGAGATAGACCCTTTAGCGAGGAGTGTACTCAGAAAAAACTTTCCTGATGCTGAGGTCCATGACGATATTCTCTCGTTGGAAAATTTGCCGGATGCGGATATTGTTACCGCAGGGTTTCCGTGTCAGGACTTAAGTCAGGCGGGGGGGAAGAAAGGTATTTCTGGAGCAAAGTCTGGGCTAGTTACTACACTTTTTTCTTTAATTGAGAAGCGGCCGCTAAAAGACAGGCCTGAGTGGATTTTAATCGAAAATGTACCCTACATGCTTCGGTTGAATCGCGGTCAAGCAATGAACTTTGTTACGTCTGAGTTGGCGAGGCTGGGTTACAGTTGGGCTTATCGGGTTGTAGATGCCAGGTGCTTTGGACTTCCTCAGCGTCGCGCCCGAGTAGTTCTTTTGGCCTCTAAGAGTGCCAAACCCTGGAATGTTCTGTTTGCCGATAATTACCCTGAACCTGATATGGATGGCAAACCATCAGTTATCGAAGGGGCGGACGCATTTGGGTTTTATTGGACAGAAGGATTACGGGGAGTAGGTTGGGTTCGAGAGGGGGTGCCCCCTATAAAGTGCGGTAGCACTCTTGGTATTGCTTCTCCCCCCGCAGTATGGTTTCCATCTGAAGATTATGTAGGGACCCTAGATATAAAAGATGCAGAAAGATTGCAGGGGTTTCCTGAAGGGTGGACTGATTTTTCTGCGCATGGAACTGAAGGTAGGGCGAGTTTTAGGTGGCGCCTGATAGGCAACGCAGTTTCTACAAAAGTCTCCGAGTGGGTAGGCGGAAATATTATCAAGCATGAAGCCGTAGAGGTTCGATCTGCACCTCTAGATCGAAAGAAAGCATGGCCAAATGCTGCGTTTGGAAATGCGGATGGTGTTTACTCGGCAGACGTAAGTAAGTGGGCTAGCCGGAGCGAGGCGCTAAAATTGTCCTCTTTCTTAAAGTTTGATTTAAAACCACTGTCAAGACGGGCCACGGAAGGTTTTTTGGAACGTGCAAGAAGATGTACGAATGTGGTTTATTCAGAAGCGTTTTTAGCGTCGCTTCAAAAACACTCTAATACTTTTTTGTAATTTAAAGGGACTATTATGCTTGCAAAAATTAATGCGCTTTTTTCAGAGCTTATAGAGAGTTATAACAGCATATCCAATACTAGTACTTCTAAGTATCTAGGGATTAGAGATTTTCTTGCTGATATGCTCGACTTAGAGCCTGAAGGTATTTATATAACAGGTGCAAAAAAGCGCATTAGTAACCTAGATACTAGGTTGGCACAAGGGAATCAACGCAATCAACATACACCCTTAGGCGTCGCATTCATTAATATTTCGTCTGAGGGGAAAACTCGGGATGAAACTATAGAGGCGGCGAGATCTAGCTTTACTACTACTGTTAGGAAGTTTGTCAGCGGAGAGGAGCGAGGTACCATCTTTGATGGGGTGCTGGGGTTTATTCAGATTGATGACGAAGATACTGTCGTTCCCTTGGTTTTTTTGTATTCACAAAACTGTACTTTTGTCGAAAAGATTAAAGATAATATCCCGGATTTTAATCCCAATAGTCAGCTGATCAATAAAATAGCAGCTCCTGGCGTGGTAGCAGGTATTGTTTCATTGTCAGCACCCAGCCCAGTCAGCCAGGCGGTGTCCGCTGTTCTAGATACAACTTTGATAACCCAATGCTCAAGTGCGCTAAGTAACGCGGGGATGAAGGTCCCGGAAGGGGTTTTGTCTCGTTTCGTCGCTTCTTTATTAGTGAAGCGCTTTGTCATTTTGGCGGGCCTCTCTGGGAGTGGTAAAACTAAACTGGCAATAGCTTTTGCTGAGTGGATCAAGGAGTTTGATGAGCAGCTTAAAGTTGTATCAGTTGGTGCAGATTGGAATGGTACTGAAAGTGTTTTTGGGTATAGAGATGCACTTGATCCCAATCGGTTTGTTAAACCAGTTTCCGGAATCCTCGATATTGTCATTAAGGCAGAAGAAGATCCTTCCAGACCTTATTTTTTAATTCTCGATGAGATGAATTTGTCTCATGTTGAACGATATTTTTCAGACTTTCTATCTGCTATGGAGTCTGACTGTGAAATTAATTTGCATACTGCTGAAGATGCGATTGATGGAGTTCCTCCAACTATTGAACTTCCCAAAAATTTGTTCATTATTGGGACGGTTAATGTTGATGAAACAACCTATATGTTTTCGCCAAAGGTCCTAGATCGAGCAAATGTAATTGAGTTTACAGTTGAGGAGTCTGATTTAAAAGGTTTTCTTAATGCGCCGTCTAGAATAGATGTGCAATCTATTGTAGGGCTTGGCATGCAATATCAGTCAGCCATTGTAGAGTCTGCTAAAAGAGCAGATATAGATTTAATAAATTTACCCAGTGATATTGCTGATGGTTCAATCGTCCAACAGGAAATTACAGAAATGCTGCTGCAGGGGTTTCGATTGTTAAAGCCAATTGGAGCAGAGTTCGGATTCCGTACCGCCATTGAAGTTATACGGTTTACATATTTCCATGCTCAACTAGTGGGCAATGGGTGGAAGGTAAAGGATTCATTTGATGCCCAGATGGTTCAAAAATTGATGCCGAAGCTGCATGGTTCTGAGAGGCGCCTGCGACCTGTGCTTGATGCTCTTGAAGAGCTTTGTAATGCTTCAGGTTTGAAATTATCTGGAGAAAAAGTTTCTCGGATGCAGGATCGATTGAGAGATGGATTTACTAGTTTTCTTGAGTGAAAATTCATGGCAAATAGCGCGGTTCTTGAATTTAAAAATTTTTCTGGGTCGGTTCTGGCGCATATAAGCATCTTTGCGCCTTCAAATTTTAGTAAAGGTATTGTTGAAGTTGATTCGATAGATGCGGAGCAGTATTTTGAAGAGCCGGTTCAAATTTACGAAGCTACTCAATATGAATATAAGCTTTCATCGTGCATGCCCAATTGTACAATCAGAACAGCGTGCGGTACTGTAGGCTTAAAAGCTAGCCAAATTCCAGAATTGATTGGGTGTGGAGTAATTGATACCGGGAGTTATGTTGGGCGACTAGAGTTGGAGTTGGTTTCTCCTGACGGACATTTACTTTCCACTGTCGCATTGGAAGTCAGGTCTAAAAAAATTGGATATAGAGATGATTTTCGAGAGATGGCTGAGTCAATCGCTAATCACTCAATAGAGCTTTTATTTGATATTAAGTCTCCTACTACATTTAAGCAAAAACATGTAGATGATTATTCAAGTAGTGGTTGTTATCAAAAGATACTTTTTCTGAAAGGGACTTTGGCCTCAAAGCGTTTTAAAGATGCTTTGTCTTTTATTGTTTCAAGACCTAATGAGGTTTTAAGGAAAGAAAGCGTTTTTCGAAATATACGCCAGGGTTTTAAGCCTACGTCAAAAAGTTTGCGAGAAATAGCGTCAGCAGTTAGGCGAACCGGTGTGTCGGAGAGTCATCCTGTCAAAGAGTATGTTAATTCGCTACCTGACTCTTTGACTTGTTCTTCGGGTATTTTATCGCAAGATACTCCAGAAAATCAGTTTGTTAAGTTTGTTTTAGAAAGTTTTTTGAATTATTTATCTTCTATAGAAAAAAGCATTTCAAGTTTGGCTGGTAAGCAATATGCGCGAATTTCTATTGATATTAAGACTCTTATAAAGCAGCTAGAGGCTGTTTTGGGTGAACGATTGTTTGCAAGGGTTTCTAAGATGTCTAGTATTCCTTTCTCTAGCCAAGTATTACAGCGTCGAGAGGGGTATCGAGAGATTTTAAATGTATGGCTTCGATTTGATCTTGCAATGAAGCTTTCTTGGTCTTCCGGTATGGAAGTTTTTCATGCGGGACAAAAAAATGTCGCTCTTTTGTACGAGTATTGGGTTTTTTTTGAATTGGTATCTCTTCTTAAAAAATTCTGTTCGTTTGGGGACGAGATCCTACTAAATGTCTTTGAGATAAGTAAGGATAAATTATCTCTCAGGCTAAAGCAGGGGAGAAATATATCGTTTAAAGGCTCTGTTGTGTTCGGGGTGGAATCTTTGTCTGTACGGTTTGATTATAATCGTAGTTTTCCCTTTACAGACTCACCTACTATGTCAGGTTCCTGGAGTAGGGCGATGAGGCCAGATTACTCTTTGAGTTTTTGGCCTGCAAACGAAAGCGAAAACGAATCTGAAGCTAACGGTAAAATGGTTAGACTTCATTTTGATGCCAAGTATCGTGTAGATGCGTATGACAAAATATTTAGTCGAGACGCTTTTGATTCTGAAGATCCTATTGAAAGTGAGTATTTAAATGAGATAAAAGATGATTCGAATCGGAAAACGTATAAGCGCGACGATCTTCTCAAGATGCACGCGTATAGAGATGCTATAAAAAGAAGTTTTGGTGCGTATGTTTTATATCCAGGCTCACATAATTATAACTTGCAGGGTTATCATGAACTGTTGCCTGGTGTAGGTGCGTTTGTAATGCGTCCGGGAATGGACTCAAAATATCTTATCTGTTTTTTTGAAGATTTACTTTCGCACCTCACAAAATCTACTTCTAGACTCGATGTTGCTGTTTATACATCGAAGATATATCGTTGATTTCTTTCGGGGTTATTTAGTTTGGAGGCTAGGGTAAAGTACAATGAGTTGGAGTTCGGGTGCCCCGACTTCTCTGTTTTCAATTTTGAAAAAATTACTTCGGTTGAGTACTGATTGATATTTTGTATTAAACTGTTAGGAGCCTCCTTGGATTACAGTGTGTCTAGCTTGTCAGCTCGTGAAGTCATGGAAATAGGGGGAGTTTTTTATAAATCTGAAACAAAACGTTGAGCAGTACGATTATGAATATCGTCAAGTATCAAATCATGTCTCGCTTGGAGGTGAGACATGACCGAATACGAGGTCGGGCTTAGTCGTCAAAATCAATGGCATTCACGACCTTTTCCAGCTGGGAAGGCTCCCAGTACAGGCTTCTCCCGCCATTGCTACAGGCCTGTATTAACTGGCCAGAGTTCATACTTGCCGCCTTACGCAAGGTACGAAGAACGGTAGCTTGGTGAACCTTGGCGGCCACCTGCATATCACGCTGGTGAAGCCCTTCGCGGGTGAATACGAAAATGTCCGGATTTTTACTCATTACTGCCTCCAAAAAGGTAGCGAAGTGGACCTAGGCTTGGGCTGAGATACAAGCCTTGGTTACGTGAGCCGATTTAAGTGTAGTCCACTTTTTCAAAAGCGCTATCGTAGTCGGTATGCTATGGGGTCTTACCTTTAAGGTGAGGTTTTGCAGCGATTCTCTATGGATATGAGTAGGGAGTGGGTTTAAGCTCTGGCTGACATGAATATGCCAAGGAATCAGCTATGCTGCTCGGGCTCAATCTTCTAAAGAAAACCAAGGACGAATTTCTCACAGATCTTGCAAATCTGGCCAAAGCGAAAGACACCCTGATATTCATAGATACCAACATCTTGTCATACCTGTTCAAGCTCCACTCCGCTGCGAGGCAAGAATTTTTTGACTGGGCGGTGGTGGCGATTAGCGAGCAGCGCCTCTATCTACCAGCGTGGTGCGCAGGTGAATATCTAGCAAGGGTTAGAGAAAACCTGCTTCACACGTACACCCCAAAAAGTAAGGGAGACGATCAGCCAAGGAAGGCGCTTGAGGCTATGCTCGATACGGCCTCACTGTTCGTAGATGACGCAGTACTCAGATCAACCACCTATCCTGGCACCCGAACCGAATATTTAGCGGGCTTTCGGGAAGCCATAGACGGCCTCAAGCAATACACCCAGGCATTTAAGCACCAATTTGATCCGGACAAAATCCACGCTGAAATTGAGGAGCATCTGGGCCCTGCTGTGCTTGAATCGCCCATTGCCGAACTCTGCGACCGAGCGGCCAAAGAAGGTCCTTCACGGATTGAGCATCGGTTACCTCCTGGCTTTCGGGATGAAGCGAAACCTGAAAATCGCTTAGGCGATTTGATTATTTGGTTTGAGATTCTTGAATATAGCTTGGTGCGAAAAGACGACTTTGCTCACGTACTTTTTTTGACTAATGATGAGAAATCGGACTGGGTATATGTGCCGGCAAAACGACTTGATATGACGCGCACCGGCCTAAAACCGGTTCCAAACAATAATCCTAATTTGAAGGTTATCGATCCACGTCTGGTTTCTGAATTCAAGCAGGAGATCGGCCATCCGCATGTCTCGATTTGCACCCTATCTACCCTGGTGCAGGGTCTATCCAAAACTGACCCTACGACTGTTGCCCAGCTCGCCGCTGCGATCCAGATCGAATTGGTGGCAAGCGAAGGGCTAGCGGCTGAAATTAACACGTCCGTGCTGGAAGAACCGAATGCAGAGCTGGAAATAGAGTCTCCACCGGCTCCGGCATTAGCTCCCGAAGCGGTACCTGAAGTTGACCCTCTAGCGGAGCATGCAGCCGATGATCATGGGGTCGACGCAGCCAACGGGGTGCCTGATGTTGTTCCAGAGCAGCCTGTCCAGGCAGACCCACCCGTCCATGCGGCCCCTGATCCTGGGGACGAGATAGCAGCGGCCATCCAGTTGGAAGGATACCGAGATTCAACCTATCAGGCGGATGCTCCAGGTGAGCTCAACGACATAATCAGTTCTCTCCAATCTCATAATTGGTATATTCAGAACCCCGCTATAGAAAAGCTAAGAGCGATCGTTCACGAAGACTTTCCCCCCACTTCTTGGTTTGTTTTAGGTCGCAATATCTATCAGGCCGCATGTGGAAACGCACAGAAGGCTATGGATTTTATATCTAACTTAGATACTCGCCTTAAGCGGTTCCCTGAACCCATCTCGAAATACGTCTTAGCAGGTATAGTTTTCGAAATTTATTTCGATAGCAAAGGCGCGCTGCGCGATTCGCCAAAAGCTGGTTACCTAGCTAAACCGTTATCTCTACTCGCCAAAGCTGACTATCCGGATGTACGTGCGTTTATCAGATCGAAGCTGGAGCTCGCTGGTGCGCACCTCTTCTTCTCCCCAGGTGACGATCAACAGCGTACAGTGGTCGTTCAGTCGGAACCGGTTGAAACTGAAGACGTTCTCGACACCGGTAAACGAAGACAATTAAGATCTATCACCCTGGACGGACGCCAAATTCTTGTGGATGCGCCACCAGATGAGGACCAGTGGTCGACTCGCTACAGGATGTCCTATAGTAGTACAGATATTCTGGAAGACATCTCCACCAGCCTGTCGATTCCTCGCTGGGCGCTCACCTTGGTGCTGGACCCGGAAGTCGATGCCAACGTTCGATTCGTCCTCCCCGAGGATCGCTGGTTTAGACCCGGCATCGTGCTTGGCGCAGATGGCGCGGATATAGCCCACGACTGATTCTCGGCTGTATTGGCTCATCCGTCGGCTTTCGTTATGAACTAGGCAAGTCATCGGCAGCGATTAGAGTATCTCGCTGCTGTTGCTCAGCTCCAGCTCTAGACCTACGATATCTATAGCTACGTTAACTGCTTTCTGTGGCAACTATTGCTGCCTCTGACCGAAAACTAACCCCAGTGAGTTGTTTTTAATCAGCGCTGACAGCTAATGCAGCAAAAAGCCCGCCGAGGCGGGCTTCTATGCGTCGAAGATCTCAATCACTAAGCTGCAACTCGCCCCGTTCCGTCGCAATTGCAGCATTCTTTTTGATAGGTTTCAGAACCGGGGACCCCCTCGCACCCTGCATTGCTGCACGGGAGAGAGCCAGGTCCATCGCACTGTCCGCACTCACGCCATCTGTCGTCTTGTGCGTCGAAAATGCTTCCTTTGTCACAGTGGGCAACACAATCATGGTCACCATCGCATTCTATTGATCCTGATCCGCCACAGTCATTGCAGACCTTCTGTTTAGCTGTCTCCACACTCATATGTCTCTCCTCAGCAGATTGGACCTAGGTCTATGTGGATTATCCTCTATCAAAGCCTTGCCGACAAACAAGGGACGCAGGTGCCCGTTGGCAAAGGTGTCTAGCACGCTCTTACAAGCCACGACACTACTCCTAGGTAGGGTAAGTTCCGGATCTGTCAGAATCGAGGTACAGCCTAGCCTCTCTTATGTTTGACAAAAAAATTTGCAAACAGTCAACTTTATTCAGTTTGGGCACAAACACTGAGTGCAATACCGCATTAATTCAGCGGAGTTTTTTATGTCTAGAGAGTCCGAGGTGATTAACTAATCGGCATAATTCAAAATAAAGCCTGAAGAAACGACCAGTTTTTGAGGCCGGTCCTTCAGGCTCATTTGTTGGCTATCCGTTCGGGGCTCTGATGGTGAGATTTGACGTTCACTCTTTCTGGCAGGTGCGTGCTGCAATCATTACGTCCTGGAGTAGCTTGTCAGGATGACTACTCAAGCGAAGCTGCGCTGGAGAGTATTTCGCCTCCAGTTTCTGAAACGTACACTGGCAAATAGCTCTAGGCGCCCCGCTTTGTACGCACCCAGAAAGGAATTCCCCTCTGGCGTGCGAATTTTCATCGGAGCAACCGACCAGTAGCAAAAGTGCGGCGATTGTGCTGCATCTTGAGTGCAGGCTGACTCCATGCATCAGCGCAGCACCATGGCGCAGCCGAAGAATACGCCCACACATAAGCCAAGTATTTGCGGACCAACCGCCCAAAACACCTTGATCCAAATTAGGCTCAGGATGCCACCGTTGGTGAAGACTGCATCTGGATGAGCGAATTTACGGATCGCATCACCGGCCATGGCACCCAACCAGCCCAAAATCGCGCCGACCAGAACGGCCACGCGTTTAGCAAACCAGCCTGCGCTCAATACCATGGACGAGGTATTGAAGGTCACACTCACTATTGCCAACACCGCCGCTGCCACACCCCAGCCAATCATGGCTGGGCTGATGCTGCTTGTACTACGGTCTTCTTCGTTGACGCCGCTCTGTGGGTTTTCGCCTTGTTGAGACACGTGATTCTCCTTTTGTGATGATTGGCAGATCAGTTACCAGGCAGCCAAGCAACTGCTGTTTTCGTCGTTCAGAGCTGGCAATACCGCCTTAAGGTTCTCAGTGGGTAGGTTGAAGACTTTGCCTTGAGCGCTGAACTGCAACCGATTGGCGTTGCGCAAGGCCCCCCAGAACTCATGAGTGAAGATGCTGCTGCAGGCACGACAGTCTGTGTAAAACGGGTTATGGAAGGTTTTTCCATCCACGATGAGGTCAAAACCTCGTCCGTCTTCTGAGCTATACCCCCGGCCATTTACGGTGGCGCTGGCTGAGACATAGCGGTCGTCATCACTGGGGCATGCAATCACTAATTCGTTGCCGTTACCGTCGTCGACGGCATATTCGGTGGTGCCCATCGCCCAGCCCGTGGTCCAGGTATTGGTTCCGGCAGAGGCGGTATTTGCAGCCAGGCAGCTAAGCGCCATCATTAATAGGGTTTTAGTATTCATGGGGATGTTCCTTATCGAGGAGGCTGATGTGTAGTTTTAGGATGAATTACAACCTTTAAGGGTGATTTTCAACCTTTTATGTTCTTCATGTCAATGAGGTGATCCCCAACCATCTAGGTTGAGATGGGAGAGCAAAATGGCTGAAATTGATCAGAAGCAATTGGCGGGCACAGTAGGGCGCGCCATATCTAAACAGCGGGTGCGTAGCGGGCTAACCCAGGAGGCGGTTGCAGAACACTTGGGGGTGGGGAACGAGGCGGTTTCTCGCATTGAGCGAGGGATCGTGATGCCAAATATCACTCGGCTTTTGGAGTTCGCCGACATCTTTGGCTGTGAGGCGGCTGAGCTGCTGAGTGAGGTGAGTCCACTCGTAGATGACCAGGCCAGTCGGATCAGCCATTTATTGGCGTCCTTGGATCAGTCCGATAGACAGTTGGTGGTCGAATTGGTGGAGCGTTTAGTCAACCGACTTAAAACGTGATCATGGTTCGACGGAGTCAAAGCGGGCGCCGCAGCGTAAGCACAAATAGGTAAACGAGCCGAATTGATATTTGTGCATGTCCTGAATAAACCTGTCACTGGCGCTAAACGCTGAGGTGGCGCTGGCCACTGCCGCCGTCATGTTCTGCAGAAACCACGCTATAGGCTCCAATGTGTGCATGCTCTTGGTGGGAGGGGTTGTTTGCCATTCGCGAGCGAGGCTATTTAGCACAGTAATGAACTGAACGATCGCCTTTGCGCTGTCTTGGCTAAGGACAGCTGAAGACTCACAAATCAAGCAGTGTGGGTTCATACGAGGCCTCTATCTGAATAGTGAATGCAGTGCTGAGCATGTCGTTATGGGTATCAAACCGCCGTGCGGTAATGCGCGCGAAGTTTTCTTAGAATGATGACCAACAGAACACAGCCCAGCACGACGGCAAACAGTAGGGGTGGGAAGCGCAACATCAGGCAAATGGTCGTTACCACGATGCTGCTACCGGCAAGCAGGGAAATGAACATGAACAACGTGAGGAAAAATCGAAGTACTGTCATAGACGTATTTCCTGTCTTGGGACCTGTAAGTGGGAGTCACGGGGGGGTATGTTTATTGGGTGGCGTCTAGAAAAGCGGGGTTCGGCGAGTGACACGTGGACTTCTGCACCGATAACAACATGGTCCAGAGTCCAGGTGCCTACCAGGCTGCGAGCGTCTTTCCCATGTCAGGTTGTGATTGGACTAGCTGGGTTCCGGGTCTTGAGCGATGTCGCTTGCATTGAGCTTGTGCCGTTGTATGAGCCAAGGCTCATGCCACGAGTTGCAGTGCAGCATTCAGTGCTTTCTGTTTGATCGCCGCACCTTGACCAAACCAGGCGGAATCGATTCGGTACTCCGAGCTTCGGGCTCGTCGTTCGTGATCCACGTACTCCGTTACCGCGTTAAGCAGACCCCAGGCGGTACCGCGCGCGGACAGCAGATCAGCGCCTCTACCTTTTCCTTCATACAAGCTTTGCACCTTCTCCATTGCTCGCTTGTTGGGCAGTACTTCTGGGATGGGGGCATGTGCGCTGGTGTCACACAGCACATCCATAAAAAAACTAAGGGCTTCTTTGGTCTGAACTTTACGTTCGGCTAGGGTACGCATCCGATACATGAACTCGTCCCATTGCGAGACGGCAATACCTAGTTGTTTTTTGACAATTCGTGGATCAAAGCGTGTGCTGTGGGGCACCTTGATTGCGTGGGTGGCGCCGTTGAGGGAAATGCTCAAGGTGTTGTTGCACACCACGCGCACAGTGGTTGGGGTGGCAGTGCTCGCCAGTGTGCCGTCGCAGGATGTCGCCAACAGCAGATAGCCGTCGACCTGATCATTGCCCTTCAAAGCCGTTGTCTGGCCTGTTTTGGCGAGTGCCCAGAACTTGCGACCGCCTTTAAGCACGCCAGCGGTTTCCAGCTCGTATCCGGAGAACTCCGTCAGGTCTCGGTAGAATTCCAGAACCTCACGAGGCTGTACGACCTGGTAGCGATGTGAAACCACCGACAGCGGTGCTTTGGTATCGGAGCGATATAGCACCTTTTGTTCCGGGAATGTGTGAATGCTGCCCAAGTGCCCGGCGGCCTCGGCCTTGAAATGAACGGGGCTGTCCTGAATCTGCCAGTTCATGCCCGCTTCTCGTTGCCAGACTTCCAATGGTTGTTTTTCGGTGAGGCGGTTGCCCAAGCCGTGCCAAGGGGTAGCGCCAACATAAGCCATTTGTTCAATGAGATGAGCCATGGGAAAGATTCCTTTGGGTACAGATCGGCATAAACGCTGCGCAGTGCGCAGCACAAGCCGGGATTGATGTGGGGAGAGGGGCGGTGGTGTTGATTAAGTAGGTAGGTTGAAGCGATGTCCGCAGAGCAGGCAGAGGTTGTTTGCCAGTACATGGCGATCCAGTTTTTCGCCAAGCTGGGCGCCAATAGCGCAGCCACCTACACCGCCGGCCAGTCCACCGAGGATGGCGCCAGACACTGTGCCGATGGTGATGCCAAGCGGGACGGCCAGGGCGCCGAAAGTTGCGCCTAGTTTGCTGCCGGCGAGTGCGTTACTCGCTCCTCGTGCAGCGCCGCCGACGGCACCAACAGTGGCACCGATCGTCATGGCTGTTCTGAGGGCAGCGATTTTTTTGGAGTTACAGCAAGGGCACTGACATGACATTGGATTGGGTTCCATGGTGGATGTTCAGTGTTGTGATATAGGTGTGAAACTCCTTTCAATGTGGTGCCAAGAGCCAGGGAAGTACATTGTGGCACCACTAACAGCCGGCGTTCGCCAGCCAAAGCTGTACGGAGTTAGTTCCTATAGAGTGCAGAGTTAGTTCCTGTTGTACAGAGTTGGTTCTTTTCGTGTCATTGCTGCCCCTTGAGGAGCTGTTTGACCCGGATCGCTTCGCTGGAGGAAAACTACTTGAATACCTTATGACATGCGCAACGAGCCGCCATTAAATCCTACTCCTGCTGGATCAGTGTCGACCCTCCAAAAGCTGCGGGTTCTTGAGCTTGGTCGAGTACTGGCCGCTGGGCGTTCCCGCCGAAGCTAGTGAGCCCACGGCATTTCGCAGCCGAGAAGCGGACGGCAATGTCGATGTGTTGCTGCCGAAAGGTGGCACAAAAGCATATGACTGCTGATGGCAGCAGCACTCGTTCAGCTTGAGTCAGACCGCCTTCTCGAACCTCAGGAAAAAAATACTTGTCGCTGGCGGTCTTTTTATTGGAGGAAGAGAAACTTAAAGTTCGATCACTCCCAAGCAAATAATGAGAAGGCAAGTGACAAATACACAACCTGTTCTCTACCCGAGAATTTTACGTCTTAAGCAACTGACGGAGCGTATTGGGCTCGGACGGTCGACGATCTATGACCGCATGGATTCCCAGTCGCCGAGGTACGACGCTACGTTTCCAAAACCCATCAAGCTGGGGGCAGCAGCCATAGGCTGGATTGACTCCGAAATCACGACCTGGATTGAGCAGCGCATGTCTGCCAAGGAGGTGCGCTGATTATTGAGCTAGATCCCCATCAGTGAAGGGGTTGAAAAGACCTGGTTGTTTTGTGCTGAAACCGAACACTAACTCCGTATAACCGTTTGACTCATATTTCTATTGCGAAGTGCGCTGCCTGTAGTACTTTGATTGGGGTCGGCTTGCTCTAATTTTTCTGGTTTATATGTTATTGGTAATGGGTATTAAGAGTTGTTGGCATAGCGCTAAATAATGTCACTTGTTCTTATCCGTCTGGTAGTGAGGTGTGTCGAAGAGAAGGTCAATAATGGATTGACTTGATTAAAGGCAAGTCAATCAGTGAGCAGCATAAACTATTGAGTGCTTTATTGTATGAAGGGCTATGTAAGCGTATCTGATCATGAGCGCTCTAATGCGCTCATGAGTACATGTCGTATGCCGCTAGAAAACGGTGATGTACAGGGCGATTTAGAGATGGAAGTGGTCTGTGAGCTGAAGCGAGCATCGTTTTGGACTCAGCAGCTAATCAAGTCGGAGGGAGACGCATTTGAGTTGTATGTCGACGCGAATGGTAGCAGTGCTCTGAAGTTTAATGGCCCGGGTAAAATTCTGCGAAAGCTGGTAAGGATGCATGTGCTCAGTGATAAGCGATTCGGTGAGTTGTATAGGTTTGAGCCATATATTGACTTGATCGTTAGGCATATCGCAGACGCAGGCTTGCAATACACGTATCTATCGCAAATGCGAGCGGTGCTGAGTGGGGATGCGAAGTTGCTTTTGGAACTGTTTAACGGTTGTGTCGATAAAATTCGCCAAGAGGCGAAGTGTAAGCAGTTCCAATCCAAGCTCAATAGTTATCAGCGTTCAAGCAATAAAAATTACAAGGAACTGACGGAATACGTAGATACATTGTTTGAGCGCTATTCCAGATTATTGGTGCTGAGGGTTGACCTAGGCTACCGCAAAGAGTTTTCCAAGACGACACAGGCTGAGGTTAAGAAAGATCGAGAGCACCTGTTCCAGAACACTAGATCGAACAAGCTGTTTGGCGATATGGTGGGCTACATTTGGAAGCTGGAGCATGGGTCGGACAAAGGATTTCATTATCACATGATGTTTTTCTTTGATGGCTCCAAGGTTCGGGAGGATGGAACGTTAGCTAAGCTGATCGGCGAATACTGGAAGACTACGATCACGAAAGGGCGAGGTTTGTATTACAACTGTAACGCGGACAAATCGCGCTACAAGAGCTGTGGGATCGGTATGGTAGATCACTCAAATAATCCGATGCGGGATTCATTAGGCAAGGCAGTGCTCTACCTGACCAAGATTGATCTCTACATGAAACTTCAAACGGTTGGGCGCAGCATGGGGAAAATGGAACGGCCTAACCCCAAAGGCTCACGCGGTAGGCCAAGGGCTATTTCGCCGCCAAAGGAGAGCATGGCCTAGGGGCATCACAGCGCCAAGCCCTTAGAGGCGCTTAGAGCCAAATAGTCGATGACGAAAATTCAATAGTGTAAAGTCTGAAGTTCATCGTATTTTAACACGCTTACTATTTTCCCAAGCTCGATTAACGTGTTCGTCTTCACGCAGCCATTCAGTAAGCCAGTTTTCAATGTTTGAAATCTGTAGAGTAGGAGTGTTGTTTTTTTCAATAAAGGCACTTAAGGGTTTTGTAAGTTTGGTGATGGCCGTTGTTTTATATGGCCAGCCTGTTTTTGGTTTGAGTTCATGTAGCAGTCTTGCAGCTTCTTCTTTGACTGGTAAGATGGAATTGTTTCGTCCTTGAGCATTTTTACTGTTTTGCTTGGCACGGCTTTCAGCATCTCTCGCATTGAGGATGGTTGCAGATTTTTCTATGATTTCACCAATCATCACACTTGCATAATTGGTAAAAGCCCATGCCCGGTCACGGTTTTTTTGTGCCTCAGCGTCGCTCCCCAGTTCAAGGTACAGGCAGGCATATCTCACGTGATGTAGAAGTGTGATGATTGCTTCATCCTGTTGTATGTCTTCGTTTTCCCAGCGAGTTTCTAGTTCGGCTTGTAGTGCTGGATTGCCTGTGACTGCGCGGATGCTGTCCAGCAATTGCGTATAGTCATCGAGACTAAGTAGCGAGTCGAAAAAGTGATGCCAAAGGAGGTTGTGGTTTCTAGCTATGGCTTCACCAATTGTAGTGTTGCCTATGCTTTCATTTATGTTTGCTGTTACTTCTTGCGGTGGAAATAGTGGCTGAGTTTTTTTAATCATTGTGCACTCCTCTGTGTTGGTCGTTAATACGGTATCGCGAATCGTTAGTTTGGGTTGTGATGGAGAACAACATGCTACCTTTGCGAGCTGAGAGTGGGGTGGTGATTCAAGTTCAGAGTTTGGAGGATTTTATGGCAGTGTTTATAAATTCGCTCCGTTCGTTCATCAAGGCACGCCGCTTTTCGAGAAAGTCTGAGCGAGGATAGGCCCCTTCGGTCGGGTCACGCTCATCATTCGCTAGTGTCATCTCACATACCCCGCGTGAGTAATGGGTACATTCCCCGGCCCAGTCTTGAGAGGAAGACCGGTGCACGTGAGTCATGTCATGCAAAATTGTGCGTATCGCGTTAGCGGGCTACACCCCGACGGTCATTGATCGCGGACATAGAAAGGTTCCCGGTGGCCGCTTCTTGGATATGCTCGCTCCACCATTTCATCATTGGCCTTCGGCGCTCTATGTAATCTGCCCGATTATAAGCGCTGCGCACCTCGTCCTTGTCCACGTGAGCTAGGGCAACCTCGATTAGTTCAGGATCCCAGCCGTGTTCGTTGAGGATGGTACTGGCCATTGAGCGCATGCCATGGCTAACCAAACGGCCTTCGAAACCCATGCGTTTCAGAGCCATATTGGCCGTTTGGCTGTTGCAATGAGTACGGGGATTGCGATCCGCCGGGAAGACATACTCGCGGTGCCCGCTAAGGGGCTTTATAGCTTCCAAGAGTTCCAAAGCTTGTTCCGTGAGTGGAATGATGTGGGTCCGGCGTTTTTTCATCCGCTCAGGCGGTATCGTCCAGATTTTTTTGCTGATGTCGATATCTGCCCATCGTGCGGTGGCTGCTTCTGCAGGGCGAGTCATGGTGTGAAGTTGCCACTCAATCAAGCAGCGTGTGGTCCTTTTGATACTGGCGTTGGCCACCGTCACCATTAGTTCATTGAGTTCGTCTGGCGCAAGTGCTGCCATGTTCGTCTTCTTGGGTTTTTTGAAGACAGAGCGTATTCCGCTCAGTGGATTCGAGTGAATCAAGCCGGAGTTCACGCCATAAGTCATGATCTCGTTGAGACGCTGGCTCAGTCGCTTCACGGTCTCAAGACTGCCTTTGGTCTCAAGCGGCCTGAGCAATTTGATAACCGCCGGAGCAGTGATCGCAGAGATTGGGGTAGCGGCCAAGTCAGGAAAAACGTGCAGCGTGAGAGAGCGCCAGATATCTTCAGCATAAGCAGTAGTAACCGAGTCTTTCTTGAGCTCGAACCAAGCGGTGGCTACGTTTTTAAAGGTATGTTCCGTAGTCGCTCTTAACGTTTGCCGATCCTCGTCACGCTTCGCTTTCGGATCAAGCCCTTGCGCCACCAGCTCCCTGGCCTCTACGGTCCGTTTCCTGGCTTGAGCCAAACTTACCTCCGGAAACGTACCAAGGCCCATATTGATCCGCTTTTTGGTGATTGGGTGAATGTAGTTAAAATTCCAGAGCTTTGAGCCATTAGCCCTCACTCTCATCTGGAGGCCATCGCCATCAGTGAGGATGTAGTCTTTTTCCTTTGGTTTTGCTGCTTTGACTTTGACGTCTGAAAGCCGAGTGGCTTGGGCACCCATGAGAATCTCCGATACTGCGTGTATTCCAAAAAATAGCAGTCGTGGGCTTGGAATACCACGTGGAATACACGAATTGTAGGATGTGCTCAGATACCATCGGACTCCGTTGGACCTGAAACCCCCGTGTTTGCTGGATTTCAGGCACAAAAAAAGACGTCCGTGGACGTCTTTAGATGATGAAGTGGTGGAGCCGGGGGGATTTGAACCCCCGTCCGCCAGTACTCCGCTGTCGGTACTACATGCGTAGCCGTTTCTATTAAGTTAACCCTCAGCGACCCGAAGGGCAGGGTGCTTTGGGCGAGTTGTGTAAGTTTTAGCCGCTTCGTCCACAACGTACTGCACGGCGATTCTGTTCTATATGACAATCACTTTGGGTTTACAGACATCCCCTGGTGATTGCTGGACCCGAAGGTACCAGAAGCTCAGGTCTAAGGCTGCTTACGCAGCGATAGCGAATTCCTGGCCGTAGTTTTCGTCATTGGCAACTATAAGTAGTTGCAACAGTGGATTTACGAGTTCTGTTACCAACTCGGCATGCACCTAAAGTTTCGCGACCGGCGTCGAATCCTAAACGGCCCCGTGCTTGTAACTCGTTGTTTCATAGTGAGTGACAAGCCTGTGCAGTGTACGCCAAACGGTCACGGAAGGCCAACCCGAAGGTTGGCCCTATCGTTTATTGGCTGCCTTTGTCGATGTTCTGCAGGTCTTGCAAGGCCTTTGAGGTGATCTCGATGCACTTCTTGTCGTCACCGGCGGCGTGGGCGGCCTTGGCCTGGGAGACGGCTGTGTCTATTTCACCGCTTTTGCCACTGGTGTCGGTGGCGAGCAGCGCTTTACCGTTGTTGATTTTGTCCAGGTTGATCTTGCACAGATCGGGCTCGCCCGCTGCGAAAACAGGGGAGGCCAGCATCGCAGCGGTAATGAACAAGCCAGCAAGAGCGGAACGCTTCATAGGGTATCTCCTTGCGCAAAAGGGCTCGACGCTGCTGGCGTTCAAGGGCTGCCAGCGACATCACTGATGGGCCTCGTTCGTCGAGGCCTATGCAGATGACTACGCCAGCGCGCAGGGGTTCTGTTTTTTTGCGGGGTTAATGGGCGCGGGCTTGGGTCACGCGATCCACGAGGTACACCAATCCGTGATAATCGATGCCGCCATGCTGGCTTAGGCCGATCTCGCAGGTGCGGCTGGTGGAGATGCCCTCGCTGCAATATTGCACCGCATCCTTGAGGGAGCGCAGCGAGTGGGCGTTGAGTTCCGGCGTGGTGAAACCTTTGTCGCCGGCAAATCCGCAGCAGTGAATGCCTTCCGGGATCACCACGGTTTTGGCACAGCGGCGGGCCAGGTCGATCAGGGCCTGGCTTTCTCCCAGGTGTTGGGTGCTGCAGGTGACGTGTACGGCGACCGGCGCTTCTTGCGGTGTGAAATCGAGACGGTCCATCAGGTGCGTGCGGATGAAACGTACTGGGTCGTAGAGGTCCAGGCGCGTTTCGCCAAGGTCTTGCACCAGGCGCAGGGTGCAGGGGCTGGTGTCGCAATAGATCGGGTCCAGGCCGCCGCGGCTGGCATGGAGCAGGGCACCGATCAGTTCCTGGCGTTTGTGTTCTGCCTGTTCGGCGTAGCCTTTGGAAGCGAAAGGCTGGCCGCAGCACAGGTTGTCCTGATTGTCGGGAAACACGACCTGGTAACCGGCTTTTTCCAGCAGTGTCTGGGTTTTTTCGTACAGCGACATCTGCTCTTTATCACCGGCCGCCGGGCCCATGGCGCGTGAGACGCAGGCCGCCAGGTAGACCACCCGTGGCCGCTCATCCGTCACTGCCGGGCTGAAGCGAATGGCTTTTTCCGGTTGTGGCATGGCGTTGCTCCACTGCGGGATCTGCCCCTTGGAGAGCTTGGTCACGGTGGCCGACAGCTTCGCCAGGCGAGGTGCCCCCAGCAGCATGCGTGCGCCATTGGCTACATGCAGGGTAAAGCGCGCACCTTGCAGTGCCGTGGCGAAATGGGTGGCTAGCCATTCGGCGGTTTTCGTACGGTCGGCGTCACGGCTTCGCAGTTTTTTCACCAAGTCGCCGGTATTGATTCCTACTGGGCAGCGCTGGGCGCATAGGCCGGTAGCGGCACACGTGTCGATGCCCTGGTAGTGGTAGGCCGCTTCCAATTCGGAGGTGTCGACGCCGGCGCGTTTTTTCGCCTGTATATCTCGCCAGATTACGATGCGCTGGCGAGGGCTCAACGTCAGGCCTTTCGATGGGCATACCGGTTCACAGAAGCCGCACTCAATGCACTTATCCACAAGCTCGTCGGCTGCAGGCAGCGGCTTGAGGTGCTTGAGGTGAATCTGCGGGTCTTCGCTGAGCACCACGTCCGGGTTGAGAATGCCGTTGGGATCGAGCAGGCGTTTGAGTTGCCACATCAGTTGATAGGCGTCGCTGCCCCATTCCAGCTCGACGAAGGGTGCCATATTGCGGCCGGTGCCGTGCTCGGCCTTCAGCGAGCCGCCGAACTCCACGGCCACCAATTGCGCGACGTCATCCATGAACGCTTGATAGCGTGTGACTTCTTCCGCGCTGTTGAAGCCTTGGGTGAACACAAAGTGCAGATTACCTTCCAGGGCATGTCCGAAAAGGATGGCTTCGTCGTAGTGATGTTTGTCGAACAGTTCGATCAAGCGGTTCACGCCAATGGCCAGTTGCTCGACCGGGAAGGTGACGTCTTCGATGATCACCGTGGTGCCGGTTTTGCGTACAGCACCAACGGCGGGGAAGGTGTCCTTGCGGATTGCCCACAGGCGCGCGTTTTCCACCGGGTCTTCGGTGAAGTCGACCTGTTTCTCCACCGGGAAACCGGTCAGCGACGCCATGATCAGCGCCAATTGTTCATGCAGCAATGACGAAGATGCGGCGCGGGATTCAATCAGCAGGGCGCAGGCATTTTCTGATAAGTGCTGTACGAATGCGGGCATGCCCGGTTTGTCCTGCACCGAGCGCATGCTGCGTCGGTCCAGCAGCTCTACGGCCGACACCGGTTGGGTTTTCAGTGCGGTGACTGCGTTGCAGCAGGTCTCCACATCCGGAAACACAATCAGCGCCGACGCCTTGTTTGGGTGGTCGATCACGGTGTCGTAGGTGACTGCGCTGATAAACCCGAGGGTACCCTCGGAGCCCACCAATAGATGGCTGAGGATATCCAGCGGATCATCAAAATCCACCAAGGCGTTGAGTGACAGTCCGGTGGTATTTTTCAGACGATATTTGTGGCGTATTTTTGCTGCCAATTCGGCGTTTGCCCGCGTCTCACGACCCAGTGTCGCCAGGCGCTCAAGCAGTGCGCCGTGCTGTTCACGAAACGCCGTAACGCCGGTCGCGTCTTCTGTATCGAGGCGACTGCCATCGGCCAGGACCAGACGAATCCCGGCCAGGGTGTGGTAGGTGTTCTGTGCGGTACCGCAACACATTCCGCTGGCGTTGTTGGCGACGATACCGCCAATTTTGCAGGCGTTGATCGACGCCGGGTCTGGGCCGATCTTGCGCCCGAATGGCGCCAGCCAGGCGTTAGCCTGTGCGCCGATTACGCCGGGTTGCAGGCGGATCTGAGTGCCTTGCCCGCGAATCTCGCGGCCGTTCCAATTGTCCCCCAGCACGATCAGCACTGAGTCGCTTATCGCTTGCCCGGACAGGCTGGTGCCGGCCGCGCGGAAGGTCACCGGCACGCGATCGCGTTGGGCCGTTTTCAGCAGCGCCACCACTTCGTCTTCTGACTCCACGCGGATCACCAGCTGTGGAACCAGTCGGTAAAAGCTGGCATCGGTGCCGAATGCGAGGGTGGACAGTGGATCGTCGAAACGCCGATCTTTTGGGATCAACTGTGCGACGTCAGCAAGGAAAGCGGCAGGCAGACTCATTGGTCCTCCAGGATCAGCACCCCCCTGGGCGCCGTATTGACACGATTGCGCAAAGCCGACGCCGAGGTTACAACCCGGCGTCGGTTATGACCCTATTGCTACGGCTTTAGTGCACCAGCATGCCGGTAAACCAGTAGGCCTGGGCCAGGGTGATCAGCCCGACTATCGTGGCGAAGAACAGGCTGTGCTTGAGGGTGAAGCGGAACAGGTCGGATTCTTTGCCCACCAGTCCGGTAGCGGCGCAGGCCACGGCGATCGATTGCGGCGAGATCATTTTGCCGGTCACGCCACCGCTGGTGTTTGCAGCGACCAGAAGCGTGTCGTTGACGCCGATCTGGTGCGCTGTGGTGGCTTGCAACGAGCTGAACAGGGCGTTGGAGGATGTGTCGGAGCCTGTCAGGAAAACCCCCAGCCAGCCGAGGAAAGGCGAGAAGAATGGGAAGGCTGCGCCGGTGCCGGCCAATACCAGCGCCATGGTCGAAGACATGCCGGAGTAATTGGTGACAAAGGCGAATGCCAGCACCATGCCGATAGACAGGATCGGCCAACGCAACTCGTAGAACGTCTCTTTTAAGGTGGTAAGACCAATCTTGGCGTTGATTTTCAGTACCAGCATCGAGATCAGTGCGGAGAAGAAAATCGCGGTACCAGTCGCTGAGATCGGGTCCAGCTTGAATATCGCCGGAATCGCAGTCGGGTTGGTCACGATGGGTGCAACCTTGATCACCATTTGATCCAGGTGGGGGATCGCGAAGTTGAATACCCAGCTGTACATCGAGCCGCCTGCGGCGAACATCGCCTTGAACGGTTTGAGGGTCCAGATGGTGACCAGTACGGTGAGGATCAGGAACGGTGACCAGGCCTTGAAAATCTGCCCCAGGCTGTAAGGTGAGGCGACGGTGCTGCGCGGCAGGCCGAAGCCGCCGGCGCTGGCGGTAATCGCTACGTCGGAAGTGGCGCCGGCAATCTGCGCGCCCGCGGTGCGTTTGGGTTGCCAGACTTTCAGGAACAGCGTCAGAGAGATCAGGCTGGCCAGGGCCGAGGTGATGTCCGGCAGTTCCGGGCCGATGAAGTTGGACGTGAAGTACTGCGTAATGGCAAAGCTCAGGCCCGCGACCAGCGCCGCCGGCCAGGTTTCGCGAACACCACGCAGGCCATCCATCATGAATACCAGCCAGAACGGCACGAACAGCGAGAGCAGCGGCAGCTGGCGACCGGTCATGGCGCCGATCTTGAAAGCATCGATTCCGGTCACTTGCCCTGCCACGATGATTGGAATTCCCAGGGCCCCGAAGGCGACGGGCGCGGTATTGGCAATCAGGCACAGGCCGGCTGCGTACAATGGGTTGAAGCCCAGGCCTACCAGTAGTGCGGCGGTAATTGCCACGGGCGCGCCGAAACCGGCGGCACCTTCCAGGAATGCGCCGAAGCAGAAACCGATCAACAGCACCTGCAGGCGCTGGTCATCGGTGATCGACAGGACAGAGCTGCGGATGATCTCGAACTGGCCGCTCTTGACGGTGAGTTTGTAGAGAAACACCGCCGCGACAATGATCCAGGCAATAGGCCACAGGCCATAGGCAAAACCGTAACCGGCAGCGGCCAGCGCCATGTCCACTGGCATCTGGAAGGCAAAGATCGCCACCAGTATCGATAACGCCAGGGTGATGCTGCCGGCCACGTGGCCTTTGAGGCGAAACACGGCCAGCGCCAGGAAGAAGAACACGATCGGAATAACGGCGGCCAATGCGGACAGGCCGAGGCTGCCGAGCGGGCTGTAGAGCTGTTGCCAGGTTTGCATATGGGGTGGCCCCTAATTGTTGTTGGTCAGGCACTTCATAGTCGATTTGGATAATTGGTAATACCAATTTACAATCGCTGATGGCTAGGTTAAAAGCCTTCTGAAGATGTGTCAATTTGCCGCTCGCGAAACTTTGGTCGTAGGCCGGTGGGCGAGGTGATCTGGCCGGGTGAGTCGAAGCGGTTCTGATAGGTGCTGGAAGGGCGGCGATAGGCCAGAATAGAGGGCCCGGCGAGTGGTCGGGATGATGGAGAGCGAGTTATGGGGTTTGATCAGGTGCGTCAGCGCCGTTTGTCTGACGATATTGTCGAGCAGCTTGAAGGGATGATCCTTGAGGGCACGCTGAAGTCGGGTGAACGCTTGCCGGCCGAGCGCGCTTTGGCTGAGCAGTTTGGTGTGTCGCGTCCGTCATTGCGGGAGGCGATTCAGAAGCTCGCGGCCAAGGGCTTGTTGGTGAGCCGTCAGGGTGGGGGTAATTATGTTGCCGAATCACTGGGCTCGACGTTCAGCGATCCGCTGTTGCACCTGTTGGAAAACAATCCCGAGGCCCAGCGTGACCTGCTGGAGTTTCGTCAGACCCTTGAAGCGTCCTGTGCTTATTACGCAGCATTGCGAGCTACTGAGGTCGACCGTGAGCGGCTGACCGCTGCATTCGACGCGCTACAGGATTGCTATACCCGCGTAGATGAAGTGAGCCGAGTCGAGGAGGGTGCTGCGGATGCGAGGTTCCATCTGGCTATTGCGGAGGCCAGTCATAACGCGGTGTTGTTGCACACCATTCGCGGTTTGTTCGACCTGCTCAAGCGTAACGTGGTGACCAACATTGGTGGCATGTATCAGCAGCGTACAGAGACCCGTGACATGCTTATCAGCCAGCACCGGGAACTGTACCTGGCGATTATTGAGGGGCGGGCCGAGCAGGCGAGAGACGTCTCGACACGTCACCTGGAGTACGTGCAGGAAGTGTTGGAGGAAGTGCGTCAGGAGGTTCAGCGCGTGGCGCGTGCGGAACGGCGCAAGGGGATGTAGCCGGGGGGAAGTCCCGAGGCTACATCGTTAGGAGGATTATTCTTCCTTGCCCTTGTTGCGCACGGCGCGGTGCAGTTCGCGGTTGGAATCGCGTTCGCGCTCTGTATCACGCTTATCGTATTCCTTCTTGCCCTTGCCCAGTGCGATCTCGCACTTGACCAGATGCTTGCTCCAATACCAGGACAGGCAGATACAGGCGTAGCCTTTCTGTTGTACGGCTGCGGCGAGCTTTTCCAGTTCGCGGGCATTGAGCAATAGTTTGCGCGTGCGCACCGGGTCGGCAATCACGTGGGTGCTCGCGGTTGTCAGCGGGGTGATATGACTGCCGAGCAACCATGCCTCGCCATCCTTGAGCAATACGTAGCTGTCGACCAGTTGCAACTTGCTGGCACGCAGACTCTTTACTTCCCAGCCGGCCAGGACCAAACCAGCCTCGAACCGATGTTCGATGAAGTAATCGTGTCGCGCTTTTTTATTTTGCGCGATGGTCCCTGTGGGGTGTTTCTTTTGTTTAGCCATAGGGGCGGCATTATAGGGAGTTGCGAGCGTGTCGGCTACGGTCAACCTGCGTGCTTGAGCGTGTTGGTCGAATCCCGGACAATACGGGCAGTTCTTTGGTTTTTTTCTTTCGCGGATCCGACTGTTCTTTCGCGATGTTTGCCGCTCAGCTGTGGAAATCACGCACACATGACGACGCATATTCAACGTTCGGCCCTGCTGCCCTATCCGGCGCAGGCGCTCTATGACCTGGTCAACGACGTGGCGCGTTACCCGGAATTCCTGCCTTGGTGTTCAACTGCCGAGGTGCTGGAAAGCAGTGATGAGCATATGGTTGCTAGTGTCGGGGTGGCGAAAGGCGGACTCAGTCAGCACTTCGTTACGCGTAATGTACTGGTGCCGGGCAAGTCCATTGAGATGAATCTGCAGGAAGGGCCGTTTACCCAGCTGCATGGTGTGTGGGTGTTCAAGGCGCTTACCGACAAGGCGTGCAAGATCAGCCTGGACCTGTCGTTTGATTACGCTGGGCCGATTGTGCGGGCGACATTGGGGCCGTTGTTCAATCAGGCGGCCAATACCCTGGTGGATGCATTCTGCCAGCGAGCCAAGCAGCTGCATGGTTGAGATTGAGGTGGTATATGCCGCCGAGGATCGCCAGGTCTTGCTGGCGTTGACGGTGGCTTCGGGAACCAGTTTGCGCGCGGCAGTGCAGTTGTCAGGGATGGCTGTGCAGTTTCCTGAGCTGGATCTGGCTGATTGCCCTTTAGGGGTATTCGGTAAGGTCGTCACGGATGCTGAGGTGCGTCCCGTACAATCGGGCGATCGCATTGAAATCTATCGGCCCTTGCTTGTGGACCCTAAAGAAGTGCGCAGACTGCGTGCGGCCAAGGCGGCGTTGGCAAAGCGGCAGAATCCATAAGCTGGCTGAACGACAGGACAGGTAACAAAAAGCCCGGCATGCCGGGCTTTTTATATGCGCCACAATGTTACTGCGGGCTGGTGTCCAGAGGCTGGGGCGTCGGGACAGGGACCGTTTCGACCCCGTCGACGTCTTTCTGGATCTTGTCGAGCAAGGAGCCTGGCTTGGCTGGTACTTCGGACTTCGGCTTCTCGCTTTCCTGCACAGGTGCAGTCACATTCGCGCCGTTATCGTTGCCGAGCAGTGCTTGATCGCGGCTTACGCCTGGCATGAAATCACCCGACAGGCTGACAAGCTGGTCATTGCCATTGAAAATGACGCTGACGCGCTCCTGTTGGCGTTCACCGCCACCAGGTTGCAGGCTATAGAGATAATCCCAGCGATCGGCGTGAAAAGTGTCGGTCAGCAGGGGATTGCCCATAATAAACCGTACTTGCCGTCGGGTCATTCCCGGGCGTAACTGGTCTATCATGTCCTGCGTGACGACATTGCCCTGCTGGATGTCGATTTTGTAAACCCCGGGGAATGAACAACCGGCGAGTGCGAGCAGTCCCACAAGGGTGAAACTGGTTAGCAAGAGCTTGGTGTTTTGCATCGGTGGGCGACTTCCACTATCTTGGCTGGGACAACGTAAACGCCGATCATACCCGTATTAAGAGAAGCTGCGAAGCAGCATCCGCGAGAAAGCTAACCATGGTTGAAAATAGCGAACTACGCAAAGCCGGTCTTAAAGTGACTCTGCCACGAGTCAAGATTCTACAAATGCTCGATTCTGCTGAGCAGCGCCACATGAGTGCCGAGGATGTTTACAAGGCGCTGATGGAGTCTAACGAGGACGTCGGCCTGGCCACGGTTTACCGTGTACTGACCCAGTTTGAAGCCGCAGGGCTGGTGGTTCGTCATAATTTCGACGGCGGTCATGCAGTGTTCGAATTGGCTGACGGTGGTCATCACGATCACATGGTTGACCTGGATACCAATGAGGTTATCGAGTTCACCAGCCCTGCAATCGAAAAGCTCCAGCACGAAATTGCTGAGGAGCATGGATTCGATTTGGTCGACCACAATCTCGTGTTGTACATCCGTAAGAAAAAGTAAAAACGACGCAGAATTGCTCTGCGAAACGATCGAAGGCGACCCTAGGGTCGCCTTCGTGCTTTCTATAATAGGGAAAAGTTCGGCTCAAGCCTTAGCGGCTACGACCATTTTCTTCGCGTGTGCCAAAGACTCTTTGGTCAAGTCGATCCCTCCGAGCATCCGTGCCACTTCTTCTACGCGCTCCGACTTGTTCAGTTTGGATACCGCAGTGTGTGTCGCATCGCTGTTTCTCACCTTGTGCACAAACAAGTGTTGATGCCCTTGAGCCGCCACTTGTGGCAAGTGAGTGACGGTCAGCACCTGGCCGCGATCCCCCAGGCGGCGCAGTAACTGACCAACAATTTCCGCAGTGGGGCCACCGATACCTACGTCTACTTCATCGAACACCAGTGTCGGTACCCGTGAGGTTTGCGCGGTAATCACTTGGATCGCCAGGCTGATTCGCGATAGCTCACCACCAGACGCCACTTTTGCCAGAGCCTTGAGCGGTTGCCCAGGGTTGGCGCTGACCAGTAGCTCTACCTGCTCCAGGCCGTAGGGTTGCAGCTCATTGCTGGCGTTGGTGCGCAACTCGATGCTAAAGCGCCCGCCCGGCATGCCCAGGCGCTGAATTTCCTGCTCGACGGCGCCAGCCAGGCTGGTGGCGGACTGTTGGCGCAGATCGCTCAGTTCGCGGGCCTTCTCCTGATAGTGGCGGGCAAAAGAGCTGAGCTCTTCGCCCAGTCGCTCAATGGATTCGTCATTTGCGTTCAGGGTCTCGATTTCATCCAGCAGTTTTTGCTGCATGGTTGCCACTTCGGTGGGCTGGATTCGATGTTTGCGCGCCAGCGTATAGATGGTGTCCAGGCGCTCTTCTATCTCCTGAAGGCGCGCCGGGTCGGCGTCGAAATGATCAAGAAAGCGATTGAGTTCGCCTACGGCTTCCTCTACCTGGATTTGCGCACTGGTCAGTAGGGTGGAGGCTTCACTCAGTGGGCCTGAGGCGCTGTTAACACTGGATAGTCGGTTGAGGCTGGCCGTGAGCGCATTGAGCACATTGCCGGAATCGCTCTCGCTGCATTGCTCCACCACCTGGCGGCAGATACCCAGTAGGGTTTCGGCGTTGGTGAGGTTCTTGTGTTCCTGTTCCAGTTGTTCCAGCTCGGTTTCGCCAAGACCCAGGCTTTCCAGCTCTTCAAGCTGATAGCTGAGCAATTGGTGGCGGGCGCGTTGCTCGTCGCCGGAATTGGACAGTCGCTCCAGCTCCTGCCGGGTCTGGCGCCAGCGCTGGGCAGCCAGTTGTACCTGCCGGGCAAGGTCAGTGGCGCCAGCGTATTCGTCGAGCAGGCGGCGATGGGTGTCGGTTTTGAGCAGGGACTGGTGTTCATGCTGGCTATGGATATCAATCAGCAACTCACCCAGGGCTTTCAGGTCGCCAAGGGGGCAGGGCGTTCCATTGATATAGCCGCGTGAGCGCCCTTCGGCGGTGATGACTCGGCGCAGGATGCACGGGCCGTCATTATTAAGGTCGCGCTCGGCTAGCCAGGCCTCGGCTTCGGGGATGTCTGCGAGGTCGAAGGTGGCCAGAATGTCGGCCTTGTCTGCGCCGGGGCGCACCACGCCACTGTCGGCACGGTCGCCCAGGGTCAGGCCCAGGGCGTCGAGCATGATCGACTTGCCGGCGCCGGTTTCGCCTGTGATTACGCTCATCCCGCGATCCAGTTCGAGATCCAGATGTTCAACGATGGCGTAGTTGTGTACAGACAGGTGCACGAGCATGACGGCCGCTCCCAGGCTTTAGGTCTGGTTATTTATACAGTGTTTTGTTCTGGACTGACAATCCTGATGCTTAGCTCAATTTGCTCGGTTACTCAGGTTTTTTAGTGCAAAGGAGAATGATCAGGCCGAAGTTGATCTGGGGCACGCCAAAGACTTTTGATAGCGCCTGCGCCCTTGAACCTGGAAATTGTGGCCCCATATACCGGAACAGAAGCGCGAGTTGAGTTCGCGCATGATTTTGAAAGGAGAAATCTATGGCTGACGAACAGACGCAGGATACGCAAACTCCAGACGCCAATTCGGCTGTCGGTGATGAACTGGCAACTCGTGTGCAAGTGCTCGAAGAGCAGTTGGCCGCTGCGCAGGATCAGTCTTTGCGTGTTGCCGCCGATCTGCAGAACGTCCGCCGCCGTGCCGAGCAGGACGTAGAAAAAGCTCACAAGTTCGGGCTGGAAAAGTTCGCGGGCGACCTGCTGCCAATTATTGACAGTTTGGAACGTGGCCTTGAGTTGTCCAACCCGGATGACGAAAACATCCGCCCGATGCGCGAAGGGATAGAACTGACCCTGAAAATGTTTCAGGACACCCTGAAGCGTTATCAGCTCGAAGCCATTGATCCGCAAGGCGGCGAACCGTTCAGCGCTGAGCATCACCAGGCCATGGCCATGCAAGAAAGCCACGACCTCGAACCCAACAGTGTGTTGAAAGTGTTCCAGAAGGGCTATCAGCTCAACGGTCGCCTGTTGCGCCCGGCAATGGTGGTAGTGAGCAAGGCTCCTGCACCCGTTGCACCTTCTATTGATGAGCAGGCTTGAAATCCGCCGCAAGGCCCCCATTTATAAGTCAAGCGTTTAAGTGCTACCGCAGTTAGCCACCACTGCTGCGGCAACCAAATTCAAGTTTCGGGAGAGTAAATCATGGGCAAAATTATCGGTATTGACCTGGGGACCACCAACTCCTGCGTCTCCGTGCTGGAAAACGGCGTTGCAAAAGTAATCGAAAACGCCGAGGGCGCGCGTACTACGCCGTCGATCATCGCTTACGCCAACGATGGTGAAATCCTCGTTGGTCAGTCGGCCAAGCGCCAGGCTGTGACCAACCCACATAACACCCTGTACGCGGTGAAGCGCCTGATCGGTCGCAAGTTCGACGAAGAAGTCGTACAGAAAGACATCAAGATGGTCCCTTACAAGATCGCCAAGGCTGACAACGGTGACGCCTGGGTTGAAGTAAATGGCCAGAAAATGTCGCCACCGCAAATCTCGGCTGAAATCTTGAAGAAGATGAAGAAGACTGCCGAAGATTACCTGGGTGAGACAGTGACTGAGGCGGTGATCACCGTTCCGGCCTACTTCAACGACAGCCAGCGCCAGGCGACCAAAGACGCCGGCCGCATCGCGGGCCTGGACGTAAAACGTATCATCAACGAACCGACCGCAGCTGCTCTGGCTTACGGTATGGACAAGGCTAAAGGCGATCACACCGTGATCGTTTATGACCTGGGTGGCGGTACGTTCGACGTTTCCGTGATCGAGATCGCCGAAGTGGACGGCGAGCATCAGTTCGAAGTGTTGGCCACCAACGGCGACACCTTCCTGGGTGGCGAGGACTTTGACATTCGTCTGATCGACTACCTCGTTGACGAATTCAAGAAAGAAAGCGGCATGAACCTCAAGGGTGACCCGCTGGCGATGCAGCGCCTGAAAGAAGCTGCTGAAAAAGCCAAGATCGAGCTGTCTTCCGCTCAGTCGACCGACGTTAACCTGCCGTACATCACTGCAGACGCTACCGGTCCTAAGCACTTGAACGTGAAGATCTCTCGCGCCAAGTTGGAAGCGCTGGTCGAAGATCTGGTTCAACGCACTATTGAGCCATGCCGCATTGCGCTGAAAGACTCCGGTATCGACGTTGGTGCGATCAACGACGTGATCCTGGTGGGCGGTCAGACCCGTATGCCGCTGGTTCAGAAGTTAGTTACCGAGTTCTTCGGCAAAGAAGCACGTAAAGACGTGAACCCGGACGAAGCTGTTGCCATGGGTGCTGCCATCCAGGGCGCGGTATTGGCCGGTGACGTGAAAGACGTGTTGCTGCTGGACGTAAGCCCGCTGACCCTGGGTATCGAAACCATGGGTGGCGTGATGACTGCGCTGATCGAGAAAAACACCACGATTCCTACCAAGAAATCCCAGGTGTTCTCGACTGCTGATGACAATCAGGGCGCTGTGACCATTCACGTGCTGCAAGGTGAGCGTAAGCAGGCTGCTCAGAACAAGTCCCTGGGCAAGTTCGACCTGGCTGAGATTCCACCAGCACCACGTGGCGTGCCACAAATCGAAGTGACCTTCGACATCGACGCCAACGGCATTCTGCACGTAGGCGCGAAAGACAAGGCTACCGGCAAAGAGCAGAAGATCACCATCAAGGCCAACTCCGGTCTTTCTGATGAAGAAATTCAACAGATGATCCGTGATGCTGAAACCAATGCTGAAGCTGACAAGAAGTTCGAAGAGTTGGCAGGTGCCCGTAACCAGGGTGACGCACTGGTTCACTCGACGCGCAAAATGATCGCTGATGCTGGCGAGAAAGTGACCGCTGAAGAGAAGGCTGCCATCGAAGCTGCTGTGGTTGCCCTGGAAGCCGCTGTTAAAGGCGACGACAAGGCTGATATTGAAGCCAAGGTTGAAGAATTGTCGAAAGTTTCCGCGCCAGTGGCTCAGAAAATGTATGCCGAACAGGCTCAGCCTGCCGATGGCGCTGCGCAGAAAGCAGAGCCTGAAGCTAAAGACGATGTTGTCGATGCCGAGTTCGAAGAAGTTACAGACAAGAAGTAAGTTGGTCGCCCGGTTGACCGCTATCAAGCGGTGACTGGTAGGATGTCGCCGCGCGGGAGCTTGCTCCCGCGTTGGCGTGTCTGGGGTATGCGAATTTTTACAGCATGCGACAGCGTTCGGATGTTGGCGGTGTGATCGGGGATGCTCCTGCTTTCCGAGCAATAAATACCGCGTTTTTGGCCGGATCCCTGGCTAAAAAGTAGTAATGACCAGGATCGTTGAATTGACGTGAGTTGGGTCCGGGCCTGTATTGGGGCTCAACGAGTTTAGCCAGGCTCAGGAGGGTCTGGCTGAACGTCCTTAAGAGTGCAAAGACTTATGGCAAAGCGTGACTATTACGAAGTGTTGGGTGTGGAGCGCGGCTCCAGCGAGGCGGATCTGAAAAAGGCTTACCGTCGCCTGGCAATGAAGCACCACCCGGACCGTAATCCGGATAGCAAAGAATCCGAGGACATGTTCAAAGAGGCCAATGAGGCCTACGAATGCCTGTCTGATCCCAACAAGCGTGCGGCCTACGATCAGTATGGCCACGCCGGTGTCGACCCTAGCATGGGTGGCGGCGGTGCCGGTTTTGGCGGTCAGAACTTCTCCGATATTTTCGGTGATGTATTCAGTGACTTCTTTGGTGGTGGCCGGGGTGGTCAGCGCGGTGGTGCCCAGCGTGGCAGCGACTTGCGTTACACCCTGGAGCTGAACCTGGAAGAAGCTGTACGCGGCACCAGCGTCAATATTCGCGTGCCGACGCTGGTTAACTGTAAGCCGTGTGATGGTTCGGGTGCCAAGAAAGGTTCCTCGCCGATTACCTGCCCGACATGCGGCGGTATCGGCCAGGTCCGTATGCAGCAGGGTTTCTTCTCTGTGCAGCAGACCTGCCCGCGTTGCCATGGGCAGGGCAAGATCATTTCCGATCCGTGCGACTCTTGCCACGGCGAAGGCCGCGTCGAAGAGTACAAGACCCTGGCGGTGAAGGTGCCGGCGGGCGTGGACACCGGAGACCGTATTCGTCTGTCGGGGGAGGGTGAGGCCGGTGCTCAGGGTGGTCCGACGGGCGACCTTTACGTGGTGATCAATGTGCGCGAACACTCGATCTTCCAGCGCGACGGCAAGCACCTGTTCTGTGAAGTGCCGATCAGTTTTGTCGATGCAGCCCTGGGTGGCGAATTGGAGATTCCGACCCTGGACGGTCGGGTCAAGCTCAAGATTCCTGAAGGTACGCAGACCGGTAAGCAGTTCCGTATCCGTGGCAAGGGCGTAGCTCCGGTGCGCGGTGGCGGTGCTGGCGACTTGATGTGTCGTGTGGCCGTGGAGACTCCAGTCAATCTGGGTCGCCGTCAGCGTGAGTTGCTTGAGGAATTCCGCAGTTCGCTGGAGGGCGATGACACGCATTCGCCGAAAACCACTGGCTTTTTCGAAGGCGTGAAGCGCTTCTTCGGCGACCTGTAAGGAAGTGAGTATGCGACGTATAGCCGTAATGGGCGCTGCCGGGCGCATGGGCAAGACGTTGGTCGAGGCGGTGCAGCAGCGCTCCCCGGCCTCTGGGCTGACCGCGGCGATTGTTCGTCCCGGTAGCACGTTGATCGGTGCGGATGCGGGTGAGTTGGCTTCGCTGGGGCGTATCGGTGTCTCATTGTCAGGTAGCCTGGAGCAGGTGGCTGACGAATTCGATGTGCTGATCGACTTCACCCTGCCGGAGGTGATGCTGAAAAACCTCGCGTTCTGCCGCAAGGCGGGTAAGGCGATGGTGATCGGTACCACGGGTTTGACTGCCCAGCAGAAGCAGTTGTTGGTTGAGGCGGGTAAGGATATCCCCGTCGTCTTCGCCGCCAACTTCAGTGTCGGCGTGAACCTGTCGCTCAAGTTGCTGGACATGGCGGCGCGGGTGTTGGGGGATGAGGCGGATATCGAGATTATCGAGACGCATCACCGTCACAAGATCGATGCGCCGTCGGGTACTGCGCTGCGCATGGGGGAGGCTATTGCCGATGCGCTGGGGCGAGACCTGTCCAAGGTGGCGGTTTACGGTCGCGAAGGGCATACCGGAGCGCGTGCGCGTGAAACCATTGGTTTTGCGACCGTCCGCGGTGGTGATGTTGTAGGCGACCACACGGTATTGTTTGCTACCGAGGGTGAGCGCCTGGAAATCACTCACAAGGCTTCCAGTCGCATGACATTCGCCAAGGGCGCGGTGCGCGCTGCGCTTTGGTTGGAAGGTCGCGAGCCCGGTCTGTACGACATGCGCGATGTGTTGGATCTGCACTAATCAGTAGCTAAAACGGGGCCCCAGGATTATCCTAAGGCCCCGTTTTTACCCGCTAAGCGACGTCCTGTCGCATTCTCCTGCCTTTAAGGCTCATTAGCGGTGGACCAAAAAAGCCTTTTTCTGTAAGCTACAGCTTTAGTGTGTCCACTAAAAGCGCGCAGAATAATTCAGTGAAGAAGCGGGGTGACGTGTCCATACGTCACTCCGCTTTTTTACAACCTGCGATCGCCCTTTCAGGCTTTATTTACGGGAGGTCTTCTTGACTAAGCCAGCCATACTCGCCCTTGCTGATGGCAGCATTTTTCGCGGCGAAGCCATTGGAGCCGACGGTCAAACCGTTGGAGAGGTGGTGTTTAACACCGCCATGACAGGCTATCAGGAAATCCTTACCGATCCTTCCTACGCCCAACAGATCGTTACCCTGACCTATCCGCATATCGGCAACACCGGTACTACGCCGGAAGACGTTGAGTCTGATCGTGTCTGGTCGGCGGGTCTGGTCATTCGTGATCTACCACTGGTTGCGAGCAACTGGCGTAACACGATGTCGCTGTCCGATTACCTGAAAGCCAACAACGTTGTGGCGATCGCCGGTATCGATACGCGCCGCCTGACTCGCATCCTGCGTGAAAAGGGCTCGCAGAACGGCTGCATCATGGTCGGTGACAATATTTCCGAAGCAGCGGCGATTGCAGCAGCGCAAGGCTTCCCTGGCCTGAAAGGCATGGACCTGGCGAAAGTCGTCAGCACCAAGGAACAGTACGAGTGGCGCTCCACCGTCTGGGACTTGAAGACCGACAGCCACGAAACTATCGAAGTGGCTGACCTGCCGTATCACGTGGTCGCATACGACTACGGCGTCAAGTACAACATCCTGCGTATGCTGGTCGAGCGTGGGTGCCGCGTGACCGTGGTGCCGGCGCAAACCCCAGCCAGCGACGTGCTTGCCCTGCAACCGGACGGTGTATTCCTTTCCAACGGCCCGGGTGACCCGGAGCCTTGCGACTACGCCATCCAGGCCATCAAGGAAGTGCTGGAGACCGAGATTCCGGTGTTCGGTATTTGCCTTGGTCACCAGTTGCTGGCGCTGGCCTCCGGCGCCAAGACCCTGAAAATGGGTCATGGCCATCACGGCGCCAACCACCCTGTGCAAGACCTGGACACTGGCGTTGTGATGATCACCAGCCAGAACCACGGTTTTGCGGTGGATGAAGCGACCTTGCCGAGCAATGTCCGCGCGATTCACAAGTCGTTGTTCGACGGTTCCCTGCAGGGCATCGAGCGCACTGACAAGAGCGCGTTCAGCTTCCAGGGCCATCCTGAAGCAAGCCCGGGCCCGAACGACGTAGCGCCGCTGTTCGACCGTTTCATCAATGAGATGGCCAAGCGACGCTGACTGAGCTGCCTGCGGGCGGCCCCTACCTTGGCGGCCCCCGCAGGCTCTTCGAAGATTGTTCAAGACGGCTTGCCGACTGACCTGCGGATTTGAGTGACAAACCCATGCCAAAACGTACAGACATAAAAAGCATCCTGATTCTCGGCGCTGGCCCGATCGTGATCGGCCAGGCCTGCGAATTCGACTACTCCGGCGCCCAGGCCTGTAAAGCCCTGCGCGAAGAGGGTTACCGCGTCATCCTGGTGAACTCCAACCCGGCTACCATCATGACCGATCCGGACATGGCCGACGCCACCTACATCGAGCCGATCAAGTGGCAGACTGTTGCCAAGATCATCGAGAAAGAGCGTCCAGACGCACTGCTGCCGACCATGGGCGGCCAGACTGCGCTGAACTGCGCCTTGGACCTGGAGCGCGAAGGCGTCCTGGAAAAGTTCGGTGTAGAGATGATCGGCGCCAACGCTGACACCATCGACAAGGCTGAAGACCGTTCGCGCTTCGACAAGGCGATGAAGTCCATCGGCCTTGACTGCCCGCGCTCGGGTATCGCCCACAGTATGGAGGAGGCCAACGCAGTTCTCGAAAAGCTGGGCTTCCCGTGCATTATCCGTCCGTCCTTCACCATGGGCGGCACCGGTGGTGGCATTGCTTACAACCGTGAAGAGTTCGAAGAAATCTGCGCGCGTGGCCTGGATCTGTCGCCGACCAAAGAGCTGCTGATCGACGAATCCCTGATCGGCTGGAAAGAGTATGAGATGGAGGTTGTCCGCGACAAAAAGGACAACTGCATCATCGTCTGCTCCATCGAAAACTTCGACCCGATGGGCGTGCACACCGGCGACTCGATCACCGTTGCTCCGGCGCAGACCCTGACGGACAAGGAATACCAGATCATGCGTAACGCCTCGCTGGCGGTATTGCGTGAGATCGGCGTTGAAACCGGTGGTTCCAACGTTCAGTTCGGCATCTGCCCGGACACAGGCCGCATGGTCGTGATCGAGATGAACCCGCGTGTATCGCGTTCTTCGGCGCTGGCATCGAAAGCTACCGGCTTCCCGATTGCGCGTATCGCTGCCAAGCTGGCTATCGGCTACACCTTGGACGAACTGCAAAACGAAATCACGGGCGGCGCGACGCCTGCGTCTTTCGAGCCGTCTATCGACTACGTTGTCACCAAGCTGCCGCGTTTTGCTTTCGAGAAATTCCCGAAAGCCGACGCGCGTCTGACCACTCAGATGAAGTCCGTGGGTGAGGTCATGGCCATTGGCCGGACTTTCCAGGAGTCCCTGCAGAAAGCCCTGCGTGGCCTGGAAGTGGGGGTTTGCGGCCTGGACGAGAAGCTTGACCTGGGCAATCCGGAAAGCATGAGCATCCTCAAGCGAGAGCTGACCGTGCCGGGCGCCGAGCGCATCTGGTACGTGGCCGATGCTTTCCGTGCCGGCATGACCGTCGAAGACATCTTCGGCATGAACATGATCGATCCGTGGTTCCTGGTGCAGATCGAAGATCTGATCAAGGAAGAAGAGAAGGTCAAGACCCTCGGTCTGTCGTCTATCGACCGCGACCTGATGTTCCGCCTCAAGCGTAAAGGCTTCTCCGACCAGCGTCTGGCCAAGCTGCTGGGTGTGACCGAGAAGAACCTGCGCACGCATCGTCACAAACTGGATATTTTCCCGGTCTACAAGCGCGTTGACACCTGTGCTGCCGAGTTCGCCACCGACACTGCGTACCTGTACTCCACCTACGAGGAAGAGTGCGAAGCTGCGCCGTCGGGCCGCGACAAGATTATCATCCTGGGCGGTGGTCCGAACCGTATCGGCCAGGGCATCGAATTCGACTATTGCTGCGTACACGCCGCCCTTGCGCTTCGCGAAGACGGGTACGAGACCATCATGGTCAACTGCAACCCGGAAACTGTTTCCACTGACTACGACACTTCCGACCGTCTGTACTTCGAGCCGGTAACGCTGGAAGACGTGCTGGAAATCTGCCGCGTCGAGAAGCCAAAAGGCGTGATCGTCCAGTATGGCGGCCAAACCCCGCTGAAACTGGCGCGTGCCCTGGAAGCCGCTGGCGTACCAATTATCGGCACCAGCCCTGACGCCATCGACCGTGCCGAAGACCGTGAGCGTTTCCAGCAAATGGTTGAACGCCTGAACCTGCGTCAGCCGCCAAACGCTACCGTGCGCAGCGAAGACGAAGCCATCCGCGCCGCCAGCAAGATCGGCTACCCGCTGGTGGTGCGTCCGTCCTACGTGCTGGGCGGCCGTGCGATGGAAATCGTCTACGAAGAAGAAGAGCTCAAGCGTTACCTGCGTGATGCAGTAAAAGTGTCCAACGACAGCCCGGTGCTGCTGGACCACTTCCTCAACTGCGCCATCGAAATGGACGTGGATGCGGTTTGCGACGGTACCGACGTGGTCATCGGCGCGATCATGCAGCACATCGAACAGGCGGGCGTTCACTCCGGTGACTCCGCATGCTCGCTGCCGCCTTACTCGTTGCCTGCACATATCCAGGACGAGATGCGCGAACAGGTCAAGAAAATGGCCTTGGAGTTGGGTGTTGTCGGCCTGATGAACGTGCAGTTGGCGCTGCAAGGCGAAGACATCTACGTCATTGAAGTCAATCCGCGTGCTTCGCGTACCGTGCCGTTCGTTTCCAAGTGCATTGGCGTGTCCCTGGCCATGATCGCTGCGCGTGTGATGGCGGGTAAGACCCTGAAGGAAATTGGCTTCACCAAGGAAATTATTCCGAACTTCTACAGTGTGAAAGAGGCAGTGTTCCCATTTGCCAAATTCCCTGGTGTGGACCCGATCCTGGGCCCAGAGATGAAGTCCACCGGTGAAGTGATGGGCGTGGGCGATACCTTCGGTGAAGCATTCGCCAAGGCTCAGATGGGCGCCAGCGAAGTGCTGCCGACCGGCGGTACTGCGTTTATCAGCGTGCGTGATGATGATAAGCCGCTGGTTGCAGGCGTGGCCCGTGATCTGATCAACTTGGGCTTTGAAATCGTGGCAACTGCCGGGACGGCCAAGCTGATCGAAGCGGCTGGCCTGAAAGTGCGCCGCGTGAACAAGGTGACGGAAGGCCGTCCGCATGTGGTCGACATGATCAAGAATGACGAAGTCACGCTGATTATCAACACCACCGAAGGTCGCCAGTCGATCGCGGATTCCTACTCCATTCGCCGTAATGCCTTGCAGCACAAGATCTACTGCACCACCACTATTGCTGCTGGCGAAGCTATCTGCGAAGCGCTCAAGTTCGGTCCGGAAAAGACCGTGCGCCGCTTGCAGGATCTACACGCAGGATTGAAGGCATGATCAAATACCCAATGACTGTCCAAGGCGCCAAGGCCCTGGAAGAGGAGCACGCCCATCTGACCAAGGTCGTACGTCCAAAGCTGAGCCAGGACATCGGTACGGCCCGCGAGCTGGGTGACTTGAAGGAAAACGCCGAATACCACGCTGCTCGTGAGCAGCAGGGTATGGTCGAGGCGCGGATCCGTGACATTGAAGGCCGTATGCAGAATGCGGTGATCATCGACGTCACGACTATTCCGCACACTGGCAAGGTGATTTTCGGTACCACCGTGGAGATCGCCAACGTTGAGACTGACGAGAGCGTGGTCTACCACATCGTGGGAGAGGACGAGGCTGACTTCAAGCTCGGCAAAATCTCCGTCGGCTCACCACTGGCCCGTGCCTTGATCGCCAAGGAGGAGGGTGATGTGGTGTCTGTCAAAACGCCCGGCGGTGTGATCGAGTACGAGATTGTTGAAGTTCGTCACGTCTGAAAGGCGGCGCCCGCTTCGTGCGGGCGCCATGCTTTGGCAGCTTGCCCAGATGCTTTGGGTGGGTGGCGTGTGGCTATTGCATATTGGTGTATTGCCGGCGCTGGGCCTGATTGGCCTGGCTCCGTTGCTGATCGATGAGATCGATGGATTATTGAGTGCGCTGCTGGTGGGATTCGCGGCGGCGTGCGTAGCGCTTCAGGCGTTGGTGCTGGTCAAGGCTGAAGGCTTGGAGAGTTTGTGGCGGGATATTCGCGGCCAACTGCTGTTGATGGCGCTGTATGCATGTGCAATGTATTGCATTGTGCATGTCTTGCTGCCGGAAGCGTTGCGCTGGCAGCTATTCAGCTATCTTGTGCTAGGGTTCTCCGGCCTGGTGCTGGTTATACAGCCTGCTCCAGGATGGAGTGGCGGGGCGCGCGAAGCACGCCCGTGACCCTTTGTGTTACTTGAAGCGGTGTACGTTCGACAGTTGCTTGTTGACGCTGAAGTTCTTGCGATACAGCAGCGCCATCTTGCCGATGACCTGAACCAGGTCTGCTTTGCCAACCTTGCACAGTTCTGCAATGGCGGCCAGGCGCGCTTCGCGGTCAAGGATGTTGACCTTGATCTTGATCAGTTCGTGATCGCCCAGTGCGCGTTCAAGTTCGGCTAACACACCTTCAGTCAAACCGTTGTCTGCCACAATCAGAACTGGTTTCAGATGGTGGCCAATGGATTTGTACTGTTTCTTCTGCTCTTGAGTGAGCGGCATAATCTGACCCCTGCGTCTGATCTTGTAAAAAGCGGCGGCCAGTTTACCCGAGCGAGTCCGGGACCGCCCAGTTAATCACGACCCGTTTTATTTTCGAGGTGGCCCGTGGCCCGTTCCAAAACTAGCCTTAAGTGGCTGCAAGAGCATTTCAACGATCCTTACGTCAAAAAGGCGCAAAAGGATGGCTATCGTTCCCGGGCCAGCTACAAGCTGTTGGAGATCCAGGACAAGGACAAGCTGATTCGCCCAGGCATGAGCGTTATCGATCTTGGCGCGGCCCCTGGTGGTTGGTCCCAGGTGACCAGTCGTCTGATTGGTGGTCAAGGTCGCCTGATCGCTTCCGACATCCTGGAGATGGACAGCATCCCGGACGTGACCTTTGTTCATGGCGATTTTACCCAGGACACGGTGCTCGCCCAGATCCTTGAGGCTGTGGGAAATTCGCAGGTAGACCTTGTGATTTCCGACATGGCCCCCAATATGAGTGGATTACCGGCCGTTGATATGCCCCGGGCCATGTTCCTTTGCGAGTTGGCGCTGGATTTGGCGGGTCGGGTGTTGCGTCCCGGTGGCGATTTCCTGGTGAAGGTGTTCCAGGGAGAGGGTTTCGACGAGTACCACAAGAACATCCGCAAGTTGTTCGACAAGGTGCAGACGCGTAAACCTGACTCTTCCCGGGACAGGTCCAGAGAGCAATATCTGCTGTGCCGCGGCTTCCGCGGTGTCGAAGGCGCGGAGAGTGAAGAGCGTTTTTGAGGAATTCGAGGAGGGCGATAGGTTTTTTTATATCGCTTTCGTCACGAAGCTTTACGAATATTGTGTAGTCAAAGTTTCACAAAGGGTTACAGACGGCGCCTGCCAGAGTTGTAGGTAATGTAGTAAGTTAGGCCGGTGAATATCATGCGAAGCGCGCGCCAGTAGCGGAGCTTGCTTCAGAGGGTAGTTAATTGAACGATATGGCAAAGAATCTGATCCTGTGGTTGATCATCGCGGCTGTCCTCGTGACGGTGATGAACAACTTCTCCAGCCCTAACGAGCCGCAGACCCTCAACTATTCCGACTTCATCCAGCAAGTTAAGGATGGCAAGGTCGAGCGCGTAGCGGTTGATGGCTACGTGATCACCGGAAAACGCAACGATGGCGACAGCTTCAAGACCATTCGTCCGGCAATCCAGGACAACGGCCTGATCGGTGACCTGGTGGATAACCATGTGGTTGTCGAAGGCAAGCAGCCTGAGCAGCAGAGCATTTGGACTCAACTCTTGGTGGCAAGCTTCCCGATCCTCGTGATCATTGCCGTGTTCATGTTCTTCATGCGCCAGATGCAGGGCGGTGCGGGAGGCAAGGGCGGACCGATGAGCTTCGGCAAGAGCAAGGCGCGCCTGCTCTCTGAAGACCAGGTGAAGACCACCCTGGCTGACGTAGCGGGTTGCGATGAAGCCAAGGAAGAAGTCGGCGAGTTGGTTGAGTTCTTGCGCGATCCAGGCAAATTCCAGCGCCTGGGTGGCCGTATTCCTCGCGGCGTGCTGATGGTCGGCCCTCCAGGTACCGGTAAAACCTTGCTGGCCAAGGCGATTGCCGGCGAAGCCAAGGTACCGTTCTTCACCATTTCCGGTTCTGACTTCGTCGAAATGTTCGTCGGTGTCGGTGCGAGCCGAGTTCGCGATATGTTCGAACAGGCCAAGAAGCATGCGCCATGCATCATCTTCATCGATGAAATCGACGCCGTTGGTCGCCATCGTGGTGCTGGCATGGGCGGTGGTCATGATGAGCGTGAGCAGACCCTTAACCAGTTGCTGGTCGAGATGGATGGTTTCGAAATGAATGACGGCATCATCGTCATCGCGGCGACCAACCGTCCGGACGTGCTCGATCCTGCGTTGTTGCGTCCAGGCCGTTTTGACCGTCAGGTCGTGGTTGGCTTGCCGGACATCCGTGGGCGCGAACAAATCCTGAAAGTGCACATGCGCAAAGTGCCGATGGGCGACGACGTTGCACCGGCTGTGATTGCCCGTGGTACCCCGGGGTTCTCGGGTGCTGATTTGGCCAACCTGGTGAACGAGGCTTCGCTGTTTGCAGCCCGTACCGGCAAGCGCATCGTTGAAATGAAAGAGTTCGAGCTGGCGAAAGACAAGATCATGATGGGCGCTGAGCGCAAATCCATGGTCATGTCCGAAAAAGAGAAGCAGAACACTGCGTATCACGAAGCGGGTCACGCCATCGTGGGGCGCGTCGTGCCTGAGCATGACCCGGTCTACAAAGTGTCGATCATTCCTCGTGGTCGTGCGTTGGGTGTCACCATGTTCCTGCCGGAAGAGGATCGTTACAGCCTCTCCAAGCGTGCGCTGATCAGCCAGATCTGCTCGCTGTACGGTGGTCGAATCGCTGAAGAGATGACCTTGGGCTTCGATGGTGTGACCACTGGGGCTTCCAACGACATCATGCGCGCCAGCCAAATTGCGCGAAACATGGTGACCAAGTGGGGCTTGTCGGAAAAACTCGGTCCTTTGATGTACGCCGAGGAAGAAGGTGAAGTATTCCTGGGGCGTGGCGGCGGTGGTCAAAACGCCAGTTTCTCCGGTGAGACAGCCAAGCTGATCGACTCTGAAGTGCGCAGTATCATTGACCAGTGCTACGGTACGGCCAAGCAGATTCTGACCGATAATCGCGACAAGCTGGATGCAATGGCTGATGCGCTGATGAAGTACGAGACCATCGATGCGGACCAGATCGACGATATTATGGCCGGTCGAACGCCTCGTGAGCCACGCGATTGGGAAGGCGGCTCGGGCACCTCTGGCACTCCGCCAGTGGTTCAGAACGAACGTCCTGAAACCCCAATCGGTGGCCCGGCAGCTGACCATTAAGGTTTGAAATGACTTTTGCTTCGTCCTCCCCCCGGTTGCCTTGCGGCAACCGGGTTCTTGATTTGGCCCATACACATGTTATGGGCATTCTTAATGTAACCCCTGACTCCTTTTCCGATGGTGGCCGCTTCAGCCAGCTTGATGCTGCATTGCGTCACGCAGAAGCCATGGTGGCGGCCGGTGCGACCTTGATTGATGTGGGCGGTGAATCGACGCGGCCTGGTGCTCGTGTTGTTTCCCCTCTGGAGGAGTTGGAGCGCGTGGCGCCGATTGTCGAGCGCATCGCTCGAGAGTTGGATGTGATCATTTCGGTGGATACCTCTACCCCGGCCGTAATGCGTGAGACTGCGCGATTGGGGGCCGGCTTGATCAATGATGTGCGCTCCCTGCGGCGCGACGGCGCTCTGGATGCAGCTGCAGCTACCGGTTTGCCGGTGTGTTTGATGCATATGCTGGGTGAGCCCGGCAATATGCAGGACGGCCCGCACTATGATGACTTGGTTGGTGAGGTGAGTGGTTTTCTCTCCGAACGGGTTGCCCAATGCGCTGCGGTAGGTATTGCGCCGGAAAGGATCATCCTTGATCCGGGGTTTGGTTTCGCCAAGACCCTGCAACACAATTTGAGTTTGTTCAAACACATGGAGTCCTTGCATGCCCTTGGTCGGCCCCTGTTGGTCGGTGTTTCGCGCAAGAGCATGATAGGGCTGGCATTGAATCGCCCGGTGGGTGAGCGGTTGTACGGCGGTCTTGCACTGGCGGCGCTTGCGGTGACCAAGGGTGCGCGCATCTTGCGTGTGCATGACGTTGCTGAGACCCTGGATGTGGTGCGCATGATTGCAGCTGTGGAATCAGCCGAATAAGAATGATGGAGCACTTATGACTAAAAAATACTTTGGCACCGACGGTATCCGTGGTCGGGTCGGCGAGTTTCCGATTACTCCTGATTTCATGCTCAAGCTTGGATGGGCGGCGGGTATGGCGTTCCGCAGCATGGGGGCGTGCCGCATCCTGGTGGGCAAGGACACCCGAATTTCGGGGTACATGTTTGAATCAGCGCTTGAGGCCGGCTTATCCGCCGCAGGCGCCGATGTGATGTTGCTGGGGCCAATGCCGACGCCCGCGATTGCATACCTGACGCGTACCTTTCACGCTGAGGCCGGTATTGTGATCAGTGCTTCGCACAATCCACATGACGACAACGGCATCAAGTTCTTCTCCGGTCAGGGCACCAAGTTGCCGGATGAGATTGAGCTGATGATCGAAGAGCTGTTGGATGCGCCGATGACCGTGGTCGAGTCCAGTAAGCTGGGCAAGGTGTCGCGCATCAATGACGCATCCGGTCGTTATATCGAGTTCTGCAAGAGCAGTGTGCCAACCAGTACCAATTTTGCCGGCCTGAAGATTGTCGTCGACTGCGCCCATGGTGCGACCTACAAAGTCGCGCCAAGCGTATTCAAGGAGCTGGGCGCAGACGTGACAGTGCTTTCGGCTCAGCCCAACGGATTGAACATCAACGAAAACTGCGGCTCCACCCATATGGAGCAGTTGCAAGCAGCTGTCCTGGCAGAGCATGCCGACCTCGGGATTGCCTTCGACGGTGACGGCGACCGCGTGCTGATGGTTGACCACACGGGTGCCGTGGTCGATGGCGATGATCTGTTGTTCATCATTGCCCGCGACCTGCATGAACGTAACAAGCTGCAAGGCGGTGTCGTCGGTACGCTGATGAGCAACCTTGGGCTTGAGCTGGCGTTGGCAGACCTGGGTATTCCTTTTGTTCGCGCCAATGTCGGTGACCGGTATGTGATCGCCGAACTGCTGGAGCGTAACTGGCAGGTAGGTGGTGAGAACTCCGGGCACGTGGTGTGCTTCCAGCACACTACCACCGGTGACGCGATTATTGCGGCGTTGCAGGTGCTATTGGCTTTACGTCGCCGCGAAGAGAGTCTGGCTCAGGCGCGTCAGGCTTTGCGCAAATGCCCGCAAGTATTGCTTAACGTGCGTTTCGCAGGCGGGGAAAACCCGATCGAGCACCCTGCTGTCAAAGAGGCTTGCGAACGCGCGACCCTGGCAATGGCTGGTCGTGGACGGGTATTGCTGCGCAAGTCTGGCACAGAGCCTTTGGTGCGCGTTATGGTCGAAGGTGACGACGAAATACAGGTTCGCGGCCATGCCGAGGACCTGGCAAAACTGGTAACTGAAGTTTGCGCCTGAATTCGGCTTGCCAGTGATGATGTGGTTGGGTAACATCTGCGCCCACTTTGACCGACGAGGTACAGCATGCGTCGCACTATGGTAGCTGGTAACTGGAAGATGCACGGTACCCGCGCCAGTGTCGCTGAGCTGATCAATGGCCTTCGTCACTTGGCCTTGCCTAGCGGTGCTGATATCGCGGTGTTCCCGCCTTGCTTGCATATCACCCAAGTGGTTGATGGCTTGAAAGGTAAGTCGATTCAGGTCGGCGCGCAGAATTCTGCGGTGGAAGCCATGCAAGGTGCGTTGACCGGTGAGATTGCACCGAGTCAGCTGGTTGATGCGGGTTGTTCCTATGTGCTTGTCGGGCACTCCGAGCGCCGTCAGATGATGGGCGAGCGTGATGGGACGCTCAATCGCAAGTTCGCAGCGGCACAGGCTTGTGGCTTGATTCCGGTGTTGTGTATTGGGGAGACCCTTGAGCAGCGTGAATCGGGCAAGACTCTTGAGGTTGTCTCGCGTCAGCTTGGCAGCATCATCGAGGAGCTGGGTGTTGGTGCGTTCGCAAAGGCGGTAATTGCTTACGAGCCGGTCTGGGCCATTGGTACCGGGCTGACTGCTACACCGCAACAGGCGCAGGATGTGCACGCAGCCATCCGCGCTCAGTTAGCGGCAGAGAATTCTGACGTCGCACAAGGTGTGCGGCTTCTATACGGCGGCAGCGTGAAGGCGGCCAATGCGGTCGAACTGTTCGGCATGCCGGATATCGATGGGGGGCTCATTGGTGGAGCTTCCCTGAATGCAGATGAGTTCGGTGCGATTTGTCGCGCCGCGGGAAACTGAAAAAATGCTGGAAACAGTCGTAGTCGTTTTTCATCTGTTGGCTGCCTTGGGCGTAGTTGCCCTGGTTTTGTTGCAACAGGGTAAAGGTGCGGATGCTGGTGCGTCTTTCGGTGCAGGTGCTTCAAATACTGTGTTCGGAAGCCAAGGTACCTCTACCTTTCTTAGTAAGTTTACTGCTATACTTGCCGCCGGTTTCTTCATAACCAGCTTAGGGTTAGGTTACTTTGCTAAAGAGAAAGCTCATGCGCTGACTCAAGTAGGTTTGCCAAACCCAGCGGTGTTGGAAGTGCCAAAAGCAAAACCGGCTTCTGATGATGTCCCGGTGCTTCAAGAGCAAAAGTCGGCTACTCCAGCGACTGACGTACCTCCAGCTCAAGAGCAGAAGTAAGAAGGGTTGTAAGTGCTGTATTGCCGAGGTGGTGGAATTGGTAGACACGCAACCTTGAGGTGGTTGTGCCCATAGGGTGTAGGGGTTCGAGTCCCCTTCTCGGTACCAATTATCAGGAGAGCCCGCTGTTGCGGGCTTTCTTGTAGGTGGAAGGTTACATTGACCCTGTAAGGGATCGGTCGTATACTTCCGCCCCAGCTTTGTCGCGGGGTGGAGCAGTCTGGTAGCTCGTCGGGCTCATAACCCGAAGGTCGTCGGTTCAAATCCGGCCCCCGCAACCAGTTTTAGCGGAGCCCCTTTTAAGGGGCTTTTTGTTAGCTGGACACTTTCAACGCCGCTGTTCGACGGCGTTTCAAGGATGGGCGTTTCGCCCATTTTTTTATTTTGCACAGCATGCACATACATGCACGAGGGGGTTCAGGTGTCGAGCAAGCTAGAAGAGTTGCAGGCCTTGTTGGCCCCGGTGGTCGTGGCCCTAGGCTATGAATGCTGGGGTATTGAGTTTTCGGCTCAAGGTCGCCACTCAATGTTGCGCGTTTATATCGATAAAGAGGGCGGTGTGCTGGTGGACGATTGTGCCATTGTCAGCCGTCAGATCAGCGGTGTTCTGGATGTTGAAGATCCTATCTCCGTTGAATACACCCTCGAAGTTTCCTCGCCAGGCATGGAACGCCCACTGTTCACTATTGATCAGTTTGCAAAATTTGCCGGTGAACAAGTGAAGATCAAGCTGCGATCCCCGTTCGAAGGGCGTCGCAACTTTCAGGGCCTTCTGCGCGGTGTAGAAGAACAGGATGTAGTGGTGCAGGTAGAAGACCATGAGTTCCTGTTGCCGATCGATATGATCGACAAGGCCAACATTATTCCCAGTTTTGACTGAGACGCGGATCCCGCGGATCCAATGGCTTGCGAAAGGCGAGGCGTACGATGAGCAAAGAAGTACTGCTGGTTGTTGAGTCGGTATCCAATGAAAAGGGTGTACCGGCAAACGTGATTTTTGAAGCGCTGGAGCTGGCCCTGGCCACTGCTACCAAAAAGCGTTTTGAAGACGAAGTTGATCTGCGTGTGGAAATCAACCGCCACACTGGTGCCTATGAAACTTTCCGTCGCTGGACGGTCGTTGAAGAAGCCGATCTTGATGATCCGGCCATCGAAACCTGGCCGAGCAAGGTTGCTGAAACGCACCCAGGCGCCCAGGTCGGTGATGTCGTCGAAGAAAAGATCGAATCCATCGAGTTCGGCCGTATCGCTGCACAGACCGCCAAGCAGGTCATCGTGCAGAAGGTTCGTGAAGCCGAGCGCGCTCAAGTCGTTGACGCCTATCGCGAGCGCCTGGGTGAAATCATCTCCGGCACCGTGAAAAAAGTTACCCGCGACAATGTGATCGTCGACCTGGGCAATAACGCCGAAGCGTTGCTGGCCCGCGAAGACATCATCTCTCGCGAAACCTTCCGTGTCGGCGTGCGTTTGCGTGCGCTGCTCAAGGAAATCCGCACCGAAAACCGTGGCCCTCAGTTGATCCTGTCGCGTACTGCGCCGGAAATGCTGATTGAGCTGTTCCGTATCGAGGTGCCGGAAATTGCCGAAGGCCTGATCGAAGTCATGGCTGCGTCCCGCGACCCGGGTTCACGTGCCAAGATCGCGGTCCGCTCCAAGGACAAACGCATCGACCCGCAAGGCGCTTGCATCGGTATGCGCGGTTCGCGCGTCCAGGCAGTGTCGGGCGAATTGGGCGGTGAGCGTGTGGACATCGTCCTATGGGACGATAACCCGGCGCAGTTCGTGATCAATGCCATGTCGCCGGCTGAAGTGGCGGCAATTATCGTTGACGAAGATGCCCATGCAATGGACATCGCCGTTGGCGCAGACAATCTGGCTCAGGCCATTGGTCGTGGTGGTCAGAACGTGCGTCTGGCCAGCCAGTTGACCGGCTGGACCCTGAACGTGATGACCGAATCGGACATCCAGGCTAAGCAGCAAGCTGAAACCGGTGACATCCTGCGCAACTTCATCGACGAGTTGGAAGTCGACGAAGACCTGGCGCAGGTGCTGGTAGATGAAGGCTTTACCAGCCTGGAAGAGATTGCCTACGTACCGTTGGAAGAAATGCTCAACATCGACGGCTTTGACGAAGACACCGTCAACGAGCTTCGCGCTCGGGCCAAGGATCGTTTGTTGACTAAAGCCATCGCTACTGAGGAAAAGCTGGCAGACGCCCATCCGGCCGAAGACCTGCTCTCGCTTGAGGGTATGGACAAGGATTTGGCGATGGAACTGGCGGTGCGCGGCGTAATTACCCGCGAAGACCTGGCCGAGCAGTCTATTGACGATCTGCTCGACATCGACGGCATTGACGATGATCGTGCCGGCAAGTTGATCATGGCCGCCCGAGCCCATTGGTTCGAGTAATTAGGCGCGGCCTGAGGAGAGAAGTGCATGACGCAAGTCACGGTGAAACAACTGGCCGATGAGGTCAAAACACCGGTAGAGCGCCTGTTGCAGCAGATGCGTGAGGCAGGTCTGCCGCACACCGCCGCCGATGAAGGTGTGAGCGATAGTGAGAAGCAGTCTTTGCTGACTCACTTGAAGAGCAGCCACAAGGCGAAAGTGGAAGAACCGCGCAAGATTACATTGCAGCGCAAAACCACCAGCACCCTGCGTGTTGCGGGTAGCAAGAGCATCAGCGTTGAAGTACGTAAGAAGAAAGTCTTCGTACAGCGCAGCCCGGAAGAAATTGAAGCCGAGCGCAAACGCGAACTGGAAGAACGTCGCGCAGTAGAAAATGCTGCACGTCAGAAGGCTGAAGAAGAAGCCAAGCGTCGCGCTGAAGAAGAAGCGCGTCGCCAGCCTGCTGCTGCGCAAACTGCTTCCACTGAAGCAGTCGCCGCGCCTAGCGCTCCTGTAGAGGCTGTGCGTGAGGCTGCTCCGGCTGCCGCAGCACCAGCGCCTGCAGCTGATGCCCGCAAGCGTGACGAACCTCGTCGTCCGGATAAACCACGTGCCGACGATAACAATCGTCGCGGTGGTGGTGGCGATGGCGAGCGTAAAAACGCTCCGCATCGTGCTTCGGTCAAAGAGAAAGCGCCTGCTCCACGCGTTGCCCCACGTACTACCGACGAAGAAAGCGATAGCTTCCGTCGTGGTGGTCGTGGCAAGGCCAAGCTGAAGAAACGCAACGCCCACGGTTTCCAGAGCCCAACCGGCCCTGTCGTGCGTGATGTGCAGATCGGCGAGACCATCACTGTTGGCGACCTTGCCAACCAGATGTCGGTCAAGGCAGCTGAAATCATCAAGTTCATGTTCAAACTGGGTACTCCAGCGACCATCAACCAGGTGCTTGATCAGGAAACTGCTCAACTGGTAGCCGAAGAACTGGGCCACAAAGTGACCCTGGTCAGCGACACCGCCCTGGAAGATTCCCTGGCAGAGTCCCTGAAGTTTGAAGGTGAGACGTTCTCCCGTGCGCCAGTCGTGACCGTAATGGGCCACGTTGACCATGGTAAGACTTCGCTGCTCGACTACATCCGTCGTGCCAAGGTAGCTGCTGGCGAAGCCGGTGGTATCACCCAGCACATCGGTGCGTACCACGTTGAAACCGAGCGCGGCATGGTCACCTTCCTCGACACCCCTGGTCACGCCGCGTTTACCGCAATGCGTGCCCGTGGTGCCAAGGCGACTGACATCGTGATCCTGGTTGTTGCAGCGGACGACGGCGTGATGCCGCAGACCATTGAAGCTGTCCAGCACGCTAAAGCCGCTGGTGTTCCTCTGGTTGTTGCCGTGAACAAGATCGACAAGCCGGGCGCCGATCTCGATCGCATCCGTAGCGAACTGTCGGTTCATGGCGTGACGTCTGAAGAGTGGGGCGGTGATACGCCGTTCGTTTCGGTTTCGGCGAAAGTCGGTACTGGCGTGGACGAACTGCTCGAAGCTGTCCTGCTGCAAGCTGAAGTACTTGAGCTGAAAGCAACCCCGTCGGCCCCAGGTCGTGGTGTTGTGGTTGAGTCGCGTCTCGACAAAGGTCGTGGCCCGGTTGCAACCGTACTGGTTCAAGACGGTACTCTGCGTCAAGGCGATATGGTACTGGTCGGTTCGAACTATGGCCGTGTACGTGCCATGCTCGACGAGAACGGCAAGCCAATCAAGGAAGCCGGTCCTTCCATCCCTGTCGAGATCCTCGGCCTGGACGGTACTCCGGACGCCGGCGACGAGATGAGCGTGCTGTCTGACGAGAAGAAAGCCCGTGAAGTGGCTTTGTTCCGCCAAGGCAAGTTCCGCGAAGTCAAACTGGCTCGCGCTCACGCCGGCAAGCTGGAAAACATCTTCGAGAACATGGGCCAGGCAGAGAAGAAGACGCTTAATATCGTCCTCAAATCTGACGTTCGTGGTTCCCTCGAAGCGTTGAACGGCGCCTTGAATGGCCTGGGTAACGACGAAGTGCAAGTGCGTGTTGTGGGTGGCGGTGTCGGTGGTATCACCGAATCCGACGCCAACCTGGCGCTGGCTTCCAACGCTGTACTGTTTGGCTTCAACGTGCGTGCCGATGCTGGCGCTCGCAAGATTGTCGAGCAGGAAGGCCTGGACATGCGTTACTACAACGTCATCTACGACATCATCGAAGACGTCAAGAAAGCCCTCACCGGCATGCTTGGCAGCGACGTCCGCGAGAACATCCTGGGTATCGCCGAAGTACGTGACGTGTTCCGCTCGCCGAAATTTGGTGCGATCGCCGGTTGCATGGTTATCGAAGGTACCGTGTACCGTAACCGTCCAATCCGTGTACTGCGTGAAGACATCGTTATCTTCGAAGGCGAGCTGGAATCCCTGCGCCGCTTCAAGGATGACGCTTCCGAAGTGCGTGCCGGCATGGAATGCGGTATCGGCGTCAAGAGCTACAACGACGTCAAGGCTGGCGACAAGATCGAAGTCTACGAGAAGGTTCAGGTTGCTCGCAGCCTCTAACTCGCGCACTTCCGGAGCCACGCTGTGTGTGGGCATGCAAATGCCCCGCAAAGCGTACGGACTCTAAACGCAACGCCCGGTCTGGCTTTTGTCAGGCCGGGCGTTTGCCGCTTTCAGACCCCATGGGTTTCCACCGTGTGGCAGTAACAGGTAACAAGACATGGCAAAAGAATACAGCCGTACCCAGCGTATAGGCGATCAGATGCAGCGCGAGCTGGCCCAACTGATCCGTCGCGAAGTTAAAGACCCGCGCGTTGGCCTGGTCACCATCACTGCCGTTGAAGTGAGTCGTGACGTGGGTCATGCGAAGATCTTCATCACCGTGATGGGGCAGGACAACAGCGAAGAAATCGCGCAAAGCATCAAGGTGCTCAACTCGGCCGCAGGTTTCCTGCGCATGCAGTTGGCCCGTGAAATGAAGTTGCGCAGCGTGCCCCAGTTGCACTTCCACTACGACGAAAGCGTCGTGCGTGGCGCGCACCTGTCGGCACTGATCGAGCGCGCCGTGGCTGAAGACAGCCAGCACCCATCCACACCTGAAGACGCCAAGGAGTAAGCGGTGGCTCAGGTCAAACGTATCCGTCGCAACGTCAGCGGCATCATTCTGCTCGACAAGCCCATTGGCTTTACCTCCAATGCCGCATTGCAGAAGGTTCGCTGGTTGCTCAATGCCGAGAAGGCCGGACATACCGGCAGCCTCGATCCCCTGGCCACCGGCGTACTGCCGTTGTGCTTTGGCGAGGCCACCAAGTTCTCGCAATACCTGCTCGACTCCGACAAGGGTTACGAAACCCTGATGCAACTGGGCAAGACCACCACCACGGCAGACGCCGAAGGTGATGTTTTGCAGGTTCGCGACGTGACCGTTGGTCGTGCTGATATCGAAGCTGCTTTACCTGCTTTTCGTGGGCAAATCAGTCAGATACCGCCGATGTACTCAGCTCTCAAGCGTGATGGGCAACCCCTTTACAAGCTGGCACGTGCGGGCGAAGTAGTGGAGCGCGAACCGCGTTCTGTTACTATTGCGCGCTTGGAATTGCTCGCCTGTGAAGGTGACACCGCACGCCTGGCCGTGGACTGCAGCAAAGGCACCTATATCCGTACCCTGGTGGAAGATATTGGTGAACAGCTCGGTTGCGGCGCGTATGTTGCAGAGCTGCGACGCACCCAGGCAGGACCTTTCAGCCTGGCCCAGACGGTCACGCTGGAAGAGTTGGAAGCGGTACACGCTGAAGGCGGCAACGAAGCGATTGATCGCTTCCTGATGCCATCGGACAGCGGTTTGCTGGATTGGCCATTGCTGCACTTTTCGGAGCACAGCGCGTTCTACTGGCTTAACGGTCAGCCGGTACGCGCCCCGGATGCCCCGAAGTTCGGCATGGTGCGGGTACAGGATCATAACGGTCGCTTTATCGGTATCGGTGAAGTGAGCGAAGACGGGCGCATCGCGCCACGTCGACTGATTCGGTCAGAATGACCGAACGAGTGTGGCTGTTAACAGGCACGGTCAACACTCATTTTTAGATACAGGGATTTGTCCCTGGCCTGTTGAGACTGCCCTTTGGGTGGTTTCCTGAAAAAAGGATTGCCTCATGGCTCTCGACGTTCAAGAAAAAGCACAAATCGTAGCTGACTATCAGCAAGCTGTTGGTGACACTGGTTCGCCAGAAGTGCAAGTTGCACTGCTGACCCACAACATCAACAAGCTGCAAGGTCACTTCAAGGCCAACGGTAAAGATCACCACTCCCGTCGTGGTCTGATCCGCATGGTAAACCAGCGCCGTAAGCTGCTGGACTACCTGAAAGGCAAGGATCTGGGTCGTTATCAGGCTCTGATCGGTCGCCTGGGTCTGCGTCGCTAATCAGCGATTGCGCTAGAGGTTGGTTGTCTGCCGTGTGTCAGTGGGATTCCCACTGGCCCATGGTAGGCTCCCAGCCTCAAGTTTTATCTGGATACACGTTTTACCCCTGGACAAGGGTTGGGCCGATTCCCGACATTGCCCAAGAATTTCGCAAGAAGACAAGTTCCCCAAGAGCCACAAAGAAGGTAGGACACCGTGAACCCGGTTATCAAAAAATTCCAGTTCGGTCAGTCGACCGTTACCCTCGAGACAGGCCGTATCGCCCGTCAAGCCTCCGGCGCAGTGCTGGTTACCGTTGACGACGACGTTACCGTGTTGGTGACCGTTGTTGGCGCCAAGCACGCCGACCCAAGCAAAGGCTTCTTCCCTCTTTCTGTCCACTACCAGGAAAAGACTTACGCTGCCGGTAAGATCCCTGGCGGTTTTTTCAAGCGTGAAGGTCGTCCTTCCGAGAAAGAAACCCTGACTTCCCGACTGATCGACCGTCCGATCCGTCCGCTGTTCCCAGAAGGCTTCATGAACGAAGTGCAGGTTGTCTGCACCGTCGTTTCCACCAGCAAGAAGACCGATCCGGACGTCGCTGCGATGATCGGTACCTCGGCTGCCCTGGCCATCTCCGGTATTCCTTTCGATGGCCCGATCGGCGCAGCCCGCGTTGCTTTCCACGAAAGCACCGGTTACCTGCTGAACCCGACTTACGAGCAACTGAAAGCGTCGAGCCTGGACATGGTCGTTGCCGGTACTTCGGAAGCCGTGTTGATGGTTGAATCGGAAGCCAAAGAGCTGACCGAAGACCAGATGCTGGGCGCCGTACTGTTTGCTCACGACGAGTTCCAGGTTGTGATCAACGCTGTTAAAGAACTGGCTGCCGAAGCTGCCAAGCCTACCTGGGCCTGGGCTCCGCAAGCCGAAGCCACCGAACTGCTGGGCGCTATCCGCTCCGAGTTCGGCACTGCGATCTCCGACGCCTACACCATCACCGTCAAGGCCGACCGTTACGCTCGCCTGGGTGAGCTGAAGGATCAGGTTGTTGCCAAGCTGTCCGGCGAAGAAGGCCAGCCTTCTTCCAGCGAAGTCAAAGCAGCCTTCGGTGAGATCGAATACCGCACCGTTCGCGAAAACATCGTTAACGGCAAGCCACGTATCGACGGCCGCGACACTCGCACCGTACGCCCGCTGAACATCGAAGTCGGCGTTCTGCCGAAGACTCACGGTTCGGCACTGTTCACCCGTGGCGAAACCCAAGCCCTGGTCGTCGCCACCCTGGGTACTGCCCGTGACGCACAGTTGCTGGATACCCTGGAAGGCGAGAAAAAAGACCCGTTCATGCTGCACTACAACTTCCCTCCGTTCTCGGTGGGCGAGTGTGGTCGCATGGGTGGTGCTGGTCGTCGCGAAATCGGTCACGGCCGTCTGGCCCGTCGCTCGGTCCAGGCCATGCTGCCTGCTGCTGACGTGTTCCCGTACACCATCCGTGTTGTGTCGGAAATCACCGAGTCCAACGGTTCCAGCTCCATGGCTTCGGTCTGCGGTGCTTCCCTGGCTCTGATGGACGCTGGTGTGCCGATGAAGGCACCGGTGGCCGGTATCGCCATGGGCCTGGTTAAAGAAGGCGAGAAGTTCGCCATCCTGACCGACATCCTGGGTGACGAAGACCACCTGGGCGACATGGACTTCAAAGTAGCCGGTACCGCCAAAGGTGTTACCGCGCTGCAGATGGACATCAAGATCAAGGGCATCACCGAAGAGATCATGGAAATCGCCCTGGGCCAAGCCCTGGAAGCGCGCCTGAACATCCTCGGTCAGATGAACCAGATCATTGGTCAGTCCCGTACCGAACTGTCGGAAAATGCTCCGACCATGATCGCGATGAAAATCGACACCGACAAAATCCGTGATGTTATCGGTAAAGGCGGCGCGACCATTCGTGCGATCTGTGAAGAGACCAAGGCTTCGATCGACATCGAAGACGACGGCTCGATCAAGATCTTCGGCGAAACCAAGGAAGCTGCAGAAGCTGCACGTCAGCGCGTCCTGGGCATCACCGCTGAAGCCGAGATCGGCAAGATCTACGTCGGTAAGGTTGAGCGCATCGTCGACTTCGGCGCATTCGTCAACATCCTGCCAGGCAAAGACGGTTTGGTTCACATCTCCATGCTGAGCGACGCTCGCGTTGAGAAAGTGACCGACATTCTGAAAGAAGGCCAGGAAGTGGAAGTGCTGGTATTGGACGTGGACAACCGCGGCCGTATCAAGCTGTCCATCAAGGACGTAGCAGCAGCCAAGGCTTCGGGCGTTTAATTACCCCAGGCTTCACGCTGAAAAAGAGGACTCTTCGGAGTCCTTTTTTTATGCCTGAAGGAAAATGTCGAAAAATCAGACGCTTAGTAAATCCAAGAAACCGCAACTTGCACGCAGGCACGATCGCCTTCATGCAAATTGCACGATTCCGAAATTAGGAGATTTTTATAAGTGCATGATTTTTAAGAATTTAATATGCGTTCGAGACTTGGCACACTGCCTGCAATAACCCTGTTAACGCTGCAGCATCAAGGTTCACACACTGCAGACTTTCAATAAAACAGGAGTTACTCGTATGAAGAAGTTCGCTCTCGCTACTGCCACCGCTCTGACCCTGGCCATGGGTGCTAACGTGGCCTTTGCTCAGACTTCCCAAGCTCCAATGACCCTGGCGGCTGGTGAGGCCACCAAGGCAAAAGAAAGCGTTTCGGATACTTGGATCACCACCAAAGTTAAATCCGATCTGCTGACTGAAAAAGGCATTCCTGGGTCGGACATCAAGGTTGAGACCAACAAAGGTGTGGTTTCCCTGTCTTCGACCGCAGCCATTTCGGACTCGCAGAAAGAAACTGCCGTAGCGATCACCAAGAAAATCAAAGGTGTAACCGCAGTTTCTGCTGACGGCCTGCTGGCTGGCGGCGCTACCAAGGCAGACAACATCGACAAAACCAAAGGCGCAGCGGCTGACGCCAAAGGCGCAACCTCCGATACCTGGATCACCACCAAAGTCAAAGCTGACCTGGTAACCGAGAAAGGCATTCCTGGTACCGACATCAAAGTCGAAACCAACAAGGGTGTAGTTTCCCTGTCCTCTTCGGTCGCTGTGACCGAGGCACAGAAAACGACCGCGGTGAACATCACCAAGAAAATCAAAGGCGTTAAAGCTGTATCGGCCGATGGCCTGAAAGCAGAGTAACGCTCAAGAACTCGTCTGAACTAGCGGCGGCGGCGAGTGAGTTAGATATCCACTCAATGCACCTCTAATTTTCATGCGACCGACCACACGGATGTGGTCATTACAGGCCCCGGCACTTCTGTGTCGGGGCCTGTTCTATTTGGGGCGGGAAATCAGTGCGGTAGCGGCTTGGCGTTGACGCCTACTCGGCGTCCAGATGCATCTGCGTTATCACCCGACCATCTTTCTCTGCCTGGCCCAGTTGCGCGTCAATGAAGTAAACCCGGTCGTCCTCCAGCTGCGCTTTATCTACCAAGTAGTCCTTGATGGTGCTTGCACGGTCCTGGCCCAACTGGCGCAGCAGCACGTCACTGCCACTCCAGAACCTGATGACGCCCTCTTTCAACTTGGCGGAGCGCTCACTGCTGCTCAGGTCCTTCCATTCTGCGGGAGGCTGCTGTTTCAAGCGGGTACGGTAAATACCTTCGAGCAAGGGTGCTTTTTCGCTCTCAGGGACTTCCAGCAAGGACGCCTGGGCCGGGACTTTCTCGCCACGGCGCTGCAGCATCTTGTAGTAGTTGTATTGGTATTCCCGTTCCAGCCGCTGGGCCGCCAGGAATGGGCCGTCGCTGCTGGCTGCGGCCGTGCCTTCGATTTCCAGGCGTAGAGTAGGGCGTTCTTTCAGCGCCTTGGCCAAGGTGTTCAGGGCGCCTTCGGCGTCTTTGTTCAACTCGCTGGAGCCCGCCGCGAACGACACGCTGCCCAGGTCCTCCGCTCCGCCTCCGGTGACCAACCCGCCAATAAACTTGAACGGCGCAGTGGCCGCTCGTACCACCAGATTGCGCAGGGTTTGCCACACAATTGGCATCACGCTGAATTGCGGGTTATTCAGGTCGCCGGATACGGGCAGTTCGATGGAGATCTTGCCATCGCTGTCCTTGAGCAAGGCGATTGCCAGACGAATCGGCAAGTCCACGGCATCGGCGCTGTCGACTTTTTCGCCCAGTTGCAATTGCTCGACCACCACTTTGTTCTCAGCCTTCAACTGGCCCTTGGTGATCACGTAGTGCAGGTCAAGGTTGAGGCGGCCCTTGCGGATGCGGAAGCCGGCGAACTTGCCCGAGTAAGGCGTCAGCGTGGTCAACTCGACACGTTTGAAGCTGGTGGCGATGTCCAACGCCGCCATCGGGTCAAACGGGTTCACGCTGCCTTTGATGGTGACCGGTGCATAACGGTCCACCTTGCCCTTGATGTCAACGCTCGCCGGCTTGGCCTGGCGACTGTCGATGGTGCCGATCTGCCCATTGAGCTGTTGGATCGCAGTGGCGAAGTTGGGGGTGAGGCTGAAGTCGGCGAAGTTGGCCGAACCGTCGTTGATCGCAATCTGCCCGATATGGATACCCAGCGGCTTGTCTTTACTCGGGGCAGGTTTGGCTGACGATTTGGCGCCACTGTCGGTTGGCTGCGGGATCAGCAAGTCGTCGACGTTGGTGGTACGATCATCGTTGATCATGAACCGCGCATACGGTTGCAGAAGGTTGACCTTGTTGATCGTCAGGCTGTCGCCGTGTTGGTAGTTCACACCCTCCAGCACCAGCCGCTGCCATTTGAGGAAATCGCGGGTCTTGAGGGTGTCCAGGGTGTGCAACTGGTCGACCTGCGCGCGGCCGGTGACCTGCAGCGCCAGGGGATCGGTGCTTTTCAGGTTCACGTCGAGGTCGCTGCCAAGCATGCCACTACGCAGTTCCAGACGGATAAACGGGCTGATATAGGACTGTGCGACTCGCAGGTCGATGTCCCTGGTATTGACCTTCAACCTGGCGCTGACCGGGTTGAGGTTGACCGTGCCGGTCGCCTGGATCTTGCCCTGCTTGCCCAGGCCGGTGTCGACCTTCAGGGTAAAGGGGCTCTGGTTGAGGCTGTCGAAGTTCTGCACGTCGATGTTCAACGGGCCCAGCTCCAGCGCTACCGCTGGTTTGGCCTGACGGTCGGCCAAGTGCACTTGGTAGTTGCGCAGTTGTACATCCTTGAGCAGCACTTGCCAGGGCTTACTTGGGGCGACGGGTGCAGACTTTGGCGAGTCGGCCGTGGCTGGTGCAGTGGCAGGCTCCGGCGCCTTGGCCGGTTTGCTCGGCTGGCTGGCGAACAGTTTTTGCCAGTCCAGTTGCCCATCCGCTTCGCGAGCCGCCCAGGTCTCGAGTTTATTGCTGCGGATCTTGCCGACCACCACCTGCTGTTTGGCCAGGTCCACCGTGGTCTCGCTGACGTCCAAGCGCTCCAAGCGCACCAACGGCCGGCCATCCGGGGCCTTGATAGCGAACGGTGCGATGCTGGCGGCGGTGTTGGTCAGGTTCAGCTCGGTCTCTTTGGCCAGGCTGAACCTGTACTCGGTACTGAAGTTGAGCACGCCGTCTTCCAGCACCAGGGGTAAGGCGTCACGCACGTAAGGCCACCAGGCTTTCATCTTGCCACCGGTGACCTTCAGCGTACCTTCGGAGGTGATCGGCACCAGGCTGAAGTTGCCTTTCCAGTCGATCTGCCCACCTTCAGGGCCAGCGGCCACCAAGGTCATGTCCGCATTGTCTTCCGGCAGGGTGCTGAGGTTCTTCAGCTCGAAGTCGAGCGTGTCGTAGAGGAATTCGATAGGTTCGCTGGGGCGCAAGTCTTGAAAATGCACGTAACCGCCGGCCAGCTTGATGCTGTCGACGCGCAGCGGGAACGGTTTGGCGTCGGGGTTAGCAGGGGTAGGCTCGCTCGGTGGCAGCTTGAACAACTGCGCCAGATTCAGCTGGCCTGATTTGTCGAACAACAACTCGGTCTTGGGCTTGTCCAGTTGCACATCAGCCAGGTGCAGGGCGCGGGTCCACAGGCTATCGACCTGCAGGTTGGCGTAAAGCCGTTCGAAACCTACCTGTTCCTTACCGGGCTCGCCGATCTTCAAGCCCCACACCGTTACTTCCAGGCTGAACGGGTTAAGTTCGATCCGTTCGATGCGCGCTGGCACTGTGGCGTAATTGGCCAACTGTTGGTTGGCAATGCGAAGGGCGATGCCAGGCAAAATCAGAAAGCCCAGCAAGCTGTACAACGCGAGGGCAGTCAACAAGGCGCCAGCGGCGCGAATCAATCCTTTGGGCATGGGGCGGCGCCATCTATGTCAAACAGGAGTGCCTTGGAGTATGGCACGGGTTTTCGGTTCCGAAGAACTGGGCCTTTAGGATGCTTCTTACAGTTGAAGTATCAGAGTCTTCAGCGGTGGCTGGTGGTCCTGTGAGGGAAAGTCCGCGCCTGGCGTCATGATTTTCCAGTCCCGCACCGGACGCCCAGCCTTTTGCGCACAACGCAAAACCTGTTCACGCCAATCCTCCAGGCTGACTTTTGCCAGGTTGTTGCAGCAGATCAGCACACCATTGTCGGCTGTAGCGAGCAGTGCAGGCTTGAGCAGGCTCTGGTAGTCACGCAGCAGGTCGACCGTACCGAAGGCACTCTTGGCCCAGGCAGGCGGGTCGAGCAACACCAGGTCATATTGACGCTGCTCCAGGCGCGGGTAGCTCGGCAGTTTCTGCCCGCGACGTTGGGTGATCGGCAGCCCGGCCAGTTGGCGAATCGCCGGGAAGTAATCCGATTGCACGAACTCCATGGTGGGAAGCTGTGGATTGAGTCGACCGTTTTCACGTCCCACCGCCAGGTTGCCCTCGGCGAAGTCCAGGTTGCATACCTCGCGCGCACCACCGGCAGCGGCGCTCAGGCCCACCCCACAGGTGTAGGCAAACAGGTTCAATACGCTTTTGCCGGCGCTGTGGTCTTTGACCCATCCGCGCGTATTGCGCAGGTCAAGGAACAGCAGCGGGTCCTGGCCAGCGTGGCGACCACGTACACGGTAATTGAGGCCCCATTCGTGGCCCACCAGGTCTTCCAGCGCGGCAGGTTCTGCGCGGTATACCGAATCTTCGCGATCGACACGCGAGTTGCCGCGGGAGCGGTCGTTGTATACCAGCAGCAACTCGAGGCCCATGTACTGGTTGATCACTTGGTGCAGGTCCAGCAGGTCGGCGGTCTCCAGCGACTGATGGAAGCTTTGCACCAGTAACTGTGGGCCATAGCGGTCGATGGTCAGGCCGCCGGCGCCTTCCTGGCTGCCATGGAACAGCCGATAGCAGTCGGTGCCCTGGGCGTGCAGCTCGTTGATCAGGTCTTGGCGATGATCGAGGGCGGCGCGCAGCGCCTGATTCAAGGGAAACATGGAGCGCGCCTTGCTTAGGTAAATGGGGAAAATAAAGGCGCGGAGTTTAACAGCTATGGCGCGTTGCCTACATCAACCCCATCCGCCGGTGTGCACGCTGCACCGAACCATTGCGCATCGCCCAGCGCAACAACGGCGCGCTGCGCTTGACCCCGGCGCGGATCATCTGGCGTTGCAGCGGGCTCTGGTGCTGATCGAGCAGGGTGCCGGCCCAGTCCGGCAGCAGGTCGATCCCGGCTTGCATCATCAAGGCGCCAAATGGCTTGGCCAGCGTGCTGGGGGAGGGAGCGTTCAGCAACAGGCGCAGCACTTCGCGGCTGCGCTCGTCGCACAGCAATTGCGGGCGGATATTCTCAAGGTAATCGGAAATTTCCTGCCGTGAATGCGGCACATGCTGCGCGCCCAGCCGTTCTGCGACGACGGCGATCTCGCTGTAGTAACGGTCCTGATCACGGCCAGAGAGGTGCGGGTTGCGATAGCGCAAGTGGGCAGCAAGAAAATTGCTCACCTCCGCCACATGCACCCAGGTCAGCAGCTCTGGATCGCTGGCCGCGTAAGGCCTCCCGTCCGGGGCATGGCCAACCACCTGCAGGTGAATGGTGCGCACTTTTTCGATCAGCCAGTCGGCGTCTTTGCGCGAGCCGAACGTGGTGCCGGAAATGAACTGTGAGGTCCGCCGCAAACGCCCAAGCATGTCCTGGCGAAAATTCGAATGGTCCCACACGCCAGCCAGGGCCAATGGGTGCAAGGCTTGCAGCATCAAAGCGCTGATGCCGCCGATGAGCATGCTGCTGAAGTCGCCATGGACTTGCCAGCTGACCGAGTCCGGCCCGAACAGGCCTGGATCGCCCTTGGGGTTTTCCAGGTCCAGTTGGCCCAGTGACAAGCCGGTGAGGCTCATCAACTGGGTTTCTATACGGCTGCGGATAAATTCCATGGCGACTCGGGTTTTCCTATCGGTTCAGGCGTTTGTCGATCAGGCCGTCGACGACGCTGGGGTCGGCCAGGGTCGAGGTATCACCCAGGCTATCCAGTTCATTGCAAGCGATCTTGCGCAAAATCCGGCGCATGATCTTACCGGATCGGGTTTTCGGCAAGGCCGGTGCCCATTGGATCAATTCGGGCTTGGCAAAGCTGCCTATTTCCTTGCTGACCAGTTCCAGCAGGTGTTTTTTCAGCGCATCGCTGGGTTCGACGCCATTCATGGGGGTGACGAAGGCATAGATGCCCTGGCCCTTGACGTCGTGGGGGTAACCCACCACGGCGGCCTCGGCCACCTGGTCATGCAGTACCAGCGCACTTTCTACCTCGGCGGTGCCGATACGGTGGCCGGACACGTTGATCACATCGTCGATACGCCCGGTAATCCAGTAGTCGCCGTCCTCATCGCGACGCGCGCCGTCACCGGTGAAATAGTAGCCGGGGTAGGGTTTGAAATAGGTGTCGACCATACGCTGCGGATCGCCGTAGACGCTGCGAATCTGCCCCGGCCAACTGGCCTTGATCGCCAGTACGCCGCTGCCGGCACCACTGATGACCTTGCCTTGTTCATCCAACAGCACGGGCTGTACGCCAAACATCGGCTGGGTGGCGCAACCTGGTTTGATGCGCTGGGCGCTGACCAGCGGGCTGAGCATGATGCCGCCGGTCTCGGTCTGCCACCAGGTATCGACTATAGGGCAACGCTGTTCGCCCACCGCGTTGAAGTACCAGTCCCAGGCTTCCGGGTTGATCGGCTCACCGACGCTGCCCAGCAGGCGCAGGCTGGCGCGGGAAGTCGTCTCCAGCGGGCCGTGGCCCTCGCGCATCAATGCACGCAAGGCGGTGGGGGCGGTATAGAAGATATTCACCTGATGTTTATCGATGACCTGCCAGAAGCGTGAACTGTCCGGGTAGCTCGGCACACCTTCGAACATCAGCGAGGTGGCGCCATTGGCCAGCGGCCCGTACACGATGTAACTATGACCGGTGACCCAACCCACATCGGCGGTGCACCAGAACACCTCACCGTCGCGGTAATCGAGTACGTACTTGAAGGTCATTGCCGCCTGGAGCAGGTAGCCGCCCGTGGTGTGCAGCACGCCCTTGGGTTTACCGGTGCTGCCGGAGGTGTAGAGGATAAACAGCGGGTCTTCGGCGTCCATCGGTGCGGGAGGGCAATCCTCGCTCGCCGCATCCAGGGCTTGTTGATACTTGAGGTCGCGGCCTTCGCTCCAGTTCACTTGGGCGCCGGTGCGTTGTACGACCAGCACCGTGCTGACGTTGGGACAACTGGCCAGGGCCTTGTCGACATTCTGTTTCAACGCCACCGGCTTACCACCGCGCACGCCTTCATCGGCAGTGATCACGGTGCGGCAGTCGGCGTCCAGAATGCGGTCGCGCAGGGCGTCCGGTGAGAACCCGCCAAATACCACCGAGTGCACAGCGCCAATCCGTGTGCAAGCCAGCATGGCGTAGGCTGCTTCCGGGATCATCGGCATGTAGATACACACCCGGTCGCCTTTTTTCACACCGCGGCTTTTCAGCACATTGGCCAGGCGGCAGACGTGTTGGTGCAGTTGGCGGTAGGTGATTTTGGAAGATTTTGCAGGATCATCACCTTCCCAGATGAAGGCCGGCTGATCGGCGCGTTGCGCCAGGTGACGGTCGATGCAGTTGTAGCTGACGTTTAACTGGCCACCGGCAAACCATTGGGCGGTACCGGTCTTGATGTCTGACTGCTGGACGGTGTGCCACGGTGTTATCCAGTCGAGAAAGCCCTTGGCCTGTTCGGCCCAGAATGTGTCCGGCTGCTCGACGGATTGGCGATAGAGGCGCTGGTAGTCCTCTTGACTGAGTTGCGCAGCCCGGCGGACGGCATCGGCGGTGGGAAACGTGCTGATATCGAACATGAGCGATCCTTATTCTTGTTTTTGCGACAAGTCATAAAGATGCACCCTGTATGGAGAGGGTTCAAGGCCAACGTCCAAACGGACGTTGGCCTTGCGGTACCTGCATCAGCCGCGGTGACGACCGCGGAAGTAATTGATCAGGCCTTGGGTCGAAGCGTCTTCGGCCAAGGTTTCTTCGGCGCCGGTGAGGCGATTGTAAACGCCCTTGCCCAGCTCCTTGCCCAGTTCCACGCCCCATTGGTCGAAGGCGTTGATGCCCCAGATCACGCTTTGCACGAACACTTTATGTTCATACATGGCAACCAGGGCGCCCAAGCGACGCGGGCTGATGCGTTCAACCACCAGGGTGTTGCTCGGACGGTTGCCCGGGATCACCTTGTGCGGTGCCAGCTTCTGCACTTCGTCTTCCGGGATGCCCTTGTCGCGCAGCTCGGCTTCGGCTTCGCTGCGGGTCTTGCCGAGCATCAGTGCCTGGCTTTGGGACAGGCAGTTGGCGTACAGCCATTGATGGTGGTCGGACACCGGGTTGAAGCTGACGATCGGCACGATGAAGTCGGCCGGGATCAGTTGGGTACCTTGGTGCAGCAACTGGTGATAAGCATGTTGGCCGTTGCAGCCGACGCCACCCCAGATCACTGGGCCGGTGTCGGTGGACACCGGTTTGCCGTCCTGGCGCACGCTTTTGCCGTTGGATTCCATGTCCAGCTGCTGCAAGTGCTTGGTGATGTTACGCAGGTAGTGGTCGTACGGCAGGATCGCATGGCTCTGCGCACCCCAGAAGTTGCCGTACCACACGCCCAGCAGGCCCAGCAGCACCGGCATGTTCTGTTCGAACGGCGCGTTCTGGAAATGCTGGTCCATGGTGTAGGCACCGGACAGCAGTTCCTTGAAGTTGGACATGCCGATGGCCAGGGCGATTGGCAGGCCGATGGCCGACCACAACGAATAACGGCCACCTACCCAGTCCCACATCGGGAAAATGTTTTCTTCGCGGATACCGAAGGCCACGGCTGCCGCGTTGTTGCTCGACACGGCGATAAAGTGGCGGTACAGCTCGGCTTCCGAGCCACCCTGGGCCAGGTACCAGGCGCGGGCGGCCTGGGCGTTTTTCAGGGTTTCCAGGGTGTTGAAGGATTTCGACGAGACGATAAACAGCGTGGTCTCGGCGCGCAGCTTCATGGTCAGTTCGTGGAACTCACTGCCATCGATATTCGCCAGGTAGTGGCAGCGCACGCCTTTATGGGCGTAGGACAGCAGCGCTTCAGAGACCAGCTCCGGGCCGAGGAACGAGCCACCGATGCCGATGTTCACCACGTCGGTGATCGGCTTCTCGGTGTAGCCACGCCACAGGCCGTCGTGGATGCGGCCGACCAGATCGGTGATCTGGTTCAGCACTTTATGCACGTCCGGCATGATGTTCACGCCGTTGACCGACAGCTTGTCGCCCACAGGGCGGCGCAGAGCGGTGTGCAGGGCAGGGCGGCCTTCGGAAGAGTTGACCGGTTCGCCGGCGTACAGTGCGTCGATCGCGCCTTTAAGGTTGACTTCCTTGGCAAGGCCCACCAGCAGGTCGCGGGTTTCGCTGGTGATCAGGTTTTTCGAGTAATCGAGGAAAAGTCCGCAGCTGCTCAAGGTGAATTGGGAAAAGCGCTGGGGATCGGCATTGAACGCTTCGCGCATGCTGAAATCCTGCATGGCTTGGCGATGTTGATTGAGCGCTTGCCAGGCGGGCAGAGCGGTAACGTCATGAGGGGTGCGGTAGTACGCCATCGCTGCGGGTTTCCTTTTATTACGGGGACTGCCTTTAGGACACTTCAAAGCCCGGAACATCCAGTCTTATCTCAAGGATTGGGTTCCAGACAGCGCTAACCATAGCGCAGGGCGATTACATTAAACCTAGCGTGTCGATATGTCTTGGCTTTGTCTGCGCTGTGGCCGGTACTTTTTTATACCGGCACAGCGATCAGGGCAATCGGCGGGGTGTTCAGAGGGGGCAGTCGAGGTTCAGGTGCAGGTTGTCGATCAGGCGGGTCGTGCCTAGAAAGGCTGCCACCAGAATCACGATATCCCGATCCTCCGCCGTAGCGGTCCGCAGGTGCACGCCCTGGCGCACTTCGAGGTAATCCAGGCGCAACCCGGCCGCCTCTATCTGCTGCACCTGTTCGGCACGCAGTCTGGCGAAGTCGTGATCACCGCTTTTGATGGCTGCGGCAATCTGGCTGAGGCTGCGGTACAGCACCGGTGCGATCGCACGTTCTTCTTCGCTGAGAAAACCGTTACGCGAGGACAATGCCAGGCCATCATCGGCGCGCACGGTGGGCTCGCCAATGATCTGGATCGGCATGTTCAGGTCATGGACCATGGCGCGAATCACGGCCAGTTGCTGGTAGTCCTTCTGGCCAAATACAGCCATGTCCGGCTGGACCATGTTGAACAATTTGCTGACCACCGTCGCCACACCTTCGAAATGCCCGGGACGGCTGGCGCCGCACAAACCTTCGGACAACTGCGGGACGCTGACGCGGGTCTGGCCGGTCATGCCGCCGGGGTACATCTCCTCGACGGTCGGCGCGAACAGCAGGTTGCAGCCGGCCTGCAAGAGCTTTTCCTGGTCGGCGGCCAAGGTGCGAGGGTACTTGTCCAGGTCTTCGCCGGCGCCAAATTGCAGCGGGTTGACGAAAATACTCGCAACGACAAAGTCCGCCTGTTGCACAGCCTTGCTGACCAGGCTGGCATGGCCGCTGTGCAGATTGCCCATGGTGGGCACGAAGCCGATGCGTTTGCCTGCTTTGCGGGCGTGGGCGACGGCGGCTCTGAGTTCGCGTACGGTTTTTACGGTGTTCATGCAGAGAATCCGTGTTCGGCGCCTGGGAAGGTCACGCCTTTGACTTCGGCGACGTAGGCACTCAATGCGGCGTGGATGCTGTCCTGCCCAGTCATGAAGTTCTTCACGAACTTTGGCACGCGGCCGGTAATCGACAGGCCGAGCATGTCGTGCAGTACCAGCACCTGGCCGTCGGTGGCCGAGCCTGCGCCAATGCCGATCACCGGCACCTTAACAGCCTGGGTGATTTCTGCTGCGAGTTCGCTGGGCACGCATTCGAGCAGGATCATCGCAACGCCCGCCTGTTCCAGGGCGATGGCATCGGCACGCATCTGGCGCGCCTGGGCTTCGTTGCGGCCTTGTACCTTGTAGCCGCCGAGGATGTTCACGGACTGTGGCGTAAGGCCCATATGCGCACAGACTGGCACGCCGCGTTCAGCCAGCAGGCGAATCGACTCGGCGAGCCATACGGCGCCCTCGACTTTGACCATGTGCGCACCGGCACGCATCAGTTTGCCGGCGTTCAGGAAGGTCTGCTCGACGGTGGCGTAATCCATGAAAGGCAGGTCGGCGATGATAAATGCGCCGTCGTTGCCGCGCTTGACGCTGGCGGTGTGGTAGGCCAGTTCATCGGTGGTGACGGGCAGGGTGCTGTCATTCCCTTGAAGGACCATGCCCAGTGAATCGCCCACCAGCAACACTTCAACCCCGGCCTGGCAACTGGCGTGGGCGAAGGTGGCGTCATAGCAGGTCAGCATGGTGATTTTTTCACCTTTGAGCTTGAGGCTCTGCAAGGTGGTCAGGGTAATGTCTGGCATGAAAAGGGTCCTCGTTCAGGCGCTTGGAAACAGCGAGTTACGCGCGTGAGTCTTCGTTTATTCAGGCGCACTGTCTTGAGAGCAGTGCTTATAAGGCCTGGATTGCGCCCTTCAGCGCCGGGTTGGCGGCAGCGGGACGCCTATAGTCGTGAGGAGGACACGGGAAGTCAATTGGATGTGTTACCGCATTGTTACGATGGCGGTGTTACCGCTGTTACTGACGCGATTCAGCAACAGGGAGCCGTTCCAGGCCGACAAACGGGCAGGCTTCAAGCAGGGCGCTGAGGCGTTTGCCATCCGGCAACTGCAATGCGGCAGGCGCCAGCTCGGCCAGTGGATACAACACAAACGCACGCAGGTGCATCTGGTAGTGAGGCACCTTCAGGCGCGGCTCGTCGATCAGGCGATCGCCAAACAGCAGAATGTCCAGGTCAAGGGTGCGAGGGCCCCAACGTTCCAGGCGCTCGCGGCCTTGGTCGTTTTCGATGGCTTGCAGCGCATCCAGCAACTCAAGTGGCGCAAGGCTGCTGTCCAGGGCGGCAACCGCATTGGTGTAGCGCGGTTGGCCCGGGAGCAGGGAATCACTTTGGTAAAAGGCGGACACACCCGCAACGCAGGTGTCTGGCAATTGCGCCAGCGCTTCGATAGCGCTGCGCAATTGCTGGTCCGGGGCCGCCAGGTTGCTCCCCATGCCGATGTAGATGCGTTCCACGTTTATTCGCCCGCAGCGCCAGAGGCATCCGCCGCACTGCGTTTGCGCTTGGTGCCGCTGCGACGACGCTTTTTCGGACCAGCCCCTTCGCCGTCACCCTTGCTGCCGAGGTCGCGAATCATGTCGCGGCGTTGGCTGTCATTGGCATCCTGATAGTCGGTCCACCATTCGCCCAGGCCGTCGGTCTGCTCACCGGCGCTTTCGCGCAGCAGCAGGAAGTCGTAACCGGCGCGGAAGCGTGGGTTGTCCAGCAGCAGGTCGGCGCGCTTGCCGCTGCGGCGGGGCAGGCGTTCCTGCATGTCCCAGATCTCGCGGATCGGCAGGGTGAAACGTTTCGGGATAGCGATGCGCTGGCACTGTTCGGCGATCAGCTCGTGAGCGGCTTCCTGCATGGCCGGGATAGGCGGCATGCCACGGTCCTGCAGGCGCAGTACGCGTTTGGGCAGGGCCGGCCACAACAGGGCGGCAAACAGGAATGCCGGTGTTACCGGTTTGTTCTGCTTGATGCGCAGGTCGGTGTTGATCAGCGCTTCGCTGATCAACGTGTGGGTATAGGTTGGGTTGTGTTCCAGTGCTTCGGCACTGGCCGGGAACAGTGGGTCGAACAACTGCAGGTCGACCAGCATTTCGAACGTGTCGGCGGCGTAGCCCGAGAGGAACAGCTTGAGCACTTCTTCGAACAGACGCGCGGATGGGATTTCCCGCAGCATCGGTGCCAGCTCGCGTATCGGTGCGGCGGTGTGTTTCTCGATACCGAAGTTGAGCTTGGCGGCGAAGCGCACGGCTCGCAGCATGCGCACCGGATCTTCCTGATAGCGCTGCGTCGGGTCGCCGATCAGGCGGATCAGGTTATTGCGGATGTCGTGTACGCCATTGGCGTAATCGAGGATGCGTTCGCTGACCGGATCGTAATAGAGGGCATTGATGGTGAAGTCGCGGCGCTGCGCGTCCTCTTCCAGGGTGCCGTAGACGTTGTCGCGCAGGATGCGCCCGCTCTCGTTGCGGGAAGACTGATTGGTGTCTTCCTCTTCATCGTTTTGCGGATGGCCGGCACGGAAGGTCGCGACCTCGATGATTTCGCGACCAAAGTGGATGTGCACCAGCTTGAAGCGGCGGCCGATGATTCGCGCATTGCGAAACTCGGCACGCACTTGCTCAGGCGTGGCGCTGGTGGCGACGTCGAAATCCTTGGGCGTGATATTGAGCAGCATGTCGCGTACACAACCACCTACCAGGTAGGCCTGGTAACCGGCGTTCTGCAACCGTTCGACGATATTCACCGCATAACGGCTGAATTGAGCGCGCTGCAACGAATGCTGGCTGCTGTTGAGCACTTCAGGCGTGCTGCGTTTGTGTTGCGTACGACGCAAGGGAGAACGGAATGACTGGAACAACTTCTTCAGCATGGGATGCACTGTTTGAAGGAATGTTCGGCCATAACGAAGAATGACCGCATGATGGGCGGGGATTCTAGCATTTAGTCAGGGGATGGTGTAGGAACAAGCTTCGGCGTTGCACCATAAGCCTTAAATCGTCAAATCCTGGAAACTACAAGGGGAGCCGAAGCTCCCCCAGAAGTAGTTGCATGCTCTATTTTTATTATTGGTTTCGGGCTTCTTGTTTTTGTTGATCGCCCTCGCCATGAAGCTTCACCTTCATGACACTCCCAATCGGGAGTTAAGAGCAAACGGATTGCTTTGGTCGCTGTGTTGCTGATCTACGATCCAACCAGTTCAGGCTCTGCCTTAGGGCAGTTTTTGTTGTTCTCGGCCTGGTTGCGGGGCAAGCCCCAAATGCAACGCCTCTCCAAAAGAATCAGTTAGCTGCGCCTCCGCCGTGTTGTTTTTGTTATGCGTGAGTCGATTCGTTTTATTTTTATTGTCTTGTACAAAGCTTGTTATTGTTTTTGTACTAAGCATATAGCAGGGTGCGTGCCAACTTTTGCTCCGCCCAGTAAAACCGGGGGTTTGAGGTGGTTTTGGGTTTTTGACGGGCGAAAAAAAGCCGGGGCTTCGTTACCGTAAGCCCCGGCTTTTGTTACGCGAAATATCCGCGGTAACAGTTTTTTCACATCTGAGGGTGTTACCTCTGGGGGCCCGCCCTCAGCTTTCGCTGGCAACCCCGGTCTTGCGCCGTGGAATGCCCAGGCGCTGGCGGCGTTCCCACAGGCACTTACGGCTCACGCCCAGCTTGCGGGCCAGCTCGGTCTCGGTCATGTGGTCCTGATGCTCAAGGACGAAATGCTGGAAGTAGTCTTCCAGTGACAAATCTTCCGTCGGCTCATGGCTGGTATTGCTACCGCCGCCCGGTGTCGGGGCCAGGCCGATGAAGTCGTCATCCTCCAAGTCGCTGAGTTCGATATCGATACCCAGCAGTTCGGCAGAAATTTCCGGGCTCTCCGACAGGATCACCGCACGTTCGACCGCATTCTCCAGTTCTCGCACGTTACCCGGCCACGAGTAATGCCGAATCGCCTGCTCGGCGTCGGGCGCGAACGTCAGGTCGGTACGGTTGATACGTGCACTCTGGCGCAGCAGGAATGCGTTGGCGATCTCATTCACGTCGGCGCCGCGCTCACGCAGGGCCGGCAGCTTGAGGGCAATTACGTGCAGGCGGTAATACAAGTCTTCACGGAACTGGCCGATCTTGGCCAGGCTCTTGAGGTCGCGGTGGGTTGCCGCGATCAAGCGCACGTCAACCTTCTGCGATTGGACTGAACCCACACGGCGAATTTCGCCTTCCTGGAGCACGCGCAGCAATCGTGCCTGTGCTTCCAGTGGGAGTTCGCCGATCTCATCAAGAAACAGCGTACCGCCGTCCGCCGCTTCCACCAGGCCCGCACGCCCGGCACTGGCGCCGGTAAACGCGCCTTTCTCGTGGCCGAACAATTCGGACTCAATCAGGGATTCGGGGATCGCTGCGCAGTTCACCGAAATCATCGGTGCCTTGGCGCGCTTGGACAAATTGTGCAGGGCGCGGGCCACCAGTTCTTTACCGGTGCCTGACTCGCCCTGGATCAATACATTGGAGTCGGTCGGCGCGACTTTACGGATCTTGCTGTACAAATCCTGCATTGGCGGGCAGGAGCCGATGATGCCGATCTCGCCGTTACTGTTGTCGACACCCGGTTTGTCGGCGCCGTTGGTCGCTTTGCCGGCGGGACGTTGTTCGGCCTGCACGCTGATGGCTGACTGGCGATCACGCAGGATGCGGGCCACGGCCTGGAGCATTTCATCGTGGTCGAAAGGCTTGGCGATGTAGTCCACCGCGCCCATCTTCATGGAGTCCACCGCCGAGCGCAGGCTGGCGTAGCTGGTCATGATCAGCACCGGAGTGCCCTGGCCAAGCTTGATCAACTCGGTGCCCGGCGCGCCAGGCAGGCGCAGGTCGCTGACAATCAGGTCGAACGTGGGGATGCTGAAACGCTCTTGTGCTTCCTGCACCGAGCCGGCTTCGCTGACCTGGTACTGATTACGTTCAAGCAGGCGACGCAAGGCAGAGCGGATAATGGTTTCGTCTTCGACGATCAAAATGTGCGGCATTGATTCAATTCTCTCGACGGTCTCAGTTCACAGCGGACGTCGCTTCGACATGACGCGGCAGGGTCACCCGAATACGGGTGCCGCGTTGGCTTTCGGTGTCAGCCGGGCTGTCGATGGTGATTTGTCCATAATGCTCTTCAACGATGGAATAGACCAGTGCAAGGCCCAGACCGGTGCCTTCACCTGGGTCCTTGGTGGTGAAAAAGGGTTCGAACAATCGGTCCATGATGTTCTGTGGGATGCCGCTGCCTTCATCTTCGACGATCAGATCGACGGTATGCTCGAAAGCCTCGGTCTTGACGCGTACTGCGCCACCGGCCGGGGTTGCATCGCGGGCGTTGGACAGCAGGTTGATCAGCACTTGGGCCAGGCGTTGTGAGTCGCCGTCGACCCAATGGTCGGGGTCGCACAAGTTGAAGAACTGTACTTCGAAATTGCGCCGGTTCAAGGCGAGCAGCCCAATGGCATCCTGGGCCACTTCGGCCAGGCACACGGCCTCATCCAGATTCTGATGGCCGCCGGCATGGGCAAAGCTCATCAGCGACTGCACGATGCGCGAGACGCGCTTGGTCTGTTCGAGGATCTGCCCGCTGATTTCGATGATTTCGCCGTCCTCCTCCCGCTCTTCCCGCAGGTTCTGCGCAAGGCACGCGATACCGGTGATCGGGTTGCCGATTTCGTGGGCCACGCCCGCTGCAAGGCGACCAATGCTGGCCAGGCGCTCGGAGTGCACCAGCTTGTCTTCGAGCATCTGGGTTTCAGTCAGGTCTTCGACCAGCAGCACCAGGCCGCTGTTACCGGGTGCCAGCGGTTCATCGATCGCGGCTTTGTGCAGGTTGAGCCAGCGCGTCTGGCCGTCGAGGGCCAGGTGTTGCTTGTGCAAATGCTCGTCGGGCAAATTGATAAAACCTTGGAGCAGTTCTTTCCACGGATCGCCCAGGGTATTCAGGCGCGAGCCCACCACCCGTTGCGCGGCGATGCCGGTGAGTTCTTCCATGGCCTTGTTCCACATCAGGATTTCCTGATCCTTGGCCAGGGAACACACGCCCATCGGCAGTTCCTGCAGGGTCTGGCGATGGTAACGGCGCAGGGCGTCGAGTTCGGCCGCCAGGCCGGTGAGGCGTGAGTGGTAATCCTCCAGCCGGCTTTCGATGAAATGGATGTCCTCGGTGACGTAGTTTTCGCCGCCGGCCTTGTACGGCAGGAAGGTTTCCACCATGTCCTGGGACACGCTGGGGCCCATCAGGCCGGACAGGTTGGCTTCGATGCGGTCGCGCAGGCGGCGCAGAGCGTAGGGGCGGCGCTCGTCGAAGGGCAGGTACAGATCGCGCAGCGCCTGCTCGACTTCCTTCTGAGCCGCCTTGGCGCCGAGGGGCTTGGCCAGTTGTGTGGCGAATTCCTGGGGTGAGGCCGCGTGCAGTTCGCGGCGTTGCGGTCGACGCACGTTATCCACCGCGCACGCCTCGGCGGCGCTGGTCTCTTCCGCGCTGGCATTGGTGAACAGTGAGATCAGGGTGAACATCAGAACGTTGGCGGCCAGCGAGGCAATCGCGGCCATGTGCCAACTGGTGTCGTCCAGCACATAGATCATGTTCAGCAGCGGAATATAGAAACCCTGCAGGTTGCCGACCAACGGCAGCAGCATCGTGACGATCCATACCAGGATCCCGGCCAGCAGCCCGGCGATAAACCCGCGGCGATTGGCGGTCGGCCAGTACAGCACCGACAACACTCCCGGCAGGAATTGCAAAGTGGCGACAAAGGCGACGATGCCCAGGTTGGCCAGGTCTTGCCCGGCGCCGAGCAGCAGGTAGAACCCGTAGCCGGCGGTGATGATCGCGACGATCAATGCGCGTCGCGTCCATTTCAGCCAGCGGTAGATATTGCCTTCGGCGGGCGGCTGGTACAGCGGTAGCACCAGGTGATTGAGGGCCATGCCCGAAAGGGCCAGCGTCGTGACGATAATCAGCCCGCTGGCAGCAGATAAGCCGCCGACGTAAGCCAGCAGCGCCAACGCTGGGCTATTGGCGGCGATACCGATACCCAGGGTGAAATACTCGGGATTGGTGGTAGCCCCCAGTTTCAGGCCGGCCCACAGGATCAGCGGCACCGCGAGGCTCATCAGCAGCAGGAACAACGGCAAGCCCCAACTGGCGCTGACCAGCGAGCGCGGGTTGAGGTTCTCGGTGAAGGTCATGTGGTACATGTGCGGCATTACGATCGCCGAGGCGAAGAACACCAGCAACAGCGTGCGCCATGGGCCTTCCTGCAACGGGGTGTGCAGGGCGGCGAGGGCGGTCTGGTTTTGCAGCAGCCACAGTTCCAGCTGTTGCGGGCCGTCGAACACGCCATAGAGCGCGTAGAGGCCAACGCCGCCGATGGCGATCAGCTTGATCACCGACTCGAACGCAATCGCAAATACCAGCCCTTCGTGTTTCTCGCGGGTGGCGATATGGCGTGACCCGAAGAAGATCGTGAACAGTGAGATCAGCGCGCAGAAGGCCAGGGCGACGCGGTGTTGCACGGGCTCGCGGGTCAGGATGCTGATGGAGTCGGCCACTGCCTGGATTTGCAGGGCCAGCAGGGGCAGCACGCCGATCAGCATGAAAATGGTGGTCAGTGCGCCGGCCCAGGTGCTGCGAAAGCGAAAGGCAAACAGGTCGGCCAGGGACGACAGTTGGTAGGTGCGGGTGATTTTCAGGATCGGATACAGCAATACCGGCGCCAGCAGAAAGGCGCCGGACACGCCAAGGTAGCTGGAGAGGAAGCCATAACCATACTGGTAGGCCAGGCCCACCGTGCCATAAAACGCCCAGGCACTGGCGTAGACGCCCAAGGACAAGGTGTAGGTCAACGGATGGCGAATGATCGCCCGCGGAATCATTCCGCGCTCACTGATCCAGGCAACGCCGAACAGTGCAGCCAGGTAGGCAGCGCTGATCAGCAGCATCTGGGTGAGGCTAAAGCTCATCGGCATCTTTTTGGCTCTGCAGGATGAAGGTCACGACGATCAGGATCAGCCACAGCAGATAGGGGCGATACCAGGCGCCCGTGGCGTCGATCCACCAATCCATGATGGCGGGGGAAAACAGGTAGATCCCGACGACCAGCAGCAGGACCAATCGATAGATGTACATGTTGGCCTCTGATTAAAAAACTGCGGCGATGGTAACGGATGGCTGGCAGGCTGCAAGCGCCTTCAGCTTAATTGCGCTTCGGCCAGCGTCAGTGCGTGCGGGATCTTGCTGGCCTCCCAGTGCACAATGCCCCAATCCAGCAACTCCCGTGGGCTGGCGTGAAGCAGTTCGTCTCCAGGCTGCTGGCCAAGGGCGCGCAGGGCTCTCAATAGCAACGGCGTGGCCTGGTCGGGACTCAGCGGCGGGGATCGATAGGATTTGCCCAGCTTGTTACCGTCCGGCTGGACGATCAACGGTACGTGCAGATAGCGCGGTTGGCGCAGGCCCAGCAACTCTTGCAGGTACAACTGGCGTGGCGTGGAGTCGAGCAGGTCGGCGCCGCGCACGATATCGGTAACCCCTTGCCAGGCATCGTCGAGCACCACGGCCAGTTGGTAGGCGTAGAGGCCATCGCGGCGACGGATGACGAAGTCGCCGACATCGCGGCCCAGGTGTTGCCGGAATTCTCCTTGTACACGGTCAGTAAAGTGGTACTCCAACTCGGGGACACGCAGGCGGATGGCGGCATCCTGCTGGTCGTGGCCGGCATTTCGGCACAGGCCTGGGTAAATCCCGTCGTAGGGCTCCAGTTGTTTACGTGAACAGGTGCAGGCGTAGGCCAGGCCGTGGTTGAACATATCGTTCAGTACTTTGGCGTAGGCGTCATGCCGCTCGCTTTGTCGGACCAGTTCGCCATCCCACTCAAAACCGTAGCTCTCCAGGGCATGCAGGATTGCCGCCTGGGCGCCGGGCTCTTCGCGGGGAGGGTCAAGGTCTTCCATGCGCATCAGCCAGCGGCCATGGTTGGCGCGGGCGTCGAGGTAGGAGGCGAGGGCGGCGACCAGGGAACCGAAGTGCAGGTGGCCGCTGGGCGTGGGGGCGAAACGCCCGATATAGGTAGAGGCAGTCATGGGCCGGATACTACTGGAAAATCGGCAAATCCCAGAAACAAAAATGGGGCGTTTGCACGCCCCATTCGTTCAGCTCGGCAGGATTACTTGCCGACCTGTTTTTCCTTGATTTCAGCCAAGGTCTTGCAGTCTACGCAGAGGTCCGCGGTTGGGCGGGCTTCCAGGCGACGGATGCCAATCTCGACACCGCAGGATTCGCACCAGCCGTATTCTTCGTCTTCGATCAGTTGCAGCGTCTTGTCGATTTTCTTGATCAGTTTGCGCTCGCGATCACGGGCGCGCAGTTCGAGGGCGAATTCCTCTTCCTGGCTGGCACGGTCTGCCGGGTCAGGGAAGTTGGCGGCTTCATCCTTCATATGGTCAACCGTGCGGTCGACTTCCTGCATCAAGTCCTGCTTCCACTGCTTCAGGATTTTGGAGAAGTGCTCGCGCATGGGCTTGCCCATGTATTCCTCACCCTTCGATTCAACGTAGGGTTGGAAGCCGCTGATGCTCTGTTGCTTTGCTTGGGTGGACATGAATAGACCGCCTCTCACTCTTCTAATCCATTGCGCAGGATTGCAACGTCACCGACACCTGCCGGCCCTGCGGCTGCAAGCGGGCGAACTTACCAGATAGATTCAGGGCGCGCCACTCCCGGTTGTCGAGGCCCGTCACGCAGGGGTTGCAAACTGCAGCAGCCCGCTGTGGCTGGGTATGCATCGTCTCGAATGTTGATTTTAGTCGTTTTGCAAGCGCTCGCCGGGTTCATCTTGGACGGCCAGGCAGGCAATAGAGCATGTTTTACCGCGAGGGTTCGGTAGAATCCTGATTTTGTCCTCACCGTTAAGGAAGGCTAATGGCTCAGCCCTACAGTGCGCGCAGTCGCGCCATCGAACCTTTTCATGTCATGGCGTTGCTGGCGCGAGCCAATGAGCTGCAAGCATCAGGCCATGATGTGATCCACCTGGAGATCGGGGAGCCTGATTTCACCACCGCCGAGCCGATCATCCAGGCCGGCCAGGCGGCGTTGGCCAATGGCAAGACCCGTTATACCGCTGCCCGTGGCCTGCCGGAATTGCGTGAAGCCATCAGTGGTTTCTACCAGCAGCGCTACGGTTTGAACGTGGACCCCGAGCGTATTCTGATAACGCCTGGTGGCTCTGGCGCCTTGTTGTTGGCCAGCAGCCTGCTGGTGGATCCAGGCAAGCATTGGCTGCTGGCAGACCCAGGTTACCCGTGTAACCGGCACTTCCTGCGACTGGTGGAAGGCGCCGCGCAACTGGTGCCGGTAGGCCCTGAGGTGCGTTATCAACTGACCGCTGACCTGGTGGCCAAACACTGGGATCAGGACAGCGTGGGCGCATTGGTTGCCTCCCCGGCGAATCCCACCGGCACGATCCTTACGCGCGATGAATTAGCCGGGCTTTCCGATGCAATCAAGGTGCGTAACGGCCATCTGGTGGTGGACGAGATCTATCACGGCCTGACCTACGGCACTGACGCCGCCAGCGTGCTGGAGGTCGACGATGAGGCCTTCGTCCTGAATAGTTTTTCGAAGTATTTCGGCATGACCGGCTGGCGCTTGGGTTGGCTGGTCGCGCCGCCCGCTGCAGTCGGCGAACTCGAGAAGCTGGCGCAAAACCTCTATATCAGCGCGCCCAGCATGGCCCAGTATGCAGCGCTCGCCTGCTTTACCCCGCAAACCCTGAGCATTCTGGAGGAGCGCCGTGCCGAATTTGGCCGTCGTCGCGACTTCCTGCTGCCCGCCCTGCGCGAGTTGGGCTTCGGGATTGCCGTAGAGCCGGAAGGGGCGTTCTATTTGTATGCCGATATCAGTGCGTTCGGCGGAGATGCCTTCGCGTTTTGTCGTCATTTCCTTGAAACCGAGCATGTCGCATTTACACCCGGTCTGGATTTTGGTCGCTATCAAGCAGGCCATCATGTGCGCTTTGCCTACACGCAAAACCTTGAGCGACTCCAGGAGGCGGTGGAACGAATCCAGCGTGGCCTAAGGAGCTGGCAAGGCTGATGCGCTTTCATCCTCCCCTCGAAGAAGGCCGACTGATTCGCCGCTATAAGCGCTTTCTCACCGATATCGAAACCGTTACCGGCGAGTTGTTGACTATTCACTGCCCAAACACCGGTTCGATGCTCAACTGCATGGTGGAAGGCGGGCAGGTCTGGTTCAGTCGTTCCAATGACCCCAAGCGCAAGTTGCCCGGCACCTGGGAAATTGCCGAAACGCCCCAGGGCCGCTTGGCGTGCGTTAACACGGCACGCGCCAATCAGTTGGTCGAGGAGGCTTTACGCGCTGGCGTGATCACGGAACTCAACGGTTTCACCGCGTTGAAACGTGAAGTGCCCTACGGCCAGGAAAAAAGCCGTATCGACTTTCGCCTGGAATATCCGGACGGCGCGGCTTATGTGGAAGTCAAAAGCGTCACGCTGGGGTTTGATGGCACGAGGGTTGCCGCCTTCCCCGATGCCGTGACCCAGCGTGGCGCCAAGCACCTGCGAGAGCTGGCGCATCTGGCGCGTGAAGGGGTGCGGGCAGTGCAGTTGTATTGCGTCAACCTCTCCGGGGTTGACGCAGTGCGCCCGGCGCTGGAAATCGATGCCGCCTATGGTGCGGCCTTGCGCGAGGCTAAAGCTGCCGGGGTGGAAGTGTTGGCATATGGGGTGTGCGTGACGTCCCAGGAGATTTGCGTGGATCGTCGGTTAGACGTGCTGCTCGACTAGAGATCCACCCACAGGCCCTGCTCGTCCTCGCGACCGTGCAGGGCCTTGAGGCTTTTACCTGCGCATGGTCCGGCAATGCACTCGCCGCTTTCGATCAGGAACAGCGCGCCGTGGGTGGCGCATTGGATCAGGCTGGCGCTGTCGTCAAGGAACTGGTCGGGCTGCCATTCCAGTGGGATGCCGCGATGTGGGCAGCGGTTGATATAGAAGTAGGCGATGCCGTCCCGGCGTACCGCCAGCAGCGGCGTGCCATCAATCGTAAAACCGAGGCTGCTGTTGGGCGCGAGCGTGTCCGAGGGGCAGAGAAACTTCATTTCAATCCTTAAGTGCCTTGACGTTCAAATGCAAACAATTATCAAATGCCGGCTTCGCCCGTTAGCTGACTGGGTGCTCAGTTCGATGCCCGGCAGGGGTTATCTGTCACATCGACGGGTGCTCGAAAGGCCCTGCCCTTGGAAGGAAACCCTGTTATGCGCCTGAGTACCAGCGCTATTGCGCTTGTTGTCGGACTGCTGGTCAACCCTGGGGCGCAAGCCTCTGAACTGCCACAACGCTGGGTGAGTGCCGGTGGGGCGCTGTCGGAATGGGTCACGGCGTTGGGCGGTGAGCCGAAGTTGGTTGGCGTGGACACCACCAGCCAGCATCCTGAATCGCTCAAGGCGTTGCCCAGTATCGGCTATCAGCGGCAATTGTCGGCCGAAGGCATTCTCAGCCTTCGTCCACAGGTGCTGGTGGGTACTGAAGAGATGGGGCCGCCGCCGGTGCTGGCGCAGATTCGCAGTGCAGGTGTCCAGGTCGAAATGTTCTCGGCGCAGCCGGATTTGCCGACCTTGAAGGGTAATCTTCAGCACTTGGGTAAGTTGCTGGGAGATGAGGCTAAGGCCAGTGAATTGTTTACCGGATATGAACAGGCGCTTGATCAGCAGAAAAGCTGGGTGGCCAAGGCGCGGGCCTCGCAGAAGGCACCTGGCGTGTTGCTGCTGATCGGTCATGCTGGCGGCAAGCCGCTGATTGCCGGTAAGGACACGGCGGGCGATTGGGTGTTGCAGCAGGCCGGCGGGCGTAACCTGGCCACACACAGCGGTTACAAGCCGTTTTCGGTGGAGTCGTTGGCGGGGTTGAGCCCGGATGTGCTGGTATTTGCCGACCGCGCCCTGACGGGGGACGCGGCGCGCGCGGCGTTGTTCAAGGAGAATCCGATCCTGGCTTCGACGCCGGCGGCCAAGCGTGGCCGCGTTTTCGAGCTTGACCCGACCCTGTTGGTTGGTGGGCTCGGGCCGCGTCTGCCGCAAAGTCTTGTGAAGCTCTCGGCCGGCTTTTATCCGTCACAGACTAAACCCGGCCCATGACCACTTTGGTTAAACCGAAAACGCTGTTCATCGGCCTGGCGCTGTTATGTCTGTTGGCTACCTGGCTTTCGTTGGCACTGGGGCCGGTGAGCTTGCCGCTGCTGGATACGCTCAAGGCGGCATTGCGCTTGATGGGCGTGCCGATAGAAGCGCAAGGCCTGGAACAGGCTGAGTTGATCCTGGGGCAGATTCGTTTGCCGCGTACGTTGCTCGGTTTGGCGGTTGGCGGCGTATTGGCATTGTCGGGCGTGGCCATGCAAGGGTTGTTTCGTAACCCGTTGGCCGATCCGGGGTTGGTCGGGGTTTCCAGCGGGGCGGCACTGGGGGCGGCAATCGCCATTGTCGGGGGGGCGTTTTTCGGTGGGTTACCGGATGCCTTCGGGCCTTATCTGCTATCGCTATGCGCGTTTCTGGGCGGGCTGGGCGTGACCGCGCTGGTCTATCGACTGGGGCGGCGTAACGGTCAGACCAATGTGGCTACGATGCTGCTCGCCGGTATCGCCCTTACTGCGTTGGCAAGCTCGGCGGTGGGCCTGTTCACCTACCTGGCGGACGACGCCACCCTGCGTACCCTGACGTTCTGGAACCTTGGCAGTCTCAACGGCGCGAGCTATTCGCGGTTATGGCCTTTATTGCTGGTCAGTGTCGGTGTGGCGCTCTGGCTACCGCGCCGGGCCAAGGCGCTGAATGCGCTGTTGCTCGGCGAATCGGAGGCCAGTCACCTGGGTATTGATGTTGAAGGGCTCAAGCGCGAGTTGGTGTTCTGTACTGCATTAGGGGTAGGCGCTGCGGTGGCTGCTGCGGGCATGATCGGTTTTGTCGGGCTGGTGGTGCCGCATCTGGTCAGGTTGCTGGCCGGGCCTGATCACCGCGTGCTGTTGCCGGCTTCGATATTGGCGGGCGCGAGTTTGTTGCTGTTTGCCGATTTGGTCGCGCGACTGGCCCTGGCGCCGGCTGAACTGCCGATTGGTATCGTGACTGCATTTATTGGTGCGCCATTTTTTCTTTACCTGTTGTTGCGGGGGCGTGCCTGATGCTGCGTGTTGAAGACCTGCAGATCCGGCGTGGTCACAAGGTCGTGCTGGCGGATGTCACTCTGGATCTGCTACCGGGTGAAGTGCTCGGTGTGCTGGGCCCCAATGGCGCGGGTAAGAGTACGTTGCTGGCGGCGTTGTGCGGTGAGTTACACCCCGATCAGGGCAGGGTGTGGCTGGGTCAGCAGGCGTTGAAAGACTGGAGCGGACCGCAGCGCGCGCAGCGGCTGGCGGTGTTGCCACAAACCTCGACCCTGGACTTCGCGTTCCGTGTCGAAGAGGTGGTTGGCATGGGCCGTTTGCCCCATCAGACGGGGCGTGTGCGCGATGATGAAATTATCCACGCAGCCTTGCAGGCGGCGGATGTCGCACACTTGAATGGTCGCAGTTACTTGGCTCTTTCGGGCGGCGAGCGTCAACGTGTGCACCTGGCGCGGGTGCTGGCGCAGCTATGGCCAGGTGAGGCTGGGCAGACGTTGCTGCTGGATGAGCCGACATCGATGCTGGATCCCTTGCATCAACATACGACCCTGCAAGCGATTCGCACCTTTGCCGATCGGGGTGCGGCGGTGCTGGTGATCCTCCATGACCTTAACCTGGCGGCACGTTACTGTGATCGTATCCTGCTGCTGGAGCAGGGGCGTCCCCATGCGTTGGATACGCCGGTGAGGGTGCTTCGGCCTGAGCCGCTTAAAGCAGTGTTTGGCTTGGATGTATTGGTGCAGCCGCATCCGGAGCGTGGTCACCCGCTGATCATTGCACGCTGAGGTGTGCCTTTTTTCAGGCAAAAAAAGACCCGGCAAAAGCCGGGTCAAATAACCGTGATTAGCCTGATGAGGAGATAATCTGAGAGTCCGAACCAATGGTCTTTCAGTTATCGGCTGATCTCGCGACCAGTTGTGATAATCATAACGATTCTCATTTGAGAGTCAACAATTGTTTTTGAATGATCTTCTGTTTTTCTCAAACGTCCGTTTGAAGTGTGCATAACCATTGGGTTTTGCAGGACGATCTAGTTCTTCTGACGCCCTGAAATAGCATCCAGCTGGCGGTTCAACGCTTCCTTACGCTCGACCGGGATGTCGTTCCAGTGCACGTCCATCAGTGCCCCTTCGATCGCATAAAGCAAAACTTTTGATGCGCGGAACCCACGAGTCCTTACGGCTCGATAGGCATCGACCGCTCCCAGGCGACGCAAGTCGGATGCACTGTGGATGCCCACCGCATGCAGCCACTGCGCTGACGTCTTGCCAAGGTTTTTCAGGTGTTGCAGCTCATCGTTCATCAAGCCTCCTTGCGACGGCCGAATGGTGCGGTGGGTATCGTAACCAGGCAAGCCTGAACAGGAGTGTAGCGCTCAGTAGGAAAAGCGTGGTTCTTTGGTCCGAAACGGCCCAAAAGCTTATAAGAATGGCGCGGGAATTTTGACGGCGGGCAGGAGGGGAGTGCCCGCTACGCATTGCGCGTAGTCGGGCTTGAGTTGAGTGTTACTTGGTGCGGTAGCGCAGGCGCGTGCCGAAATTGACCGACATGAGAATCTCGTCGGCAGTCAATTCAGGCGGGAAGTAGGTGCCCGAAATCTGCGCATGGGCGAGGCTGGCGCCTTCCAGGGAGCAGTTGCGCAAATCCAGGCCGCGCAAGTCGGTGGAGCGGAAATACGCGTCGGTGAAATCTACACCGGCCGCGTTCAGGTCGCGCAAGTCCAGACCACGGAAGTCGCCGCCGCGCATGTCGATAATGCCGTCTGCTGGGCGTGCCTGATTGAAACCACGAATATCGTCTTTATGCAGGAGTGCGTAGAGCGGTGTATCTAGAAGCTTGGGCTGACTCATGAAAACGACTCCTGTTGGATTTATGACGCCATTATAGTGCCACTATTTCTTGGGCGTGCGTCCAAGTAGACGACACGACCAAGAAATTTTTCTTACAGGCCTGGCAGGCGCTGGCGAATTTGTGCGACTAGCGCATCGAGGGTTCCGCTTTGATTGGTCTCGACGCGTTTACTCAGTAACAGTTCTTCGGCGGTCAGTGGGTCACGGTTGGCCTGCTGTTCTTCTATAACGACCAGCGTAGCGTCGGACGGATCGTTTTTGTCGGCCTGACGTTGCGCCAACCAACTGGTGATAACGGCTTGTGGCGCGTTGCAGTCCAGGATCAGGAACGGCGCGCCCGTGGCTTCGGCCACCTTGGCTGCTGCGTCGCGTTGTTCGCGTTTGAGGAAGGTGGCATCCAGTACTACGGGGAAGCCGGCACGCAGCACGGTATCCGCGATGTCATTCAAGCGAGCGTAGGTCCTGGCGCTGGCGTCGGACGCATAGATGCCGGCCTGTGGCGTGTTTTCGACCTGCTGCTCGCCGAACATGCGCTTGCGCTCCACGTCCGAGCGCAGGCGTACAGCGCCCAATGCTTCCACCAGGCGCATGGCAACGTGGCTTTTGCCGACTGCCGAGACACCGTGGGTAATTGCCAGGAAGCGCGATGGAATGGTGCTGTAGCTTTCCGCCAGGTTGGCGTAGTTGCGGTATTGGCGCAGGGTCGTGGCGCGTTGCACCGGGCTTGCCTCGCTCGGCATGCTGAACAGCGCCACCTTGGCACGTACCAGGGCGCGGTAGGCTTTATAGAAGTTCAGCACTTCAAGGCCCTGATAGTCACCGGTCAGCTCCAGGTACTGGCTGATAAAGCGGCGGGCCAGGGACTTGAGGCCGCGGTCTTCCAGGTCCATGGCCAGGAAAGCGGTGTCGGCGTACACATCGGTGAAGCGAAACGGTTCGTTGAACTCAATGCAGTCGAAGATCACTACCTTGCCGTCAATCAAAGTGGCGTTACCGAGGTGGATGTCACCGTGGCACTCGCGGGTGAAACCGTCGAGCTTGCGCTGTGCCAGCAGCGGTTTCAGGCGCTCGAAACTGCTTTCGGCCCAGGCTTGCAGGGCTTCCAGCTGAATCAGGTCGGCCTTGTCGCTTAGGAATGGACGGATCTGGTCGAAGTTCTGCCGTACCGGCGCCATCACTTCATCGGGGGTGCCAGCTGCGTGGTCTTGCGGCACTTTTGGTGCGGTGAGGTGAAAGTGCGCGATCTGCGTTGCCATTTCATCGATGTGCGTGGCGGTCAGTTCGCCATTGGCTTGCAGGGTGCTGAGCAGTTGGCTTTGCGGGAACTGACGCATCTTCAGTGCGTATTCGATCACCGGGCCGTCGCCACCCAATTGCGGGGCGTCGGCAGTGCCGGTAATCGGCAACACTTCCAGATACAGATCCGTTGTCAGGCGCTGGTTGAGGCGCAGTTCTTCGTTGCAGAAGTGCCCGCGTTTTTCCAGGTCGGTGAAGTCCAGAAACCCGAAGTTCATCGGTTTTTTCAATTTATAGGCGTAGGGGCCAGTCAAGATGACCCATGAAATATGCGTTTCGATGACCTGGAACGCTTCAACCGGATGAGGGTACAAAGCCGGGTTTTGCAGGGCTGCGATCAGTGACTGGCTCACGGGCGATCCTTCAGAGTCGGGGGGGAATCATGGCGCGCATTATGGCTGGTACGGGCGGTCATGCAAACCGCTGTCCGGCTCATGTTGATCATCAATAAAGTGCGTATAATCCGCCGCCATGACTCGATCCCGATCTCCCCGTTCCCGTAAAAAACCTCCTTCCCGCGGCCTGCGCCCGTGGCTTGGCTGGGCGCTCAAGCTCGGCCTGGTAGGGCTTGTGGTGCTCGCCGGCTTTGCGGTGTACCTCGACGCTGTGGTCCAGGAGAAATTCTCCGGCAAGCGCTGGACTATCCCGGCCAAGGTGTATGCACGCCCGCTGGAATTGTTCACCGGCCAGAAGCTGAGCAAGGATGACTTCCTCACCGAACTCGACGCCCTGGGCTATCGACGCGAACCCGTGAGCAATGGTCCGGGGGCGGCTGCGGTCAGCGGTAACACCGTCGACCTCAATACTCGCGGCTTTCAGTTCTATGAAGGCCTGGAGAAAGCCCAGCCAGTGCGCGTGCGCTTTTCCGGCGACTACGTCGCCGAACTGTCCTCCCTCAACGGCTCGAAGTTGCCGGTGGTACGCCTTGAACCGCTGATGATCGGCGGGATTTACCCGAAGAATCTTGAAGATCGCATCCTGATCAAGCTTGATCAGGTGCCGCCGTATCTACTGGAAACGTTGGTGGCTGTAGAGGATCGTGACTTTTATAGTCACTGGGGCGTTTCGCCGAAGTCGATTGCCCGTGCCATCTGGGTGAATACTTCCGGCGGCAAGATGACCCAGGGCGGCAGCACGCTGACCCAGCAGTTGGTGAAGAACTTCTACCTGACCAACGAGCGCAGCCTGACCCGTAAGCTCACCGAAGCCATGATGGCGATGCTGCTTGAGCTGCACTACAGCAAGCAGGAGATCCTTGAGGCATACCTCAACGAGGTATTCGTCGGCCAGGATGGGCAACGCGCCGTGCACGGTTTCGGTTTGGCCAGCCAGTTCTTCTTCGGCCAACCGCTGTCCGAGTTGAAGTTGCATCAAGTCGCCTTGTTGGTAGGCATGGTCAAGGGGCCTTCCTATTACAACCCGCGTCGCAATCCGGAGCGTGCGCTGGAGCGCCGTAACCTGGTGCTCGATGTGCTTGAACAGCAAGGCGTTGCCACGGCGGAGCAAGTTGCCGCGGCGAAGAAAATGCCTCTGGGTGTGACAACCCGCGGGAAGTTGGCGGACAGTTCGTTCCCAGGCTTTATCGATCTGGTAAAGCGCCAATTGCGTGAAGACTACCGCGACGAAGACTTGACCGAAGAAGGCCTTCGGATCTTCACCAGCTTCGACCCGATTCTGCAGATGAAGGCAGAAGCATCGGTCAACGACACCTTCAAGCGCCTGACGGGCCGTAAGGGCGCCGATGAAGTAGAAGCCGCAATGGTGGTGACCAACCCGGAAACCGGTGAAGTCCAGGCCATGATCGGCAGTCGCCAGGCCAGCTTTGCCGGTTTCAATCGCGCACTGGATGCCGTGCGGCCGATCGGCTCGCTGGTCAAGCCGGCGGTCTACCTGACGGCGCTGGAAAAGCCGAGCAAATACACCCTCACCAGTTGGCTGTCGGATGACCCGCTGTCGGTCAAAGGGGGCGACGGCCAGGTTTGGACGCCGCAGAACTTTGATCGCCGCTCCCACGGCACGGTGTTCCTGTATCAGGGCTTGGCGCACTCCTACAACATTTCCACGTCTCGGCTCGGCTTGGAGGTTGGCGTGCCGAATGTCCTCAAGACACTGGCTCGTCTGGGTATCACCCGCGAATTCCCGGCCTTCCCATCGATCCTGCTCGGCGCTGGCGCCATGACGCCGATCGAAGTGGCGACGATGTACCAGACCCTCGCCAACGGTGGCTTCAATACGCCGATGCGCGGGATCCGCAGTGTACTGACAGCCGAGGGTGAGCCGCTCAAGCGCTATCCGTTCCAGATTCAGCAGCGTTTCGATGCGGGCTCCATCTATCTGATCCAGAACGCCATGCAGCGCGTGATGCGTGAAGGTACCGGTAGCTCGGTCTATAAGGTTTTGCCTTCCAACCTGACACTGGCGGGTAAGACCGGTACCAGTAACGACTCGCGTGACAGCTGGTTCGCAGGTTTCGGCCAGGATGTGCTCGCAGTGGTGTGGCTGGGTCGTGACGACAACGGCAAGACGCCGTTCACCGGTGCCACCGGCGCATTGCAGGTCTGGACCAGTTTCATGCGCAAGGCCGACCCGCTGCCGTTGAACATGCCGCAGCCGGATAACATCGTGCAGGCCTGGATTGATCCGCATACCGGCCAGGGCTCCGATGCCAACTGTCCGGGCGCGGTGCAGATGCCGTATATTCGCGGCAGCGAACCACCACCCGGTGCTGCGTGCGGTGGCGGTGCCCCTGCAGATGCGGAATCGGTGATGGATTGGGTCAAGGGCTGGATGAATTAAGCAAAGAGGGTTTCAAGTGAACAAGTGGTGGATTCCAGCTATTACAGCTCTGGCTTTGCTCGGCGGTTGCTCCAGCGTGCAGCGCGGCTCTATTCCGGTTGTGGATTCGAGCACAGCTGTCTCCAATAATGACCGGATCTCGGCCAATGGCGGTTTCCGCCAAACCGTGACCAACCGTCCGGCCCAGGCCAGGCCTCAGGCCGTGCCACAGGACTCGGGTGTGGTAGTGATGGTGCCGGGCGGCGGTGCTGCTACCGCGGCGCCAATCAGTGCCGAGCCTTGGACGCCTGGGCCAAGCACCTCCGGGCCGATCGATTCCGCGCCAATTCAGACCGCGCCGATCAATCAGGGCACCTACAACATGCCGTCGACGCCGAGTGGCATTCCATCGTCCTCCAGCGCTGGCGGCTTGTCAGCCGACGAGCAATTGGATGGTCCGGTGCTGGCGTTGCTGACCACTGCCCAGCAACAGCAGGCGGGTGGTGACTTGAATGGTGCGTCCTCCAGCCTTGAGCGTGCGCAACGTGTTGCTCCGCGCGAGCCGCAAGTGCTGTATCGCCTTGCCCAGGTACGCATGGCACAGGGCGATGCGCCGCAGGCCGAACAATTCGCTCGTCGTGGTCTCACGCTGGCCAGCGGTCGTCCCGACCTGCAAGCCAGCTTGTGGGCTTTGATCGGCGATGCGCGTGCCGCACAAGGTGACGCTGCCGGCGCTGCCCAGGCTCGGCAAAAAGCCAAGGTCAACCTCTGATGGATGCACGGTTTCCCGCGATTGCCGAACAGTTATTGCTGATTGAGCGCGAATTACGCGTGCAGGGCTGGTGGGATGAAGTGTCCCCCAGCGCCGAGGCGCTCGGCAGCGTCGAGCCGTTTGCGGTAGACACACTGGACTTCCACCAGTGGTTGCAATGGATCTTCCTGGTGCGCATGAAACAGATCCTAGAACAGGACCTGCCGCTGCCGAATGCTTCAGGCATTCTCGAAATGGCCGAGATGGTTTATGCCGATCGGCCGCGAGAAAGCCTGGGCTTGCGTAATGCGCTGAAAAAGTTCGATCAACTGATCGTCGACGCTCGTTAATTGCCTGGCTGCCGGTTTTTCCGGCAGTCTTGCGCACATTTCTACCGCTTGACGACATTCAGGCGAGTTTTATCCCTCCTCAAAGCCCTTTCTTCTACGTTCTCATGCGCTTAGTTGGAAAAAAGCGCAATTATTGCTTGACTTGAGAGGCCTGAAACAGAAGAATCCAAAGTCCGCTGTATCGGGACTGCCAGAAGCAGGCCCGCTCAGCAGATCATGAGGCGCACATCCGCGCCGACCTGTTACACCCGCAACGCGTTACCTCGCGCTGGGTGGGAAAAGCCCGCAACACTTGGGACGATCCCAATACTTGCTCAGTCAGTGCTGACGTAGTCGGCGACCACCGTCGCTCATGCTCTGTTGAGAAGTAAACCTATTAAGACCCGTCGGTTTTTAACGGACGGTATTCTGGCGTTTTAGAGGTGAACAACGTGGAGCTTTTATCTGGCGGTGAGATGCTCGTCCGCTTTTTGCGTGACGAAGGCGTCGACTATATCTACGGGTACCCAGGTGGTGCTCTGCTGCATGTTTACGACGCACTGTTCAAGGAACCGGCTGTTACCCACATCCTGGTTCGCCACGAACAAGCCGCGACCCATATGGCTGACGGTTATGCCCGTGCCACCGGTAAAGCCGGTGTGGTACTGGTAACGTCCGGCCCAGGCGCAACCAATGCCATTACTGGCATCGCGACTGCTTATATGGACTCCATCCCGATGGTGATCATTTCCGGCCAGGTGCCAAGCACCATGGTGGGGACCGATGCGTTCCAGGAAACCGACATGATCGGTATCTCCAGGCCGATCGTGAAACACAGCTTCATGATCAAGCATGCGTCGGAAATCCCGGACGTCATGAAAAAGGCCTTCTACCTCGCACAGTCCGGTCGCCCGGGCCCTGTCGTGGTCGATATCCCGAAAGACATGACCAACCCGGCTGAGAAATTCGAATACGTTTTCCCGAAGAAAGCCAAGCTGCGCTCTTACAGCCCGGCCGTTCGCGGGCACTCGGGGCAAATCCGCAAGGCGGCAGAGATGCTCCTGGCGGCCAAGCGTCCAGTGCTGTACTCGGGTGGTGGCGTGATCCTGGGTGGCGGTTCTGCACCCCTGACCGAGCTGGCCAAACTGCTCAACCTGCCGGTAACCAACACCCTGATGGGCCTTGGCGCCTTCCCGGGTACGGACCGTCAGTTCGTGGGTATGCTGGGCATGCATGGCAGCTACACCGCCAACCTGACCATGCACCACGCCGACGTGATCCTGGCAGTGGGCGCACGTTTTGATGATCGCGTGATCAATGGCGCGAGCAAATTCTGCCCTAATGCCAAGATCATCCATATCGACATCGACCCGGCGTCCATCTCCAAGACCATCAAGGCCGACGTGCCGATCGTAGGTCCTGTGGAAAGTGTATTGACCGAGATGGTCGCTGCGCTCAAGGACATCGGCGAAACGCCGAACAAGGAATCCGTTGCCAGTTGGTGGAAGCAGATCGACGAATGGCGCGGTGATCGCGGCCTGTTCCCTTACGACAAGGGCGATGGCAGCATCATCAAGCCACAAACCGTGATCGAAACCCTCTGCGAAGTGACCAAGGGCGACGCCTTTGTGACCTCCGATGTCGGCCAGCACCAGATGTTTGCCGCGCAGTACTACAAGTTCGACAAGCCTAACCGCTGGATCAACTCCGGTGGCCTGGGCACGATGGGCTTTGGTTTCCCAGCAGCCATGGGTGTGAAACTGAGTTTCCCGGACTCTGACGTTGCGTGCGTCACCGGGGAAGGCAGCATTCAGATGAACATCCAGGAACTGTCGACGTGCCTGCAGTACGGTCTTCCTGTGAAGATTGTCTGCTTGAACAACGGCGTGCTGGGCATGGTTCGTCAGTGGCAGGACATGAGCTACGGTAGCCGTCACTCCCATTCCTACATGGAATCGTTGCCGGATTTCATCAAGTTGGTTGAAGCCTATGGCCACGTTGGCATTCGCATCACCGATCTGAAAGATCTGAAGCCGAAGATGGAAGAAGCGTTCGCCATGAAGGACCGCCTGGTGTTCCTCGATATTCAGGTCGATACCAGCGAGCACGTCTACCCGATGCAGATCAAAGACGGCTCTATGCGCGATATGTGGCTGAACAAGACGGAGCGTACTTAATCATGCGGCACATTATCTCCCTGCTTCTGGAGAACGAACCCGGCGCTCTGTCTCGTGTTGTCGGCCTGTTTTCGCAACGCAACTACAACATCGAAAGCCTGACCGTGGCGCCGACCGAAGACCCGACTTTGTCGCGCCTGACGTTGACCACCGTGGGCCACGATGAGGTGATCGAGCAGATCACCAAGAACCTCAACAAGCTGATCGAAGTAGTCAAGCTGGTCGACCTGTCGGAGAGTGCCCACATCGAGCGCGAGCTGATGTTGGTTAAAGTCAAGGCCACGGGTGCCCAGCGTGCCGAGATCAAGCGCACTACCGATATTTATCGCGGGCAGATCGTCGATGTGAGCGCCAGCGTTTATACCGTTCAGCTGACCGGTACGAGCGACAAACTGGACAGCTTCATCCAGTCGATCGGGACGGCCTCGATTCTGGAAACGGTACGCAGTGGTGTCACCGGGATTGCCCGTGGCGACAAAGTACTCAGCATCTAACCCAAATTAGCGAATGGCCTTACGGCCTGGATATATAGAGGAACCTCATGAAAGTTTACTACGATAAAGATTGTGACCTGTCGATCATCCAGGGCAAGAAAGTCGCCATCATCGGCTACGGCTCCCAGGGGCACGCGCAAGCTTGCAACCTGAAAGACTCTGGCGTTGACGTAACTGTTGGCCTGCGTAAAGGCTCAGCCACCGTTGCCAAGGCTGAAGCCCACGGCCTGAAAGTGACTGACGTTGCTTCCGCTGTTGCTGCTGCCGACCTGGTCATGATCCTGACCCCTGACGAGTTCCAGTCCGCGCTGTACAAGAACGAAATCGAGCCGAACATCAAGAAGGGAGCCACCCTGGCGTTCTCCCACGGCTTCGCGATCCACTACAACCAGGTTGTGCCGCGCGCTGACCTCGACGTGATCATGATCGCGCCGAAAGCACCGGGCCACACCGTACGTTCCGAGTTCGTCAAAGGCGGCGGTATCCCTGACCTGATCGCGATCTACCAGGATGCTTCGGGCAACGCCAAGAACGTTGCGCTGTCTTACGCTGCTGGCGTAGGTGGCGGTCGTACCGGCATCATCGAAACCACCTTCAAGGACGAGACCGAAACCGACCTGTTCGGCGAGCAAGCCGTTCTGTGCGGCGGTACCGTTGAGCTGGTTAAAGCCGGTTTCGAAACCCTGGTTGAAGCTGGCTACGCGCCGGAAATGGCCTACTTCGAATGCCTGCACGAACTGAAACTGATCGTTGACCTCATGTACGAAGGCGGTATCGCCAACATGAACTACTCGATCTCCAACAACGCCGAATACGGCGAGTACGTGACTGGCCCGGAAGTGATCAACGCCGAGTCCCGCCAGGCTATGCGCAACGCCCTGAAACGTATTCAGGATGGCGAATACGCCAAAATGTTCATCAGCGAAGGTGCTACCGGCTACCCTTCGATGACCGCCAAGCGTCGTAATAACGCCGCTCACGGTATCGAAGTCATCGGTGAGCAACTGCGCTCCATGATGCCGTGGATCGGTGCCAACAAGATCGTCGACAAAGCCAAAAACTAAGTCGTACGTATCAACAGAAAACGCGGCTTAGGCCGCGTTTTTTCGTTTGGGGAGCGGGTTCTGGTATAAAGCTGCATCGTTTGCGGGCGAACAGTCGCCGCAAGTATTGGTCGAATTTTTTTCACACCGTTGCAAGGTAAAGTCCATGAGCGAACGTCCCGAAGAGCCAAACCAGGCTTCTGACGCCGAAAGCCTGCTGCCGATCGATGAGCATGTCGAAGAAGGGCATGACGCTGAAGGCCGCAAGGTCCGGCATCGTGGCATCTATTTGCTGCCCAATCTGTTCACTACGGCAAACTTGTTTGCCGGGTTCTATTCCATCATCAACTCAATGAGTGCCCAAAGCGCCCTGGCGGCCGGTGATGCGGCGAGCGCCAGCAAGTATTTCGGCTTTGCTGCCATCGCAATTTTCGTGGCCATGGTGCTGGATGGCCTTGATGGTCGTGTGGCGCGCATGACCAACACCCAAAGCGCTTTCGGTGCCGAGTATGACTCGCTGTCGGACATGGTTGCCTTTGGTGTTGCGCCTGCACTGCTGGCCTTCGCCTGGGCGCTCGGTGATATGGGTAAGGTTGGCTGGATGGTCGCCTTCATCTATGTCGCGGGTGCAGCGTTGCGTCTGGCTCGCTTCAATACCCAGGTGGGTACTGCTGATAAACGTTACTTCATTGGCCTGGCCAGTCCGGCAGCGGCGGGGGTGGTGGCGGGTATCGTCTGGGCGTTCAGCGACTACGGCATCCAGGGTTCGAAAATGTCGTTCCTGGTGGCGTTGATGGTTGCTGCGGCCGGTATGCTGATGGTGAGCAATATCAAGTACAACAGCTTCAAGGAGCTTGATCTCAAAGGGCGTGTACCTTTCGTGGCGATCCTGGCAGTGGTACTGGTGTTTGCGGTGGTCTTCAGTGACCCTCCTCGGATTCTGCTATTGGCCTTCCTGGTCTACGCCGCTTCGGGGCCGATTCAGTACTTGCTGCATATGCGTCGGGACAAAACGTTGCCTTAATGTAATTTCCCCCATACTCCGCAGTCTATTGGTGCATCAGTTCTCCAATGCTGCGGAGTTGCCATGTTAATCAAATTGCCCAAAGCGTCCGATTGCCAAGAATCGGATGTCACGCCTGAATCCTTCTACCTTTCTCGCCGTAGCTTGCTCGGTGGTGCGCTTGCCGGCATTGCTGCCAGCAGCCTGCCGCGTTGGGCCAATGCAGAAGAGGCAGCGCGTTATCCCGATGTTGAGTCTGGCAAGGCGCCCAATTGGTTTGCCGAAAAATTGCCGGAAACGAAATGGCAGGCGGTGACGGTCAAGGATGAGTCCATCACCCCGTTCAAGGACGCAACCCACTACAACAACTTCTATGAGTTCGGTACAGACAAGGGCGATCCTGCGAAAAATGCAGGCTCACTCAAGACCGAGCCTTGGAGTGTGGTGATTGATGGTGAGGTCGCAAAGCCGGGGCGTTATGCCCTTGAAGACTTCATGAAGCCCTATCAGCTAGAAGAGCGGATCTACCGTTTGCGCTGTGTCGAGGCGTGGTCGATGGTCATTCCGTGGATGGGTTTTCCGATCTCTGCCTTGCTCAAGCAGGTTGAGCCGACCTCCAAGGCTAAATACATCCGCTTTGAAACCCTCCAGGATGCCAAGAGTATGCCTGGGCAGCGTTCGAGTTTTGGCTTGATCGACTGGCCTTATGTAGAAGGGCTGCGTCTGGATGAGGCGATGAACCCTTTGGCGATTCTTGCCGTTGGCATGTATGGGCGCGAGTTGCCCAATCAGAACGGTGCACCCTTACGTCTGGTCGTGCCTTGGAAGTACGGTTTCAAGAGCGTGAAATCCATCGTGCGTATCAGCCTTGTAAGCGAGCAGCCCAAAACCACTTGGCAGAGTATCGCGGCGGATGAATATGGCTTCTATGCGAATGTGAACCCTACGGTGGATCATCCCCGCTGGACCCAGGCGCGGGAGCGTCGTCTGCCAAGTGGCCTGTTCAGTCCCAATGTGCGTGAGACGCAGATGTTCAATGGCTACTCGGATGAGGTTGCCTCTTTATATACAGGCCTTGATCTGCGGAAGAACTACTGATGCGTTACCCCATCTGGCGCGTTGTCGTTTTTATAGCTGCGGCAGTGTGGCCGTTGTTATGGCTATATGAGGCGTGGAGTTTTGCCTTGGGGCCGGATCCGGGCAAGGTGCTGGTTGACCGGCTTGGCTTGGGCACTTTGATCCTCTTGCTGATTACCCTCGGCATGACGCCGTTGCAGAAACTGAGCGGTTGGGCGGGGTGGATCGCGGTGCGCCGGCAGCTTGGATTGTGGTGCTTTGTTTATGTAGTGCTGCATTTAGTGGCTTACTGTGTGTTTGTCTTGGGACTGGATTGGTCGCAATTGGGTGTGGAGCTGCGTAAGCGGCCCTACATTATTGTGGGGGCGCTAGGGTTCTTGTCTTTGTTGGTGTTGGCGGTCACGTCTAATCGCTATAGCCAGCGCCGACTGGGTAGTCGTTGGAAGAAGCTGCATCGCATGGTGTATGTAATTCTTGGGCTTGGTTTGCTGCATATGTTGTGGATCGTGCGGGCTGATCTGAAGGAATGGGCTATCTATGCTTCTATAGGTGCGCTGCTTCTGGTGTTGCGTGTACCGCCAGTAGCGCGCCGAATCCCCCGACTTATTACTAAAAAAGCGCCCTCTGCAACAAAAGCGTAATTAACGCTTGACCGCAGATCCTGGAAGTCTATAATTCGCCCCACTTCCGGCGCAGTTGAAACATAAAACTCCTTGCTAAACAAATAGTTATGCAGGATTAGACAGCGAGTTGCTTCAGTTCATCGAAGCCCAGAAGGAGTTGATAGAGTCGTGTTGTTTGGCGCTATTAACGATTCGATCTTCTCGGTCGAAAGCGGAGAAAAAGAGGTGTTGACAGCAGCGTGTAACGCTGTAGAATTCGCCTCCCGC